>NZ_AYXY01000019.1:0-971372 GCF_000511935.2 Zhouia amylolytica AD3 | reverse complement strand
TACCTCATTAGAGTTGGCTACAAGTCAATCAAAGACTTAAGGTGGTTACAGCGGTGGGGCTCACCTCTTCCCATTCCGAACAGAGCAGTTAAGCCCACCAGCGCAGATGGTACTACGAAAGTGGGAGAGTATGTCGCCGCCTTCTTTTAGAAAACCCTTTATCACTACGATAAAGGGTTTTTTTATACCCGAAATCTAGCGATTACCCAGAGATCTTTTTAAATTGCACGGAAAGAACTGTGCCAATGAAACTTCACATCAATCTTTTCTTTATCCTTTTATCTGGTAGCTTAGGATTTGCTCAGGATCATTCTAAAGAATTAGTGTATAATACTCCAAATAGTCAGGGACTTGATAGCGCCTATATTTATCATAAAGTAGATTCTATAATGACCAGGGGAATACAGGAAAGAGCATTTCCGGGTGCCCAGCTCCTTGTCGCTAAAAACAATGCCATTATTTATCATGAAGCTTTTGGTTATCATACCTATGATAGTCTTCAGGCAGTATCTAAAAAGGATCTGTACGATTTAGCTTCTGTCACCAAAATAGCCGGACCGCTACCTGTTTTAATGCAGCTTCACGATCAGGGAAAATTGGATTTAGATCAAAATTTTAGTTACTATTGGAAACCCTGGCGGCATAGAAAGGATAAAAAGGATTTAACGGTACGTGAGGTTTTGGCTCATCAGGCAGGGTTAGAGCCCTATATTGTTTTTGCCTCGAAATTGATACGTAAAAATGGAAAATTGAAAAGAAGATTTGTCCGTCATCACTACAGCCACATATTTTCAGTTAAAATATATGATTCATTATACCTTCATAATAGATTCTATAGAAAAATGAAACGTATCATAAACAGATCAAATGTTTCTGATGAAAAGAAGTATAAGTATTCCGGATTGAGTTTTCTTTTGTACCCTGAAATTATTAAAAATATAACAGGTGTTGACTATGAAGATTATGTTACCGATAGTATCTACAGACCTATGGGAGCTAACACCCTAATGTTCAATCCTACAGGGAAGTATCCTGATAGCCTAATCGTGCCAACAGAGATTGATAACATATTTAGAAATAAAACGGTGCATGGATGGGTTCATGATGAAAATGCGGGTTTAATGGGAGGAGTATCCGGGAATGCTGGTTTGTTTGGCACAGCCCTGGATTTGGCTAAACTCATATATATGTACCAAAATATGGGAGTTTATGGTAACAAGCGCTATATTTCCGAGGGCACAATGAAAGAATTTACAAAAGCACAATATGCAGAGAATGATAATAAAAGGGCATTGGGATTTGATAAACCGTTATTGAACAATAGTGAATTGAGTATCTCCCAGGCATCCCCGGCACCCGAGGTAAGTCCTAATAGTTTTGGACATGGAGGCTTTACAGGAACTTATGTATGGGCAGATCCCGATAATAACTTGCTATTTATATTTCTAAGCAACCGGGTTTATCCCAACAGATCACATCGGGCTTTGTATAACTTGAATATTCGCCCCTCTCTACAGCAGGTTTTTTATCGTGCCGATGAACATGAATGATGTATCTTTGTATCATGGATCAGACAAGAAAAGAGGAGTTTTGGAACGCGATGTCACATGGAGTAGGGATTATTTTAGGTATCATTGGCCTGGTCTTTTTACTCCTTACAGATTCTGATAAAACACCGTATAGTACACTCAGTATAATTTTATATGCGATTTCAGTTATCGTTTTGTTTTCTGCATCAACTATCTATCATGCGGTGGAAGATTTAGAGCTCAAACAAATGTGGCGGAAAGCAGATCACATCAGTATTTATTTTTTGATAGCAGGTACTTATACCCCTGTTTCCCTGATAACCCTTGAGAACGGATCGGGATGGTTGATATTCGGTGTGGTATGGGCAGTGGCCATATTAGGCACGGTTCTAAAGGTTTTTTTTACTGGTAAGTATGAAATCTTTTCTTTGTTATTATATCTCTTCATGGGATGGCTAATTATTTTCGATATACAGGATTTGATTGCAAATGTTTCCCAACTGGGATTAAATCTATTAATGTTAGGTGGAGCCTTTTATACCCTCGGCACAGTGTTTTATGCCATAAAAAAAATACCATATAATCATGTTATATGGCATTTCTTTGTCTTGGGAGGTGCAGTGTCGCACTACTTCTTTATTTTACTTGAGGTTATTTAAAAATTGAAAAAGAAATCTTCAATATCTCTGCTACCGCACGAATCCTTTCGTGTGGTAGATTAAGCTAAAAAGGCACTAAACATTTTTATTATATTTAGAGTATGAGCAGGAATTATAAATTTCATAATCCCGAAGGCTTATATTTTGTAAGTTTCGCGGTAGTAGGTTGGTTAGACGTTTTTACCCGTAATGAATACAAAAATATTTTATTGGATAGTTTGTCATTTTGCCAACAAAATAAGGGAATGGAAATTATAGCATGGTGCATCATGTCAAATCATGTACATTTAGTGTTTAGAAGTATAAAAGGAGAAAAATCAGAACAGATATTAGGTGACTTTAAGCGCTTTACAAGCAAGACATTTGTTGAAGCTATAAAGGATAATATTCAGGAAAGCAGAAAAGAGTTTTTGTTAAATGAATTCAAGAAAGCAGCAAAAAGGTCATCTAATGTTAAGAATTATCAATTTTGGAGACATGACAACAAACCTATTGAACTATGGAGCAACAAGGTTATCAAAGAAAAGATAAATTACATTCATCAAAACCCTGTAGAGGCTGGATTGGTATTTAGACCAGAAGATTATGTCTATAGCAGTGTGGTGGATTATGCGGGAGAAAAAGGTTTAATAGAGAATGTAGTTGTCTTTACACCTTATGATTAAGGTTTAATTCAGACCACACGAAAGAATTCGTGCGGTAGCGAGGAAGTGCTTAAAATTAAAAATAAAAAAGCAGTTAGAAGGGTAATTCTTTTAGTCATACATTAGAGCGATTAGTTTGCTCTAATATAGTACATTTTCGTTAAGATTTTATAAAGTCCTCAAAATCAGTATAGAATTCTTCGAATTTTTGCATGGTTTCATTTAAGAAAACCATAGTTTCCTGCCAGGTATTTTTATTATGTATACAGACATTATCTAACTGCACGTAGACTCTCGAAATTTCTTTGCCATTTTCTAAAAAATAAATGTCTTCATAAATGGCTTTTGGAAGGTAATTCTCGGTTAATACTTTTTTTAAAGATTCTAATTTCTCATAATATTTAATCCTGTTCTCAAGATTGTCATCTTCAATGTCCAGGGAAACGATTGCTTTTTTGGTATCGAAATGAAATTTAAATGAAAAGTCTTTGATTTTGGTATTATATAGAATCCATTTTCTGGGAAAGGATTTGCCAAATGATATCCAGAACTCTTGTCTTATTTTTTTTGATTCTTCTCTGCTAAACATTGCCCCTAAATAATGTATGCTGTTAATATACCAATAATAATGACCACAAGTTTATTGGCATTGAACTTATGTCCTTCCGAACTTTCAAAAAGAATGATAGTTGATATATGAAAAAAGATACCTATAACCACTGCTGAGATCTGAGTATAATAGGTTTTAAAGAATGGTACTATCTCCGATAAAAAGGTTCCTATAGGGGTCATTAATGAAAATAATATTAGAAAGCCCGCTACCTTACCCTTTGATATCTGGGCTTCCAAAAAGAAGGTCGTTAAAATAATGGCAATCGGTAATTTGTGAACGATAATACCATATACCAAACTGTCATGACTATGTATAGGGAACCCTTCCAGAATGGCATGAATACTTAAACTGATAAATAATAACCAGGGAAAATGCAGCTTTTCACTCTGATGGTGCATATGTCCATGCTCAGCTCCCTTCGAAAAGAATTCCAGAAATATTTGGAGTAAAATCCCTGCCATAATGCAAATTCCAATCGTTTTTGCATTACCATGATGATAAACCTCGGGAAGGAGGTCAAATACTGTTAATGAAAGTAAAAATGCACCACTGAAGGCTAATAATAGTTTTAATGATTGTTTTAATTGAGGTTTAACTAATATTACAAAAGCAAAACCCGCAAGAACAGTAACGATCGGTAATATGTAATTCATTATATCGATAAGCTTCAGATGTGTAAGCAGTGTTTATTTATAAATGGAAAAACTAAACTATTTTAGAAGAACTAAAATAAGCAGCTAAATTAATGTATTTTTGCCTTTTTACAGACGATATTTATGAGTAATAATTATAAAATGGTAGCCAAAACACTTTTTGGCTTTGAAGAATTACTAGCCAAGGAATTGCGTAACCTTGGAGCGCTAAATGTAACCAAGGGGGTTAGAAGTGTGTACTTTGAAGGAGACAAAGGGTTTATGTACAAGGCAAATTTAAGTTTAAGAACAGCGCTTAAAATTTTAAAGCCCATAAAGAGTTTCAAAGTTTTTAATGAAAAGGATTTATATAATAAGGTGCAAAGTATAAACTGGAGCGAATACCTCTCTGCTCAAAATACCTTTGCTGTAAATGCTTCTGTTAATTCTAAGGCGTTTACACATTCTCATTATGTGGCACTAAAGGCCAAAGATGCTATCGTAGATAAATTCAGAGAACAGGAGGGAGTAAGACCTAGTATAGATCTCAAACATCCGGACTTAAGAATAAATGTACATATCCAGGAAAAAGAATGTACCATATCTCTTGACAGTTCGGGCACCTCATTACACCAAAGAGGTTACAGACTGGCTACTAATATGGCACCTATCAGTGAAGTTTTGGCAGCTGGAATGATCTTGATGAGTGGATGGGATGGGCAATCTGACTTTTTTGATCCGATGTGTGGTAGTGGTACATTGGCGATCGAAGCTGCAATGATAGCTTGTAATATACCTGCCAATATTAATAGAAGAGAATTTGGGTTTGAAAAATGGAGGGATTATGATGAGGAATTGTTTGAAAAAATCACAGAGAGTTGTCTGAATAAAACACGAGAGTTTCACTATAAGATATATGCCTCTGATAGCTCAGCAGCCACCTTGCTCAAAGCGAAAGCGAATGCCAAAAATGCTAACCTAAATGAATATATAACATTTGACAGGAAAGACTTTTTCAATTCTGAAAAGCCGACAGAAGAAAAGTTGCATATTGTATTTAATCCACCATATGATGAACGTCTTGATGTAGATATTGAAACGTTTTATAAAAGTATTGGCGACACGCTTAAGCAAAATTACTCAAATACTGATGCCTGGTTTATTACCGGGAATATCGAAGCATTAAAACATGTAGGGTTGAGACCTTCTAAAAAGATTAAGTTGTTTAATGGTAAGCTGGAAAGTCGCTTGGTTAAGTACGAGATCTACGAAGGAAGTAAAAAAGCAAAGTATAATAAGTAATAGAAATAAGCAGTATGAAACTTAAAAATAAAGCACTCTTATACAACTTTATCGGATTTTTAATTTTCTTTTTGATCATACGATTTTCACTGCATGCATTTACCAGTATAAACTATATAGTTATAGCGCTGGTAGCTGGTTTTGGGGCTATTTTTTTAGCACCCAAATTTGCGGTGGTATACCATGGGAAAAAGGAAAAATTAATGATGAAATGGATTTTTATGAAAGGGGTAAAAGAGATTGAATAAATACTACTTTTTACCCTCTTTATCTTCTTTTTTACTTTTTTTCGCTTTTTTGAATATAGGAACGAAATAAGTCAAAGAATAGTTGTATCCGATTCCGAAATTACTACCATCCGTAACTTTGTTGAAACCCGGAATGTATAGGTTTGGGAATTGAGTTGCTTCGGTTTGGTTAACAAGGTAATTTAATCGTACGCTGGCTCCCAGATAAACATTCTTTAAGACCTCGGCCTTAACACCAAATACAAGTTCAGCCCACTGGGCGGTTAAACCATCATATTCCCCAAGGAGGTTCTCACCTGAAGTGGTTCCTTCATTCCAGTATTGATCAACATTGTAGATTCTGTAATCTAATAATTCCTGGGTAAAGGTACTAACCCCAACTCGAAAACCTGTATAAATTAGATTTTGCATTCCATACCAGTTCTCATAGGTGTTATAATCTATTCCTGCTTTAATATATGAACCTGTGGTGTTGAAATTATAAAGGTCCTCTTCAGTAAACTTCTCTTCAGAGCCGATTTCAGCAGCAAGGTATAGCTTTCTTGAAATTCGGAAGTCTCCTACCAGTTCGAGGCCTTTATAATTATCATCAAGCATTGCTCGTACTGGTTTACTTAAATCTATTCCAACCCGAAGTCCATATTTATCTTTATGAACAACAGAATCTTTTTGAATTAATTTTTCTTCCTGAGCAGAAAGCAGGACACAACACAATAGAAAAGAAATATTAATGAAATATCTGTACATGCGCTTGATTTTGATTTTCTATATCTGTTGAAATAATACGAAGGCGAGAAACCCAGCCTTCAGTGCCACTGTCAGGTGTGTACCCTAAATTATTGTAATATGATACGTAGCCACAACCTCTTGAAATAAATACTTCTTCAGTCCCATAATTGAAAGTTAAGGTATCGATGACTCCGGTTTCACTACCTGTTTCATCAATTGCTGAATCCATAATAAATACAAATGAACTGCTGTTGGCAAAAGATTTTAGAGGAATGGCTACGGAATCTGTAGTACTTAATGGCCAGGCATCAGTTTCCTGACCAACTCCTATAATTCTTAAATTGTTAACCAGTTTAGTTTCCTGTGGGTTGTCAGCATCGTAAAAGCGAATAACCAAGTTTGGTGTTATCGCTGAGTCAGGAGGACAAATATCATCTTTTTCACAACTTAGAACCCCAATAAAAATTAGAAGGATAATTAATGCAGGGAGGAAAATTTTCTTCATTTAAACACTTTTATATATTCTGCCTTTTTTCCAAAAGTACAACATTTTCTACATGATGTGTTTGTGGGAACATATCTACTGCCTGCACTTTAGTTACTTTATACATTTCATCCATTAGAGCCAGGTCTCTGGCTTGTGTAGCACTGTTACAACTCACATAAACCACTTTGTCAGGAGCTATATTTAAAATCTGTTGCACCACATCTTTATGCATCCCATCCCTTGGAGGATCGGTAATAATGACATCCGGCAATCCATGTGTATTTATAAACGCTTCGTTAAACACATTCTTCATGTCTCCCACAAAGAAATCAACGTTTTCGATACCATTTAATTGTGCATTAGCTTTGGCATCTTCGATGGCTTCCGGTACAGCTTCAACACCAATTACCTTCTTAGCATTTTTAGCTACGAATTGTGCAATGGTTCCAGTCCCGGTATACAAATCATATACCAACTCGTTACCTGAAAGGTCTGCAAAATTGCGAGCTACCTTGTATAGTTCATATGCCTGATCTGAATTGGTTTGGTAAAACGATTTTGCGTTTATTTTAAATCTCAGGCCTTCCATTTCTTCATAAATATGATCACGACCATGGTAAAGTACTACTTCTTGATCGTAAATGGTATCGTTGGCTTTCTGGTTAATAATGTATTGTAGGGAGGTTATTTCCGGAAATTCTTGTTTTAAATAATCCAGAAGCAGCTCTCTTTGATCTTTATTATCATCATAAAACTGGATCACGACCATGATTTCTCCGGTAGAAACAATCCGAAGCATTAATGAACGGAGTAGTCCGGCATGTTCTCTCGGATTAAAAAACGTCAGGTCATTTTCGTTTGCAAAATGTTTGACGGCCAATCTAATAGCATTTGAGGGGTCTTCCTGTAAATGACATTTCTTCACATCGAGAATCTTATCCCAAGCTCCAGGAATATGAAAGCCTAAGGCATTCCTACTATCGATTTCATCTCCACTTTCAATTTCCTCTCGGGTAAGCCATCGCGCATTACTAAACGCAAATTCCATTTTGTTTCTGTAAAAATATTGCTTTTCAGAACCTAGAATAGGAGAAACTTCCGGGAGCTGTATATGTCCCAAACGCTTTAAATTATTCTCAACTTCTTTTTGTTTGAAGAATAGTTGATGCTCATATCCCATATGTTGCCATTTACATCCTCCACAAACACCGAAGTGTTCGCAAACAGGTTCTGTCCTTCTATCGGATAGAGAATGAAAATTAATGGCTTCCCCTTCTAAAAATCCACGACGTTTTTTGAAGATCTTAACATCTACTATATCACCTGGAACAGCATTTTTTATAAAAATAACGCGTCCCTCATCCGTTCGTGCAACTGCTTTTCCTTTTGCACCTGCATCAATCACTTCTATTTGTTCGAAAACAACGTTTTTATTTTTCTTTCTACTCATGCCGCAAAAATAGCAAAGTTTGAATGATAATCAGAGATAGTTAATAGAGCTTTTTCCGATTAAAGCGGTCTATATAATTTATATCTTTGAATTACTATGAACCGATTTGATCGCATTACTGCTATTTTAATTCAATTGCAGTCTAAAAAAATTATAAAAGCTCAAGACCTGGCAGAACGATTTGAGGTTAGCCTGCGTACCATTTACAGAGATATTAGAACTCTGGAAGAGGCAGGTGTTCCACTTTATGGTGAGGCAGGGATGGGCTATTCCATTGTGGAGGGGTATCGATTGCCTCCTGTTATGTTTAGTAAAGAAGAGGCAACCGCCTTTGTGGCTGCTGAGAAGTTGATGGAAAAGTTTTCTGATCATGCCATAAGAAGACATTTTCAATCGGCAATGTTTAAAGTGAAATCTGTTTTAAGAGGTACTGAGAAAGATTTGGTGCAAAGTTTGGAAGATCATATTCTTGTTAAACAGCGTAGAGAACAAAAGCCATCGGTTGATAATGTTCTTGAATTGCTGTTTAAAGCCATTGCCGAAACCAAGGTGTTGGAGATCTCATATGCCGGATTTGCCAAAGAACATATTGTAAATAGGGTAATAGAGCCTGTTGGGGTTTATCATGAGAATGAATATTGGTATACGTTAGCCTATTGCCAATTAAGGAATGACTACAGAAACTTTAGAATCGACAGGGTTAGAGATATAAGCATGTCTGAAATAAACAGGGTGTCAAAACAAATAACACTGGAAGAATATCAGGAAGTATACGCAAAGAAAAATCAAAAAAAGGATGTTCAAAAGGTAATTATTAGGGTTGAGAAATCGGCTGTTCCTTATATTCAAGATCAAAGGTGCTTTTATGGATATACTTCAGAGAGAGATTTGGGAGAAATGGTGGAGATGACTTTTTTTACACCCTGGGTGAAACAAGGTTTTCTGCGATGGTTTTTGATGTTTGCAGATCACGCGGAAATTGTTGAACCTCATTCCTTAAAAGAAGATCTGAGCGTTACCATAGACAAGATTTCAGAAAAGTTGAAAGCGTGTTAGTTAAATCTTAAAGGTGTTCTAAATTTGAAGTACAGACTATGGTGTTTCGAATAAGATTTACTAATTTGCACCCACTACAAAGGATGATTTCTCTCCAGAAGAAGGAATTGCTAAAGTATCACATTAAAAAATCAAGTAATGGCAGTAATGGAAAAATTAACCTCTCAAGATGCAATTGCTTTAGAAAATCAGTATGGAGCACATAATTATCACCCTTTACCAGTGGTGTTAAGTCGCGGTGAAGGCGTATTTATGTGGGATGTTGAAGGAAAAAAATATTATGACTTCTTATCTGCTTACTCAGCAGTAAATCAAGGGCATTGTAACCCAAGAATTGTCGGAGCCATGGTGGAACAGGCAAAAAAATTAACCTTGACTTCCAGAGCTTTCTATAACGACATGTTAGGTGTATTTGAAAAGTACGCCTCAGAATACTTTGGGTTTGACAAATTGTTGCCAATGAACACGGGTGCCGAAGGTGTTGAGACGGCTATTAAAATTTGTAGAAAATGGGCCTACGAAAAGAAAGGGATTCCGGAGCATGAGGCTAAGATTATTGTTTGTGAGAACAATTTTCATGGAAGGACAACAACGATAATTTCTTTTTCAAATGACGAGGATGCCAGAAAGAACTTCGGACCCTATACACCTGGATTTATTAAAATACCTTATAATGATATAGAGGCTTTAAAAACAGCCCTTAAGAGCGAGAAGAACATAGCCGGATTTTTAGTTGAACCGATTCAAGGGGAAGCAGGAGTAAACGTTCCTGATGAAGGATTCTTAACAAAGGCTAAAGAAGCATGTACAGCGCATGAAGTGTTGTTTATTGCGGATGAAATCCAGACTGGAATAGCTCGTACCGGGAAATTACTGGCAGTCGACCATGAAAATGTAAAACCTGATATGCTTATTCTCGGAAAGGCATTGAGTGGAGGCGTTTATCCTGTGAGTGCAGTTTTGGCCGATGATGATATCATGAATGTGATTAAGCCCGGGCAACATGGAAGTACCTTTGGTGGAAACCCGGTGGCTGCTGCAGTAGCTATGGAAGCTCTAGAAGTCGTTAAAGATGAAAATTTGGCTGAGAGAGCAGAAACACTCGGGCAGCTCTTCAGAGAAGAACTTAATAACTACATAGAAAATAGTACCATTGTTAAACTCGTGAGAGGTAAAGGTCTTTTAAATGCTATAATCATTAACGACTCACCTGAAAGCTCAACTGCCTGGGATATTTGTATGGCGTTAAAAGAAAATGGATTGTTGGCAAAACCGACTCATGGGAATATTATACGATTTGCACCTCCTTTGGTAATGACCAGGGACCAGCTTCTCGATTGTGTTAATATTATTACCAAGACATTAAAAACATTTGAAAAATAAGATTCAAAACCGCCGAAAGGCGGTTTTTTTATGGAGCTAAATAATGAAATGGAGCCACTGGAATATTTCTAAATACCCAAAAAGAAAGAACAATAATTAATATAATTAGTGAAAACTTCGGGTGATCAAGAAGGTTTCTCTGAGGAGCTTTTTTATTTATTAGCTTAAAAAGGGATACATAAAGGTGATAGAGTAAAACAAAAGCTACCACAGGGATTAAAAGATTGTGTTTTAATCCATTCACCACATTACCATTTAAATAATCATGAATAGCTCTTTGTGATCCGCAGCCAGGGCAATGGAGGCTGGTTAATGAATGAAACGGACATTTAGGAAAGAAGTCAATTTGACTCAAACTCGGATCGTAATAAAAATATAGGGATAACCCGCCAAGGCAGATAATCCCTATTAAACAATATATAACTATTCTTAGATTAGTAGTTGCCATTGGCCATAGCAGCAAAGAATGCGAATCCAAAAATTGCAATGTACAATACCCAGAATAACGCAGCAACGGCTATTGAAACGATAGCCCAGGTTTTGGCATTTTTAGAAGCGTTTGCAGCGCGATCGTAATCGCCCATAGCATAAGCAGAGTCAACTTTGGTTGCATAAACAATACTAACAATGCCAGCAGGCAAGCAACACAAAATGGTACTAATAATAGATAACGCTAGGTAATTTTTTGGTTTTTCAGGCTTATTTTCCATAAAATTGGTTTGTGTTTGTAAATACTCACGCAATATTAAGAATATTATTCTTAAAACTGTAGCATAATAAGTTTAAATGATAGTATGGAATGGTGGTAAATGCAGATGAGTTTGGGGAAGCGACTGGTAATCATAACGAAACTCAGTTCTCTTCGCTTTATAGGCGGAAGGACCTAAAAGTTTCTTTTAATTAGGAAATACTAGTTAATTTTAATCAGTATATTTATCATATGCAACACTTAGGTTTTTATATCATATTCGTTTTAGCAATGTTGAATTTCCCGACTGAGGAGAAGGTGTCTTTTGAGGTACTTCACCGAGATAAATCTATCGGTGTTCTTGAAGCTGTAAAGGAGACCTATCATAAAGAAGTTGTGTATAATAACCATACCAGTATTGATACCCGAATTATTACAAAAATAGAGGTGAATTACGGCTACAATGTAACCTATGACAATAATGGATTGGTGGAGGCATCGGCTCAAATAAAATTTAATGGAAAAGAGCGTACCAATGCTCATACTGAGAGAAAAGGGAAGAATTATTTATTCTTTAAAGATAATAATGAGCCGGAAAAGTTAGATCAGGAAATCGATTACAGTACAGTTAAACTCATTTTTGAGGAGCCAAAAAATGTGAATCGTGTATATGCAGAGGAACACGGTGAATTTCATTCTATAAAAAGAATTGCTTCAAACACCTATCTTAAGACGAGTCCTGATGGTAAAGAGAATACGTATTATTACAAAAACGGAATTCTGGAGAAGGCAGAAATTGACGGAGGTGTTATTAAGTTTGTCATTAAGAGATTTCCCGATAGTTAGTCTTTAATATTCATTTTAGCTTGATGCAAGGGATCTGCACTTCGTGGTCCATTTCAACTCTTATTGTATACTATGTTTTTTAAGTGATAATCAAGGTTACCGCGTTTATTACTTCGTTATTTTTTTGAGTTCGAATAAATCCGTTCTACGATCTTTTAAGTTACGCACGCTACCAAATTGATTTAACTCTCTAAGTAGATCAATATCTACATCGGCAATGAGTATCATCTCAGTATTAGGTGTGGCTTCGGCTTTTATTCCATTCGTAGGGAAGGCAAAATCACAAGGGGTAAATACCATAGATTGGGCGAATTGTATATCCATATTATGAACTTTTGGGAGATTCCCCACACTTCCGGCTATTGCAACATAACATTCATTTTCTATAGCTCTTGCCTGAGCGCAATGCCTTACCCTTGAAAAACCATTTTGTGTGTCGGTTAAGAATGGAACGAATAAAATGTCCATGCCTTCGTCAGCTAAAATTCTGCTTAGTTCCGGAAATTCAGAATCATAACAAATTAAAATTCCTATTTTTCCACAGTCAGTGTCAAAAGTTTTAATCTCAGATCCCCCTTGCATTCCCCATACTTTTTCTTCGTCTGGAGTAACATGTATTTTTTCATATCGATCAATGGTTCCATCCCGTTTACATAAATAACCGACATTATAAAGTCTGTTGTTTTTAATTTCAGGCATGCTGCCGGAAATTATGTTGATGTTATAGCTTATGGATAATTCAGAAAACTTTTGAATAATGGTTTGGGTATGTTTTGCAAGCTCTCTTATGGCATCAGGTTCAGATAAATGATTGTTTTCGGCCATTAACGGAGCGTTGAAAAATTCCGGGAATAAGGCAAAGTCTGAACGATATCCTGAAACAGCATCTATAAAGTATTCTGCCTGCTGCATCAGCTCGTCAAGATTTTTATAAGGACGCATTTGCCATTGTATTAATCCCAACCGAACCACTTTTTTCCTTGTGGCCGCCTTTTTAGAGGGCTTTTCATAATAGATATTATCCCATTCCAATAAAACGGCAAATTCATTCGACGCTTCATCTCCTTCTAAGTAGCCTTTCAATACTTTAGTCGGGTGAAAGTCATTTGAAATTTGAAAGTTCAGAACGGGGTCATGAATCTCTTTTCTTTTTACCTTTTCTATATATTCTTTTGGGGTCAGCTCCTTCTGGTATTTGTGGTAATTTGGAATTCGCCCTCCGAAAGCAATACTTTTTAAATTTAACTTTTCACAAAGTTCTTTTCGGTAATCATAGAGTCGTCTACCCAGACGCATGCCCCGATATTCAGGTTTGATAAAAACATCGATACCATATAAAGTGTCTCCTTCAGCTGTATGGGTGTCAAAGGTGTAGTTTTTAGTGATATCTCTATAGGTGTGATTTTCGTCTAACTTATCTGAATCTATGATGATAGATAATGCGCAACCTGCTAGTTCACCATTGATTTTGATGACTACTTGTCCATCGGGAAACTTTTCAATTAAAGACTTAATATGGTGCTCTTTCCAATATGAGTCAGGCATTGTTTTATATGCCTCGATCATGGCGTCTTTGAGTTCCTGGTAATCTGAAAGACTTAAGTATTTTAGTTCAATATTTTCAATATCCTGCATTTTCATAACACTATGTACTTACTTAAAGTGAACCTTAAAAATACGTAAATTTTGTCTCCAATATACAGGCTCGATATAGCAAATATGAAACGTTCAGCATCTTTTTTTGTCTTGCCATGAATGAATGTAAAAAGAGCGTTATTTCTTTTTTGTTTTGCAGGTATTAATACCAAAGGGAAGATACAACGGACATAAACTACAAAAGCTGGTCAGGACAAATATCCCAGCAAGAATCAATAGAATAATGCCAAGGGTACCGGTTATATATCCATTAAAATATAGTAAAGCAATAGCAATTGCTATTAGTACTCTGATTAGCTTGTCAGTATTACCCATATTTCGTTTCATAATAAATATTATTGGTTAGATCTTTACAATTTAATGAAATTCAATTAAATAGTGTATTACGGATGATCAATGATATTTCTAAACGTTAAATTTACTCTTGGTGTGAATTGTTTTTTAGTTGGAGGTAACCTGTGAAGCCAATGCTTTTGAGTAGTTCCTTTCATGAGCAATAGGCTTCCATGTTCTAGAATGATTGAAACTTTGTTGTTTTTTACTTTATGTTTAAATGAAAACCTCCTTTCTGCTCCAAAGCTTAACGAAGCGATAGCACCGTTCACTTTTAGTTCTTTTTCATTATCGCTATGCCAGGCCATTCCTTCACTACCATCATGATATAAGTTGGCGAGGCAGGAGTTATAGCTTTCACCTGTGATTTGTTCTGTTAGTTCTTTTATCTCCATCAAGACTTCATTCCAGGGGAGTGCTAATTTAGTGTTATTGGAGTAGGTGTATTTATATGTTCTATCCCCATACCAAGCTACTTTACGCTTTGTTTCTATTCGCTTTCCAAACATGACAACCAAATCGCGTTTCCAGGCAAGATGCTGGAGGAGCTTATCATAATACCTGTTTGCTTCGTCAAATGGGATGCAAACCCCATAATAATTTACGATGCCATCAAAGGGTAATATATTTTCTTTTTCATCCCTTATTTCAGAAAATAGATTCATGAATCGTATAATTTGTGAAATGCTTAATTCTAAAATACAATAAAAAAAGCCCATCTAAAAAGATGGGCTTAGAAACATTATTTTTGTTTTTATTGTAATTGTTCTAACTGTTCCATGTATTGTTCCATTAATTCTTCATACATACCAGTGGACTTGGCGTAGATGTAAAAAGCAATGGCTAAAACACTCAAGACGATACCGATTATGGACAAAACTCTTCCAGTTTTAAGTTGCCCGTAGTTCGAATAGTTTTCTGGGTTTTCCCGATAGAGTTTTTCGTCCTTTTTGGCCAAGAATAAGCCAATACCACCAAGAACTAATCCCGCAAAACCATTTGTACAGCAGCATCCTATAAAGGATAAAATTCCGAGTACAAGGACAATGGTTGCGTTAGGTAATTTAGTCTGTTCCATAAATTAAAGGTTTATTAAGGTTATTAGATGAATTTTAAAATATAATTAGTGATAATAATGATAGCATTTATAATGGCTAAGGGGATTATAAATTTGGAAAAGTCTTTCTTTTTAGCCAGAATGTCTAAACCAATAAGCATAAACATTAAAATTAAAGTGTAAATGGCAGGATACATTTTAAGAGCACCCAATAAATCACCTTCAAAAATTAATGAAACTGATCTTTGGATTCCGCATCCAGGACATTCAATGCCAAATAGTTTCTTGTTTAAACAAGGAAGCATGAATTCTTCAGATGCTAAAAATATTAAGTTCATTCCCTTAACAATAATGATATTAATCAGGCTAAAGTTACTACTTTAATAAGAAAATTAGGCATGAAGGATTACAAATATAGGAGAGATGTTTAAATTTGGGATTTGAAAACAGCTCTTAAATTAATAAGGTTTTATGAAGTTTGAAGTTGGTGATTTAGTGGAGGTATTGGATGACGCTATTAAAGGAAAAGTGATAGCCGTACAAAATGACAATATTACAATAGAGACGGACGAGGGATTTGAAATGAGTCTAAAGGCAGGTGAGCTCATAAAGTTGAGTGAAGATTCTTATACCGTTTCCAATATTGAGGCTTTTCGGGCTCTGAACGAAAAGGAAGTTCCAAAAAGGAAACCTGTGAGGGTAAATAAAAGAGAAAAGCAACAACCTCCCATGGAGGTAGATCTTCATATTCATCAATTAACTTCTTCTACCAAGGGACTTACCAATCACGATATGTTGACCCTGCAGTTGGAAACTGCCAAACGACAATTAGAATTTGCCATCAGGAAGCGCATTCAGCGCATTGTTTTCATTCATGGGGTAGGCGAAGGAGTTCTTCGTACGGAGTTAGCTTATTTATTTGGCAGGTATAATAATATCAGTTATTATGATGCTGATTACCAAAAATACGGATTAGGAGCTACAGAAGTTTATATCTTCCAGAACACTACGGATTAAATGGGGGTGTGAATTCATCTACTTTTTCCCAACTTCCTCCATAGGTGCCATACAAATAGTTATCTACATCAAACTTAATCTCCTGGTTTTGATTTTCTAATTTAAAACCGTCGATCAAACTAATTTGATTGGTATATCTAAAGGAATAATCGTGAGGTCTGTATTGATTAATAACATTTTCTATAGCTGACTCTGTGGTTAAATAGGCAGGTACTTCTTCACCGTTTATTAATACTACATCATTTCCAGGTGCTAAATCTCCGTTAGCATCCTCATTTCTTGTTAATACACCATCGCCATCGTCATCAGGATCTAAATAGTCAGGAGTGCCATCACCGTCAGTATCACGATATACATCACCTACTTTTACTGCTTCCGTACTTGTTAAAACATTATCACCATCATCATCAATATCCTTATAATCAGGAATACCGTCACCATCTGTGTCTGTTGATAATTCAGGATTTGAGACATCAAACCCTTCTTCTTCTGCACTTATTCCATCTTCGTCGTCTTCTTCAAGGGTATTCTGAATTTGTATAGTACCCGATGGGGCAGTCCATTCCTCAATAACCGTAGGTTCAATTGGGGGAATGGAGTTACAGAAATAATTTGATCCGGACACGCTGTTATTAAAAATTCGATAAACAACTCTGTTCGAAGTATTATTTATAGTGAATTCTTGAACTTGATCTGTGTTCGTTAAAATATCTTCATCAGTATCTATTTCTATGATCAAGGCTTCCTTGTTTTGATTTGCCAACTCATAAAAAACGTAATTGTTACATAATTGAACGGTTGAATCATCAAAATTTATGTCTTCTGTAATGAATTCGCCATCACTACAAGAGGTTATTACGATTCCTGTTAATATAGAAAAAATAGCAATGGCCAGAGGGAATCTAAGTGTCATAGTATAGTTGTTCAGAATTTTCATCAGCAACAAAAGTAACATTTTAAGGAATATTTATAACGTAATTGATTGCTAATAATTTTGTAATAATTAATTTTGGCCACTATGGAAAAGGTATATTTAGATAGTGCAGCAACCACTCAAGTGAGAGATGAAGTGATTGCTAAAATACAAGACTGTCTCGTTAACTGTTACGGGAATCCTTCTTCAACCCATAGTTTTGGAAGGGCAGCTAAGACTCGTGTAGAACAAGCACGAAAAACCATAGCCAAGCAACTAAATGCTAAACCGTCTGAAATTATTTTCACCTCTGGAGGAACAGAGGCAGATAATATGATTTTAAGATGTGCTGTAAGGGATTTAGGGATTCAAAAGCTGATTACTTCAAAAATAGAGCACCATGCTGTATTACATACTGCTGAGGAAATTGCCAGGGAGTATGGATTAATTTTACAGTTTGTTGAACTTGATGAAGAAGGTTCGCCAAGATTGGATCATTTAGAGGCGTTGCTTAAGGCAGATGATTCTAAGAAACTTGTGAGTTTGATGCATGTGAATAACGAAATCGGTAATATGATAGATATCGATGCGTTTGCTCAGGTGTGTAAAGATCATGGAGCGGTATTTCATTCAGACACAGTTCAATCTGTTGGTCATTGGGAATGGGATGTTCAGAAAACTCAGATTGATTTCTTAACGGCCGCGGCACACAAATTTCATGGGCCGAAAGGTGTTGGTTTTGCCTACATTAGAAAAGACTCAGGTTTGAGACCTTTTATTTTTGGTGGTGGTCAGGAGCGAGGTTCACGTGCAGGAACGGAATCTCTTCATAATATCGTTGGACTTGAAGAAGCTTTTACCCTGGCATATGAACATCTTGAGGAAGAGCGTAAATATGTTTCTGAATTAAAATCTCATTTTATTAAGAGGTTAAAGGAAGCATTGCCAGATGTTAAGTTTAATGGAAATTCAGCTGTTGAAGGTAAAAGTACCTATACTCTGGTGAATACCTGTTTACCTTTTTCAGCGGAGAAGGCGCAGCTATTATTGTTTCAATTAGACATGAAAGGGATAGCATGTTCTAAAGGAAGCGCTTGTCAGAGTGGTAGCAGTGCGGGCTCGCATGTACTTAGAGAAGTTCTTTCTGAAGAGGATCTACAAAAACCTTCGCTACGTTTTTCATTTTCTATGTTCAATACCAAAGAGGAGCTGGATTATGTTGTTGAGGTATTGAAAGAGTATGCGCATAGCTAGTCAATAAATTTAATAATATAAAAAATCGCAGAGCGAAGACGAATGTCTTCGCTTTTTGTTTTTAAGAGCGCTGGTGTTTTAGGGTGTTCCGTCAACCGGCTATGATGACCCTTTTAATTGATTTCAGGAGTCATGATGATCAAGAAGGGTATTATTAGCTGTTTTATCCATACACTATTCATACATTATCCATACTCTATCTATGCTTTATCCATACTTTAGCACCGGGCCTAGACATCTTTTGGTATGGGGTAACTGTAATGTATTTACTCTGAGGGATTCCTCTTCAAATGGACAAGGGAAGTATGATTTTCAGGCTTACGCAGAGACACCATGATTCGCATAGACAGGCGTAACTTTTGTTATTTAAAAGTGCTAACAGGCTAGAGGGGAATAGAAATTAGTTCTTGAGTTAAATTGATGAAATCGCTTTGATTAGTTTATTTTGAACCTCAGTGGCTATTTCTTCCAGCTTGTCATTTTTTACAGCACTCATTGATTCGATAGGGTTGACCACTGCAACTTCAATGTTTTTATTGTCTTGATCAATTATGATCACATTGCACGGAAGTAGTACCCCGATTTTATCTTCATTTTGAATGGCTTTATGAGCAAAATTTGGGTTGCAAGCCCCAAGGATTTTGTACTTTTTAAAATCAACGTCAAGTTTCTTTTTAAAAGTTTCTTTAACATCGATTTCAGTTAAAATTCCGAATCCTTCAATTTTTAATGCTTCTGTAACCAGGTCGATTACTTCATCGAATTCTTTTCCTTTTACGATGGTATTTGTGTAGTATCCCATAATCCAAATTTAAATTGTCAATTAAAAACAAGCTTGGTAAGGAATCGAGTGGGGGCACAATGATAGCTGATATCACTGTGGTGTAAAAGTATTAATAAATAGGCTATCAAATAAAGGATTTTAGATAAAGCCTAAAAATGTCCTGTGAACTACATCTGTATTTGATCTGGTTCATTAGGTATGAATAAAAAAAAGATTCTAATGTCTGTCGTAAGGGAACTTTCTGGCAGCTTTTTTCATCATCGTCTCAATAATAGCGATGGTGTTTTTACCAGATTTCCGTGTTATGGTATTTTCATATTTCCAGATAAGTTTACCTGTTGCTCCATCACTTACTTTGATTGCTATTTTGCCATAATCTGACTTTCCGGTAATAAAGGACATAAAATCATATGAAGTAGATACGCCTTCGGAAATAAGGGCACTTATTCTAAGATTACCATTGATAATACCATCTACCCCTAATATTTCAGCTAGTTCTTTAGTAGTGTAGATGTCGAGATTTTCATAGGTTATCCCGTTTTTTTCAAGAATTGCATTGGTGTTTTTTACGTTTTGGAAACTAACACTAAAGTTCTTTCGCTTTTTACGTTTTAGAAAATAAGTTTCTAATGCATTTTGCACGGCGTAGGCTTCTTTTTCTTTAAGGCTAGCTGACTCTTCTGGTGTTAAATCATCGAAGTCAGTTATTTCTAAAAGGGTATCAAAGGGCAAGATCGCAAGAACTTTGTGGTCTTTGCTCAGATTTTCAAAAGTAGCACTCTGATATATCGTTTTTTGAGCACACACCGTTGTAGAAATTACAAAAATAAATACGTAAAAAAATGTTTTCAAGAGTTCTATTGTTTTTAAAAGTCTGCAATTCAGGCAGCGAAGCTACTATATCTTTTTATTAAATCCTGTTAATTAGCTATTAAATTTTAGTCATCATTCTTTTCTGAAGAAGGTGCCCTCCAGTGTGGTGGAATTTCCGGCATTATCGGTAACTTCAATAACCAGTTCATGTTTTGTTCCTTCAAGTTTCAGGTCGCTGAAATCGTAGGTAAGCAAGTTTTTCTTGTATTCGTATTCTGTTAAAATCCATTTTCCATCAATACTTGCTTTATAGTCTTTTATTCCGCTAAGATCATCGTAGATTTTGATTTTCAGGTACCGATAATTGGAAAGCCATTGTCCTTCTTTAAAATTATGGGGAATGATTCTGGGTGCAAGGCTGTCTCTAACCACTTTAAATTTACCCAGGTTTCGTGTTCTTGTACTTAACGTATTGCCCTTTCGATAGGTTGTTTGGTAACCAGGCTGTCCATTTTTATCGAGATTTACGATAATTAAATCACTTTTATCTGCATCAGGATGATTGCTGATGTCAAAACTTAGGGTATATGTTTTTCGCACCGGAATCTGGTCATTGTGAATGGAGATAATGCCATTTTCTTCTTGTAAGTCAATAAAGAAGTTGTTGTAAAAGGTATTTTGAGGAAAGAAAGCTTTGGCTTGACCAATTTCATAGATATTATCTCTTCCGGCGATCAGGTAATGATCTGTTTGACTGTTTTCTGACTTATCTAAAACTTCCTGGTTTTTTCCTTCAATTGGTATCTTAATAAGGCTAATATTATTCTTGAAGTCTTTTACGGCTATTTCAACCATATAGTTCATTCCTTCTTTCACTTCGATGATGCCGTTATTAACCTTTTCATTGAAAATGCTTAACCTGGTATAAGGTTTTAAGAAGCATTGCTGTACTCTTTGTCCGTGAGTTGCATATCGCTCATAATCAATAAATGTATTGATATAGCGTGTTTCACTGAAAGAAAAGGTTTCGAAATCGTAACTGAAGTATGGGTTGCCATTAACTGTTAGATCGACGGCAAATACTCCATTCTTGTTATAGGTTTTATTTTGTCTGTCGTATGCGTTAAATCCAAACCCTATATTTCCGTGAGCACTTATTTTATCAGCTAAAAAACTACCATCCGGTTGTTTTGTGTAATTTAACTTGATAGGGTTGTTGGATTGATTGATGTTGCTTTTGTTGTCTAATGCATATCCGAAAAGTCCCAGGATTGTCGGTGGTTGATTATCTTCGACTTCCATTCCGAAATACATAGGGTTTATTGGCTTTTGTGAGGCGTCTCTTATTTCAAAGTGTAAATGTGGGCCTCCGCTACTACCTGAGTTACCACTATATCCAATTAATTCACCTTTATCTAATCTTAATTCTGAGGGTCTGGGAAAGGCTTCTACCTCATAAGATTGTTGGTTGTATTGAAGTTTTTTTACATAGGCTTCAATTTCGGGGGAGAATTTTTGCATATGCGCATAAACGGATGTGTAACCGTTAGGATGTTGTATGTATACCGCTTTACCATATCCATAATGTTGTATTTTTATTCTTGAAACATAACCTTCCCCAATAGCATGAACTGTTAATCCTTCTCGTCCCTGGGTTTTAATGTCTAATCCTGAATGAAAATGGTTGGATCGTAATTCTCCAAATGTCCCTGATAACAGGATGGGTATATCCAATGGGGACCTGAAGTAGCTTACAGGGTATTGGCGTTGGGCGAATAGAAATTGAGAAAATAATACAAATAGGGTAAGTGTTAAGCGCATAAGGTTTATTATTAGGCAGCTAATTTAATTAAATGGGTGAATTCAAAAAAAAACGAACGTGTTAAAACCTTATTTAGTTTATTTTAGTTAATAAAAAATTAGATTCTTATTGCGAAGTATCAACAGGTATGTTAACTTTGTAAAGTTGTGTATTGAAATTTGTGTGCATGAGTGAGCTTATCGAAATAGTTGATTCTCTTGAAAATAAGGTCAGTAAACTGCTCCATAAAATGGATGTTTTAAAGCAGGAAAATCAGTCTTTAAAAGAGGAATTGGCTATAGCAGAGAAATCGAAACACTCCCTTCAGAGAACCATAATTGAGTGGGAGGAAAAATATAATTCGCTCAAAGTCGCAAGTTCAATGCTTGGCAGTAATGAACATAAAACTGAAACGAAACTTAAAATAAATACTTTAATTCGGGAAATAGATCATTGTATTGCTCAGCTTTCCGAATAACGTTCTAAGCATAATGGATCAAAAACTTAAAATTAAGTTGACTATAGCAGACAGAGTGTATCCTCTAACGATAGATCCAAGCCAGGAAGAAGGTTTGAGAAAGGCTGCAAAGAATATAGAAGACTTAATTAAAAAGTTTGAAAAGAATTATGCCGTGCGTGACAAGCAAGATGTACTCGCCATGTGTGCATTACAATTTGCTTCTCAGCTGGAACAACAAAGTATCGATGAGGATAATGATAATGTTGAAGCTATAGATCGTTTAAAATCGCTAAATCAAATATTACTTCAGCATTTCAATTCATAAAAATGTTCTTTTAAATAAAAAGTATTGTTACTGCCTACATTGGAGATAATTTTTTTGACGAACTCAACACTATACAATTAAAAAAGGTGAGTTTCTGTTGTAAAAGCATGCCGTCCTAGTAACGGATCCTTGATCAGCGGGGTAGCCTTAAACCTGTTTTTCAGGAGTTTGTACAAAAACATTCCGATGTAGGCTTTTTTTTTAAACCAAAATTAAAGATGGATAGCACGTTAACACTCGCAATTATAGGCGTAGTAGGACTAGTATTAGGATTTGTAGTGGCAAAGATGATGGAGAAGAGCAATGCTTCAAAAACGCTAAGCAATGCTAAAAAAGAGGCAAATACTATTATTAAGGAAGCCACTACGGAAGGAGAAAGTATTAAAAAAGATAAAATACTTCAGGCCAAAGAAAAGTTTCTGGAATTAAAATCCGAGCATGAGAAAGTAATTATTTCCAAGGATAAAAAAATAGCAGAGGCGGAAAAGAGGGTCAGAGATAAAGAATCACAGGTGTCTAATGAGATCGCTAAGAATAAGAAGTTATCTGATGAGTTACAGCAGAAGTCAAATGATTATGATTACAGATTAAATCTTCTTGATAAAAGACAGGCTGAGGTAGAAAAGTTACATAAAAGTCAAGTAGAACAGCTAGAGGTAATCTCAGGTCTTTCTGCAGAGGATGCCAAGTCGCAATTAATGGAGTCTTTAAAATCAGAAGCTAAGAGCGATGCGATGACTT
This sequence comes from Zhouia amylolytica AD3, assembly GCF_000511935.2. Taxonomy (NCBI): domain Bacteria; kingdom Pseudomonadati; phylum Bacteroidota; class Flavobacteriia; order Flavobacteriales; family Flavobacteriaceae; genus Zhouia; species Zhouia amylolytica. The sequence continues at coordinate 947,952 of NZ_AYXY01000019.1, read as the reverse complement.
TCATTCAGAATACCATGGAGGAGGCGAAGCTTACTGCTCAGCAAGAGGCTAAAAAAATTGTTGTAAATACGATACAACGTGTTGGGACGGAAGAAGCAATAGAAAATTGTGTTTCTGTATTCAACCTTGAGTCTGATGATGTTAAGGGAAGAATTATCGGTAGAGAGGGAAGAAATATCCGAGCCTTAGAATCTGCCACCGGTGTTGAGATTATAGTGGATGATACACCAGAAGCCATAATCCTTTCTTGTTTTGATTCTGTTAGAAGAGAGGTGGCGAGATTATCATTGCACCGTTTGGTTACGGATGGACGTATACATCCTGCGAGAATTGAAGAAGTTGTTAATAAAGTATCTAAACAAATCGAAGAAGAAATTATAGAGGTTGGTAAACGTACTGTAATTGATCTTGGAATTCACGGATTGCATCCTGAATTAATCAAGGCCGTGGGTCGTATGAGATACCGTTCTTCTTATGGTCAAAACTTGTTGCAACACTCCAGAGAGGTTGCGAAGTTATGTGGTACTATGGCAGCGGAGCTTGGACTAAACCCTAAACTAGCGAAGAGAGCTGGTTTATTACACGACATAGGTAAGGTTCCGGAAAATGAAACTGAGGTGCCTCACGCTATTTTAGGTATGGAATGGGCTGAGAAATATGGAGAGAAACCTGACGTGTGTAATGCTATCGGAGCCCACCATGATGAGATCGAAATGAAATCATTGATAGCTCCTATTGTTCAGGTTTGTGATGCTATTAGCGGAGCAAGACCTGGTGCCAGAAGACAGATTTTAGATTCATATATTCAACGTTTAAAAGAACTGGAGGAGACGGCCTTTGCTTTTAACGGTGTTAAAAAGGCCTATGCAATACAAGCAGGTAGGGAATTAAGAGTTATTGTAGAGAGTGAGAAGGTGTCTGATGATAAAGCTGCAGAACTTTCGTTTGAAATATCTCAAAAGATTCAAACTGATATGACCTATCCAGGACAAGTAAAAGTAACGGTTATCAGAGAAACCAGAGCTGTGAATATAGCTAAATAACAAGAGGGTTTTTATTTATAACCATTAAAAAAATAACGGAAAAAGCATCGAATCATCGATGCTTTTTTTTTGTATGATATCTTTCCTATAACCTTTTTTGATATCAAAACAATGGCTGGATTTTAAGTGTCGAGCTATTTTTTAAATACAGCTTATCTAATAGTTGTTTATCAATGATTATTGGTTTGTGTATTTTCTTTATCAACCAGTAAGTAAATATTTTTTTAAAGCGATGGTGTACGTTAGTTGTTCGTATTGATATTGGTAGATTCGTTTGTAATAATTAAAAAATTTAGTTAAAAGAATAACAAATGCTAAGTATTTGGTATATTCGTGTGTACTTATTATGGTGCTAATAGGATCAGTGTGAGAAAAAGAATATTAGACATTAATAACCAAAACTTTATTAATTTACTCAAGGAAGGAGATATTGAAGCTCATGAACTTTTATATCGCCTATACTACGAGAGATTGCTGTATGTCGCTAATTCTTATCTCAATAATAAAGAAGACTCAGAGGAAATAATTAATGATGTATTTGTAAAGCTTTGGAAGCGAAAAAATAAGCTTTCTATTAAATCTTCTTTAAACGCTTATCTATACAGAATGACTAAAAACTTTTGTTTAGATCATTTGAGAAAGCATAAAAAAAGACTTTCCAAGACAGATAATACCTTGCAATTAGAGGCATTTGTGCATTTTGAGGCACTTTCTGATACTGCCTCAACGAAGTTTATTGAAGAAGAGTTAGGTCAACAAATTCAGTTAGCCATTGCAGCTCTGCCTGAAAAATGTCGTGAGGTTTTCACCAAGAGTAAAGTTCAGGGGTTACGATATAAAGAAATATCAGAAGAATTAGATATTTCAATCAAAACTGTAGAAAATCACATGTCTAAAGCTCTTAAGCATATGCGACTTTATTTAAGAGAGTATATGCCTTTTCTTTAAAAAAATTAATTAGCAATAGGGGTAAATTATTATTTGTACGTCTTATGGGTAAAAAGACGTATCAAATGCATAACAAGCTATTGGATCGATTTATTAAAGGAGCTGTCACAGAGGATGAACGAAAAAGTGTATTAGAGTGGCTCCGTCAACATCCAGATAATCAAAAGAAATTCAACAGGCTGAAGGCCTCACATGTTGCTTCAGGAATAGATAAAACTGAAACACTATCTGCTTTTCAGGCTGAAGGTAGTGGTTTCAAGCAACGATTAGAGCAGCTAGATAAGAAAAAAAGCAATCGCTCCGTAGCATTAAGAGCCATGGCCATAGTTATTCCAATTGTTATTTCGTTTATGGTTTTTCAGCTGGGCGGTAATGAATTGTCTTCTGATCCCGCTTCCATTGTTAAGGAACAAACCGTGGTAGGAGAGAAGAAGGAAATTATATTACCGGACGGTTCAAAAGTAATATTAAATTCAGATAGCCATATCAGGTATCCTGATCAATTTCGAGGGGATAAAAGGTTAGTCTATCTGGAGGGGGAGGCTTTGTTTGACGTAACACATGATGAGACTAAGCCATTTATTGTGAAAACAAATGGTATTGATATTAAGGTATTGGGAACTTCCTTCAATGTGAAGTCTTATGAGGAAGATGAAAATATTGAAACTACCTTGATTACGGGGAAAGTTGAAATTTTGGAAGAAGATCAAGAGGAGTCAATCTTTTTAAAACCATCACAAAAAGCCACCTTTAATAAGGTATCTACAGAATTAGTTGTTGCAGAAGTTAAATCAGATGAGATTATAGCATGGCAGAAGGGGGTGTTGGTGTTTAATGAGACGCCTATGAAGCAAGTAATTTCAGATCTGGAAAGGAAGTATGATGTGGTTTTTGAAATTGGTTCACCATCACTTTTGGAATATAAATATACTGGTACATTTAATAACCTGACTATAGAAGAAGTCGTTAAACTTTTAAAATATTCTTCTCCGGTCAATTATGATATGAAAGGCAACCAAATACTATTATCTATGGAAAAATAAACTTAAAACTAACTTAAAAACTATTAAACTATTAAACAAAAAAGAGCGTGCTCCACACACGCTCCAATTTTAACGATTCCTTAAAAAAGTTAAAAACCATTAAACTATGTAAAATTATGAAAAAAAACAGTTCCATTGGATCTTTATCCAAAATCCCAATCATTAGGATTATGAAAATATATACAGTCCTTCTGTGTTTTACTATGGTGAAGATTTTTGCATTAGATGCTAATGCCCAAAATATCTCTTTAGACCTTAAAAATGCGGAATTAAAGAATGTTCTTCTTGAGATTGAAAGCAAAAGTGAATTCAATTTCTTTTATAACAATAGCCTTATAGATGTTTCAAAAAAAGTGTCTGTAAGAGCAAATAATGAAAATATAAATAATGTTTTAAAAGCTATTCTGAGTAATACAGAAATAGATTTTAGGGTAATAAAAAAGCATGTAGTGCTATTCCCTAAAAATCAAAAATCTGCTTATAAGGAACTCAAAAACTTATTAAGAGAAGAAGAAGAGGAGCGAAATAAAACGTCTATGATAGCAACCGCTTCTTCCAGGGATTTACAAGAGGCATTTGCTTCTATTATTCAGGAAACGGTTAGTGGTACCGTTGTAGATGAAGATGGAATTCCATTACCAGGTGTAGCTGTTCTGATTAAAGGAACCTCCACTGGGACACAAACAGATTTTGATGGTAAATATTCTATAGAAGCAAGTGTAGGGGAAACACTTGTATTTTCATATGTAGGTCAGAAGACTGTTGAACGAGCTGTGGGATCTTCCCGTGTTATTAATGTTCAAATGGTTACAGATGCTCAAGCTCTTGAAGAGGTTATTGTTACTGCTTATGGTCAAACCACCAAGGAAGCTTTTACGGGATCTGCTGATGTTGTAGGTTCTGAGGATTTAGCATTACGTGTGGCCACTTCACCTATTTCTGCAATTGAAGGTACTGCAACGGGTGTTCAGGTGATATCTGCATCTGGTCAACCAGGCTCTTCTCCGGAAATTATTATTAGAGGTGTGGGAACCTTGAATGGATCAACAGATCCACTTTATATAGTTGACGGGATTCAGTTTGAGGGAGGATTGAATAGTATTAATCAGGATGATATTGAGTCTATGACCATTCTAAAAGATGCGGCATCGACTTCATTATATGGATCCAGGGCTGCAAATGGTGTTGTTTTAATTACAACGAAGACAGGGAAGAAAGGATCGCCAGCAAGAATTAACGTAACCTCTCAGTATGGTATTGTGACCAAGGCTGTTGAGGAATATAAGGCAGTTAATCCGGGTCAATATTATGAATTGATGTGGGAAGCGTACAAGAATTCCTTAAGTGGTGCTGATGCTGCGACTGAGGCGTCTGCTACTATTTTTAACCGTCTTGGGTATAATCCTTTTAATGTGCCCAATGATCAAATTGTTGGAACTGATGGGCGTTTAAACCCAAATGCAAGTGTTATATACAAGGGATTAAGCTGGTATGACGCTTTAGAGCGGACTGGTCAAAGGATAAATCACTCTATGAGTGTTACTGGTGGTGGAGAAGACCATCAGGTGTTTTTTTCAGCCTCTTATTTGAAAGAAGATGGTTATGTGATCGAAAGTGATTATGACCGAATTACGTCTCGTTTAAATGGAGATTTCGATCTTACGGACTGGTTGTCTGTTGGAGGTAGCGTTAACTTATCATTATCAAACTCACATGGTCCGACGGGGGTTGGAGAGAGTAGCATTGTGAATCCGTTCAACTGGGCAAAAGATGTAGGTTCTATTTATCCGGTTTATGTAGTTGATAACGATGGGAACTTTGCGTTGAATGCTGCAGGTGAACGTCAGTTTGATTATGGTGAAGGATATCCGGAATTTGGCATACAGTCAAGACCTTATAGTCCGGGTCGTCATGGTATTGCTGAAGCAATATTTAATGAAGAGCTTACTAAAATTAATAATTATGGATTCAGATACTATGCAGAATTCACTTTATTGGAAGGCTTAAATCTAAAATTTAATTACGGTCAGGATATTCAGGATTACATAAATAAGAGTTATGAAAATAATATCGTAGGTGATGGAGCTCCAACCGGAAGGTACGGTGAAACGCGCTTTAGAAGAACTGTTGAGAACTTCAACCAAATTTTAACCTACAATAATACATTCAATGATGTTCATAATTTGGATGTTACCCTGGGTCATGAGAGTTTTGACAGAAACTATTCGGAAAATGATGGTTTAGCGACAACTCAGACTGCCGAGGGGATATATGAGTTTGATAACTTTTCGACGCCTGTTAGGTTAGGAGGTTATAGTTCAGATAAAAGAACTGAGGGGTATTTTGCCAGAGTGAATTATAACTTTGACAATAGGTATTATTTAAGTGCATCTGCAAGGAGAGACGGTTCTTCTGTATTTAATTCGGATGTTCGCTGGGGTAATTTTTATTCTATAGGCGGATCCTGGAGAATTGACCAGGAGAGTTTCATGGATAATGTTTCATTTATTGACCGTTTGAAATTAAGAGCGTCATATGGGGAAGTAGGTAATGATAACTTACTAGATTTTTACATATCTCAACCTAGGTATTCTCTTACCTCTAATGCTGGAGACCCTGCTATTTACTGGTCTGATTTGGGTAATAATGCACTTACATGGGAAACAGTAGAGAGTTGGGATATTGCGTTAGAATTTGGATTGTTTAATAACTTCCTTGATGGTTCAGTCGAATACTATAAGAAAAATTCTTCTGATTTACTTTACAATTTGCCGATTGCATTGTCGAATGGTTTGGATGAAAAACCGGATAATATAGGAACCATGTTTAATGAAGGGTTTGAAGTTGCTCTTACAGGACATTTAATTGACAATGGTGATGTTAAATGGGATTTAACACTACAGGCTTCGACCTTAAACAATGAAATTACTGATCTTCCTGCACCATTTGTAAATGGATCTAAACGTTGGGATGTGGGACGTTCACGATATGATTTTTATATCTATGATTACGCTGGTGTTGATCCGGATAATGGAGATGCTTTGTATTATATGTATGAAGGGGATATTAATGCCGGAGAAAGACAGGCTGTTTTGAATCCTGATGGAACTCATGCCACGACTAATGATTGGGATGATGCCGGTAGAGCATATGTAGGAGAGAGTTCGATTCCTGATTTAATTGGATCTGTTCAAAATAGATTTAGCTATAAAGGGTTGGCTTTTGATTTTATGTTTACTTTTTCACAAGGTGGAAAAATCTTAGATAATGGTTATGCTGCGATGATGCATACTGGAGACTATGGAGAGTCGTTACATGAGGATGCCTTGAATGCATGGAGAGCACCTGGGGATGTAACCAGTGTTCCAAGGTTAGAAAATGGGAACTCAAATCAAGTTCAAACACAATCTACTCGATTTTTAACAGATGCTTCTTATATAGCACTGAAAAATGTGAATCTTTCCTATACGCTGGATGATGACGTATCTGAAAGATTAGGGGTTTCAAATTTAAGATTCTTTTTAGCGGGTGAAAATTTATTCATCAAAAGTGAAAGAACCGGATTGAACCCACAGTATAACCTAGCAGGTACAGGATCAGGGAATGATTACAATCCTTCAAGAGTTGTTTCCCTTGGTATTAATGTATCTTTCTAATATCTATTAAAAATGAAAAATATGTTACGAAAAATTAATATAATATTGATGTCATTTTTAATGATGACCTTAACCGGATGTTCAGAAGATTTTCTGGAAACCAAACCGACAGATGCTATTTCTGCAGGTGATGCATTGGCATCACCGGCGAATATGAAATTAATCTTAAATGGATTACACCGATATATGTATGCTCAGACCGGTTCCTTACCGGGAGGATCTAATACATTTGCGGGGGAGCATTATTTTATTCCGATGTTTGATGTGATACCAGGGGTGTTGATTCACTCGGCTCCGGCTAATGGCTGGCATCAAGCTGAATTACGTTGGATAGCACATACGGTTCCAACTGATGCAATGAATGAACAACTTTGGTTTCAGCGTTATCATTTTATTGCAAGCTGTAATTCGATAATTAAAAAGGTAGCCGATGATAATTTGGTTATTGATGAAGATATGAGTGAGATACTTGGGCAGGCATATGCCTACAGGGCATGGGCTTATCTTAAGCTGGTAACCTCATTCGGTAAAGGTTATTTAATAGGAAACCCTTCAACAGATCCTGGAGTTCCTTTATTGTTTTCTACGGAGGCACCCTATGAGAGTCAGCCCAGATCAACTGTTCAAGAAGTGTATGATCAGATAGAGCAAGATATAAATCAATCCATTGCATATTTCCAGAATGCAACTGCTCGTCCTACTGGTGATCCGAAGCATAAGTCTCAAATTAATATTAATGCGGCTTATGGAATAAAAGCGCGTATGGCCTTATCTAAGGGAGATTGGCAAACAGCTGCTGACGCTGCTGTAATGGCAAGAGATGGGTTCCCATTGATGGATGAAGCTGATTGGTTGTCTGGTTTCAATACCAATAATTTATCGGAGGTTATCTGGGGAGGAAATGTTATTCAAACAGAGACTACATTTTTCCGTTCCTATTTTTATTTAGTATCACCTACCTTTAATGGAAGTCAGAACAGGGGTAATCCAAAGCTTTTTAATAAAGAAATATACGAGCTGATACCTGATACCGATTATCGTAAGAAAAGTGTGTTACCATTAGCTCCTAATACAAATTCTTCGGCTTCTAATGGCGAGGGAGGAAGTTTTGAAACTGATCCAAATTACGATAATGAGGCTGATTTTGAAGCTGCGTATGATGAGATTATTGCTACCTATGGGATGACAGACAGGCATAATACACATCCATATATGCATGTTAAGTTCTTACAAAAGAATCCAGGAACTATTGATCCTGATGATGTAATATATATGCGTTCTTCGGAGATGTATTTAATAGAGGCAGAAGCTAAAGCTATGATGAACGACATTACAGGGGCTCAAGATGCTTTAGGGATGCTTGCGGGAGCAAGAGACTCTGCTTTTGATAAAACGGCATATGGTACCCAACAAGCGTTAATGGACCAAATTAAATTTCAGTGGTATGTAGAGCTTTATGGTGAAGGTTTTGGTTATACCAATCATATTCGATGGGATGAAGGTATAGATCATACCAATTCTGGTGCCTCTGAGGTTTTATATCAAAATGGTTTTATGCAAGGAAGACCTTCAGTTAATGATGAATGGATCTTTAAAATTCCACAGGCGGAAATAGATGCAAATCCAAATTTAACAGAAGCGGATCAGAATTAATTTTAAGAAGTATTTATTTAGAAAGAAAATGGGGTATTAAACAATACTCCCTTTTTCTTTTTGTACGGTTAGCTTCCGGAAAATAAAAAAAGCCACTGGAAAGTGGCTTTTTTTTTATTCTATTCGGATATTTATTCTCCTGAAGGATCTTTATCTGATGACTCTTCCACGTTTTGTTCTTCTACATCTTCTTCCAGATTAATATTTCTAATCTCTTTTAATTTGGCTTTCCATATATCTAAAGATTGTTTGTGTTTATCAATGTTATCAACAACATCTTTTACTATAGGATTCTTTTTATCTGTATTAAAGAAGGCTAGATTGTTCTCTAATTGTCTGATTTCGCCTTTGAGTTCATCAATCTTTCTTCTTATGAAACGTTTTTCATCGTAGATGAGATTTTCGTCATTGGCTTGCTCTAATTGGTCAATTTTATTACCGTATTTGATCAGTTCAGCTTCTTGTTTATCGATGTTTAATTTTCTGAAGAGTGCATCAATAATTTTAAAGAATTTGGCTTCTACTCCTCTTTTGTTAAATGGTACTTTGCCAAAGCCGTTCCATTCAGCGATAAAGTTCTTGATGGTTTTCAAGTCTTTTTCCTGATCATCACCCAGCTCAAAAGTTTTCAGTTCGTCTAAGAAGGCCTTTTTCTTATCCAGTGCTTCAAACTCAACTTTATTGGCTTTATTCTGATGTGCATGATATCTATCAAAATATTTGTTACAAGCCGCTTTAAATTCGTCCCAAATTTTATCTGAGTATTTTCGAGGAACATGACCTATTTTCTTCCAATCAGACTGAATTTTTTTCATGATTGGGGTGGTATCGTTCCAGTCTTCACTTTCTTGCAAAGATTGGGCAATTTCTACCAATTTTAGTTTCTTTTCCAGGTTGACATGCTGCTCTTTTTTGAGCGTTTTGTAGAAAGCATTTTTACTGCGATTGAAGCGTCTTACCGTTTCTTTAAAAGAGGACCAAGTTTCTTCATTAAATTTTTGAGGAACCTTGCCTGCATTAAAGAATGCTTCGCGTAAGCTTTCAATTTCTTTTATTTTCTTTTGCCACTCGGAATGTGATTTATAATTTTTCGAAGAAATTGCTTCAATTTCGGCAATTATGTTTCTTTTCTTCTCTAAATTTAGTTCACTAAGTTCATCTAATTTTTTATAGTACTCTTGCCTTCTTTTATGGATTTCTTTTGTTGCTTCACTGAAACGATTCCAGATATCTTCTCTGTGTTCTCTATCTACCGGTCCAATATCTTCTTTCCATATCTTATGTAGCATTTGAAGTTCTCTGAAAGCTTTTACAACATCTTTTTCATTTTTTAAAGCCTCTGCTTTTGTAACGAGCTTTTCTTTTTCTTCCAGGTTATGTTTAAAGTCCAGATCTCTAAGGTCTCTGTTAAGATCGAGAAAATCATAAAACCTTTCTACATGAAAATGATATGTTCTCCATACATCGTTATAGCTTACTCTAGGCACAGGACCGGCATGTCTCCAAATGTCCTGTATTTCTTTAAAGCGCTTGAAGGTTTCATTAATGTTTTCATCAACGTTAATAAGTCCTTTTAGTTCTTCAATCAGGTGAAGGCGTTTCTCAAGATTTCCTTTTAAGGTTTGCTCAAGATTTTTATAGTAGGCATTTCTTTTAGCGCGATACTCACTGTAGAGTTCGTCATATTTTTTCTTAGTAGGGGAGGTGAAGGAAAAGTCAATTTCATTTCCGCCGTCATTGATGAAGTCTTCTTTTCTTTGTTCTAACTCTTCCTGATGCTTTAATTCAAATTCGTATTTTATTCCATCAACATGGTTTTTGATGGCTTGAATTTTATGATTGTTGATGAGTTCTTGCAGCTCGGCAACCAACTTTTCCATGCTCAAAGCATGATAGTCTGGCATTGGTATACTGTGGCGCTGTTGATTATCTTCATCTTCAGCATCCTCGGCATTTGACTTATCTATTTCATCAATAGCTTCATCATCTTGCTGATCCTGATTGATGTTTTCAATGTTATCGTCTGAAACTTTCTCTTCTTGCTCCTCGGCATTTGTAATCTCAACAGTTTCTTTATTCTGTCCGTCTGCTTCGTGCAGGTTATCCTTTTTTTCTTCGTCTAACATTTCAAGAATGTTTAAGGTTCATCACTACTTTAAAGTCTGAAAGATACTAACAAGTCTTAAGATAGCCAAGTATTTTGATAAACACCCCTTAAAATAAATCAGTCAGAAGTTAATTTTTATTCATTCCATATTTTCCAAGCCTTTTCTGCTTGAAATTCTAACATTTTCAATCCATTACATATGGCAGCTCCTTTTTCCTTTCCTAATTTTAAAAAGGCAGTTTCTTCCGGGTTGTAAATAAGATCATATAATAAATGTTTTTTGGTAATGAACTCGTAAGGGATTGGCGGTTTATCTTCAATATTAGGATAGGTACCTAAAGGAGTACAATTAATGATAATTGGATGATCTTCAATGATATACTTGGTTAGGATCTTATATGTGAAATCAGCATTACTTGATGATCTGGAAACAAAGTTGTAATCAATTCCCATTTTTTTAAGTGCAAAGGCAATGGCCTTAGAGGCACCTCCGGTTCCAAGGATAAGGGCTTTGGTATGATTTGGCTTTATAAACGGTTCAATTGATTTTTTGAATCCATAGTAGTCGGTGTTATAGCCTTTTAATTTCCCTTTTTTCGTGATTTTTATAGTGTTTACAGCTCCAATTGTTTTGGCATTTTTGTTCAAGCTATCCAAAAAAGGAATTACGGCTTGTTTATATGGAATTGTAACGTTCATTCCTTTAACTTCGGGGTGTTCTTTAAGAATATTGGGGAATTTTGCAATGTTCTCAAGGTCGAAGTTAACGTAGGAACAATTGGATAGCTGAAGCTCTTCGAACTTTTTAGAAAAATACGTTCGTGAAAAGGAATAAGAAATGTTTTTACCAATAAGTCCGAACAGTTTATGTTTATTTTGTTGTGCGTTTTCCATACCAATCTAATGCTAAGACAATTAATATACCAATGCAAATAAACCCCAGGGCAGTCCAGGTTTCTACCGATTCAAAGTTAGGAATGTATCGCTGGTAGTTTAAAATAATTTTTTCACCTTCACTGTCTAAAATATAATTTCCGGTTTCATTTAACTTGTATATGGTTTGTTTCCATGGCCAAACCACACCCAAGGAGCCCGTTATGAACCCTATGATTACTGCGGTGGTAACAAATTTATAATGTTTTAGTACATAATTCAGGAGGTGGGATAGTGTTACAAGTCCGGTTGCTGAGCCGAGGGTGAATACAGCTAGTATTTTCAAAATATGAAGTCTTTCTCCGTTGTTGATAAAACTAAAATCGCCTTTGAATACTTCTGCTATAGTGTTGTAAAGGGCGTTAACCGAATCAACCAACAATAGAACGTAATTACCTAAAAGGATTAAAATAAAAGATCCTGACAGTCCCGGGAGGGTCATTCCGGAGACACTGATAATGCCACAAAGAAAAATAAATAACAGGTTGTCATTTTCTTTTGCCGGGCTCAGGAAACTAATGGAAACACCTAATATCAGGCCAGCTAATGCTGATAAAATGGTGTTTTTTTTCCAATGATGAAAGTCTTTGTATATGTAATAAATAGAACCTAATATCATTCCAAAAAAACAAGCCCAAACATAGAGTTCTTTTCGTTCGAGAAAATAATCAAGAATTTTAGAAACACTAAAATAGCTGGTGAGCATTCCTAATAGAAGTAGCCCCAAAAACCGACCATTGATGTATTGGTAGAAGCTCTTAAAACCTCTTTTGAATAATAGGGTAAATGCTTTTCCATTGATACGCTGTAAAGAGAAGATGAATTCTTCATAAAAGCCTGCAACAAAGGCAACAATACCGCCTGAAACGCCTGGAACTTTATTTGCAGCACCCATCGCTAATCCTTTTATGAAAAGGAATATTTTATCTTGAATGGTGCGCGTTTTTTGCAGCATATATTAGTTAGATTTAACAGCTACTCTTTCTAAAATGTAAATGGTAAGAAAACCACAAATTGCCAGTAATACTGACCATAATAACTGAGGATCTCCTGTATAATTACCTGGCAATATACTTTGCTGTAATAAGGGAACTTCATGACCTTTGGAGTTGGTGTACCATGTTAAGGTTTCTTTCCATGGCCATATTTTGTTTAATGAACCTAAAATGAACCCGGTTAAAATGGCCAAAGTAAGATTTTTATAATGGTTGAACATCCATTTTAATATGCGGGCGAAGCTTAAGATACCGAAAATGGCACCAATTCCCAAAATACCAATTGTTTTCAGATTCTTTTCATCAATTGCTTCCAAAACCACTTTATAAGCTCCTAGTAGTACTAATATGAAGGCACCGGATATACCTGGTAAAATCATGGCGCAAATTGCCAAAGCACCGGCTAAAAACAAAAATAAATTACTTTCTGTGTTTTGCATTGGGGGAATGGTGGTAATGTAATAGGCCACAATAGTTCCAATGATAAAAAATGAAATGGTGCTTAATTGCCATCTTTTAATTTCTTTAGCAACAAAAAGGATACTTGCTAAAACCAGACCAAAGAAGAATGACCAAAGTAAAATGGGTTCATTTTCCAGTAACCATTTGATACCTTTGGCCAGGGATAGCACACTAATTGCAATCCCTAAAAGGAGGGCAGCAAAAAAGTTTCCATTTATCTGTTCCCATGTTTTGGCAATTCCCTCTTTCCTCAAGGTTTTTAAAGCGGAAAGATTGATCTTATTAATTGATGAAATAAGTTCTTCGTATATTCCTGAGATGAAGGCGATGGTGCCTCCAGAAACGCCAGGAACAACATCAGCTGCTCCCATGGCAATTCCTTTAAGAGTTATGATTAGGTAATCTAAAAATGATCTTCGCATACTTTGTTCTTAACTCGAACAAAAGTATATAATTTTAATTTGAGGTCTTTTGAAAATTTGTTATAATATTCTTAACAGTTTTTCTACTAAAAACAGAGGGGAATGATTCTGTCATATTCTTTAAATGACGATAGCCGGTTTTTAGGGCAGCCTTTAGATGCTGACTACCTTCGAGGGCGTCTCCTATGGTATAATAGATCGCTGAGAGTCTGTATTCCAGTGTTGCTTCTGATGGGTGAAATTCTAATCCCTGCGTCAGGCATTGGATAGCAGAATTGTATTCCCCTAGTTTTATGAGGATATCTGCCCAGGCTGTCCAGGTGTCTAATTCATAATTGCCAAGTTCAACAGCTTTTTTGTAGGCTAAATCAGCTTCTTCGTAAAAATGTAAGTTACTATGAATAAGAGCACTTCTTTTCCAATATTGCACATTTTCAGAATCAATGTTTATTGCCTTGTTAATGTAGTGCAAAGCTTTGCGATAATTTTCCTGTCGGATGTAAAAATCAGTAATAGCAATCCAACCTTTATCGAGTAAAGGATCTTCATGAACCGTTTTATAAAAATATTCTTTTGCAAGGTCCAGATTTCCTAACTTTTCGTGGCATTTTCCAATTCTTAATAAGGCAAAAGAAGTTGGATCTTCCAATTTGAGTGTTATTTCGTAATTCTCGATGGCTTCATTATAGCGTTTAAGTTTTTCAAGTACTTTTCCTTTTTCGATATAAGCACCAATAAAAGCATCATCTGAGTAGATAGCGAAGTCAAATGCAGCAACGGCTTCTTTAAATCTTTTATCTTTAAAAAATTGTTTTCCGATCTGATGCCATGCGACCTCACAATATGGATTTTTATCGAGGTAGATGTTGAGAAATTCAATAGCGCCCTCTGTGTCACCTAAATTATCAAAACAATAAATAGCATTATATAAGGCCGGATAGTCTTCAGGATCTTGTTCAATGCACTTCAGAAAGCTGTTTTTAGCTTCGACGTAGTCATCAAGAAATAAATATTCCATTCCTAACAACGAATGAATGTCGGAACTTTCATCAGAATAGGTCAATGCTAATTGCAGCATTTCTATGGCAAGCAAATGATTTTCTTTTTTAGAAAAGATATTAGCTTTTTGAATATATACTTCTTCATTTGTGACTTCAATAGAGGCGATTTCTGATAAAAGTTGTTCAGCATCATCCAGGCGGTTTTCAAATACCATAACCTCTACTTTTAAAAGCTTCAATTCTGAGGACGTTGGATGTTGTTCTAAACCGATAGCAATAGCCTTTTTGGCTAAACTAACTTTACCATTGTTTAAATAATGGTGTATAATGTCTTCAAAGTCTTCAGTATCAAAGAAGTAGACATCATTCGTTTTTAGCATAGACTCGAACTTTTCGAGCGGGAGGTTTTGTTCATTGTGAGCACTAAATTGCATAAGCGATGCGGTTTTAGATTTCTACATTTATAAAGTTAGGGCTTGATGGCTACGATTTGATTCATAGTCATGATTGTTATTAACAAATTAGTTAACAGTTTAGACGTTATATTGGTTTAATACTTTCAATATGATGTCACACCCTTGTTTAATTTCGTCATTACTGATGGTTAGGGGAGGCGTTATTCTAACGGCACGGGTCTCTACCAGAAGCCAGAATAAAACAAGTCCGTGCTTCATACTTTCCATAACCAAATGATTTGTTATTTCTTCATTTTTCATGATCAGGGCTAACATTAATCCTTTACCTCTGATTTCATTGATAAGTGGATGTATTAACAATTTTCTAAATAACTGTTCTTTTTCCAGTGTTTTTTCCTGAAGGTCTGAATTTATTACTTCTTTAAGGGTGGCCAGGCAAGCTGCAGCTATTACAGGGTGTCCACCAAAGGTTGTAATATGTCCTTGCTTTGGATGGTCTTTCAATAGATTCATCAGTTTGTGTGAGGCCGTAAAGGCACCGACCGGCATTCCTCCACCCATTCCTTTTCCCATCACAATAATATCAGGAACAATTCCATAGTTCATAAAACCAAAAAGTTTACCTGTTCGTCCAAATCCCGGTTGTATTTCATCCAGTATTAATAGCGATCCTGTTTCGTCGCAACGTTGACGCACCTTTTTTAAGTAATCATTTTGAGGTTCGATAAACCCAGCTCCGCCTTGAATTGTTTCCAAAATGACAGCTGCAGTTTTATGTGTTATTTGATTTAATTCATCCGGATTATTGAATTCGATAAATTTAACTCCGGGAATGAGGGGTCTAAATGCTCTTTTGCGGCTTTCTATTCCCATAACACTCATTGCACCCATAGTATTACCGTGATAGGCGTTCTTTGCTGAAATTACAGTGGCGCGACCAGTAGCTCTTTTAGCCAATTTAATAGCGCCTTCAATCGCTTCGGTACCGGAATTAACTAAATAGGTAGCTTCTAGCGGGGCGGGAAGTTCACTGGCCAGTAATTTTGTCAAGGCAACAGCCGGTTGTTGGATATATTCACCATATACCATCACATGCATATACTGATCAACTTGTTGCTTTATAGCTTCTATAACTTTTGGATTAGAATGTCCAAGGGTATTTGCCGAAACCCCGGCTACAAAGTCAAGGTATGCATTATTGTCAATGTCATATATATAAGACCCTTCGGCTTTTGAAATTTCTAATGCCAACGGGTGAGGCGATGTTTGCGCCTGATATTTGTAAAAATCATCTAAGTTTGACATTCCTTTAGTTTGTTTTGCTACTCTTTTTGACTACAATAGTGTCCTGCTTTTTTGCTGGTGTGGCTTTAGGCTTTGGCTGGACATTGGTCGGGTTTTGCTTTGAGGGATCATTTTCTTCATCGCTCTTCTCATCAATTTTCTCTTCTCCGGGAGCAAGGTTAGGATTGTCAATATCAATAGGGTTTGTAACTCCTTTAATTTCAGGTAATATAATATTGTTGTCGTCTTTGTCAAATATATCATCCTTCGTTAAGATCATCTGATCGCCATACCATTTTAATCCTCTCAATTTCCTGCCATTAGGGGGGAGTTCCTTGTCCGGATATATGTTACCATCTACTTCATTTCTCGATATTACATCATCAATTTCATTTTCAGAAAAAATAAATTCAATGCTTCCGCATTTTCTCTTATCAATTCCTATAAACTCAGTCTCGTTCCAGAGGTAATAAATCAGTTCGGCATTTTTTACAACATCAACTTGTTTTAGTTTATTATCTATAAATTTTCCAAACAGATCTTTGCCTTTTATCTGATTGAAAGCGTTTTCACTCAATGTATCCTTTTGAACGATAAATGCATTATTCAGTACTTTTAATGAATCAAGCTTTTCTGTTTCAAGATCTGAGGTTATCAGGATGCTGTCGCCAGTCATTTGTGTTTTGCCACTCCATAAAATAGGGTCTTTAATCAGTCGTGTAATTCCCGATTTTTCATCAGAGGTAATGGAGTCGCATTTACCACTCATATCACTTTTAAAGAATTTTGCGTTATGAAAGGCCTTAATGATCCGTTCATTTTCCTTACCTGTAACCATTAGTGTGTCTCCATGAATATACATGGAGTCTTTTTCTACAATACTGATAGCTACAGCTCTTTTTGTAACAAAAAGGGAGTCTTTTGCTTTGTAAACTTCTGCATAATGACCTTTTACAACTCCTTTATTTATGGTGTCAATAACTCTAATATTGTTCGTGGCAGAGGCAAATTCCCTGGCTTTATCGAAATAAACGCTATCTCCTCGTATAATTCTGTTATTATAGTCGATGCGGGTGTTTTTAATACCATAGCCATTTTCAACTTTGGTATCGTAAAAGCCTCTTTCACAGTACAACTTATAATCTTTACCTGTAATCGTTGAAGGGCCGTACATATAGGCGTTTCGCGAGTTGGTATAGTAATCTAAACGCGCTGATTCGATGTTGTAATCAGGGTTCACAATTTTCACATCGCTTTTAAACTCGTATTTTTTGATTGTAAGGTAATAGCGTCCCTTATTGCTTGTTAGTGTATTAACGCTGTCCTTAACGGTTCCAAAGGTGTTGTAATAAGCTTCTTGTATTGTTCTGTCAAACCACACTTTCTCAGAGGTTAACTCCATCGAGTTATTACGGAGGTTAACAGCTCCTTCTGCCACAGCAATTTTTGTGTTACCGTTATACTCAGTTCGATCACTATTCATCTTGATAGAGTCTCCCTGTTGGAAAAAGACATCTCCGTAAGCCTTTATGGTATTATCTTCTTGATAATAAACCGCAACATCACACCAAAAGTCTACGCCCTCATGCTCGAACTGAACTTGTCTATCTCCGGCTTTGCTAAATATAGCAGCTCCAGGATACTTTGCTTCATCTTTAGAAAAGTCACCTCCATAAACAATTTTAATACGTTTGCCTTGTGGTTCTTGAGCATTCGAATAAAAGCTTAAAAGGACTAAAATGTAACAGCATGTATTTAATATAAATCTCAATACTTTAAAATTTTTTATAAAATTAAAAATTTTACTCACTATGTAAGATTAAAAATAAGCCTGTGCTTAAAAAGTTTTATTTCTACAGGCAAAATTGACTTCTATATTATTTGGAAGTCAGTTTAGATATCCAGGGACGATTCTGGTTTTGGTTCATCCATTTCCAATGCTGAACGATGCATTGGAAGAGTTAACAATTTGATATTAGGTGTACTTTGAACAAAGCAATTAGTTTAAGCAAAAACGCTTTGGTGATTTAACCAAAGCGTTTTTGTTATTTATAGGTGAATGGTTTGTTTTCTGTCCGGACCGACCGAAACAATTTTAATTGGCACCTCAAGTTCTTTTTCCAGGAAGCTAATATATTCATTCAGTTCTGATGGAAACTCTTCGGCGGAATTAAGTCCTGTAAGATCTTTAGACCATCCTTTCATTTCAATGTATACTGGATTGACATTTTCAGGTTCAATATTGTAAGGAAGGTGGTTCACTACTTCACCGTTATACTCATATCCGGTACATACTTTTAAGGTTTTAAAACCACTAAGTACATCAGCTTTCATCATCATAAGTTGGGTTACCCCATTTACCTGTACTGCATAACGCAAGGCTACCAGGTCTAACCAACCACAACGTCTTTTTCTACCGGTTGTAGCTCCGAATTCATTTCCTATCCGTCCTAATGTTTCTCCATCTTCATCAAACAATTCGGTAGGGAAGGGGCCACTACCTACTCGGGTAGTATAAGCTTTAAAAATACCTAAAACCTCGCCAATTTTATTAGGAGCAACTCCTAAACCGGTACATGCACCTGCCGCCGTTGTATTGGAAGAGGTAACAAATGGATAGGTTCCAAAATCAATATCCAATAAAGATCCCTGTGCGCCTTCTGCTAAAATAGTCTTACCTGATTTCATTGCCTGAAAAACAAATTCTTCACTGTCAATAAATGTAAGTTGTTTTAGCGCGTCAATTGCCTCAAAGAAATCTTTCTCTAATTCGGCTAAATCGTATTGAATATCAACATTGAAGAACTTAATCATTTCTTCATGCTTATTAGCCAGAGATCGGTATCGTTCTTTCCAGTCTTCTAATTCAAGATCTCCAACCCTGATCCCATTTCGCCCAGTTTTATCCATATAAGTTGGACCAATTCCCTTAAGGGTCGAACCTATTTTAGCCTTACCTTTTGATGCTTCAGAAGCAGCATCCAATAACCGGTGTGTTGGTAAAATAAGGTGGGCTTTTCTCGAAATCAGGAGCTTTTCATTAATATTGATTTCAAATTGACTAAGATTGTCAATTTCCTTTTTAAATATTACCGGATCAATTACAACACCATTTCCAACAACATTGATGGCATTTTTGTGAAAAATACCTGAAGGAATAGTATGAAGGACATGTTTAATGCCATCAAACTCTAGTGTATGTCCAGCGTTGGGTCCGCCCTGAAAACGAGCGATAATATCATAATCTTTGGTGAGAACGTCAACAATTTTACCTTTTCCTTCGTCTCCCCATTGTAATCCTAGTAGTAAATCTACCGCCATTGTGTTATTTATGTGTAGTTAATTAATTGTCTTTATTTTTTGTGCCGTAAAAATACAACGAATGGTTTTGAATTTTAATATCAAAAACCTCTTCAATTGTTTTTTTTATGGTTTGGATGCGTGGATCGCAGAATTCTAACACTTCACCAGTATCTGTTAAAATTACATGATCATGCTGTTTATCGAAGAATGATTTTTCGTAATGAGCCTGACTTTGACCAAACTGATGTTTACGTACCAGATTACATTCTAAAAGAAGTTCAATGGTGTTATACAGTGTAGCACGACTTACACGATAGTTTTTATTTTTCATTTTGATATAAAGACTTTCTATATCAAAATGTTCTTCGTTATCATATATTTCCTGAAGTATAGCATAGCGTTCAGGTGTCTTACGGTGCCCGTTTTCTTCTAAAAATTTAGTAAAAACGTTTTTTACAATCTCTTGATTTTTATTGTCATTCATTATCGAAAATTCAAAATCAGCTACAAATGTACGGTTTAATATTAAATTCGAGTTACTTTATCTATTCCGTTAACTTTTTTTAGGTTTTCTATTAGTTTTTTAAGGATGATATTGTTTTTTACCTCAAGGGTGATATTTCCTGAAAACACCCCATCATTGGTGTCGAATTTAATATTCTTCATATTAACATGCATATTGTTTGAGATCACTTTGGTAACATTGCTAACCAGTCCTAATTTATCAATACCTGTTAATCTAATATTGGCTGTAAAGTTTTGTTGTGAAGAGTCGACCCATTTGGCTTGAATGATACGATAGGCAAAATTAGATTGTAAAGCTAAAGCATTTGGACAGTCTTTTTTATGCACTTTGATTCCTTCGTTTACGGTTACAAAACCAAAGACATCATCTCCCGGAATAGGGTTACAGCAGTTAGCGATTTTATAATCTAGTTTTTCTTCTTCTTTTCCAAAAACTAACAGATCGTATTTATTCGTTATTTCATCTTTGTGAATTTCTTCTGCTGCGGTCCCTTTCTTCATTCTATTTTTGAAGAAATTGATGAACGTATTTGTTCGCGAAGCCGCAAAGTCTTTTAGCATTTGGTTGTCAATTTTACCAATACCCACCCGGTAAAACAGATCTAAGCTTGTTTTCAGTTTAAAGTAGACCACCAATTGGTTGACTGTCTTTTCATTCAGAGTTATTTTAAGCTGCTTTAATTTACGACGTAGAATTTCTTTACCATCTTCAGCAATACCTCTTTTTTCTTCTCGTAAGGCCGATTTAATCTTTGAACGAGCTCTGGCTGTAGTGGCATAATCGAGCCAGTTAGCATTCGGTTTAGAGCTATCTGAAGTTATAACTTCGACCTGATCACCGCTTTTTAAGGGATGGCTCAGCGGGACTAATTTACCATTGACTTTTGCACCACGGGTGTGTAATCCTACTTCGGTATGAATACTGAAAGCAAAATCAAGAGGTGTAGCGTCTTTAGGCAGTGATTTTAAATCTCCTTTTGGCGTAAAAACAAATATCTCTTTTGCGTAAAGATTTAGTTTAAACTCTTCAACAAAATCGACGGCATTCATTTCAGGATTTTCCAAAGCTTCCTGAAGCCTGTTCAACCAGACTTCAATTCCTTGCTCTTGCTGTTTACCGTGTTTATATTTAAAGTGAGCCGCATATCCTTTTTCTGCAATTTCGTGCATGCGCTCACTTCTTATCTGCACTTCAACCCAGCGTCCTTTTGGCCCCATAACGGTTATGTGTAGGGCTTCATATCCAGTGGATTTGGGTGAAGATATCCAATCTCTAAGTCTTACAGGGTTTGGTCTAAAGTGATCGGTAACCACGGAATATATTTTCCATGCCAGGAATTTTTCGTTGGCATAGTCACTTTTATAGATGATTCGAATAGCAAACTTATCGTAGACTTCATCAAAGCTAACATTTTGAGCAAGCATTTTTCTTCTGATAGAGAAGATTGATTTCGGTCTTCCTTTAATGGTGTAATTGAGGCCTTCGTTATCTAGGGTTTCTTTAATTACATTGCTAAAGGTTTCGATATATTCATTTTGCTCTTCTTTGCTTTCTTCTATTTTTCCGAGTATATCATTATAAACATCAGGCTCGGTATATTTTAACCCGAGATCCTCCAGTTCTGTTTTGATATTGTAGAGTCCAATTCGGTGTGCTAAAGGAGCATATATGTATAAGGTCTCGGATGCTATTTTTACTTGTTTATGCTCCGGCATTGACTCCATGGTTTGCATGTTGTGCAAGCGATCGGCTATCTTTATTAAGATTACCCTAACATCATCATTAAGGGTCAGGAGCATCTTTCTAAAGTTCTCAGCTTGGAGTGAGATATCTTGTTCAGAGCTTATCATGGAGATTTTGGTCAGACCATCTACAATTTTCGCAATGGTTTCACCAAATAATCTTTCAAGGTCTTCAAGTGTGTAATCCGTGTCTTCTACTACATCATGTAATAGGGCTGCTGCAATGGCTGTCGCATCCAATCCTATTTCACGAGCGACTATTTTGGCTACTGCGATTGGGTGGAATATATAGGCTTCCCCACTTTTTCTCCGTTGTTCCTTATGGGCATCAACAGCTGTATCAAATGCTTTTCTAATGAGCTTCTTATCGTCATCTGAAAGCGCTTGATAACTTATGCGCAACAGTTCTTTATACTGTTTGGCAATTTGTTTATTCTCTAATTCCGTATCAATTACAGCCATATATTAAATTTAACACAATCTTTATTATTTAACAACAAAATCTATGCCTTAAGTTTACGCATCCGTTGCAAAAGCGTTGGATGTGAATAATGGACAAATACATAAGTTGGATGTGGGGTAAGATTACTTAAATTATTTTTAGATAGTTTTTTTAACGATGTGATAAGAGGTTCTGCTTTATAAGTATCTTTAGCATAAAGATCTGCCTGGTATTCAAATTTTCTGGAAATGAAATTCATGATCAGTCCTGTAAGCTCTGAGATAGGCGTGTACAGGATACCGAAAGCAATTAATCCTGCATGGAAACTTGGCTGACTCACCCCAATAGCCATGGAGAATTCGGGAATGTTTATAAACAGGGATAAGATATATAATGTAATTCCCGTAAGCAGAATTGAGGCAATGAGGTTAAATATGATATGCTTGTGTTTGTAGTGACCTACTTCATGCGCTAAAACTGCCAAAATTTCATCTTCTTCCAGGTCGTTTATAAGGGTATCATATAAGGTAACTTGTTTCTGAGAACCAAACCCAGAGAAATAAGCATTAGCTTTTGTAGATCTTTTTGAGCCGTCTATCACAAATATCTTATTGATATTAAACCCAATTTTTGAAGCATATGCTTCTATTTTGTTTTTGAGGGATCCATCCTCTAAGGGTGTTTGTTTATTGAACAGGGGGACAATTAACCTGGTATAAAACATATTCATGAAAATTGTAAATACAGCAATCAAGCCCCATGCGTATAGCCAGAAGTTCGCTCCGGTAACCTTATAAAACCAAATGATAATGGCTAAGATGCCTCCACCCAGGATCACTGTCATTATCCAACCTTTGATCTTATCTATAAAAAATGTTTTTTTAGTGGTTTTGTTAAATCCGAATTTCTCTTCAATAACAAAGGTGTGATAATATGAAAACGGAGTGCTAAGAATATCTGAAGCAAACATGATAATCCCAAAAAAGACAAGAGCAATCACAATTTCATTATTTGAGCTATTACGGGCTAACCTATCTACAAAATCGAATCCATCGAGAAAGAAAAAAGCTAGTGTGGCTACGATTGAAATTGTAGAAGTGAGGGTGCTGAATTTATAATTTGTGGTTTTGTATCGTTGTGATTTTTCATATTCTTCGTTATCGTATACATCTTTTAAATCATCAGGAACCGGATCATTGAAATGATTTGCATTCAAGCGATCAAGAATCTTATCGAAGATAAAATCAACAATTAATATGGTGATGATAATATAAAACAAGGTGTCAGGATTCATTGTATGAATGATGTTTTGGAGTTATTGTGAGCTTATCTAGTTAAAGGAACGTTGTCTTTTAGCTTCAAAAATAATAATAGCTGCAGATACAGAAACATTCATTGAGTCTATTTCTCCTTGCATTGGAATTATTATGTTACGGGAGGCATTTTCTAGCCATTCATCGCTTAATCCTGTAGCTTCGGTTCCCACTACAATGGCAGTAGGGTTCGTGTAATCGATCGTATGATAATTAACGGATGCTGTTAGTGCTGCACAATTAATCTGAATGTTACGATCTTTAAGAAATTTTATTATTTCCTGGGTTGTTCCAGCGGCAATTTGATTGGTGAATACACATCCTACACTTGATCTGATAATATTGGGGTTGTAGAGGTCTGTTTTTGGATTAGCAATTATAACCGCATCAACAGCGGCGGCATCTGCTGTTCTCAATAATGCCCCTATATTTCCCGGCTTTTCAGGTGCTTCGGCAACAAGAATTAATGGGGTGTTATTTTTAAAACTAAGTTCTTCCAGCGAATGTTTTTTAGTATTTGCAATAGCAATAATTCCTTCGGTGGTTTGTCTGTAGGAAATTTTTTGGTAAACTTCTTTTGAAATTTCTATTAAATCAGGGGTGAAATTACATGTTCTTACCAACTCTTCAATCTTAACAACAGGACATATGTCATTATAAAATAGTATCCTATTGAGCTGATAACCGCCTTTAAGCGCAAGTTGTACCTCTCTAAGCCCTTCAATGACAAAGGTGCCTGATTTTCTGCGTTCTCGCGACTTTTCTTTTAATAAAACGATTTCCTTAATCAGGGAATTCTGTGTACTAGTAATCTTTTTCAATGCTAGAAATTTTAGCAAAATTAAGCAAAAAAGCGTGCCATCAGGCACGCTTTTATTTTCAATGTAGATCGTATTATTTATTTACCATTAATCTTTGAGTTATACCTATGGTATAATTCAGTTTGATGGCTTTCGAGACTAATGTCTCTTCCTTGAATGAATGCTTGAGAAAGCTTATTAGTTCGCATGTCTAATGCATCTCCTTCACTTATAAATAAGGTAGCATCTTTACCAATCTCGAGGGAACCTGCTAAATCATCAATTCCTAAAATTTTAGCAGCATTTAAGGTTAAAAGAGCTATAGCTTGTTCTTTGTTTAAACCATATGCTGCAAAGGTTCCTGCATAGAAGGGTAGATTTCGGGTATTCATACGCTCCATGCTACCGCTGGGGTCAATACTAACTAATACACCTTTTTCTGTTAATAATGCAGCTAATTTATAAGGCTGCTTTACATTAGTATCCTCTCCGGCCGGGAGGCTATGCGGTCTGCCAACCAAAACAGGGATATTGTTTTCAGCAAGCATGTCGGCAACTTTATAGGATTCCCGGCCACCAACAATTACAATTTTTATATTATTTTCTTGGGAGAAATTAATAGCATCCAATATTTCCTTTTCACCGTCTACATGGATATAAAGTTTTTGAGTACCATCGATTAATCCGGATAAGGCTTCATATGGCAAATTTCTGGGGGTCTGATCTCCTTTTAAGTATGCTTTGGCTTCATTTATAAAAGAAACTACATCATCAAGATCTTCCGGGTATTTTTTATTTGGCTTCATACCCGGGTCTTCACCTAGCCACCAACGACCCCTGGTAAAGCTGTTCGGCCAATTAAGGTGAATAGCATCGTCTACTTTTATGGCGGCATCTTCCCAATTCCAGGCATCCAACTGCACTACAGAAGAGGTGCCGGATATTCTTCCTCCTCGTGGTGTTATTTGTGCCATTAACACCCCATTAGGTCTCATGGACTCTACGATTTGAGATTCAGCATTATAGGCAATTAAACTTCTTATATTAGGAATCATGCCTCCAATCTCATCTTCGTCATCTGTGGCACGTACGGCATCTATTTCCACCAAGCCCAGGGTCGCATTACATGCAATGAATCCGGGATAAACGTGTTTTCCAGCGGCTTCAATAATTTCATCATATGCCTGTTGATCTAACTTGCTTGTGGTGGCATCTGCAACCAGAGATAGTTTACCATCTTTAAATCCAATTAGACTGTTTTCTATAACTTCTCCATTCCCTAAATGGGCGGTAGCGTTCATTATTAGTATCGATTTGGATTGCTTCGGTGCCGGTGTTTGTTGTGCCATTATCGAGGTAATGGCAAAAACACATGCAGCAATATTTAGTATTGTTTTTTTCATCTGTTTAAATTTTTATAATGAATCACAGTGAAAGTGTTTTTCTTCTTTTTTCACGGGAGCTTGTGTTTTCATGCCATTATTTTTTGCGGCAATCATCATGTTGATAAGCTCGTTACGTTCGCTATTGATACTGTTTTGCATTTCCTGCATGGTTTCATAGTCGTAGTAAACAGTACCTTCAATCATTGTTTTTTCTGCTATGGCATAGATAGAAAGCGGATGATCACTCCAAAGCACTAAATCTGCATCTTTACCTTTTTTAATGCTTCCAATTCTATCATCTAAATGCAGTAATTTTGCCGGGTTCAGCGTTACGAACTTCCAGGCATCTTCTTCTGAAACCCCTCCATATTTAATGGTTTTAGCAGCCTCTTGGTTTAGTCTTCTCGACATTTCTGCATCATCAGAATTGATTGCTACAGTAACCCCTGCATCATGCATTATGGCTGCATTATAAGGGATCGCATCTTTCACTTCATATTTATAAGCCCACCAGTCAGAAAAAGTAGATCCTCCTACACCGTGTTCTACCATTTTATCGGCTACTTTATATCCTTCAAGGATATGCGTGAATGTATTAACATTAAAGTTGAAATTGTCAGCTACTTTCATCAGCATATTAATTTCACTTTGCACATAGGAATGACAGGAGATAAATCTTTCTTTATTGATGATTTCAGCAATAGTTTCCATTTCAATATCATACCTTGGAGCTTTTGAATTGGCTTTCGCTCTTCGTGAAAGTTGGTTATAATTATTCCAGGATTCTTTGTATTCTTTTGCTCTTTGGAAGTAGTCCGTAAAAACTTGTTCTACACCCATTCTGGTTTGAGGAAAACGAATGGTTTGCGTAGTTCCCCAATTCGATTGCTTAACATTCTCTCCCAATGCGAACTTTATAAATTTCGGGGCATTATCGATTAACATATCTTCAGCACTTCCTCCCCATTTTAATTTAATCAAGGCAGAACGTCCTCCAATAGGATTAGCAGATCCGTGAAGAATCTGAATTGTAGTTACTCCACCTGACAAATTTCTATAAATGTTGATGTCATCCGGGTTTACAACATCTCCGATATTGACTTCAGCTGATGAATTATGACCTGCTTCATTAATGGCATCAGCAGCAATGTGAGAATGCTCATCTATTATACCAGTGGTTAGATGTTTACCTGTGGCATCGATCACCCTGGCTTCATTTGAAGATAAATTAGTTCCAATCTCTGCAATTTTACCATTTTTGACTAAAACATCAGTGTTTTTTAAAACACCTTCATTTTCATTAGTCCAGACGGTAGCATTTTTAAATAAAATTGTTTCTTGCTGCGGAGTGTTTTTAAATCCGTAAGCTTTGTTAGGGAAAGAAACCGGGAAAACTTTAGGTTGCTCCTCGTTTTTATCTTGTTTCTCTTTAGACTCAAAATCGGAAGTTTTGGTTGCATACCAATTCACTGAAGTTCCATTGGCTAATACACCAGAGCCATTAAGGTTGTCTGATTTTGTTACCTTGGTGGTTAATCTTGTATAGGTTTTACTGCCATCAGTTTCGGGTGCAAAAAAGACATTAACCCATCCATTATTATATTCTAATTTTGAAGCAATTTTTAAGGTGTCTTTTTTAATTTCGATTGAAGGGCTTTCTATTTTTCCTTTTATACTTAAGTTGTATTCGGTGCCATTCACCTTTAAATTATAATCGCCACGAATATCTTTAATATTCATATTGTTTATAATATGTTTCTGACCTTGAACCCAGTTCTCATATAGCGTGGTTGATTTCTCAAATAAAGGTCCGGATGTAATTAAGAAGTTAGCATGTGTTCCATTTTTCAAAGATCCCATTTCGTCACTTTTACCAAGTAATTTTGCCGGAACTTCTGTCAATGCAGCTAAAGCAATCTCAGGCGCCAAACCATATTCAATAGCCTTCATCAAGTTACTTTTAAATTCTGAGACTTTTTTATTTTCTGCAGTAGTTAAAGCGAACGAAATATTATTGCTTGAGAGTACTGAAAGATTTGTCGGTGCCTGATTCCATTGACGCATATCTGATAGCGAAACTTTAGAAGCCTGATAAGGGTCTGTTACATCATAAGCATTCGGAAAGTTCAGGGGGATAATTAAAGGTGAATTGAGGTTTTTAATTTCATCAATTCGCTCATATTCATAACCACTTCCCTTAATGATATACTTTATATCAAATTCATTTCCAATCTTGTTTGCTCTAAGCGCATTAAGTTTGTTGTTTCCGGCATCAAAAATTTGTGGAAGTTCCTGATTCTTAATCAAGGCTTCAATAGCCATGTCTTTATTGTCAGCATTTCCTTTAGCATACCAGTCAGCATCATGGTAAAGTTGTCTCAGTAAAGCCATTGCCCCCATTAATGATGTTGGGTAGGATTGGTTAGAAGCAGCACTTTTGTCAAATGATAAAAACTGAGATGATTTTTGCTCTAATATTCTTTCACTGTTATTGGCTTCTGAATTTAGCGCCACCAAAACTCCTGAACCTCTCACGATACCATCAGCAATATGAGTGTTCACGACCCCAAATCCATTTTCAACAAGTTCTTTAGCTTTATTAGTGTCGAATTTAAACTTGTTAACTGCATCCTGATCCGGTATGATATGGTCATTCCAGTAATAACCTTTACGACTTGCATCATACTGCGGGCCGGAACTTCTTTGTCTTTTTGGTTTTTCGACACCAAATTCGGAATAAATATCAATGAATGAAGGGTAAATGTATTTTCCTTCCAGGTTTATTGTTATTGAGTTGTCTGGTACTTCAACAGAAGTCCCGGCAGCAATAACCTTTCCTTTTTGAATAAGAAGTGTTGCGTTTTCCAGCACTTCAGTAGGGGTCACATAAATTTTTGCATTTGTAAACGCGGTATAACTATTTTTTGAGGTTTTAACGCCGTCATTTTTCGGAAAATATTCTTGAGAAAAGACCGAAAAACTTAACCATAGCATACATAGCGATAGTAGTTTTACTCTCATGTATTAATTAATTTAGATTAGCTTTCTAAAATTATAATAACTTTAAGAAGAATAGGGGGTGTTAAGTTTTTTTTAACGTTTTAAAAAGGGTTCTTTTTATAATAGTTAATTAATAGCGCCACTACATAGCTGTAGGTTTTAATGCCATCTTTTTGGTTGTTTGCTTTCAAGAAGGTATTGAAGGTTTGTTTAAAAGCCGGCTCTGCTTTGGTTTTATGTTTTCGCCAGAAATTAGCAACTTCGACATAATTCTTAATAATTCCGGAATTTATTTTGGTATTGTATTCTTCGAATAATTCAGGATCGTTTCGTTTAATCTCACCTAAAAAATAGCGCATTACATATAAGTATCCCGAATATTGGAAATAAATATCGTCATTGTGAACGGCGGCTAAATATCCTATGAAGTTAGCTTCATTTTCTGCTGAATAACCAATTTGATGAGCTTCCTCATGACAACTAACTGTCGGGTATTTAAAATCAACCTGCAGGCCGTTTACCTGTGCTTCATTGGTGAATGGATTCAGGTATCCACTGTACCCCATATAGGTTAGGGCCGTACTATACAATGATGTTTTAATACTTTTCGGAGAATACTGAAGATCCGGGATCTTTTCAGAGAGATTTTGATACCCATTTTTGGTCATTCTGTACATCTCATTTTTGGAGTAAGGAATCTTAACCAGAACCGTGTCATTGTTTGTTATTTGCAGATGGAGCTCATTACACTTAGCAACGAGTTGATCTGTAAAATTCAGAAGTTCTTCATAAGAGTATTCATTGCCAATATTTAAAGATTCATGAATTGGTTTTCTGTAATAATTCATGCCCCAAAAAAGATGGAAAGTAAAGTACAGGAAAGAGATAAGAACGAACATTTCTCTAAAAAAATTTCGAGTTTGTTCAAAGAACATCTTTCCTCTTAATATAAGAAAGCGCATAATTAATATGGTTGCTATCGTATAAAAAACATCTCCAACAGAGAATGGGATCCAACCAAATGTATAGCGTAAAGATTTGGATAAGAATGGATAAAAGGCATTGCTATAATAGGTTTCTATCCAATCAGGGTGACTCCCCAGCCATTTTACCAGTAAAATTTGT
The DNA here is from genome assembly GCF_000511935.2 of Zhouia amylolytica AD3. Classification (NCBI taxonomy): domain Bacteria; kingdom Pseudomonadati; phylum Bacteroidota; class Flavobacteriia; order Flavobacteriales; family Flavobacteriaceae; genus Zhouia; species Zhouia amylolytica. The sequence goes on along the minus strand of NZ_AYXY01000019.1, from coordinate 918,353 downwards.
GGGAAGATTGAAAGGGCCAGAATCGTTTTTAATCTTTTAGACATGAATTCAAATTTAACCAAATTAATGACATTCTTGATAAGATGGTTACTTTTGTAGCGATAAAAAACACTAAAAACATGAGTAAAGAAATAAGAACACTTGCGCCTCAATCAGTTTGGAATTGTTTTGCTGATTTAAACGCTGTACCCAGAGCATCTAAAAAGGAGGAAGAGGTCATCGCTTTTATGATGGATTTCGGTCATAAATTGGGATTAGAAACCCTAAAAGATGAAGTAGGAAATGTAATCATACGAAAGCCTGCCACAAGTGGTATGGGAGACAGGACTCCTATCGTTATGCAATCCCATCTAGATATGGTACATCAAAAAAATGCAGGAACTAATTTTGATTTCAATACGCAGGGAATAGATATGTATATTGATGGAGAATGGGTTAAAGCTAAGGGGACTACTTTGGGTGCTGATAACGGAATGGGAGTTGCCGCTATTATGGCGATTCTTCAGAGTAATGATATTCCACATCCGGCATTAGAGGCTTTATTTACCATTGATGAAGAAACTGGTATGACGGGTGCAATGGGATTAAAAGGGGGTGTGCTTAAAGGTGAGATTTTATTAAACTTAGACACGGAAGAAGATGATGAAATAGATATAGGATGTGCAGGCGGCGTGGATATTACAGCCAGCAGAACCTATAATGAAGAACCAGTTCCTGAAGGGACCATTGCATATCAGCTATTGATAAAAGGTCTTCAAGGGGGGCATAGTGGTATGGATATTCATAAAGGATTGGGTAATGCCAATAAGATCATGAATAGGATGCTTTTTGCAGGATTTGAAAATTATGGGTTGCGAGTAGCTGAAATTAATGGAGGTGGTTTAAGAAATGCGATTCCGCGTGAGAGTACTGCTACCGTGGTCATTGATAAGGTGCATCAAGAGGCCTTTGAATATGAATTTAACCAACTCGCTGAGGTTGTTAAGTCAGAATTAAAGACTATGGAGCCTGATCTATCTATCACAGCTCAACCAACCAATATCCCTTCTAAGGTAATGTCTTTGGGTGTGCAAGAGGGTGTTATTAACGCCATATATGCAGCACATAATGGGGTATACAGGATGAGTGCTGATATGGATGATTTGGTTGAGACTTCCAATAACCTGGCAAGGGTTACCATAAAAGATGGTAAAGTTGAAGTTATGTGTCTGACCAGATCGTCTGTAGAATCTTCCAAAGAAGATCTGGCAAATACGCTTAGAGCTACTTTTGAATTAGCGGGATTTGAAGTGTTATTGAGTGGCGCTTATCCGGGATGGACTCCAAATGTGAACTCGCCTATATTAGAAGTTTTAAAAGAAAAGTATGCGAAGCTTTTTAATGAGGAACCAGAGGTTGTGGCTTGCCATGCCGGATTAGAGTGTGGTATTTTAGGTCAGAATTATCCGGATATGGATATGATTAGTTATGGTCCTACGATTCGAGGGGCTCATTCACCAGATGAACGGGTAAATATAGCCTCGGTTCAAAAGTTCTGGAAATTTACTCTAGAGATTTTAAAAGACATACCAAAAAAATAATTGGATATAAAAAAGCCTCGCATCGCGAGGCTTTTTTATTATTCTTACTGCTAAATTTTATTCCTGAGGTTTGGTTATTTGAAGATCAAAAACCAAGTCGGTATTTGGAGGAATTGGTCCGGAACCTGTTGTCCCGTATGCTAAATGAGAAGGGATGAACAAGCGGATTTTATCTCCATAATTCATTAAAAACAAACCTTCTTTAAATCCGGCAACTAATTGAGCATCTAAACTTAATGCCGTAGGGAATGGCTGATACCCGTTACGTCTTAACTTACTTTGTTGTACAGCATTCATTTTTTCAGCAACATCTAACCAACTTGTGTCAAAAAGAAGTCCATCTGTGAAATAACCTGCATAGTTCACCAATACTGTATCCCCTTCCTTTGGTTTTTCGTCGGTTCCTTTTTCAAGAACAATATATTTAAGTCCAGATTCGGTTTCTTCTGCTTCCGGCAATTGGGCTTCTATCTCTTTTGCCAGATCTTCGGCTGCTTTTCTAGCCTCCTCAGCTTTTTTATTCGCTTCTTCAAAATAATCGGTAAAAACCTGAACGGCATCAAAGCTTTTAGCCTCTTTACCGTTTCTTATAATTTTAATGTTATTCATTACGATACTATCAAGCGGTCGATCTTGAGGGTTCGTTTCAGTGGTTGCTATCGAGTCAATTACATCAAGTCCTTTAACCACTTCTCCAAAAACAGCATGACAGCTTACTCTAGGGTTTTCACATGGCTTAATATTTCCTCTTTCATCGTATGCATCTAAAAACTTAGTTGCTTTATGGGTGATGAAGAACTGGCTTCCGTTTGTGCCAAATCCTGCATTAGCCATAGATAGTATTCCTTTTTTATCATGTGATAAACTTTTGTCGAATTCATCTTTAAATTTATAGCCTGGGTTACCATTCCCTTGCCCCGTAGGATCACCGGATTGAATCATAAAATCTTCAATTACACGGTGAAAAATTACGCCATCATAATACTTTTTTCCTTTAATTGAATCTGTTACAAAAGGATTTGTTCCTTCTGCCAGCGTTACAAAATTGGCAACTGTTACCGGAGTTTTGTCGTAGGTTAGTTTTACAATAATCTCTCCTTTTGTGGTTTGGATATCGGCAAACAGACCGTCGCCAAGCTCACTGTATTTAGAGGAACAACTGGCTACGAACAAGCCAAGCATTACAATAAGTAAATTTATTTTTTTCATGTTTAATGTATTTATAGGTATGATTTAGTTCTTGTTATTTTTTAATGAGTCACTTGCAACTTCAATGATGTCTATTAACCTGATGGTACTAATCAGTGGCTGGTTGGTGCCTATTTTTTGATCATCACCGTGGTATCCATACCCCATAACCGATGGGAATAGAAAAGTGATTTCTTCCCCTTTTTTCATTAGTTTAATTCCAGTTCTTAAGCCCGGGAAATAGTCTTCTTTGTCTACTTTGAATCTTATATTCCCAATTTCTTCACTGGTATATATGGTGTCATTATTCAGGGTTCGAATATTGTAATTAATCAGAACGACATCATCTTCTTTTGGCATGTAAGATGCCGTGGTGTCTTGTTTATTGTAATAATACCAGTACCCATTAGATGAGTTGTAATAGGTGTTTATTGTATCACTTTCAATAATACTTTTAATATAAGTTTCTTCTTTTTGTAATAGATCTTTATTTCGATCGATGGACTCTCTCATAAAAGAACCTGTTTTACGTGCCACGGGTTTTCTAGGTTCGGGCTCATTACAGGACAGCATCAGAAACAATCCGAATAATAATAGTATGATACGTTTCATTTATTGCAATTCTTTTTGATAATATGGTAAAATTTCATTCAATTTATTAATGGTATCTTCCATGTTCATATCGCTTCTTCCCCCTGCAGCGTTTATATGTCCTCCACCATTAAAGTGTTTTCTAGCCATTTCATTTACTGAGAAATCACCTTTCGAACGCAACGATATTTTGATGTAATCACCATCGTTATTTTCGATAAATATAATAGAAAGTTTTACACCTTCAATAGAAAGGCCGTAGTTAACAAATCCTTCGGTATCTCCTTTTTTAAAATTATGTTTTTCAAGTTCTGCTTTGGTCAGGGTTATATAGACCATGTTGTACGCTTCTAAAAAAACTAAATTGTTAAGTGCTACTCCTAAGAGATGTAATTTGTCGATAGAATTGCTATCAAAGATGGCATTGTGAATTTCGGTGTTTTTAGCTCCTTTGTCTATCAGGTCTGCAATAATTCTATGGGTAGTACTGGTTGTTGAGGAAAATCTAAAGGAACCTGTGTCGGTCATTATTCCTGCATAAAGGCATGTTGCTATATCGGCATCAATTTGATCAAGATCCCCTAAATAAGAAATGAAATTGTAGATCATCTCACAGGTAGCACTCATCGATACATCAGAATACGTATACTTCGCATAGCCATCGGGTTGTTGATGATGGTCAATCATTGCAAAATCGACGTCAAGACTTTCAAGGTAGGGCTTCATTTCTTCTATTCTACTTAAAGAATTGAAATCAAGTGTAAAAATCAGGTCTGATGCTTTTAGGATTCTTTTGGCATAATCTTCCTGATAATCAAACTTTATGACTTCATTATTGCCCGGCATCCATTTTAGGAAGTTTGGATACTCATTTGGTGAAATAACATGTACCGTATGTCCCAATTTCTTCAAATAATGCATTAATCCCAGTGAAGATCCTATTGCATCTCCATCCGGATTTTTATGTGGTATGATTGAAATTTTTTTGGGGCTGGATAGAAACTCTTTTATGTCTTTAATTTGGTTCTCTTTCATGGGGCGCTAAGATACAATTTAATAACGTAGCAATTTTAAAAAGGAATATTACTTTTGTATCAGATCAATATCGTGTTTATGCTAAGATTAATTTGTGCCTTAGGTGCCCTCACTTTGTTGTCGGGCTGCAGTAGTGCTAAGCAAAAAAGCTCTAAGGTGAAGTTCGATAAGGAACTTGTAATTGCTTTCGGCTCGTGTGATAATCAGAAGATAGAAAATCTTTTATGGGATGATGTTCTTAAAAACAATCCGGATGTATGGATTTGGGGTGGAGATAATATTTATTCCGATCCTTATAACAAATACAAAATGATTGGGGATTATGATACACAACTAAGGGGTGATGATTACCGTGAACTGATGAAATCGACAGAAATCATTGGGGTATGGGACGATCATGATTATGGATTGAATGATGGAGGGGTTGAGTTTGAGCACAAAAAGGAATCAGAGCAATTGTTTTATGATTTCTTCAACGAGCCTAAGAACAGTGCACTTCGAAAAAGGGAGGGAACATATAGTTCCAGAACCTACACGAGTAATGCGGGTTCGGTTAAAATAATTTTATTAGATACAAGGTATTTCAGAAGTCCGCTTACTAAAGATTTTGGTTCATCGAAACGTTACATGCCAAATGCTTATGGAGATGGAACTTTACTGGGTGCGGAGCAGTGGAAATGGTTGGAACAGGAGCTTATCAGTAGTAAGGCTGATTTTAATGTTATAGTTAGCAGTATTCAGGTACTTTCAAATAAACATGGTTATGAAATGTGGGGTAATTTTCCTCATGAAGTTGATAAGCTATTTAATTTAATTACAACGAGTAGGGCGAAAGGGGTCATTTTTTTATCGGGAGATCGGCACATTTCTGAATTTTCCAAAATCAACATCAATGGATTGGGGTATCCGGTTTATGATTTTACATCCAGTGGGTTGACTCATAGCTATGAAAAATTTAATGGTGAAGAGAATCCGTTCAGGGAAGGAAAAGTCATTAAACAACGAAGTTTTGGACTTTTAAAATTAAATCTGGAAACCAGGAAAGTTAAGATGCAGATGGTAGGAGATGGAAATATTTTGCTTCAAGAGTTAGATCAGGTTTATTAAACTCTTGTCAGAATAATTAAAAACACTACTTTTGCACCCAAATTTAAAAACACACATGGCAACAAACAGAACATTTACAATGATTAAGCCTGATGCTGTTGAGAACGGACACATCGGAGCTATTCTAGAAAAAATTACAGCTGCAGGTTTTAAAATTGTAGCTTTGAAGTTTACGCAGTTAAGCAAGCGTGATGCTGAAGAATTTTATGCAATTCACAGCGAGCGTCCATTTTTTGGAGAGTTAGTTGAGTTTATGACAAGAGGACCAATAGTTGCTGCAATTTTAGAAAAAGACAATGCAGTTGAGGATTTCAGAACTTTAATTGGGGCTACAAACCCAGAGGAAGCTGCTGAAGGAACTATTCGTAAATTATATGCTACATCCATAGGTGAAAACGCTGTTCACGGTTCAGATAGTGATGAAAATGCAGCTATTGAAGGTGCGTTTCATTTTTCAGGAAGAGAAATTTTCTAGTTTTATCATATATTCAAAACTTGAAAAGCCCCATTTAGGGGCTTTTTTTATTTTCAATCTTTAAGTTCTTCACAATAGAACCCTTCCTTAATTAATGGATTGATGATCTCTTCCGGAGCTACATTTTGTGTTTCAACTCTAATAATGTTATCGCAGTCCTCAAGATCAAAGTTCCAGGAATCAGGATCCCTGGTTATGTTGTTTAAAAGATGTTCAACCTTATGTTTTATGGTCAGTTCACTATTGATAGATGTTTTAAAGACTAAAACAGTTTTCATAAGTGTCGATTTAATTTTTATCCCAAAACATTGGAGGTTCAATACCAAGCGACCTTAAATAAACATATGCTTGTCCACGGTGATGGATTTCGTTATCAATAAAGTATAGGATTGTAGATTGTACAGTTCCTTCGTATAGGCCAAATGCCAAGATTTCTTTTTGAAAATCTTCTAGAGGGATTTTACTCCAGTAGTTGTTGATTTTATCGGTAAGAGTGTCCCATGCTTTTAAAAGATCTTTTTTGGAGTTCAGGTTGAGGTCTTCATTGTAATCTTGCCATTTATCTGTAACCAGGCCTTCGATGCCTGGTCCTGCTATTGCCAGAAGTTCTTGAATCATTATGGCAAATGGTCGCATTCCGCCAATGGAATGATTAAGAAGTTTTTCTTCCGGAAATGCTTCGATTGTTTTTCTGGTTAGTCTTCTGTGGCCTTGCCAATGATCTAATAACTGTGCGGGTGTAACGACAGTTTTTGTGATTGCTTTGTGATTTGTTTCACTGCTCATAACGTATATTTTAAATGATTTTTTGTTTGTTATGAGCAAAATTAATCCGGTGTAGTGACAACCCTATGTCAGTAGTGCTTTCAAATTTTCCAGTTTTTTAATCAGGGAGCAGCATTTATTTTCAGATGTGGAAATAAATTCAGCTTAATTAGTTAATAATATCAGTAAATTGAGTCTTTCGCTCAAGGATATCAGTCATCATTTTTTGGGTTCGGTTTACTTGTTATCCTTAAAATCGTATATCCAAGAAGTGCAGACAACATGGATCCGGCAAGGATACCAATTTTGGCTGAGTCTACATAGATAGGTGTATCCGAAAAGGCCAAACTAGCAACAAAAATCGCCATGGTGAAGCCGATTCCCGCCAGACAAGCAACTCCTAGGATCTGTGCCTTACTGATATCTTCCGGAATTTCTATGATTTTTAATTTATTAGTGAGTAATACTAAGGTTGTAATACCAATACTGTTACCAAAAATAAGACAAAGGGTAATGTTAAGGGCGAGCGCTGTATCGATTCCAGCGTCGCTGCTTAATGAAACACCTGCATTTGCCAATGCAAATATTGGAATGATAAAATAAGCCACCCAGTCGTGTAGTTTGTGTTCCAGGTGTTGTAAGGGTGATTGAAATTTATCGGTCCATTCTTCCAGGTTATCGATTTCGGCTATTTGTTCTTTGGATAATACCGGTTCATCTTCGATCACTCCCTTCTGAATTTTATTGGTAATACTCGAGAGGTTTGAAACAAAAGTTTTTGTACTAATGCGTTGTCTGATTGGTACAGCAAAGGCCAATAATATGCCCGCAATGGTAGGGTGTACTCCAGACTTTAAGAACAGCACCCAAACGATGATACCCGTACCGAATAAGAAATATTTAGAGTAGATTCCTTTATAGGTCAGGTAGTATAAGACTAATAGTAAAACAGCTCCATATATTATCATGTCTATTGCAATATTGTTGGTGTAGAAAACAGCTATAACTAATACAGCTCCAATGTCATCAACGATTGCAAATGCTGTCAAAAATATTTTAAGACTAAGTGGGATACGATTCCCTAACAGTTTTAGTACTGCTAAAGAAAATGCGATATCCGTTGCCATGGGGATTCCCCAACCATTTGAAGTTTCTGGATTAGCATTTAGAAACATAAAAAAGAACATAGGGATTAACATTCCTCCTAAGGCAGCTACAAAGGGAAATGCCATTTTTTTAACGGAGTTTAATTCACCTATGAGTAATTCTCTTTTAATTTCCAGACCTATTAAAAAGAAGAATATGGCCATGAAACCATCATTTACCCATAATAGTAATGGTTTTTGAAGCTCAAAATTTTCTGAGCTGATGCCTATTTTGAAGTTCCATAAATCGGTATAGCTTTCAGAAAACGGGGAGTTAGCCCAGATAACAGCAATGACGGCTGCACAAAAAAGCAAAATACCACTTAAACTTTCAATTTTAACGAATCTTTGAAAAGGACTAATAAAAACTTTTTGGATCATAAGTTATACGGGATGGTAATTTAAGGGATGAAGATAAAAAATAAAACTGATTTATGACGCTTCACAAGTACGGTTCTATGGGGGGGTAGGGGATAATTTTTTGAAAAATAGCCAGGTGATTGATGCGTAACAAAAGCTTAATCAAATATTTTTAGTTTAATTAATTGAGGTTTGTTACTTTTGCCTAGCTAAAATATACAACTGCTCATTATGAATTTACACGAATATCAAGGAAAAGAAATATTAGCAAGTTTTGGTGTAAAGGTTCAGCGTGGTATTGTAGCACACAATCCACAGGAAGCTGTAGCCGGTGCCAAGCAATTAACAGAAGAAACCGGAACAGGTTGGCATGTAATTAAAGCCCAAATTCACGCAGGTGGTCGTGGAAAAGGTGGCGGAGTAAAGCTTGCTAAAAACCTTAAGGAAGTAGAAGATATAGCAGATCAAATCATCGGAATGGATTTGGTTACTCCACAAACTTCGAAAGAAGGTAAAAGGGTACACCAGGTATTAGTAGCCGAAGATGTTTATTATCCAGGTCCAAGTGAAACTTCAGAATTTTATATGTCGGTACTTTTAGACCGAAGTAAGGGACGTAATATGATTATGTACTCTACTGAAGGAGGAATGGATATTGAAGAAGTTGCAGAAAAAACACCTCATTTAATTTTTAATGAAGAGGTTGATCCAGCTATCGGTTTAATGCCTTTCCAGGCGAGAAGAATAGCTTTTAATTTAGGCCTTTCAGGGAATGCGTTTAAAGAAATGGTGAAGTTTGTTAGTTCACTATATACAGCTTATGTAAAGTCTGATGCTTCATTATTTGAAATCAACCCTGTGTTAAAAACATCGGATGACAAAATTTTAGCTGTTGATGCTAAAGTAACTATTGACGATAACGCATTGTATCGTCACGCTGATTATGCAGAGATGAGAGACCTTCGAGAAGAAGATCCGATTGAAGTAGAAGCAAAGGCTGCCGGGTTAAACTTTGTTAATCTTGATGGGAATGTTGGATGTATGGTTAATGGAGCTGGTCTGGCTATGGCTACTATGGATCTAATTAAGATGGCTGGAGGAGCTCCTGCTAATTTTTTAGATGTAGGAGGGACTGCTGATGCTAAGCGTGTTGAAACGGCTTTCCGTATCATTTTAAAAGATACTAATGTGAAGGCGATATTGGTAAATATCTTTGGAGGTATTGTGCGTTGTGATCGAGTTGCTCAAGGTATTGTAGATGCATACAAAAATATGGGTGATGCTATCAATGTACCAATTATTGTTCGTTTACAAGGAACCAATGCTGAGATAGCTAAGGAACTTATCGATAATTCTGGATTAGCTGTACATTCGGCGATTGAATTCCAGGAAGCTGCTGATAAAGTTCAGGAAGTATTAAAGTAATTGATTTTAATATAAATCTTATAGAAAGTCCGGCCTTGGTGCCGGACTTTTTTTGTTATGTCAGTGTAAAGTAGTGGGGGATGAAGGCATGAATTGTAAACTTAATGTTAGTTAGCCTTTGTGTTCATTTATTGAACGAATTGGAGGCTTTTTTTTAAGGTTATAGCATGATTTTAGGGCTAACTTTTAATTAAATTCAATAGTGTACGTTCTTTTTATTAAAGTCGTTAATCCTATGATGTATCTTCTGTTAAAAGAGCACTTAATCGATTAGGTGTTCATTCGTTTGGGGTTCAAGGGGTTTAGGTTCTTTTGTTGTCGTAAGTTGCTGTTTTTCAGGTGTATTAGGTTAATGTAAAGAGATTTAAATGTAAGTTAAGGATGACAGAAAATGGTGATTAGTTTGTTGATGTGGGCTACATTTGTATTGTAATCAAAAAACAACACAAAAGACTATGAAAGCATTAACAAAAATCATCGCAACTGCCGTTTTAGTTTTATCGGCAAACATGGCAACGGCCAATGTAGAACCAAAGACTTCTGAGGATGAAGTTACCAAGGAATTGAAAAGTTTACTTGGCACTCCCGGTGTTGAGTTTAAAAATCGTGAGCTTACTGCAACTGTTTTCTTCATTATTAACAAGTCTAATGAAATAGTAGTTTCAGATGTTGAAGCTGAAAATGAACTTGTGGAGTATTATATTAAAAGCAGGTTAAACTATCAAAAAGTAGAAACTCAAAAGTTAGTTAAGGGTAAGAGTTACAAAGTATCCGTTACCGTTAAGGGGGAATAGTAGCATATACTTTGGTTGTTAAAAGCTCGCGGATTGCGGGCTTTTTTATTTTTAATAATAGCCTTTTAAAAGCCATTTATAGGCTTTTGGAAATTCCTTTCCCCAAAAGTGTTCATTGTGCTTTTGATTCTTGACAATGTAGTGTTTTATGTTTTTTTGGGGAATGTGTTTTTCTAAAAGTAGTTTCACCATTTTCTCCTGATCGGGTATCATGTTTTCCCCTTCCTCGGCGCCAGTAGCAAAATAGATTTTTACATTGGGTACGTTTTCCATGTTTTCTATCATAGAAAATATTTGATCCGAATACCAAAAACTTGGTGAAAACACTCCTGCCTGACCAAAGGTGTCCTGGTATTGAAAAATAGCATAAAATGAAATCAGGCCACCCAAAGAGCTGCCGAAAATTGTAGTGTGTGCGCGATCTGGTAAGGTCCTGAAGGTCAGGTCGATGTGGGGTTTAACGGTTTCTACTATAAAATCTAAATAATCATTTCCTTTTCCACCTTTATAATCTGGATGTTCAAAAGGAGTTAACTCATCAATTCTTTTTTTGTTTCCATGTTCTATTGCTACAATAATGGTCTCCGCATTTAAATGGTCTAAACTCTCGTCAACATGCCATTCACCGGCATAGGAGGTGTTAATGTCAAACAAGTTTTGTGCATCATGCATATAAATTACCGGATACCTTTTGGTTGAAGTATTGTAATTTTTGGGTAGGTAGATCCAGATTCTTTTATTGGTTTTTAGTTGAGGTGCCTCAATGACGAAATTCGAAACTTGTATCGAAGCAGTTGTTTGCGCGTTAATTTGAACGATAAATAATAATATAAAACCAAGAATATATGGTCGCATCTTGAAACTTTTTATATTTTTAATACTTAAATATAGTAAATATGAGCAACCAATCTGAAAAATTAAGTTTACTGTCCGAATTAATCGCGTTAATTAGGGCTGATCATAAAATCACCGAGAAGGAGGTTGGGTTTTTGAAGATGATTGCGGCTAGTCTGGGGGTTGCTGAAAGTGATTTGGACAAATTGTATCAATCTAATGTTCCATTCGTTCCTCCTGCCTCTGAGGCCCAAAGGATTCTTCAGTTTCACAGGATGATACTCTTAATGAATGTTGACCAGCAGGAACATCCTGATGAGTTAAATAAAGTTATGGAGTTGGGGGTTCGGTTAGGATTAAGTCCATTTGCTATTCATCAGGTATTAAAGGTTATGCATCAATATGAAGATAAGGTTGTGCCTCCGGATATACTTATTAATATTTTCAAAGCACAATATAATTAGTGATCTATCATGCCATTTATTTTACTCCTGAATGCTATGAATAATTGGGAGGATTTAACATATTCTTTTCAGGACTTCTTTTCCATATTATGAACTGCTTTTTTATTACTTCTGTAAGCAGGATCATTTTTTAAGTTATCGATTTTTCTAAAATATACTAACATATCTGATTTTCAGGGTGGCGTTTCAATTCTTCTGTTTTCTTTAATATTAATAGCTATTGAATTGGGTTTTGCCATTCATTTTCAGATAATTTATTGTTGACTTGTTAATGCGAAGATGACAAAATTGTTAGAATTAATCATTTCACACAGGAAAAAGTGACATTATGTCGCTTTTTAGAGGGTTTAAAATGACATAATGTCGTTATTTTATGTTTGGAATTAATTTTGACTTAAGCACAATGAATTAATAATAGAAGTTGAATCAAAAAGATTATAAAAATGAACTTAGTGAAAAGAAACCCAAACGTATTATTTCCTTCATTGCTAGACGAGTTATTTAAGAATGATTGGTTTGAAGGGAAAGAGGTAAGGAATTTTAATGCACCAGCTGTTAATATCAGAGAAAGTGAAAGTGGTTATGCTTTAGAGTTGGCAGTACCTGGTTTGAAGAAGGAAGACTTTAATATTGCGATTGATGAGAACGTTTTAACTATTTCTTCAGAGACTAAATCTGAAAAGGAAACCCATAATGAAGAAGGTAAGTATACCAGAAAGGAATTTAACTATGCCTCATTCAGCAGATCATTTACGCTCCCTGAAACTGTTGATGAGGAAAGTGTGAATGCTAGTTACTCTGATGGAGTTTTAACCATTGCATTGCCTAAAAAGCAAGAAGCATTACCAAAGCAAAAGAGAATGATTTCAATTTCTTAAATAGAAGTAGTGTAGTTTTTTCATAATTAGATTATTGGTTAGTTAGTTAATGAAAACGCCCCTATTGAGGGGCGTTTTTTTATTTTTTTTCCTGGAGTGTCTTTATATCATCTCGCAGCTTTGCTGCCTGAATGAAATCAAGATCTTTGGCTGCTTTTTCCATTGCTTTGCGCTTTTCTCTTATCAGTTTCTCTATATCTTCTTTTGTTAAGTAAGTCAATTCAGCTTCCGCAGCCTGACCTAGCCCATTGTTTTGTTCGTAATCATCCGGAACACTTTTCGTAAGGATGTTTTGGAAGTTTTTCTTTAAAGCAGTTGGAGTGATGTTGTTAGCTTTATTGTAGCTAATTTGTTTTTCTCTTCTATAATTAGTTTCATCGATAGTTTTTTGCATGCTATTGGTAATCTTATCCGCATACATTATGGCTTTTCCGTTTAAGTTTCTGGCAGCCCTTCCTACTGTTTGCGTTAATGATCTGGCACTTCTCAAAAAACCTTCTTTATCGGCATCCAATATTGCAACCAGAGAGACTTCGGGTAGATCCAATCCTTCTCTTAACAGGTTAACTCCTACCAATACATCGAATAATCCTTTTCTGAGGTCCTGCATTATTTCTACACGTTCAAGGGTGTCAATATCAGAATGAATGTAGCGGCATCTTATGCCTGTCCGTGTCAGGTATTTTGTTAGTTCCTCAGCCATGCGTTTAGTCAAAGTGGTCACCAATACCCGTTCGTCTTTTTCTACCCTTTGTTGAATTTCTTCCATCAGGTCGTCGATCTGATTTTCGCTTGGGCGCACTTCGATTTCCGGATCCAAGAGTCCAGTTGGACGAATAACCTGTTCGACATAAACGCCATCACTTAATTCCAGTTCATAGTCAGCAGGGGTTGCTGATACGTATATTACCTGATTTTGAAGCGCTTCAAATTCTTCAAATTTAAGTGGACGGTTATCCATTGCTGCCGGCAATCTAAACCCATAATCGACCAAAGTTTCTTTTCTACTTCTGTCTCCTCCGTACATCGCATGCACCTGAGGTATTGTTACATGGCTTTCGTCAACCACCATTAAATAATCATCAGGGAAATAGTCCAATAGGCAGAAAGGTCTTGTTCCTGGTTCTCTACCATCCAGATATCTGGAATAATTCTCAATACCTGAACAATATCCTAGTTCCCGGATCATTTCCAAATCAAAGTTAGTGCGTTCTTCAAGACGTTTAGCCTCTAGATGCTTACCTATCTCTTTAAAATAATCCACTTGTTTTACCATATCATCCTGAATCATATGAATTGCGTTTTGCAACACATCAGGAGAGGTTACAAACATATTGGCAGGATAGATATTCAGGCGATCATATTTCTCAATATGGGCATTGTTGGTGGGGTCAAATGCTTCAATTTCTTCTATCTCATCTCCGAAGAAATGAATTCTGTATGCGTGATCAGCATAACTAGGGTATACATCGACCACATCTCCTTTAACCCTGAAATTTCCATTTACAAATTCAGCAGTAGTTCTGGAATAGAGGCTTTGCACTAATTGATGAAGAAATTTTGTTCTTGAGATTACCTGATCACGTTCAATTTTAATGACATTTTTTTGAAACTCTACGGGGTTACCGATTCCGTATAAACATGAAACTGAAGCTACGACCAATACATCTCTTCTTCCTGAAAGTAAGGCAGAAGTGGCACTAAGCCTAAGCTTTTCAATTTCATCATTTATGGACAAGTCTTTTTCTATGTAGGTTCCGGTAACAGGGAGGTATGCCTCAGGTTGGTAATAATCGTAATAAGAAACAAAATATTCTACCGCGTTATCCGGGAAGAATTGTTTGAATTCTGAGTACAATTGGGCAGCAAGTGTTTTGTTGTGAGCAAGAACCAATGTAGGTCGTTGAACATTTTCGACGACATTTGCGACTGTAAAGGTTTTCCCTGATCCAGTTACCCCCAGGAGTGTTTGAAATCGTTCGTCGGTTTCTATACCAGCAGCTAATTGTCTGATAGCTTCCGGCTGATCTCCTGTAGGTTGATATTCTGATACTATTTTAAATTTCACAGCTATAAGCTTCTATTAATTAATAGGTTCCCTCATTATGCAGGATGGGTATACAAAGCTAATAAACTGTATAAGAAAAACTGTTTAAGTAATTATAAATTTAATTCTTATTGCTGTTGAATAATTTGTATGATACACATTAAAATTCGTTTACAAGTCTCTCTTTTTTAAGATCAAATAAGACCAGTAAACGAAGAGTGCTGTCCATACTAAAACAATTAAAATCTCATACCAATGCACGCCAAAATCGTAAGATATATCTTCTCCTATTTGTTGTGCGACTGATTTAACCGCTCCAAGTCTTGTGAAAGGTTCTTTAATTAAATTGCTCATCGCATTTAATGGGAGGAAAGTCAGTACGTTTGAGGCAAAATTCTCATCGAATTTCCATCTAAGAACCAGGTATATCATTCCTTCGATAAATTGCCACAAGATCAGAAAACCCAGTGCAAATGCCGATCTCTTTACCAGCATGCCTAAAAAAAGACAAAACGAAAAGAAGCCAATAAGCTTTATGAAGAAGGCAAACAAGAATTCTAAATCTGATAAAATGATCGATACTTCATTGAAGTCAGAATATATTAATCCTAAAATCAGAGAAACAACAAAGATGAATACGGTTGAAATTGCTGAAAAGCCTACTACGGTCAAGAACTTTGACAGCACAAATTCTCTCTTGCTCAGGCCGTCGATCAGGTTTTGTTTAATGGTTTTGTTGCTATATTCGTTCGCCATCATCGAAACAATAACTATGGCCAGGAAAAGCTTGAAAAAGGCTGCTACAAAGGTGTTAAAATGCCAGATATACGGAAAATTAAAGATCCCTTCCTTCGCTAAATGAAATTTAATGGGACCAATGTCAAATTTAATTGCAGCGATCAGAGCTATAGAGGTTAATAGAAAGAAGTAGGCTATAATTAAAAACTTACTCACTCTACTATTCCACAGTTTAATAAATTCTATTTCTAAAAGACGTAACATATGGTAGTTTGATTGATGATGATTATTTAGATTCGTTGTTGGTTAGCGCTAAGAATTGTTCTTCCAGACTTTCTTTCCTTTTTACTAAATGGGACAGTACAAAACCTTCTTTGAACAGATATTCGTTAAAGGTGGCAGCATCCATTGGTTCGTTGAGAAAAGCGGTAATAGTTCCATTTTTTGCAATCACATCTTTAATGGAGGGATGGTTCTTTAAGAAGGTCGATAGTTTCTTGTTGTCTTCTGTTTTTAATTCAAAGAATCCATGACTTGCAATCATTTCATCCACACGGCCTGAGTATAGTTTAACACCTTTTCTCAAAACGACCACATGGCTACAGACTTTTTCAACTTCGTCGAGTAAATGGGAGGCTAGTAAAATAGTTGTCCCCGTATTTGCAATTTTGGTTATTAACTCTCTTATCTGGTGTATTCCTTGTGGATCTAGCCCATTAGTGGGTTCGTCTAATATTAAAATCTCCGGATCGTTAAGTAGCGCTGAAGCGATGGCCAGACGTTGCTTCATACCGAGGGAATAGGTGCTGAAATTACTATCTTTTCGATCCCACAGTCCAACGAGTTCAAGTTTTTCACGAATCTTACCGGTAGCGACTCCTTTGATCTTACAGACCAGCCTGAGATTCTTTTCTGCACTCATATACGGATAAAAATTTGGTCGCTCTATAATCGCGCCAACTTTCTTCAAGGCTTCATGAGTACTGGTTTTTCCATCAAACCAGCTAAAATTACCACTGGTTTTATTAACTACATTCAGTACAATGCCAAGGGTGGTTGATTTACCACTACCGTTTGGTCCCAGGAGTCCGTAAACATTTCCTTTTTCTATAGTAAAGGAAAGGTCATTGACAGCAACAAGCTTCCCAAATTTTTTAGTGAGGTTGTTAATTGTAAGTATGGTATCCAAAAGAAATTTGTTTTTTGATTGTATTTACTTGACGATCTAACTTAGATTTTGTTACAATATAATGTAATTTTGATGAAAACGACTTTATAGATGAGTGAGAAATTAATGTCTAAGAAGAAGCCTGCCTTTCCGATATCGGATAAGTTGCATGCGTATTTAAATGAATACAGCAGGAATACCCAAATTCCAATTTTCTATGAAGACTTGTTGCGCTTTGCCGGATCTACAGTGCTTTATGATAAAAATGATGAAGATACTTTATGGATCAGGGTTTTTTATAATGAGTTTGACAGGCAGGAGATTGATATGAGTTTAAAGCGGGTATACTCTAGTCTTCATTCTGATGGAAGTGACCGGATATTACAGTTTCTAAATGTGGATGCTATTGATTTCTGTACATTTGGTAATTCTCAGCCTTTTAGGGTGAAAGTGAGAAACATCCTCAATGATAACTATACTTATTTCTATGTGAAAAAAGCAGATGCCTCCCGGATTTATGGATTGGAATTAGAGCATATGCTTTCTCCTTATAATTTAAACTTTTTGGTGTATAAGGATACTTTGATAGAAGAGCATATTTCAGGTATACCGGGGGATGTTTTTATAAAAGAAATGCTACCTGAGTGCACCGAACCTGAAAAGGCTCAAATAGCTAAGGAGTTTGTGAAATTTAACGAACGTTGCATGATTCGTCTGCTGGGGGATATGCGATCATATAATTATGTTATAGTTCCAACTCACGACTTTGATCACGTTGTATATCGAATACGGGCCATAGACTTTGATCAGCAATGTTTTGAAGGGAAATTTAAGGTTTACAGGCCTCAATTTTTCAAAGAAAACAGAGTCATGGTTGATATGGTTAGGAATAAGTTACAGCGGAGCTCTGTGGATCAATATAAGGTAGAGGAGCGATCGATAGTTGCTAAAAGACTTATTGGTTATCACGAGCGGATTGAGGAACTTTTAGATTGTGCAAAGAACGATACTATATCTTATGAGGACCATGTAGAGCATTTAAAAATGGAACTGCTGGAATTTGTACAGGATGTAGAATTTAAAAAAGCTCAAAATATGGGGGAGGTATTAGAAGCTGCTCTTGATTTTGTCAAAAGGAATTATGAAGATGTTAGTATGAAGCGTCTGTTGCATGGATCAAAAGGAATGAAATAAAAAAACTCCTCATCAGAGGAGTTTTTCTTCTTGATTTATTGTTGTATTTAACTTTTTTGTTCTTTGTTGAAGTAAACAAGGTAGTAATACATTTGCTTTTCTTCATCCCAGCCTTTTTCTACAAATTTTTCCGCAGACTCCGGATTGATAAAATCCATTTTAATCTGAATATTTGTGTCTAGCTGAATTAGGTTTTTTACTTTTTTACGGGCATCAGAAACTGCTTTGTTGGCAATTGGGAAATTGGCAACATCTTCTATACTATATTTAGGACCTTTTTCTACCTTGTAATGTTTGAATTCCGGAATTAGGTCCGGATTATCAATTACTTCATTAAGGAAATTTGTTTCTTCGAAATCGTCGTTTTTGGCAAAATAATTCATTGATCGATTCATGAACATCACCTCTTCCTTTTTGTCTTCAGCTGGTAATACTACATCTTTGGCAAAATCCTGGCAGAACTTCAGGTATTTTTTAGTGAAGAAGTTTTCATCTGCTAACACATCGACACCCAAAAAGTTCTCAAGCCAGTATTTGGTGTCGTATTTATTACTGTCGACAGACAACACCTTATAGCCTTCCTCTTTTTTTACATTGAATATTAAACAACCTTTATCTAATTTATTGATATTAATTCCCTGTTTGATCAGGATATCTAAATTACTGCCTTTCTCTTCAAATTGCAGGAAATCGTGTTTTAGTTCGGATTTAAAAACTCCTATAGCATCTACCTTTTCATTATCAAGCATTACATTCGACAAGTATGCTACATACAGCTCACCACTTTTAATGTGTGGGTGACTACTTTGATCGAACAGATGAGAGGCTATGCTCTTGGAATGTTCATGTATGGAGGACGGGTTGGAAAATGCTTCAGAGACAATTTTATAGAGTTCATTAAACTCGACATCAACTTCATTATGAAAGCGATAGTAGTTTTCTTCTTTTTCTCTAAATGGTTTGAAAAAGTATTCTTTTAGAATGGCGGTAATCTCATCATTCAATTTATATGGTTCTTCAGAGAGAAAGACTCCTTCATTCTTACTTTTGTTACCTACTCGATGAATCGAAAGGCTGTCTAATTGCGTTGGATATAAGTTAATCATATATTAATTCCAGTTTTCGTCAAAATCAAAATCGTCGTAATCGTCTAAGTCAAATCCCTCTTCGAGATCATTTTTTAAGGTTTCTCCTTCAAATTCTTTTTCAGGTGGAGCGTCGGGTAGCTGTCCGTGAGCAAAAAGTAAATTAGGATATATCCTACCTTCTTCTTTCTCGGCTATTTCAGCTAATTCAACAAAGAATGTCCACATGGTTAAAAAATCATAAATATAGATAAGCTTTGTGTTATTCTCATCCAGAATGCTATCTAAAGATGTTTCATTCATTAGTCTTACATCAGATCCTCCTTCACTCATGTCGAATAAAGAGATCTCCTCTCCCTGGTTCCACTCTTCATCACTTAGATAGAATGAAGCCATTTCGCTTCCTTCAAAACCAAAAGCCTGAATAATAGCATTGTGCAATTCCTCCACAGTGTTTTCAGCTTCTATTTCAATATCTCTAAAGATATCTTCCTCTGCATCTAATATAACTCTAAACTTATAAATCATTTCGAAAATTTTTAAAAAAGGGTTCAAAAGTACAATTATTTACCTGATTAACGAGATTTAATTGCTTTGATACTTGACGCTTTTATTAGCGTCTATTTTGGTTTTTAATTCGTAGCCAAATGATAGGGCCCTTGCGTATTTTATCTAAAACGGTGTAATGTAAAAGTCATTGCGCTTAACAGGAAAAATGCACCAACCTGATGTACAACGCCCAGCCACACCGGAACTGCAAGAATTAAGGTAAATACTCCAAGGACAAACTGAAGAATCACTATGCCAAGGAGGGCAATAATACTATTTTTCTGGGGTGTTGTAAGTTTCATTTTACGAGCCTTATAGGCAATCAGGCCTATGATAAAAACCACAATATACGCCAAATAGCGATGGACAAACTGAACTCCACTTCTTCCTTCTGTTAGATTTTTCCATAGTGTTTCTCTTTCAATGAATACAGTGTCGTGTATTAGTTTACCTTCTGACATCAATGGCCAATGATTGTGAACCCATCCGGCATCTAATCCAGCAACAAATGCTCCCCATATTATCTGGATTAGTAAAACAACGGTACCTAAAATTATTAAATTTCTAAATGGTTTATTGACCGGATTACGATTTGGGTATATAATATCCAAGGCTACCCAAAATGTTGCAGCGAAGGTGATGAACGCAGCTATCAGGTGAATGGCCAAGCGATAATGACTTACGTCAGGTCTGTCAATTAATCCACTCTTCACCATATACCAACCTAGAAAACCCTGGAACCCACCCAGGAACATTAAAAATAATGATTTGTAGGTAGTTTTTCTTGTTAGTTGTTTGGTGAGTAGAAAGTATATAAAAGGGATGAAAAATACCAGTCCGATGATTCTGCCTATTAAGCGATGCAACCATTC
The DNA here is from genome assembly GCF_000511935.2 of Zhouia amylolytica AD3. Lineage (NCBI taxonomy): Bacteria > Pseudomonadati > Bacteroidota > Flavobacteriia > Flavobacteriales > Flavobacteriaceae > Zhouia > Zhouia amylolytica. Next base: position 898,059 of record NZ_AYXY01000019.1, on the reverse strand, counting down.
CCAGAAATAAATGTCTTTAAAGTCTTCAAGAGTGAAGTGATAATTGAGTTTTTGGTATTCGGGGAATTGCTTATAGATTTCAAAAGCGTCATGCCATTCCTGTTCATTCATTGGAGGTAGCATATCGGTAACCAGCTTGTATTCAGACATGGATAAACCTGAATGTGTAAGCCTGGTTATTCCGCCCACGATAACCATGATAAAAATTAAAAAACAACCGAGTAAAAGCCAGTAAATGACTTTTTTAGAATCTTTTTTCACACGTTTCAATTTTAGTATTTATTTTGTCATGAGTTAATTATAAAATTAAGAACGTGTGCAATTACTCCGATGCACTGCGTTCTCTCATTAAGAAGGTTAAACATCTCTTATTATGAAGGAATGTTTAAATTTCTTAATGTTGGTTTCATATGCGTTTTTTTTATTGGTATGGTCGGTTGGTTTATTATTTAATTAGTTATTGATTTTTAATCCTAATTGTTCTCCTTTTTTAATCATAAACTTGTGTGCCGCATTATATTCATTTGGAATTTCTCCTTCAAGAATCGCCTCTTTAATCGCTTCTTTAATTATGCCAATTTCTCTTGAAGGTTTTAGGTTAAAAGTATCCATAATTTCCTGTCCATCTATAGGTGGTTGAAAGTTCCTGATGTGATCACGTTCCTCAACTTCAGTTATTTTATTTCTTACAATCTGAAAGTTGTTATGATATTTTTTAAATTTTTTAGGATTTTTGGTTGTGATATCTGCTTCACAAAGTGTCATTAAGTCTTCTATATGGTCGCCTGCATCAAAGATAAGTCTTCTTACAGCAGAATCGGTCGCTATATCCTGAGCCAAGACTATTGGTCTCGAACTTAACAGTACCATTTTTTGAACAAACTTCATTTTATCATTTAATGGCATTCGTAAACGTTTAAAGAGTTTAAATACCATTTTAGAACCAATAAATTCATGTCCATGAAATGTCCAACCTATTTTTTTGTCGAATTTTTTAGTTGGAGCTTTACCGATGTCATGTAATAGCGCAGCCCATCTGAGCCATAGGTTATCAGTATTTTCACTGATATTATCTACTACTTCCAGGGTATGCCAAAAATTGTCTTTATGACGTTGTCCTTCAATTTCTTCAATGCCCTGAAGGTTAGTGAGTTCGGGTAGAATATATTTTAGTAGTTCTGTTTTTAATAGCAACTTGAATCCAAGAGAAGGTTGAGGCGACAATAGTATTTTATTAAGTTCATCAACTATTCTTTCTTTCGAAATAATTTTTATTCGTTCTTTATTTCGCTTAATAGCCTCGAGGGATTCGTCTTCAATTATAAAACTTAATTGTGTAGCAAATCTTATAGCGCGCATCATTCGAAGCGGATCATCAGAGTAAGTAATGTCCGGATCCAGCGGAGTTTTGATAATTCCGTTTTCCAAGTCTTGTACCCCATTGAAAGGGTCAAGTAACTGACCGAAATTTTCTTTTGATAATGATAGGGCCAAGGCGTTGATAGTAAAATCACGACGATTTTGATCATCTTCCAAGCTACCATCTTCAACAACTGGTTTTCTGCTGTCTTCGTTGTAGCTCTCTTTCCTTGCTCCAACAAACTCAATTTCGAGATCATCAGTTTTGATCATTGCGGTGCCAAAATTCCTGAATACCGAGACCTTAGGGTTTTTAGGGAGTTTTTTGGCTACGGCTTTTGCTAATTCAATACCACTACCTATGGCAACAATATCAATGTCTTTAGGGGTGCCTCTTTCCAATAAATAATCACGAACAAAACCACCAATGACGTAGCTCTTAAGGTTTAATTCTTCGGATGTTTGAGAAATAAGCTCAAATATAGGGTGCTCAATTGCCTTTTTATGATTCTCTGTTGCCACTAAGTAATTTTTTTCAGGAATATATCTTTAAAGAGGATTTTAAAAATCCAACTTTATTATTTACGGATAATTTTAAACACCCCATCATTTCCAATTTTGATAATGGTGGAGGGTTTGTTACATTTTTTATCGCGGTGCAAATTTACTACATAGTCAACACCTTTTAAAATTTCCTGATTTATTTCTGAAAAGGATTGTGGAGTAGGGTATCCACTAATGTTAGCGGAAGTAGAAACTAATGGACGTTTAAACTGTCTGACCATTCTTTGGCAAAACTCATCCGAAGCGACCCGTATCGCAAGTGTATTGTCAGAAGCTACCAAATTACCAGCAACATTAATGGGGTTGTCATAGATGATTGTAGTGGGTTTGTCAGAGGCATCTAACAGTTGATAAGCCACTTCCGGAACTTCGTAAATATATTTTGCCAACATTCTGGTATCTGAAACCAAACAAATGAGTGCTTTAGAGTCTTCCCGCTGTTTCAGGTCGTATACTTTTTTAACAGCTTCCGGATTCGTAGCATCACAGCCTATACCCCAAACGGTATCAGTGGGATATAGTATGAGTCCACCTTTATTTAAAACTTCCAGTGATTTTTCAATTTCAGATTGAAGCATAGAAAACTTTTTTAAATCGAATATTGTATTTCCTTTTGGTTTTTCACTTTTTTAATACAAGTTTGTCCGCCGATCAATTCTGGTAACTCTATCCAGTCTCCAATTTTTTTATTGTAGGAATCAGGGCTGAATTCAATCCTTCCATCTCCGGGGTAAAAAGTCATTTCTCCAAAAATAATCTTTTCTTCCAGCGCATACATGTCGATTCGAACAAAAGGAAAGTTTTTTCCTAATTTTTCAGCCAGTTGAATCATTTTTGCCAGCGCTTTTGGTTTTTCAATTGATTTGTCGAGAGGCGTGCAATGTGTGCCTTTTGTGAATGGTTGTTTGTTCCATTCAACGTCATAAAAGGCCCTAGTGAAATTATTGTATCGATCCAGGTCAACTTGTATCAATTTAACTTTTCCATTAAAGCAATATAATTTATAATCGTTCAATGAATCATTATTCAATTCACACAGGTATTTTTCACAAATGATTCTTGGCTTAATGTCTTTATAAGCCCATTCCTGACCGCTTTTATAGTAGTAATTCTGATTGAGCCATTTATGGATTTTAAGTTTAGCTTTAGGTATATTTAGCCTCTTTTTGTCTTTAACGATAAGGTTGTAATTACATCCGTGTACACCTTTAAGAACAAATTGATCAGGGAGGGCATTGAAGTCTATTTCGCTAACTTTGTTATAGACACCCAGACAATCGTTAAGATATTCTTTTCCGATGGTTTTTTCAACATAGTCCCGTACCGCATACTTATCTACCAATTTATTAAGTATGGGGAGTCTGTAGTAAGTTTTAATCCATTGGATTTTTTCATTAAATTCTTTAGGGTTTGCTAAATCGAGTCTTTTACCCGTGTAATATTCATAATGAATTTTAGCGTACGTATCCGCTGGAAGAAACTTTAATTTTTTTGCAGCACCAAGCATTATTCTTTTGAACATGAGATAAGGGGGGATTTTTATTTCATTCGTGCAAAGATATATAAATTATCATTTATACTTTTGTATACCAAAATATTAAGGTAGATGAATGAAATAAGCATTTCCGTTATCATAAGTACTTATAACGCTGAGGCATGGCTTGAAAAGGTCTTGTGGGGATATCAAACGCAGACTCTTGAAAATTTTGAAGTGGTAATTGCCGACGACGGATCGGGCCCAAAAACGAGGGAATTATTGGAAAAGATGCAGAAAGAGGTAAAGTATCCAATAGTTCATGTTTGGCAGGAAGACGACGGTTTTCAAAAATCCAGAATATTAAATAAAGCAATTGTAGCAAGTCGAGGGAATTATATTTTAATGAGTGATGGTGACTGTATTCCCAGAGCAGATTTTTTAGAGGTTCACGATCGCTATAAGGAAGAAGGGTATTTTTTATCTGGAGGGTATTATAAGTTGCCAATGGATATTTCCAAAATGATTACCAAAGAGGATATACTTACGGGCAGGTGTTTCGATATGGAGTGGCTGAAAGAAAATGGTATTAAATCTACCTTTAAAAATAACAAGCTTACGGCCAGCGGGAATAAATCAAAATTCTTAAACTTTATAACCCCTACCAATGCCAGTTGGAACGGTCATAATTCATCGGGTTGGAAAAAAGATATTTTGGCGGTTAATGGTATGGATGAACGCATGCAGTATGGAGGACAAGACAGGGAGCTTGGAGAGCGTTTGTTTAACTACGGTATAAAGTCTAAACAAATACGTTATAGTGCTGTCTGTGTACATCTCGATCATAAAAGAGGTTATAAGAATCAGGAGTCTATTGATAAGAACAATGCGATTCGTAAGCATACGAGAGACTCTAAACAACCCTGGACGCCATATGGAATTGAAAAAAGAGCTAAATAAAAAGAGCCTCCATCAGGAGGCTCTTTTTATTTATTCTAAAATCATTAATTATACAGCTACGTCGTATTCACGAAGTGCATTGTTTAACGATGTTTTCTTATCTGTACTAGGCTTTCTTTTGCCAATAATCAAAGCGCAAGGAACCTGATACTCTCCCGCGGCAAATTTCTTGGTATAACTACCAGGGATCACAACGGATCTTGCAGGCACTCTACCTTTCATTTCAATTGGTTCTTCACCGGTAACGTCAATAATTTTTGTCGATGCAGTCAAAACCACGTTAGCTCCTAAAACAGCTTCTGATTCCACTCGAACACCTTCAACAACAATACATCTGGATCCGATAAAAGCATTATCTTCAATTATAACCGGTGCTGCTTGTAAAGGTTCTAAAACACCTCCAATACCTACACCTCCACTAAGGTGTACATTTTTACCAATCTGAGCACAGCTTCCTACGGTAGCCCAAGTGTCTACCATCGTGCCTTCATCCACATAAGCTCCAATGTTTACATAACTTGGCATCATGATAACACCAGATGAGATGTAAGCACCATGTCTTGCAACGGCATGAGGTACTACTCGTATTCCTTTTTCGGCATAATTTTTCTTTAAAGGGATTTTATCGTGAAACTCTAAAGGACCAGCTTCAATAGTTTCCATTTTTTGTATAGGGAAGTATAAAACCACCGCTTTTTTCACCCATTCATTCACTTGCCAACCATCGTTTGTAGGCTCTGCAACACGCAGTTCTCCTTCATCTAAAAGCGAAACTACTTTTCTAATAGCAGAAGTCGTGGTTTCTTCTTTAAGTAAGTCTCTGTTATCCCAGGCTTTTTCTATGATATCTTGCAATTCTTTCATTTAAAATAAATTTTCAACAAAGATAATTTCTTCTCGCCAAATAACCTTTCAAATTTACAGGTATAACATTTTATACCGTATTTTTGCTAAAAATGAAAGGTATGGCAAGAATATTGGCTTTAGATTATGGAACAAAAAGAACGGGAATTGCTGTGACTGATGAGCTAAAATTAATTGCTTCAGGTTTAACAACGGTTGAAACTTCTGAACTTTTATCTTTTTTAACGGATTATTTGTCAAAAGAAAAAGTTGAACTCATCGTGGTGGGAGAACCTAAAAGGTTGCATAATGAAGCCTCAGAGGTCGAATCAAAAATCGAAAAGTTTTTGGTGAAGCTTAAAAATGTTTTACCGGAAATACCGGTAAGTAGAATTGATGAGCGATTTACTTCAAAGATGGCATTTCAGAGTTTATTGGATACCAAACAAAAGAAAAAAGTACGTAAAAATAAGGGTTTGATCGATGAAATCAGTGCTACCATTATTTTACAAGATTATTTAGCGAGTCATTCTTAAAATATACCATTTAAGTTTATCGTTAAAGCATTTTGCGAGTTTTTAAAGTAAAAAATTAATGTACTTTTGCACCTTAAAATGAAAAAAGATGATTATACCTATTAGAGCATATGGAGATCCGGTACTAAAGCAGGAAGCAACAGATATAGCTAAAGATTATCCAGCTCTTGAAGAGCTTATTGCAAATATGTTTGAGACGATGTACAATGCATATGGCGTTGGGTTGGCAGCTCCTCAAATAGGGTTATCGATACGTTTATTTATTGTAGATGCTTCTCCTTTTGCTGAAGATGATGATTTAACCGAAGAAGAGCAAAATGAACTTAAGGAGTTTAAAAAGGTATTTATCAATGCTAAAATTGTAGAAGAAACCGGATCAGAATGGGCTTTTAATGAGGGCTGTTTGTCAATTCCTGATGTTCGTGAGGACGTTACTCGTAATGAAACTGTAACCATGGAATATTACGATGAGAATTTTGAGAAGCACGTCGAGACATTTAGTGGTTTAGCAGCCAGGGTAATCCAGCATGAATACGATCATATAGATGGTATTCTGTTTACCGATAAGTTGTCATCATTAAAAAAGCGTTTGATCAAAGGGAAGTTGGCGAATATAGCCAAAGGGAAAGTTAAAGTGGATTATAAAATGCGTTTTCCGCTAGCTAAAAAAGGCCGTTAATTTTTTTGATATAAAACCGAAAGAATCCATATTTGCGTCGTAAAAAATAATGAGTATGAGTTTAGATAAAATATTGTCAATATCAGGCAAGCCGGGTTTGTATGAATTGAAAACCCAAACCAGAACAGGATTTGTAGCTGAGTCGTTGGTTGATGGAAAAAAAATAACTGTAGGATTAAGAAATAATGTAAGCTTACTTTCTGAAATAGCTATTTACACTACTACAGAGGAAATTCCATTGAGAGAAGTCTTTAAGAAAATTCAGGAGAAAGAAAATGGATCTGCGACTTCAATAAGTCATAAAGATGATAAAATTAAGCTCGAGGAGTACTTTTTTGAAATTCTACCCGAATACGATGAAGACAGAGTTTATGCCAGCGATATTAAGAAAGTTATCATGTGGTATAACATTTTACAAGGAAAGGGTCTAACAGACTTTGAAGAGGTTGAAGAAGAGACTTCAGAAGATCAGGCAGAGTAAATAATTTCCAAAATATTAGCATTTAAAAACCCTCACATTGTTGAGGGTTTTTCTTTTTTATTAAATTTATGAACGTAAGGAAATGAAAAAACAACGTCTATATATATGTAAAATATAACTATGATTATTAAAGCCACCTGCCAAAACCTAACCAAGCTTAAAAATCAAATATCTCTTTTATCAGAAGATCAGTATGTAAAACCTATGGAAGTTTTAAATAATTCAACCATAGGGATGCATGTAAGACACGTTTTAGAGTTTTACCAATGTTTGATAGCAAGTAAGAATTCCAAAATCTTGAATTATGATTTAAGAAGTAGAGATATCTCTATAGAGACAAGAATTAAAGTCTGTTTAGCTCAAATTGAAACTATTTTACAGGTAGTTTGTGAGGAAAAAGGGGATTTTCAGATTACTTTGGAGGCAGACTATTGTGAGTCTGAAGAAAAAGAGTGTATTTCATTGCAAACAACTTATTTTCGAGAGCTTCTGTATAATATAGAACATGCTGTTCACCATATGGCTATTATTAAAATTGGAATGAAGGCATTAGGGATTGAGGGAATTGATGATAATTTTGGCGTGGCTGCTTCAACCATTAGGAATCAAAAGATATGTGCACAGTAAGTTTTATACCAAAACATTCAGGTTATATATTAACATCTAACCGAGACGAGAGTCCAAAACGGAAAACTTTTTCTCCCCAGCAAAAGCTTTTAAAGGGTGGAATTAAAGTTACAGCTCCAATTGATGCGGAAAAAGGAGGAACCTGGATCGCTACTGACGGAGCATATAAAACTGCGTGTATAATGAATGGTGGTTTTGTGAAACATAAGCGAGAGTTGCCTTATCGTAAAAGCCGTGGACAAATTGTTTTTGAAGCCTTTGAAGCGGATTCTTTTTGGGGTTTTATTAAAGAATCAAATTTCCATAATATTGAACCTTTTACTTTAGTCTTAGTGGACGATGAGAATTTATTGGTGTTGGTTTGGGATGGTAAGGAGAAGCGTATTCAGGAATTGGATAATTCTAAAAGTCATTTATGGTCTTCGAGCACATTGTATAATGATGAAGCTCACCTTGAAAAATTGAAATACTTTGAGAGTTTTTTAAAGAATAACCAATCAACTGCTGAAAACTTGCTTAGGTTACATGGAGTGGAAGCAGATAATTTATTTGTGCTGGATCTACCTCATGTAAAAACCGTAAGTACTACTCAGGTCATCGTTAAGAATGGAGAAAGTGACTTAATCTATCGTGAAAAAGTTTTTAGTCATGAACAATAAAAAATTTTACATAGAGCGAATAGCAGCCTGGATTGCAGCTGTTATTTTATTACAGACATTGTATTTTAAGTTTACAGGTCACCCGGATAGTGTGATGTTGTTTGAACAACTAGGTGCAGAGCCTTTTGGTAGGATTGGACTTGGAATAATTGAATTATTAACGGTTATATTTTTAATTCTTCCAAAGACTTCTCATTTAGGTGCCATTTTAGGTATAGGGATCATGCTTGGAGCTGTTTTTTCTCACATTTTTGTAATTGGTGTAAATTATAATCATGATGGAGGGGTATTGTTTTCTCTGGCTCTAATCACTTTGTTATGCTCCATAGTTGTTTTGGTATTAAGAAAGGATAAGCTATTGGGGTTATTAAAAAAATAATACAAGATGGCAAGCCTGTTTAAAAAGAACACATTTACAATAAAAATAAAAAGCTGGGAATACTGGCCGATGTGGATCTTGTATGTTCCGGTATTTATACAGCATTTTTGGCTGGCTATAAAGGCAAGGAGTCTTTTCTTCTTTTTAAATACAAATCCGGGAATCGAAGGGTTTATATTAAGCGATTCTAAGTATAAGACCTTAAAATTAGTGCCACGTGAATTTGTTCCTAAAACCATTTTAGTAAGACCTGAATCAAGTTTTGAGGAAGTATATGGAATGATGGGGGAAGAACAAATTTCATTTCCCATTGTATTAAAACCAGATATTGGCTATCGAGGTCTTTTAGTATCTAAAATTGATAATCAAAGTGAGCTTAAAGAAAAGCTGAAGAATGCTAATATTAATTATGTCATTCAGGAGTATATTGATTACCCAATTGAAATTGGAGTTTTTTATTACCGATTACCCAATAACATCTCAGGAAGTATTCCTTCAGTAACGTTAAAAGATTTTTTATCACTCCATGGAGATGGTCAAAGAACATTTCAAGAGCTTGTATATACTAATTCCAGAGCGTATTTGCAAAAGGACAAACTAGAGGAAAAATTTAGAGCGGAATGGGGTACCGTTATACCAAAAGGGAAGACAATCTTGTTAGAAGCTATAGGAAATCACAATAGGGGTACAAAGTTCATAAATGGAAACCATCTTATAACAGAGAATCTTCAGCAAGTATTTGATGAATTATGTAAGTCCATGAATGGATTCTATTTTGGAAGGTTCGATATTAGAACCAGGTCTATTGAAGATTTATTACTGGGTAGGGAATTCAAAGTGCTGGAAGTAAATGGAATAGGCGCAGAGCCTACTCATATTTACGATCCTGAGTATAAACTTTATCAAGGTTGGAAGGATATGCTTTCCATATGGAAAATCAGTTATGAGATTGCTATGGTCAATAGAAAAAAAGGTGCTGCATTTCCGAAATATGCAGAAGCCAAAAGACGATGGGATTCATACAGGGATTATAAACGGAATGCTTTTTTAGCTTCTTCGTGATATGCAGTTAAATAAAGGTTCTTTTTAGTGAGCCTAAGAATATATCGAATTGTATTTTTGTTCGTGTAAAACTTCAAATATGAATTCAAGAGAAAAACAATTACAAGCTTTCGATCGGTTATTAACTATAATGGATGAGTTGCGGGAACAATGTCCGTGGGATAGAAAGCAGACTATGCAAACATTAAGACATCTGACCATTGAAGAAACCTATGAATTAGGTGATGCGATTTTAGATAATGATCTTGAAGAGGTAAAAAAGGAATTGGGAGATGTTTTGCTTCATATAGTGTTCTATGCCAAAATAGGGAGCGAAAAAGACAGTTTTGATATCGCTGATGTTGCAAACTCGATTTGTGACAAGTTGATTGACAGGCATCCGCATATTTATGGAGATGTTGAAGTGAAAGATGAAGAAGAGGTGAAGAAAAATTGGGAGAATCTAAAACTGAAGGAAGGAAAAGAGAGTGTTCTGGAGGGGGTTCCTATAAGTTTACCGGCATTGGTAAAGGCTAATAGAATTCAGGATAAAGTTGCAGGTGTTGGTTTTGACTGGGAGGAGCCAGAACAAGTATGGGAAAAGTTGCAAGAAGAGCTTAATGAGTTTCAGAATGAGATAAAGGTAGGTAATCAGGATCAAATAGAAGCTGAATTTGGAGATGTTATGTTTAGTATGATTAATTATGCCAGATTTCTTAAGATCAATCCTGAAAATGCTTTGGAGCGCACGAATAAAAAATTTATCAAGCGCTTTCAATATTTAGAAAAAAAGTCGAAGGAATTATCAAAGTCTTTAAAGGATATGACCTTAGCGGAGATGGATGTATTTTGGGAAGAGGCAAAGAAATTGTAGGCAGTTATTAAAATTTAATAACTGTCATGTTCACTTTTATATAAGGTGATCAAAGGATCCTTTGATCATGAATTAATGATTCACTTTTTTGAAAATTTAACGATCATTAGCATTGCGATTAAACATCCAATCCAAATGAAGGCTATTATGTCTGATGGGTTCATAAGGGTTATTTTTGATGAACTTTAATTTAATTAATTAAGGCTGGATTCTTCTAAAAATCAGGTCTATGGTACTTTATTAAGGTTATTTTACAATTATAGATGCATTCTATACAGAGGGCTTTTTCTATCTTTGCGCACTCAATTTCAGTACTTCATGTTAAAAGAATACACAAAAGAGTTTGCTTATAATTTAAAATTGGCATCTCCGGTAATGCTTGGAATGCTAGGACATACCTTTGTTGCTTTCGCTGATAATATCATGGTGGGGCAGCTTGGTACTGCTGAATTGGCTGCAGTATCTTTGGGGAATAGTTTTATTTTTATTGCAATGTCTTTGGGAATTGGATTTTCTACGGCCATAACACCTTTGATAGCGGAAGCAGATGCTTCAGGAGACATTCAGGGAGGTAGATCGGCTTTTAAGCATGGTTTGTACTTATGTACCAGTCTAGGAATCATATTGTTTCTACTTCTTTTACCTGCAAAACCCCTAATGTATTTAATGGATCAGCCTGGGGAAGTTGTTGAGTTGGCAATGCCTTACCTTGATTTGGTCGCCTTCTCTTTGGTGCCTCTTATTATTTTTCAGGCCTTGAAACAATTTTCGGATGGATTATCCAAGACTAAATACCCTATGTATGCTACCCTTGTAGCCAATATTGTTAATATTACTCTTAATTATCTATTGATTTTCGGTCATTTTGGTTTTCCAAAATTAGGAATTATTGGTGCTGCTATTGGGACCTTAGTTTCTCGGATTTTAATGGTTCTGTATTTGTGGTGGTTGCTTAAAAAGAATGATAAGTGCAGCCCCTATATTACCAACTTCAATTTCAAGGTTCTTCATAAGCGTACTATTAAAAAGATTTTGAATTTAGGGTTGCCTTCTTCCATGCAAATGTTGTTTGAGGTTGCTGTTTTTACTGCAGCAGTATGGTTAAGTGGCGTGCTAGGGAAAAATCCTCAAGCGGCGAACCAAATCGCGTTAAACCTTTCGAGTATGACATATATGGTAGCTACAGGCTTAAGTGTAGCCTCCATGATTCGGGTTGGGAACCAGAAGGGCTTAAAGCGGTTCAGAGATTTGCGAAGGATTGCTTTCTCTATATTTTTATTAACCTTCTTTATTGATGTGGTGTTTGCAACTGGTTTTACGTTACTGAGGGATTGGTTACCTACCATATATCTGGATGAAAATGATCTGTTAAATCAAGTTGACAATTTTGAGGTAATATCGATTGCTTCTGAATTATTGCTCATTGCGGCTATATTTCAAATATCGGACGGTATTCAGATTGCTGTCTTGGGTGCCTTAAGAGGATTACAAGACGTTAAAATTCCGACTGCTATAACTTTTGTGGCTTACTGGATCATAGGTTTTCCAATTTCGTACTATCTTGGATTAAAGACAGATCTGGGTGGAATGGGAATTTGGATTGGTTTGTTGGCTGGACTGACTATAGCAGCCATCTTATTGTATATAAGGTTTAACTATCTTACAAAAAAACTGATTTTAAAATCCGAATTTGAATCGAGCCAAATAAAGTCAGTTTCAACTCCTTCTATTGATAAATAGATTGTACTTTTGATTATCATAAAATGAAGTTATATGGAACTACCTAGATTTTTAATGGGGGATAATACAGATCATCCTGATGATATATTTGTTATTCATACAGAATACCCGAGATTTATTATAAATCTTATCAATGATGAGGTAGAATGGTTTGAGGAATTCAGTAAAGACGACGAACAAGATTTGCAATCTGAAATGGGGAGTTTGATTGAAGCGGCATCTGAATTCTACGACAGAGAAATAAGTCGTTACGAAGATTAATCCTAAAACCTGATTTTGACTTCCGTTATGTTTGATAAACTAGTTCACCTTGATCAACAGTTATTTTTGTATTTAAACAATTTAGGGTCACCTGAATGGGATGGATTTTGGTTGTTTATGACCAATAAGTTTTCATCGATACCTCTGTATGTTGCATTACTGGGCTTTAGTATCTGGCGTTTTAGGTGGAAAAAAACACTCCTGATCTTAATAGGTGTAGCGTTAATGATAGCAGCAACAGACCAATTAGCTAATTTGTTTAAGTATGGAGTAGAAAGGTTACGACCTTGTCATGATGAAGATATAAACGCTTACATGAGATTAGTTAAAGCGAGTTGCGGTGGTAAATTTGGATATTTCTCTGCTCACGCGGCAAATTCATTTGCTGTGGCTACTTTCTTTAGTTTACTTTTTAAGGATATCATGAAATGGTTGCCGCCTTTTCTGCTTATATGGGCTATTATAGTAGCCTATAGCAGAATATATATTGGTGTGCATTATCCCCTGGATGTGATAACTGGGATTAGTATAGGGTTATTGATGGGATGGATCTTTCAATCTCTCTATTTAAAGCTTACATTAAAGCTTAACTACGCTTAAATAAAATGTTATTGAGTGGATTAAGAAAAATAAGTAAAAAGATAACACCAAACGCCAATTCGTATACTTCCCATTTTCTGCTCGCAGGAATCAAAGTAACTAAAATAGTACTGCTTATAAAAGCGATCGTGTGATGCCATTTTACAACAGGAACCGCGAATTTTTTAGTGATGTTTTTCACCCATTCTTTTTTACGATATATAAAAGGAACGATCAATAAGTAAGTTACCATAGCAAGCATTAGTAGCTGGCTGAACACAATTTTATTAACTTTTTTACCACTTACTACGAGATTGTGTAGATTGGTTTCTTTTTGAGCGTTATTTTCAAGGAAAAAATCACTGGATTCAATTCCAAAGATTCTTTGACCCCAAGAGACTTCCTCACCTGCGCCAAAGAAGAACAATATGGCAAAAAATAATACTCCTATTTTCCATAAAGCTGGTTTTGATCCACCTAATAGAAAGAGTCTATAGAGACATAAAATACTTATGGATAAAAGCATGAATGCTGTTCCATACTCTACGGCCCCGTCTTCCACGGCAAAATTGTTATTAAAATAATCTGGATTGGTAAAGCCAAAATAAAGTGAAAGGATAAATACGAAAATCAAGAATAAATATCCAATTTTATCGGTTCTTGTAAGTTGATTCATTTTATGTGTGTTATTGAGGGGTTAAAGCTAATAATAATTTTAATTATAAACTATTACCCGAAGTTTTAGCAGTTAGAATATAATAGTTGGCAACAAGCCTACTCTTATGTTTCTTTTGATCGGGAGAGGCGGTATAATTTACGTCATATGTATCTATGAGTTTAACATCAAAAAATTCAGAGAAATGATCTTTAAATAAGTCCTCTTTTTTAAGGGTGACCAATACACCGAAGTTATTTTTTGTAGGGGTATTAATCATTCCATTAACGTCAAGTCTGGGTACCTCTCTTCCATAAAGCCATACCATTTCCGGGGCAAGTTCTCCAAAGGAATAGATGTTTAAGTTCTGATAGTTTGAAGAGGCAGCAAGGGTATCTACATTTTTAAATGAAGTATTGGTATTAAAGACTTTTGAGATTGGAAAACCAAAAGTCATTATGGTCATGATAAAACCAATGGTTAAAAGGAAAACATTGCTGATGTTTTTTTGTTTTAACCCTTTTAAGATAAACAAACCTATGGTGAAGAGCAGGACTGATGTGGTAATAAAATATAGCCACATTGACCCTTCTAATTTGTCATTGAAAAGTACATATCCCCCGATTGGGAAAGCCAATCCGATAAGGGCTATTAATCCAAAATTGAAATAAACAGGATAGGTTTCTTTTTTGTTTTTTAACTCTTTAAAGTGATTGATTAAGTATTCGATGTAAAAGGCCGTATTCATTGCCATAGGAATAAGAACCGGGAGTAAATATCTCGACTTTTTTTCCGGAATTATTGATAAGAGTATAACAGCGCTTATGGTCCACCAGAAGCTAAGTTTATATGCTTTGGGGTTGCTTACTTTGTTTTTCAAGTAAGGATATAATAATGCTATAAACGAGGGGATTGTCCAAATTCCACTTTGGGTAAAGAAGCTCCAATAATAATAGAATGGTCTTACATTGTAACTACTCCAATTAGCAGTTTCTTCTGTAGTAATGGCTAAAAATGCTTCAGGATCTGCTAAACGAACATAAATAAACCAGGAAGCTCCCAATCCTAGCCCGATGAGCAGGAAAACCATTATGGGACCTATTTTATTTTTAATTCCGGTAAATTTGTATGCAATGCCATAGGCAATTATAAATGGCAGCCATAAAGCATAAGGAGAAACCGGTCCCTTACTTAAAAAGGAAGCTCCGAAAAAAAGACTTGCCAGAACTGTATGAATCCAGACTTTATTTTTTTGCTGAAATAGCAGGAAAAGATAATAGATAGCTGCGATCATGAATCCGTGGGTAAAAATATCCCATTGCCCGTTTCTACCTGAAAAAATAATATAAAAAGAAGATGCTAAGATTAAGCTGGTAATAAAGCTTAATCTTTTATTATTATGAATCTTTATGCCTAGTTCGTAACACATCCAGATTAAGAAAGTAACTATCAGGGCAGCAGGTAATCTTAAGCCAAATAAGCTTTTCATTCCAAAAATACTCCCTGTTATAGCTGTTAACCATGTAGGCAAGGGTGGCTTTTCATAGCGTGGTAAGCCATTCATGGTTGTTAAAAGCCATTCATTATTATTAATGATTTCACGAGCTGTAATAAAATTTCTCGCTTCCATGATATTGATATACAAAGTTCCCAAATGAGAAAAGAATATGGAAGCACATACTAACAGGATTAGTATGGGGTAGTTATTTTTCAGTGCGTTGAGCATTTTCTTTTTTTAAGATAAATAAGTTTCTAGTATAAATAAATGTTCCTGCCAGGTGTCCTACTAAGAGAACGGGGTCTTTCCTTAAAACAGCATAAATTAATATGAGTATGGCACCTGCTAAGCTTAGTATCCAGAATCCTTTCGGTAGGGTTGATTCTTTACGTCTTTCACTATAAATCCATTGATATATAAATCTAAACATAAATACAATTTGGGCAACACTTCCTAATGTTAATAGCCACAAGGGGATGTCATCATTCTTAAAGAAATCATTAAGGTCATAAGCATTATTGTTATAACCGTAGATGACAATAATTAATGGGAAAAACCATAAAAAAATACGAAATAGTCTAGGGAATTTTGTCCATTCTCCCTGAAGTTGCATATTTCGGATGTAAATAAAGTAGGTAAGAACCTGTCCTAAAATAATTGCAAAATCGTCTCTTAACCATCCATAGACAAAAAGTAGGAAAGAGGCGAGTAGACTTAATTGCCAAAATAATCTTGGCGTTAGAATTTTTTGATGTTTTTCGGATAAGATCCATTGTAAAATCATTCTCCCGGAAAACAGCATTTGGGCGACAAAGCCTATGGAGTATATAATCCAGTCTTCCATTAACCTCGTTTAGCAACGCTATAATTAATGTATTTTTTCTTCATCCACAGATAAGCGAAACAATCCATCAGTGGTCCTAGAAGACGATTCCATAAACCAAATTTGGCAGTGCCGGCCATTCTTGGGAAGTGTCTCACAGGAACTTGTTTGATTTTTCCATTTTGAAGTAAAATCATAGCAGGTAAAAATCTATGAAGTCCCTTAAACATAGGGATACGCTTAGCATAATCCGTTTTGATTACTTTTAACGGGCAACCGGTATCATCCATTCCATCGTGTGTGAATGCACGTCTGATGCTATTTGCAATGGTTGAAGACATATTTTTAACGAAGGAATCTTTTCTATCGGCTCTTACTCCTGTGACTAAATCAAATTCTTCGATTTCTTCTAACAGCAAATTAAAATCGTCAGGAGCTGTTTGAAGGTCAGAATCAATATAGCCCACCAATTCGGTGTCCGCAAAGTCAAACCCTGCCTTGATTGCAGCACTCAGACCTCTATTTTCTTCAAATAGTAAATAAGAGAAATCGGGACTGCGTTGACAAATTAGTTCTATTAATTTTTGGCTATTGTCTTTGGAGCCGTCGTTAACAAAAAGAACCTTGGTCTTTTTGGTTGACTTGGCTATATAATCGGAAAGTTCTTTTTCTACTCGTTCCAGGTTTTCTTCTTCGTTATAAACCGGGACAATGATAGTAAATTCGTAACTCATTAATTTGTTGCATTAATATGCAAATGTATCATTTTTCGGGAAGGTAGGCACATCTTACTCTTGAATATATATTTTGAATAAGTATTCTGCGGCAGCGAATGGAGAAACTTTGTTGTTTTCCAATAAATCTAATTGGTTTTTAAGACGCTCTTTAATTGTCGGGTGGTTATAAAAACTTGATTTCAGGCGTTCATTAATTGTTTGAAGTAGCCATTGTTTGTTTTGTTGTGCTCTTTTCCTGTTGAAAGAATCGTTACTTTGTGAATGATTGATAAACTTTACTATCAATTGCCAAGTCTTTTCGATACCTTTATTTTCAATGGCAGAAGCTGTAAGTACTTTGGGGATCCACCCATTTTCTTTTGGGGGGTATAGGTGAAGTGCTCTTGTAAACTCAATTTTGGCTTGTTTTGCCCTGCCGATATTATCTCCATCAGCTTTATTAATCAGTATGGCATCGGCCATTTCCATTATACCTCGTTTTATTCCCTGTAATTCATCGCCTGCGCCTGCAAGTTTTAAAAGCAAGAAGAAGTCTACCATACTATGTACAGCCGTTTCGCTTTGCCCAACTCCTACAGTTTCAATGATGATAGTGTCAAAACCGCATGCCTCACAAAGAATAATTGTTTCTCTTGTTTTACGAGCAACCCCTCCAAGAGAATCTCCAGATGGAGAAGGACGTATGAAAGCATTTTCGTTTTTAACCAGTTCTTCCATCCGTGTCTTATCACCCAGAATACTACCTTTTGAAATTGAACTACTAGGGTCTACTGCCAAGACAGCCACTTTTTTGCCTTTGGTAGTGAGGTAAGAACCAAAACTTTCGATAAAAGTACTTTTACCTACCCCAGGAACACCAGTTATTCCTAGCCTTACAGAGTTGTTAGCGTAGGGCAAACATGCTTCAATAATTTTGTTCGCTTTTTGAGTGTGATCGGGATTGGTGCTTTCGATTAATGTAATTGCCCTACTTAAGGCAACTTTATCACCGCTAATAATAGCAGCCGAAAGTTCTTCAGGTGTAGGTTGTTTTTTTCTTTTATGTTTCAGTTTAGAAATGGAATTATCACTGATGTTTTCAGGGTTAGAAACACCTTCTTTTTCTGATAATGCCGATTTCTTCTTTGGTTTTGTCATGATCTAATATCAAACTCAAAGATACTATGATTCGTATACTTTTCACCTTTTTTTAATAAAGTTGAAGGAAATTCAGGTTGATTTGGTGCATCTGGATACCCTTGGGCTTCAAAGCATATAGACGAGAATTCTGAAAATGAATTGTTATAATTGCCTGCAGGAAGATTTTGAGGTGTATAAATAACAATAGCAGGTTGGTTCGTTTTAACCTTCATTTCAATTCCTGTCGATTCAGAATAGAGTGTTGCCACAGGTTCTGGATTGTTTATAAGAAAACAATTGTCAACCCCTTTAAAATCCTTTTTATCCATCAATTTTTCTTCTTTGGAAAAATCGTAAGGAGTTCCAGTTGTATTTAAAATGTTACCAGAAGGTAACTTATCGGGTGTAAATTCAAGAAATTGATTGGTATTTACCTTTAGGCAATGATTGCGCACTGAACCTTTTCCATTCAGGTTGTAATAATTATGGTTGGTAAGATTGAGGTGTGTGGTTTTGTCGGTTTCAGCTTCATAAAAAATAATAAAAGACTTTCCATTTAATTTATAGGTAACAGAAACTTTTAAATTACCAGGGTAACCTTCTTCACCATCCTTACTGTAATAGGTATATTTGATAAAGGGATTTTCGCCGTTTTTTATTTCTTCAACCTCCCAGTTTTTTGCTGAAAAGCCTTCTTTACCACCATGTAAGTGAACACCTTCCTCGTGGTACAATGGATAATAATCGCCATTAATAGTGAATCCCTTTTTAAGTCTACCGGCATATCTTCCAATACTATTACCAATAAACGCGGGGTTGTTTAAATAATCGTCTGGATTTTTGAATCCTAAAACGACATTTATTTCTTGATTATTTACGTCTTTAAAAAAAAGTTTTTGAACTGAAGCACCATGGTTAATCGTTACTAATTTCAGGTGCTCGTTGGCGATTGTATGTTGTTGTATCAAATTAAAAAATTTCATCGAAATTAAAAAAATATTATCTTTTTGCAACACTGGTAGGTTTTACTCGTCTTTAAGATGAACAACAATTGTAACCAAAACCAAACCGAAACAAGCCGGCATGTTTCAAATTGATCTCGTTGAGAAATGTAAAAAGAACGACAGGAAAGCACAGATGCAGCTTTACAAGCAGTATTGTGATGCCATGTTCTGTGTGTCGATGCGATATTTAAAAAACGTAGATGACGCACAAGATGTTACGCAGGAAGCTTTTATACGTGCTTTTCAAAAAATTGACCAATTTAAAGCTGAAGTAACCTTTGGTGCATGGTTGAAAAAGATCGTAGTAAATAAATGTATTGATTTTTTGAAACGTAAGCACCAGTATTATTTAGCGCTTGATGAAAACATATTAAATGTCGTAGATGAAAATGATTGGAAAGTGGATGACCAGGTGAGTATAGAGGAGGTTAAATCGGCCATTGAAAATTTGCCTGAAAAATACAAATATGTTGTTATGCTTTATTTGATTGAGGGGTATGATCATGCAGAAATTTCAGAAATTCTTGACATCACCCAAACAGCATCGCGAACACAATTATTGAGAGGTAAAAATCAATTAAGAGAATTGTTAAAAGACAAACGTTATGGCACAAGATCTTAGAGATTTATTCAAAAACAACGAAAGCTTTAAACCTCATAAAATGCCGGAAAATCATGAAAAGCGTTTTATGGAGATGCTTGATGAGCAATTGCCAAAGAAGAAGCGAAATAGTACTTATTTGTTTTTAAAAATTGCAGCATCATTGCTATTGCTTTTAAGTTTAGGGACTATTTTTTATGATTCGTCAGATACTGTAGCGTCTCAGGTGGTTAATGTTCCTGAAAAGTCGGATAATACGAATGACAAAATTACTTTGGGTGATATATCTCCAGATCTAAAAAAGATAGAAAACTATTATATAGCCAATATTAATGTCGAGTTGGCAGAGGTTGAAATCACCGAGGAGAACCAGCAATTGTTTGATGGTTATATGAATCGATTAGAGGAGTTGAATTCGGAATATCAAAAACTTACAGAAGAGCTCAATGAAGTTGGGCCAAACGAACAGACAGTATCTGCGTTAATAGATAATTTACAATTAAGGTTACAATTGTTGTATCGATTGAAGGATAAATTAGAAGAACTTAAACAAGCTAAAAATGAAAAGTTTAATGACCAACAAGTGTAAATTTTTTCTAGCTGCTTTTACTCTAACAGCATTCGTTACGTATTCACAAAAGCAGGCTAAAGATTTCAAAGAAAGCTTTAATGTTAATCCAGAAGTGTCCATTAACATTAACACCAGTTATACTGATGTTGAATTTGAAACCTGGGACAAAAATACTGTAGAGGTAATTGGTACCATAGAGGTCGAAGGAGTTTCGAAAGAAGAGGCAGATAAAATATTTAAAAACTGGAGTTTTGAGGCTAAAGGAAATAGTAGCGAGATTACGATTTCTACCCAGCCGGCTATTCATTTTGCATCTGGTAATGTTATGGTTTTTAGTGATGATCAGGAGTTTGAATTTAGAATTCCGGAATTACCAGAAATGCCTGAGATGCCTGAGATGCCGGAAGTACAGGCTTTTTCTTTCAGAATGCCCGCAATGCCTCCGATGCCGCCTATGCCAATGAATATGAGTGATTTGGAGTTTGATTATGAAGCATATAAAAAAGATGGGGATAAGTATTTGAAAGCCTGGAAAAAAGAGTTTAATAAGAACTTTGATAAGGATTTTAAGGAAAACCTAGAGGCCTGGAAAGAGGATATGAAACGTTACCAGGAGGATAGGGAAAAGATGAAGGTGGATAGAGAGAAGATGCAAGAGGAAATTGAAAAACATCGTCATGAAATCGCAAAAGTTCGCGAAGAGGCGAGAAAGGAAATTGTGATTCGCAGGAAAGAGATAGCAAAGGAAAGGTCTGAAGCTGAAAAAGCGCGTAGGGAAGCCATCATAGAATGGGAAGGGACAAGAGTACGTTCAAACGGTGATGCGAATACTTATTTTATCAGATCCAAAGGCGGTAACGAGAATTTGAAAGTGAAAAAAACGATCAAGATCAAAATGCCTAAAGGGGCTAAGCTTAAAATGAATGTAAGGCATGGTGAAGTAAAAATAGCTGACGCCACAAAGAATATAAATGCAACCTTGTCTCATACAAGGTTGCATGCCTACCAGGTAGATGGTGAGCAGACGTTTATTAAAGCGTCGTATTCTCCAATTGTAGTTGATCACTGGAATTACGGAGAGCTTAATTTAAACTATGTGAAAAATGTAGATTTGAAAAATGTTAAGAGTGTAAAGCTGTCTTCAAAATCATCGGATGTCGTTATAGGAACTATCTCCAAAGATGCGATTATCAATGGAAGTTTTGGAGATCTTTTGATAGCCAATGTCAATCCAAGTTTTAAAAATCTTTCAATTATTCTGGATAATTCAGATGCCATTGTCAATTTACCTAAAACCGCGTTTGATTTTTATTGTAATGCTACAGATTCCAGTATTGTTTACCCTAAGGATATGGTCCTGGATGTTTCTAATAACTATAACTCCAAGATGGTAAAAGGTTACCGTGCTAAAAAGAACGGATATAAAACAGTAAATATAGTTGCTACCTATAGTGATATAGAGGTACAGTAATTAATGCTTATTGTTGGTTTCTTTTTTTAAAAGAAATGGACATTGTTCCTTAAATCTATTCAATCTCGGAACTGATACATTCTTTATATAAGGATTATTAGGATTTTTGGCTTCATAGTCCTGGTGGTAGTCTTCAGCGGGCCAAAACTTTTCAAAGGGAATAACCTCTGTTACAATTGGTTTTAGGTATTTTCCACTCGTTTCCAATCTTTGAATATATTTTTCTATGATTTCTTTTTGTTTGTCATTTTGATAAAATGCAATAGATCGGTATTGTGTGCCGACATCGGGTCCTTGCCTGTTTAGTGCGGTTGGGTCGTGAGATTCGAAAAAAGCCTGCACTAACTGCTCAAATGAGACTTTATCAGGATTATAATAGATTTCTACTGCCTCTGCATGCCCCGTATTTCCGCGACTAATATCGTAGTAGGTTGGGTTTTTAGTTTTTCCGCCGGAATAGCCGCTAACCACTTCCTTAACACCGTCAATACTTTCAAAAATAGCTTCTACACACCAGAAGCAACCACTGGCGAAATATGCCTTTTGCATATTTTGATCGATTTGTGGTTGGGGTTCCAAATCTTTTAAAGAAGAGGTTTGGTCTTTTTTAGTTACAGCCTGGCAACTTATGGTAAATAATAAAGTAAAAAATAAGGAACCTAGTTTTAAGACTTTCATAATAAACGAATTTGTTTAGTAGGTCTTAAGATAACTAAATTCCTTACAATGATTGGAAAAGAAAATGAAGATTGTTATTCTAGTTTTTGCGCAATTTTAAAACCGGCTAAAAGTCCAAGTCCTCCAAAGATAAAGGTGCATCCAAGAACCAAAACGGCTTCGTTATATGGGCTAAGAACATGTGTTAGAGAGTGTGCAGAAATGATTCCTGTTCCAATCCCAGTAAATAAACATCCGATATTGATCACAATGATTTTCCACATTGGCGTGATTCGTTTTTTAGCGCTGTAAAAAATTGATGCATCCGCTCCTTTTTCAATTAGTGACATGCGCTCTTTGTTTCTTGCAGTAATGAATAAGTAATACATTCCAAAGACAGTGGCAAAAAGAAGGCCGAAAAAGATAACTACTTCCATAGTGAATTTAATTTTGGTTAATTGTTTTTGATCGAGAATGAACTCGTTTGTTGGTAAGACTTTATTAGTTTCGGTTTGGTTACAAAAAATCTTAAAAATTTTTTTCAGTATAAAGTGTAACCATTTCCATATTTTTAAAGTCATATATCCAAATGACTAACCTAACCGACCATAATTATATTGAGAAAACCTTACAAGGGGATACCCTTGCATTTTCAAACCTGGTAGAAAAATACCAGGATATGGTTTTTTCAATTGCTTTTAAGTTATTGAGAAATCGAGAAGAAGCTGAAGATGCTGCTCAGGACGCCTTTGTTAAATGTTATCATTCACTGCCTAAGTTTAAAGGTGAAGCAAAGTTTAGTTCGTGGTTATACCGTATTGTTTATAATACAAGTTTGGATAGACTAAAGGCCAATAAGAAGAGCTTAGGTGATATGGTTGTGGATGAGATATCTGAGGGGGAATTGGAAAGCGTAGAAACTACGCTAAATTATATTGAAGGTAAGGAGCGATCGGCAATTATTAAAGCCGCGGTAGAAAAATTGCCTTCGGAGGAACAGGTTTTAATCTTGTTATATTATTTTGAAGAGTTATCTTTAAGAGAAATTACAGAGGTGGTTGATATTTCACTTGAGAATATAAAAGTGCGGTTGTTCAGAAGTAGAAAAAAGCTTTTCAAGTTATTGAAAAATGAGGTTGAATTTTTAAAAAGATCAGTATGAGTATTGAGGAAGAAAAAAAATTAGAAGCTATTACAAGAAGGATGATCCAAGACTCTGGTTTAGAAAAGCCTTCAGCTGGTTTTATGAATCGTGTTATGCTGAGTATACAGAAAGAGCAACAATATGCCTATACACCATTGATTAAAAAGTGGGGATGGTATATTATAGCATCTTTGCTAACGGCAATTACCGTAATACTAATTAAGTTTTCTGATCGGTCTACATTCTTAGAACACCTGGGAGTTG
Organism: Zhouia amylolytica AD3; assembly: GCF_000511935.2. NCBI lineage: Bacteria > Pseudomonadati > Bacteroidota > Flavobacteriia > Flavobacteriales > Flavobacteriaceae > Zhouia > Zhouia amylolytica. Next base: position 874,459 of record NZ_AYXY01000019.1, on the reverse strand, counting down.
TCAAAAAAATAGATTTTAGTAATTTAGATATTGTTTCAAAACTTCAATTTTCAGATACAACATCTTTTGTGTTGATAATGGCTTTTTCTCTTATACTGTTTCAGATGTACCTTATTAAGAAAATGTATTTTAAGCAGTTCAAATAGTGGGTATTAATATACAAATGCGGGATATTGGGAGCATGTGGACTATGTGATCCGCATATACGGGGAGTTGATATGGATGCCAGAGTGGTAGGGAATAACATGGGAATATACGGGATATCCATAAAGAAACAACGGAGTTTCAACGGACTTTGACGGGGTGTTTGATGTGTGTATAGTGCAATTTCTGCTCTTTTTTATAAACCATTAATTTTTTAAGGAGAAAGAGATTAAATGTAAAAAAAAATGTACTACGAGTCCATTTATTCAGGTAAAATATTGAGATATGAAAGTGGGCTATGGAATTGTTAGAATAAACCACCTCAAATTAGCGATGTCTAGTTCATACTTCTTTGTTCAGCATAGGGATATTTAATTGCTTCTGTTTTAACGGTTGTTTAGGTTGTGTTGATAGTGTATTCAAATCGGTATGACGGATATATTAAATATTAGCAAGTTAGATTGCCTTTAAATGTTCCTTATAGCAATGGTGTGTTTTAAACGGTTTAAATAGTTTTTTTAAGATTAAGTAGCTGCTTCTTTTGCAAGGAGGAAAAGTACCATCCACCTAAAAGGGTGATTATAAAGTATAATAAAACAAGAGAACTTCCGATCTCTAAATAATGGTTCAATCCAAACCAATCTCCGGATATTACAATAAAAAGAATTCCTGCGATACTTCTGAGGGCTTCGATAAATACTGCATAGGCGCTACCGTCCATTAGTGAGGTATAGCCAAAGATACCTGTAAATACAAACAGTCCACATAGAAACAATCCATTTAGACCCATGTCACTATAATTGTAAAACATGAACATCATAAGGATGGTGTTGCATATTAATTGAAATGCCACATAGCAAGTGAAGTATTTATCATTATATGTTTGATACTTTTTAAAACTATAAACGTTTTCAATGATCGAGTAGGGGTGTTTATCTATCATATCTGCCGGTCGCCATCCTGTAGGCATGAACCAAATAAGAATCTTATCTTTCCAGTTTTTGGTATACCATGCATCTTTCATCAGGCGCCAGAGATGTTGAAAGTTTATTAATATCGGATTCCAGGTTGAGGCTGGTTTTAAGACTCCATAAACGGGAGGGGTATTTTGTAGTTCCTCCTGGAAGGTTCCAAACATTCGATCCCAAACACAAAATATTTGTCCGAGGTTTTTATCAATATATTCCGGATTTATGGCATGATGAACCCGGTGTTGGGAAGGGGTTACGATTATATATTCCAGCCAGCCTAACTTTCCTATATACCGGGTGTGATACCAAAACTGTAAAAATAAGTGAATAGGAGCGAGTATGTTGATCACTTTTGCAGGGACTCCTAATAAGGCTGCCGGTATTAGAAGCAATGGAAAGTAGCCTAAAATATTAGAAATGGATTGTCGGAGCGCACATGCTAAATTGAACTCTTCGCTACTGTGGTGAATGACATGCTGATTCCAAAAGAAATTTATTTTGTGACTCAGGCGATGATTCCAATAGCCTGCAAAGTCTAAGGTAATAAAGCCTATGACATAGGTGAGCCAATTAGCTTCGATATGAATTAAAGCGATACTTTTTAATAGGGTGGGATACGATACGAATATTATGACCAATGGTAATGAGTCTTTAATAATATTTGTGAGTCCGGAGCTTAAACTTGAGATCGTATCAAGCGGTTTATGTGTGTGTTTTTTTACTATATATCCATAAAGTATTTCTAAAAGTACGAGTACTATAAAAAGAGGAATGGCATATAATAAAGCTTGGGCGTAGGTTTCCATAAATAGTTTTTAGTTGTATATAAAAATAAAAAAATCCTGCATATAGCAGGATTTTAACTATTTATGGAATCATTTATTATTCATTTTCAACCAGAACCCATTCTCCTTTTTCAATAAGTGGAATTGCTTGTTTATATTTCAATTCTTTGCTTTCACCGCTCATTACATTTTTAATGGTAACACGTTCATTTCTTCCAATCTTTGGTTTATCCCTAACAACAGTTTCAGTAACCTGAGGTCTTTGTTGCGTTTGACCAGCCGCTCTGCTTTCAGCTGCTCTTTCATCAAGGTTTGGGATCTCTTCTTTAGAAGTTTTATAGCTTTCTTTTCTCTTAACATCTCTTGCTTCACTAATATTGCTAGAGTCTTGTGTTGGTAGTTCACCTTTGAATAAGAACGAAATAACATCTTTATTCACTTTATCAACCATTTCCTTAAAAAGTTCGAAAGCTTCAAATTTATATATTAATAACGGGTCTTTTTGTTCGTGAACTGCTAACTGAACTGATTGTTTTAGCTCATCCATTTTGCGAAGATGATTTTTCCATGCATCATCTATAATGGCTAAAGAGATATTCTTTTCAAAATCAGATACGAGTTTTCTACCTTGAGAATTATATGCTTCTTCCAGATTTGTTACTACGTTTAATGTTTTAATACCATCTGTAAATGGAACAACGATACGTTCAAATCTATCTGATTGATTTTCGTAAACATTTTTAATTACAGGGAAAGCCGTAGCTGCAGTACGTTCAATTTTTTCTTTGTAATGCTGGAGTGTTGCCTGATATACTTTTGAAGCAATCTCCATGTAGGTAAGTTTTTTAAATTCTTCCTCTGAAATTGGAGATGTAAGTGAAAAGTATTTAATGAGTTCGAACTCAAAATTCTTGAAATCGTCAGCCAATTTATTGGTCTCGGCAATATTTTCACAAGTATCGTACATCATGTTAGCGATGTCAACTTTCAAACGCTCTCCTTCGAGTGCATGGCGACGACGTTTATATACAACTTCACGCTGAGCATTCATTACGTCATCATATTCTAATAAGCGCTTACGAATACCAAAGTTGTTTTCTTCTACTTTTTTCTGAGCTCTTTCAATGGATTTGGTCATCATAGAGTGTTGGATAACTTCACCATCTTCTAACCCCATTTTGTCCATTAGTTTAGCTACCCTGTCTGAACCGAATAAGCGCATTAGGTTATCTTCAAGGGATACATAGAATTGAGAACTACCCGGATCTCCCTGACGTCCTGAACGACCTCTTAACTGTCTGTCTACACGTCTTGAATCGTGTCTTTCTGTACCAATGATAGCAAGACCACCGGCATCTTTAACTTCCTTAATTAATTTAATATCCGTACCACGACCTGCCATGTTCGTAGCTATAGTTACTACCCCAGGTTGGCCTGCTTCAGCAACGATGTCTGCTTCCTTTTTATGTAGTTTAGCATTTAGTACATTGTGCTTAATCTTTCTGATATTAAGCATTCTACTTAGCAATTCGGAGATTTCTACCGAGGTGGTACCTACTAATACAGGTCTTCCTTCATTTACCAGGCGAACAACCTCGTCGATAATAGCGTTGTATTTTTCTCTTTTTGTTTTATAAATCAGGTCTTCCTTGTCTTTTCTTGCAATAGGTCTGTTGGTAGGAATTTCGACAACATCCAGTTCATAGATTTCCCAGAATTCACCTGCTTCCGTTATTGCTGTACCTGTCATACCAGATAACTTATTGTACATACGGAAGTAATTTTGAAGTGTAACGGTGGCGAAAGTTTGCGTTGCCGCTTCGATTTTTACATTCTCTTTAGCTTCAATAGCCTGGTGTAAACCATCGGAATATCTACGTCCTTCCATGATACGACCGGTTTGCTCGTCGACTATCATCACCTTGTTGTCCATTACGACATATTCCACGTCTTTTTCAAAAAGGGCATATGCTTTAAGTAGTTGGTTCATGGTGTGTATACGTTCACTTTTCACACCAAAATCTTTGAATAACTCTTCTTTTAGTTCAGCTTCTTCTTCAACCGGAAGGTTTTGATTTTCAATTTTAGCAATTTCAGTACCTATATCAGGCATTACGAAGAAATCTAAATCATCAGTATCTTTGGATAGATATTCAACTCCCTTATCGGTAAGTTCAATCTGATTGTTTTTTTCATCGATAACAAACAATAACTCTTCATCAATCTTAGGCATTTCGCGGTTATTGTCTTGCATATAGAAGTTCTCTGTTTTCTGAAGCAATTGCTTGATCCCTTCTTCACTTAAGAACTTGATTAGCGCTTTATTTTTTGGTAATCCTCTATGTACTCTTAGTAATAGAAATCCGCCATCCTTGGTGTTCCCTTCGGCAATTAATTTTTTTGCTTCAGCAAGGACGCCAGTTAAATATTGACGCTGTTTGCTAACAAGATCTCCTACTACGGGTTTTAATTCGTTAAATTCGTGTCTGTCACCTTGAGGGACAGGACCGGAGATAATTAGGGGTGTACGAGCGTCGTCAATTAATACAGAATCGACCTCATCGACTATGGCATAATTATGTGGTCTTTGAACCAGATCTTTAGGAGAATGCGCCATATTATCACGCAAATAATCGAAACCGAATTCATTATTCGTACCGTAGGTTATGTCTGCCTTGTAAGCATTTCTACGTGATTCTGAATTGGGTTGGTGGTTATCAATACAATCTATCGATAGTCCATGAAACTGAAATATAGGAGCCATCCATGCACTATCTCGTCTTGCCAGATAGTCATTAACCGTCACGAGGTGTACTCCTTTGCCTGTCAGGGCATTTAAGTATACCGGGAGTGTAGCTACTAATGTTTTACCCTCACCAGTTTGCATTTCTGCAATTTTACCTTGATGAAGAGCTACACCACCAATAAGCTGAACATCATAATGAATCATATCCCAGGTAACTTCTTTACCAGCTGCATTCCAAGAGTTGTTCCAAACAGCTTTTTCATTGTCTAAAGTGACATAGTCATGAATTCCAGAAAGTTCGCGATCGAATGGAGAAGCAGTTACAGTGATTGTTTCGTTATTAGCGAATCGTTTAGCAGTTTCTTTAACTACTGCGAAGGCTTCTGGTAAAATCTCATTAAGGGTATTTTCATCAATCAGATTGGCTTCCTCAAGAAGTTGATCTATTTGATTGTAAATATCTTCTCTTTTATCAATGTCTTCGTTTGTTTCAGCTTCCTGCTGTAAACTTTTAATTTGTTCATCTATTGAAGCACGAGCGTCTTTTATCTGCTGCTTAAAAGCTTCGGTTTTTGCTCTAAGCTCATCATGTGACAAGTCCGAAAGCGATTTCTCAACAGCTTTTATTTTATCTACTATGGGTTGTATTTCTTTAACGTCTTTCTTCGCTTTATCTCCAATAAAGACCTTAATCAGGGAATCCATTAAACTCATAACTGCTTCTATTTTAGTTCAAAATTACGCAAAAAAAAAGCCTCAACTGAGACTTTTTGCGTTTAAATAATGATAATGTTTGTTAATATTCGTCTTCATTCCAGAGGTAATCTTCCTCCGTAGGGTAATCTGGCCAAATCTCTTCAATCGATTCATACATATCTCCTTCATCCTCAATTGCTTGTAGATTTTCGACCACTTCGAGAGGTGCACCGGTTCGGATGGCATAGTCTATCAATTCGTCTTTGGTAGCCGGCCAAGGGGCATCATCTAAATAAGATGCTAATTCTAAAGTCCAATACATCTTTCTATAATAATTTTAATTTCTTGCAAAAATAATTTTTAAATGTAAAAAGTCAAGTAAAAAATGCACGAATTACATAATTTTTAAGAACGTAATCATTTTTTGATGAAATAATTGACTTTTTAATGTTAAAATCTTATTAAAATAAGGTCAACTCTCCTTTTCGGGAATCCATTTTACCTCATCAATTTTTAAGTCATACGACAACTTTCGTGCCAGTACAAAAAGATAGTCGGACAGACGATTTAAGTACTGAATTACTTTTTCGTCAAAAGGTTCATTTTCAAACAGATGAGAGGCTAAGCGTTCAGCTCTTCTACATACAGTTCTGGTTATATGACAATATGACACCGATTGATGGCCACCGGGAAGCACAAAATGTGTCATAGGGGGCAGGTCTTCATTCATCTTATCTATTTCATTTTCCAATAACTTAATGTCGTTATCAGCTATTTTTGGAATGTTTAAGCGCGGTTTACCGTTTTTTAAGGTTTCTTTTTCGGGAGGTGTTGCCAAAATGGCACCAATGGAAAATAAGCGATCCTGAACGTGTATTAAAAGCTTTCTAAGTTCTTTTTCTATATCCTGATCGCGAAGCAGCCCTATCCATGAGTTGAGTTCATCTACGGTACCGTAACTTTCTATGCGAATATGATGTTTTGGTACTCTGGTACCTCCAAATAGCGAGGTTTGTCCTTTGTCTCCTGTTTTGGTATATATTTTCATGGTAACTTCTTTGGTATTAGCGAAGGTACAAACAGCATTGTTTAAACCCTAATGATAAAATGTTCTTTTTGTTGTTCTTTTCTAATGAATAATAATCCACAGTGGTATGTATCGATACTGACATTAAAATCTTCATCTCGGGTTATGTTTTCCCAGATATTAAAGGATTTTTCTGATGAATGAATCCCGTCCAATAATATCAAGGTGTCATTATGAATAAGGGGCTTTACAGCGTTTATTTCCTTTGGTAGCTGATCATTTAAAATATCAATATGACTGAAATAAACCAAATCATACGTTTTTTGTTGTTCAGTTTGGTTAAAGGGCTTTATGCCGAGGTAGTCTGACAAATTAGAATTGGGTTTTTCAAGATTGCTTTTATAAGCTACCTCAGTTATTTTTGAGGCCACCAGAGCACTGGTAAATGCGTTTATTTCCGGTGTGCCAATATTCAGAATATGTTTTGGATTAAAGTATTGTATTAGTCGATGGTATAGTTTGGCTTTTTTTATGGAGCACGAATTGTTGTTTATGCCTTTTTTTATTACACCCATCAACTTTTTTGAAATATCCTCGGATGTTTTCCGGTAAAAGCATTTAGTGATCATGCTGTAAACAAAAGGTGAGTGGACGCCGTGTTGGTTGGTCGACTTAATGAGGAATTTGAAATAATTAAACAAAGAAGACAAAATTGTTGATTTATAGGGACAAAAATAAACTAAAAACTTCACTGTTGCCAGTGAAGTTCTTACATGTGTAAAATCAAATTAATATGAGAATAAAAAGTGGTTGCTATTAGAATTAATAGCAGTCGGTACGATTATCTTTTATGATTTGTGTACCATAATTTGTTTCGAGATCACAAACAGGTTGTGGTATTCCAAACAAAAAATTTCTTTGAATGTTAAGAGTTTTTAGGTTTGTAAGGTTTCCTAATTCTTCTGGTATTAAGAATAATTTATTACGATAAAAGGAGGCGGTTTCTAAATTATTCATGTCGCCTAAAGTTGCTGGAACTGTTTGCAAGTCATTCCCATCGAACAGAATGTTTTTAAGGTTGTCCATTTCGATCAATTGAGATGGGAATTGTTGAAAATCATTATAGGCTAAATCAACCGTTTCAATTTGGGTCATATCGATTACGGAGTTATTAAGGCTAATTAGTTTGTTAGTCCTTAATCTCAGCACTTTAATTTCTTTTAAGTTACCCAGTTCTTCAGGGATCTCCTGTAGCTGATTATTGTTTAAAAATAATTCTGTCAGGCTGGTTAGATTTCCGACACTGATTGGTAAAAACTGAATGTTGTTGTCGCTTAATATCAACCATTTGAGGTTGGTTAAGTTGCCCAGCTCTTCAGGCAGCCATGCAATCCGGTTTGAATTTAAAGCTAATCGATCTAATTGCGTTAAATTACCTATAGATGCAGGAATAGAATTAATGTTGTTACCATTTAAGAACAATGACCTTAGATTAGTCAAGTTTCCAATCTCTTCAGGGATGGAATTCATCTTTAATGCGCTATCGGTATTTTGGACAACCAGATCTGTTAATTGAGTAAGCTTACCTATTTGAGGTATGAGGTTCTCTATATTTTTATTAGTAAGATCAATCTGAGTAACTCTTTGGTCGTATAGGGTAATACCTTCCCATTCAGCAATATTCAATGAGGTAATGTCCCAATTAAGTAAGTTTTCCAAATTGGCCTGATATAAATCAATCAGTATTTTACGCTCATTAGGTGTGTATTCAATGAGAAGAGAATAGGTGTTGGTATCTCCATTTTCTGCTGTGACTGTGTAGTTGACTCCTTCTACTAAGACATCTTCCGGGGATGGGGTGATTGTAGCTCCAACTGAAAATTCGATACTTGGAATTAACCCACTGTCTATACTTCCTTCCGGGATTGTAAGTTTAATGGTCTTATTAGTTTCGTCAATATTAGCTTCAATATCGTAGTAAATTTGATTACTGTCTGTTCCATCACTATTTATGGACGTAAGTAGGTTGAAGCTAGTGACTTTTGCTTCTGAACTTTTTGCGACCTCTATATTTACATTGTAAATAATAGACGTTTCGTCTTCAGCTGTTACGGCGTATTCAACTGCCTGGGTAAAATCAATACGAGTTTGGTCACTTGGTGTAACTTTCGATAATGGGGAGCTTTGTATTGAAGGTTTAAGATTTGAAATATCAGTGCCAACAGGCATGGTAGCTGTGATAAGCTTTTCACTTTCATCAATGGAAGCTACAACGTCAGTATCGAGGCCTTCATTATCTGAAGCCAAGAATTCAAAACTTTCTATTTCCTTTAAGTTGCTTTTTGGGATTTCTTCTCCTGAAGAAGAATCATCCTTACTACAGGAGAAAACGATCACCGTAGCAACTAGTAGGTTAAGTAGTTGTCTCTTCATATAAAGTCAACATTTAGGTTAATTTTGGTTGAACTACATTTAAGAAACTTGGGGCAGTTCAAAAAGGTAGCTTGGGGTTCAAAAGAGTAAGGATTAACTTATTCTTAAGAACTAAATTACTGATTAATTTTATTTAATCGATAAAAAGCTCTAAAAATTCGATGAAATGCACAAAGATTTTATTAACAAGGTTTGTTAATATATTTTGTAAGAAAAAAGAAAGAGAATTATTCTAATTTCATAGACAATTCAAACCAACGTTCAGTTTTTTCTTCAATTTGACTGGTTATTTCTTGTAATTTTATAGACTGTTCATTGATCTCTTCCCCTGTTAAATTTGGATCAAGGAACAGAACTTCAATCTCACTTTTCTTTTGTTCCAGCTTTTTTATTTCTTTTTCGAGTCTGTTGTATTCTTTTTGTTCATTATAGTTTAACCCGCTATTGGCGTCCTTTTTCCAGCTTTTCTTTTCTTTCTTTTCGGTGGTATTATTTTCTTCCGGTGTAGCACTGTCTTCATAAACCCTAAAATCACTATAATTTCCGGGAAAATCTTCAATTATTCCATTGCCTCGGAACACAAACAGATGATCGACGATTTTATCCATAAAATAGCGATCGTGTGACACTACAACCAGACAGCCTGGATAATCCAGTAAAAAACTTTCCAATACATTAAGTGTAACTATATCGAGGTCATTGGTAGGTTCATCCAAAATTAAAAAATTCGGATTCTGAATTAAGACGGTGCATAAATAAAGTCGTTTTAATTCTCCACCACTCAGTTTTTCTACAAAATCATACTGTTTCTTTCTATCGAAAAGAAATCGTTCCAGTAACTGGGCTGCAGAAATCGTCCTCCCTTTAGTAAGTGGGATAAACTCACCAAATTCTTTTATAACATCAATTACTTTTTGCTCAGGTTTAGAGTGAATACCACTTTGCGTATAATATCCAAACTTAACTGTTTCTCCAACTACTACTTTTCCGGCATCTGGCTCTAGGGCTTTGGTAAGAATATTTAAAAATGTGGATTTTCCAGTTCCATTTTTTCCTATTATGCCAATACGTTCCCCTTTAATAAAGTTGTAATTGAATTTATCAGCAATTATTTTTTCACCAAAAGATTTGGAGATGTTGTGAAGCTCCACAATTTTACTTCCCAGGCGTTCCATGTTGATCTCCAGGGTAACCTGATGTTCTTTTCTTCGCTGATGTGCTTTTTCTTTTATCTGATAAAAATCGTCAATACGAGATTTAGACTTGGTCGTTCTTGCTTTAGGCTGTCTACGCATCCAGTCGAGTTCCTTTCTAAAAAGATTTTTAGCTTTCTCTGTACTCGCTGCCTCCGATTCTATTCGTTGTTCTCTTTTTTCAAGATAATTCGAGTAACTGCCTTTGTATTGGTATAATTGGCCATTGTCTAACTCTATGATCTCATTACAAACTCTTTCGAGAAAGTAGCGATCGTGCGTTACCATAAAAAGCGTAATCTTCTCTTTGGCAAAATAGGATTCTAACCATTCAATCATTTCGAGGTCTAAATGGTTGGTGGGTTCATCTAAAATGAGAAGATCGGGTTTGCTAATTAAGATCGTGGCTAAAGCAAGTCTCTTTTTTTGTCCTCCGGACAAAGAAGAAACTTTTTGGTCTAGATTATCAAGCTTTAGTTTAAAAAGTATTTGTTTGTATTGCGTTTCGAAATCCCATGCCTGATGAATTTCCATTTGTTCAAAAGCTTTTTGATAGGCCTCTTCGTTTTCCGGATTTTTTAAAGCCTTTTCGTAATTGTGAATTACTTTTAAGATTTTATTCTCCGAAGCAAAAATGGTTTCTTCAATTGTCAGGGACGGAATTAAATCCGGTTCTTGTGAAAGAAAAGCAATGTTCAGGTTGTTTCGTGTTACCACCTGACCTTCATCTGGGGTGTCTTTACCGGTAATAATATTTAGTAATGATGTTTTTCCGGTACCATTTTTTGCAATTAGTGCAATTTTTTGATCCTTATTGATGCCAAAGGAAATATCCGTAAACAATACACGTTCTCCATATGATTTGGCAATATTTTCAACAGAAAGGTAATTCATCAATGTGTTTTCAAAGATTCAGAAGTTCATACTTCAAATATGAGGCAAGGTACGATCAAGATTTTTTACGGGCAATAGCAAATAGTATAATTAATCCTGCTATTAATACAGCAATTCTTGCAATGTAATCGCCGTATTGCACATAAAAAGTCTTTTTATCATTAATTGTAATGACACCTTTCAGGGTGCCTTTAATTTCGTAGGCGAGGGTGCTCATGACTTCACCTTTCTCATTAATAAAAGCAGAGACCCCTGTATTGGCACTTCTGGCAATACTTCTTCTGGTTTCAATGGCCCTCAATTTGGCATAACTCAAATGTTGCATGTGACCTTGTGTTCGATCCCACCAGGCGTCGTTAGTGATTATGGTTAAAAAGTTTGCCCCTTTTTTAATATATCCGGTAACAAATTCACCATACACTGATTCGTAACATATTATTGGAGCAGCAACAAATTCTCCAGTATTTGAGGTGAACACACCCCTTTCTTTTTGGATGCTTCTGGTTGCAATAGTTCCTCCCAGGTCTAGCATGATATTACCAAGTAAAGGCTCGAGAATTGATTTAAAAGGAAAATTTTCAACTCCAACTACTAATTTTGATTTAATGTAGAATTGTGACTTTCCTGTTTTGTTAATTTGAGCTGCTGCGTTGTACCAATCCACCCAGTCACCTCGCTGTGTGCGGTTAGCTGTGGAGGTAGGTCTTTCATCTTGCTGATATAATCTATAGAAGTCTGCTCCTACAATAATATTCAGGTTGTCGTTATTCTTTGATAGAGTACTTAACATGTTCTTTTGCTGGCTTCTATCAAATTGATCAATAGGAAACGTATCAGAGAAAACAGTTTCAGGGGCGATTAGATAATCGGTGTTTTCATCTAGTTTATCCTTGGCTTGCTGAATGAGTCCGGCGGCTATTTCAGTGTTTGATTGACCGTACTTCTCAGTATAAGGATCAACATTGGGTTGAATTATAACAGCTTCAATGGTTTTATTACCTTCTTCATAATTATTGAGGATTAAAAAGGAAATAATGATAGGGATGGCTATACACAGGACATTTTTACCAACTCCAATAGACAGGATTTTTGTGCTTTTGTGCTCTTGATACTTTTCATAGGTTTTAAATAGACCGATATTCACGATCCAAATCCAGAGAGCCCCTCCGAAAGTTCCAGTGAACTCATACCATTGAATCCAAGAGGTGTATTCTGAAAAAACGTTACCCAGGTTTAACCAGGGCCATGAGAAATCCCAGTTGAGGTGAAACTTTTCAAAGGCCATCCAAATGGCGGGTAAAAATACCAGGTGTATTTTGGAAGGTAATTTATTAGCGACTTTATGGTACATCAGGAATACCAATGCCATTAATAAGGAATTCACCAGGATAGCAAAGAACATTCCAAAAGCGCTTGAATACCACAACCACCAGGTGGTTATAGAATTCCATACCAAGAAGGCCAGATATGATGTGGCCAGTGTTTTTAGTCCTTTTCTTTTAGTGTCTGAAAGGCGAATGTTTTTCTCTGCAATTAAAAGTGGTATGAATCCTAAAAAGGCTAAAAGAGGTAGTCCGTATGTAGGCCAGGCTAAGGCAAGCAGTAAGCCGGAAAAAATCGCAAGTAGGTAATTCTTCATCAGGTTTATTGTCAATTCAAGCTGTGAAATATGAAATATTCAGTTTCTACAAATATCTCATAATTTTATAAATATATTCTATTATCTATTAAACAGAATAAATAATCGGGTTAAATGTAGTATTACTCATCGTTATAAAAACCTTATTTTTACACAAAATATTTTAAAGATGAAGAAACATATCCCTAACCTGATAACCTTATTAAATCTATTTTGTGGATCAATTGCAGCAATCTTTGCAGTGAAAAATCAGCTTGAAGTGGCTGCTGTTTTTGTGTTCTTGGGTATATTTTTCGATTTTTTTGATGGTTTAACAGCCAGGTTACTCAAAGTACAGAGTGATTTGGGTATTCAATTAGATTCTTTAGCAGATATGGTTACCAGTGGTCTGGTTCCTGGAATTGTGATGTATCAACTGTTGCACATGAGCAGTGGAATTGGAAGTTGGGAAGTTGCGGATAGTCCAGTTGAAGTAGTTTCGTTGTTTGGAGGGGATGTAAAAGCACTTCCTTTTCTTGGTTTATTGATTACCCTGGCCTCTGCTTACAGGCTGGCCAAGTTCAATATAGATGAAGATCAGGCTACCTCATTTATTGGGTTGCCGACACCTGCCAATGCTCTTTTTATTTTATCTCTTCCGTTGATATTGTTTTATCAGGGAAACGATTTGGTAAATGGTTTTATTCTGAATAAGTGGTTTTTGATTGCTATAACCTTATTGAGTTCTTACATGCTCAATGCACGGATTCCGTTATTTGCTTTAAAGTTTAAAGATTGGAAGTTAAAAAGTAATGCTACACGATATAGCTTTTTGTCACTAAGTGTAATATTATTAATTCTCCTTCAATTTATAGCGATACCAATTGTTGTGGTATTATATGTTTTGATGTCGGCTATGGATACTATGATGAAAAAAAAGCAACCTTAATTAAGGTTGCTTAGCTTTAAAATCTAATTTCTTTTTACGGAGTTCGAAATTTTGTCCCAGATATACTTTTCGTACCATTTCATCTGCAGCAAGTTCTTCAGGTTCACCTGCTTTTAGAATGTTTCCTTCGAACATGAGATAGGAGTGTTCTGTGATGGCTAAGGTTTCCTGAACGTTATGATCGGTGATGAGGATCCCAATATTTTTATCTTTCAAATGCGCTACAATGCGTTGAATGTCTTCAACGGCCACCGGGTCAACTCCGGCAAAGGGTTCATCTAATAAAATAAAGCTTGGGTCAGTTGCCAATGCACGGGCTATTTCGGTACGTCGTCTTTCGCCTCCTGAAAGCAAATCTCCTCTGTTTTTTCGAATGTGTCCTAAACTAAACTCATCTATCAGTGCCTCCATCTTCATATGTTGCTCCTTTTTAGAAAGCTTTGTAAGTTGAAGAACACTCAATATGTTATCTTCTATGCTTAGCTTTCTGAAAACAGAAGCTTCTTGTGCCAGGTACCCAATTCCGTGTTGGGCGCGTTTGTACATAGGGTAGCTTGTAATTTCCTGGTTATCTAAAAAGATCTTCCCTCCATTCGGTTTAATCAGGCCGACTATCATATAAAAGGAAGTGGTTTTTCCAGCACCATTAGGTCCGAGTAAACCAACAATTTGTCCTCGGTTTACCTCCAGGGAAATTCCTTTAACTACTTTTCGTCCTTTATAGGACTTCATAATGTTTTCAGCTCTTAGCTTCATGTTTTAGCTTTCAGAAATTCAAAAATAGACAAATACTCCAGAAATAAATATCTTTTAAGAAACATTATGAATTTGCTTTTTGTTCTTCCAGGGCATCCCAATATTCGTATGCTCTTCTTAAATGGGGGATAACGATGGTTCCACCCACCAGTGTAGCAATACTCAAGGCTTCAAAAACCTCTTCTTTTTTAAGTCCTTCTTTATGGGAGGTTTCCAAATGGTATTTCACACAGTCATCGCAACGCAGTACAGCTGAGGCTACAAGGCCAAGTAACTCTTTGGTTTTCACATCCAAGGCACCAGGCATGTAGGCATTGGTGTCTAAATTGAATATGCGTTTTGTTACTTTATCAGCGTCCTCTAAAATGCGCTTATTCATTTTAGCGCGATACTCGTTAAATTCTTCTACTTGATTAGCCATTTTTTGTCAGTGATTTTTGTTCTTCTTCTCTCTTTTTCTCTTTTTTTAATACGATTCTGGAGATGATAATACTGGCTTCATATAGAATGGCGATCGGTATGGCTACAATAATCTGGCTAGCCACATCCGGAGGTGTAATTACAGCAGAGAGTATTAGTACTATCACCAAAGAAATCTTGCGATATTTCTTTAAAAACTCTGGAGTTACGATCCCTATTTTGGTTAGAAAGAATATAAGAATTGGAAGTTCAAATATAATTCCACAGGCTAAAACAGAAGATCGAACCGTTGATATATATGAAGCTAAATCAATGTCATTAAAAACCTCTTTACTTACGGTGTAATTAGCAAGGAAGTTAACTGATAAAGGAGAAATAATATAGTAACCAAAAAGTACACCGGTAAAGAATAACATAGAGGCGACAAAGATGAAGCCTTTGGCATGTTTTCGTTCATTTTCATAAAGACCCGGGCTGATGAATTTCCATAATTCATACAATATATAAGGGAAACCTAAAATGATTCCTGCCCAAATAGAGGTCCAGATGTGAGCTGAAAACTGTCCTGCCATTATTCTACTTTGCACCCTAAACTGGGGTCCTTCACAAAAGGATTCGTTTAACCCCAATGTTTTAGCAATGTTACAGAAAAAGCGATAAGTTACGAAATCGGCCTTTTTGGGACCGAAGATGATTGTATCGAATATAAAATCTTTTGCTATGAAAGCGATAACACCAATTATTAAAATAGCTGCTGTCGATCTTATTAAATGCCATCTTAATTCTTCTAAATGATCTAGAAATGACATTTCCTGAGCGTTCTTTTTAGCCATTATATAATACCTTCTTTTATTAAATCGTGTAGGTGTATAACACCTGCGTATTTACCTTTTTTTTCTACTAGTAGTTGTGAGATGCCATTCGCTTCCATATGCTCCAGGGCATCTACAGCCATGGCATTAGCCTCAATTGTTTTAGGATTTTCAGACATGATGTCGCAGGCTTTTAAACCGTTTATTTCATCATATTTGTTAAGCATCCTACGAATGTCACCGTCGGTAATAATACCTACAATTTTACCGTTATCATCGGTAACCGGTGCAACACCAAGTCTTTTTTCAGTAATTTCTACAATGACATCTTTAATTGGAGTTTCCGTTTTCACCTGAGGTTTCATGTTGGCCTCTGAAATATCGTGTACTCTTAGGTATAATTTTTTTCCTAGGGCACCTCCCGGATGGTATTTAGCGAAATCTTTACTACCAAATTCTTTAAGTTCCAGTAAGCATATTGCTAAAGCGTCACCGATAACCAACTGTGCTGTGGTACTAGAAGTAGGCGCAAGATTGTTAGGGCATGCTTCTTTTTCTACATGAGCGTTCAATATAAAATCTGCTTGTTGACCCAGGAATGAATCTTTATTTCCGGTTATAGCAATAAGTTTATTCGGTCCATTTTTTAGCAAGGGAACCAGTACCTTAATTTCAGGAGTATTTCCACTTTTAGAAATACATATTATAACATCGTCTTGTTGTATAGTTCCTAAATCACCGTGAATGGCATCGGCTGCATGCATAAATATTGCAGGGGTTCCGGTGGAATTTAAAGTAGCTACAATTTTAGTGGCAATTATTGCGCTCTTGCCTATACCTGTAACCACTACACGCCCTTTGGAGTTGTAGATGAATTCGATGGCATTGGCAAAATCTTCATCAACCAAACTACTAAGATGTTGAATTGCTTCACATTCTGTGTCAATAGCTTTTTTTGCTGTAGCTATGATTGTATCTTTGCGTTTCAAACTTTGTGTTTTATATGGTTTGTAATAAATAAAGAATGTATTATCTTTAGTTGTGCAAATGTATGTAAAATAGTAAAACGATAGGATGGATACAGCTGAAATTGACTTACACGCGGCGCTGAAGCAGTATTTTGGATTTGGTCAGTTTAAGGGATTACAGGAAGGTGTTATAAAGAGCATCGTTAATAATAAGAATACTTTTGTTATTATGCCTACGGGAGGAGGAAAATCATTGTGTTATCAGCTTCCCGCCTTAGTTAAAGAAGGAACGGCAATTGTGGTTTCCCCATTAATCGCATTGATGAAGAATCAGGTTGATGCCATTCGAGGTATCTCGGAAGACAGTGGCGTAGCGCATGTTTTAAATTCTTCTTTGAACAAAACTGAAGTAAAAAAAGTAAAGAGCGACATTAAAAGTGGTGTTACAAAATTGCTTTATGTGGCACCGGAATCACTTACGAAAGAAGAGTATGTTGAGTTTTTACGCTCTGTGAAGCTATCTTTTGTAGCTGTGGATGAAGCGCATTGTATTTCCGAATGGGGACATGATTTTAGGCCCGAGTACAGAAATCTTCGAACGATTATTAAGCGTTTAGGTGACGATATACCTATAATAGCGTTGACAGCAACCGCAACACCAAAGGTTCAGGAGGACATAATCAAAAACCTCCAAATGTCGGATGCCCAGGTTTTCAAAGCTTCATTTAATCGACCTAATCTTTATTATGAGGTTCGGCCGAAGACCAAGAACGTTGATGCCGATATCATACGATTTGTAAAACAAAATTCCGGGAAGTCCGGAATTATTTATTGTTTAAGTCGTAAAAAGGTAGAAGAGCTGGCTCAGACCTTACAAGTAAATGGTATTAAAGCTGTGCCTTACCACGCAGGCTTAGACGCTAAAACCCGCGCTAAGCATCAGGATATGTTCTTAATGGAGGATATCGATGTGGTAGTTGCCACTATTGCCTTTGGAATGGGAATTGATAAACCCGATGTGCGTTTTGTAATTCACCATGATATACCTAAAAGTATAGAAAGTTATTACCAGGAAACTGGAAGAGCCGGTAGGGATGGCGGTGAAGGACATTGTCTGGCATTTTATTCATACAAAGACATTGAGAAACTTGAAAAGTTCATGAGCGGTAAACCTGTTGCTGAGCAAGAAATTGGTTATGCTTTACTTCAGGATATGGTCGCTTATGCAGAAACCTCGATGTCACGTAGAAAATACATTCTCCATTATTTTGGAGAAGAGTTTGATGAAGTGAATGGAGAAGGTGCGGACATGGATGATAATATACGACATCCGAAGAAGAAACACGAAGCAAAAGATGAAGTGGTCATTCTTCTTCAAGTTGTTAAGGACACCAAACAGAAGTATAAGAGTAAAGAAATTGTGAATACCTTAATTGGTAAGGTTAATGCTCTTATAAACTCTCATAAGACTGATGAGAAGCCATTTTTTGGCATCGGAAAGGATCAGGATAATAAATATTGGATGGCTCTTATTCGCCAGACTTTGGTAGCAGGTCTCTTAAAAAAGGAGATTGAACAATATGGGGTTTTGCAATTGACCAAGGCAGGGAAAGCCTTTCTGGACCATCCAGAGTCTTTTATGATGACAGAAGATCACGTCTATGAAAATATTGAAGACGATTCAATTGTTACGGCTTCTAAAGGTGGAGGTGCAGTAGCTGATGAACAATTACTTGCCATGTTAAAGGACCTTCGGAAAAAAGAAGCAACCAAACACGGGATTCCTCCTTTTGCTGTTTTTCAAGATCCATCTTTGGAAGATATGGCTTTGAAATACCCTGTGAGTATAGAGGAGTTTGCTAATATTCATGGAGTAGGTGAAGGGAAGGCAAAAAAGTATGCCAAACCATTTGCCAGTTTAATTAAACAATATGTCCAGGATAATGAGATAACCAGGCCTGATGATCTGGTAGTGAAGTCTACAGGAGCTAACTCTACTTTGAAGTTGTATATTATTCAAAATATTGACAGGAAGTTAGCCTTGGATGATATTGCAGATGCAAAGGGACTTAGTATGGAGGAGCTCATTAAGGAAATGGAACAGATCGTTTATATGGGAACTAAGCTGAATATAGATTATTGGGTGAATGATATTTTAGATGAGGACCAACAGGAAGAAATTTATGATTATTTCATCGACGCTGAAACAGATAAAATATCAGATGCTATTGAGGAGTTCGATGGAGATTACGATGATGAAGAATTACGATTATATCGAATAAAATTTATTAGTGAAGTAGCTAATTAGATGAAAAGCCTGCATTTGCAGGCTTTTTTTATTTCTCAGAAAGTTCAAATTCCAAATCATAACACTGGTCTTTCTTATTCCAGTACTCTTTCTTAAATTTAAAAAGCTTTTGCAGAATATGAACTGATCCTTGATTTCTCTTATCTACATAGGCTTTTAGTAATTTTATATTCATATGCCTGAAGGCATATTGTACCAGGCCAAGAGTCACTTCAGAACCATAGCCCATATTCCAGTATTTTTCTATCAGACGAAATCCTATTTCCCACTCGTTTTTATCATTCTTAATAACGGCACATGTTCCAATGAATCTATTGTTTTCATTTTCAATTGCCCAAACAAAAAATGGATTTGACTTTTCTGAATATTTCGTTATTAAGTTGTTCAGGTCCTTGCTACATTCTTCGAATGTCTGTGGTCTTGTTCCCGTATACCTCATTACATTATTACTACTTTGCAATTCGAAAAAAGCATTGAGATCTTGAGTTTTTAATTTGCGAACTTGTAGTCGGTTAGTTTTAAAAATCATTAAATTGGACTGAATTTATAGTCAAGGTTACAATTCATCCTTTAAAAATAACAATTCGGAAAAAGACTTTTTAAAAAAACATTCTTTAGTTCGATATTTGAACATCATTTAAAAAAAAACTCACATGATTCGCTTTGTACTTTTATTAGTATTGATCCTATTAAGTAAATTTACATTAAGGGCTCAAGAGGGAGAAACGGTAAATATTGTTGTGAAAATTACGAATTTCAAGAACAATGATGGCAAAGCCATGGTGGCACTCTATAATCAAGAAAAGACTTTTTTAAAAACACCATTTAAAGGTGAAATAGCAGCCATAGATAAAGAAACTTCAATGGTGACTTTTAAAAACGTCAAGCCTGGTATATATGCAGTAGGTGTTTTTCACGATCAAGATGACGATGATGAATTAGACATGTTTATGGGAATGATTCCTAGAGAACCTGTGGCATGTTCTAATAATGCACCTGCTAAATTCGGTCCCCCAAAATGGGATGATGCCAAATTTACGGTAGCCAATAAGGATGTTCATCAGCATATCAGTTTTAATTGATTCTTGTAAAGCATGAAGCTTTTAAAGCACATATTAACTGCTTTTGGTCTGGGGATTATTTTATTTGTAATTCTTAAGGGGGTGCAAATACTTCTTTACGGTGACTTCCAATTTGATGATTCTCTGTTAACTGAGTTTTTATACAATCAACTTTATGCTGTTGTTTTGTATTTGGTAAATGTCTATTTTTTTATTTTACTGAGAAGGTTTTATCCTGAGAACCATTATACGATACGGAGAATTTTTACTGGTGTCATAGGTTCAATTGTACTTACTATAATAGCTATTTTTTTATTGCGAATTTTTGAAGGGCTAATTCTTGAGAATAAATCCTGGAATGCCTTTATAGCAGGAGAGCGAATAGGGTTTTATGTAGTCGCGTTCTTTATTACCATTACTGTTACGGTTTTTTTTCATGCTTTTTATTTTTATAAAGCTTTACAAGAAAAAAGAGTTAAACAGCAACAGGTAATAGCAGGAACGGCCACCGCACAATTTGATGCATTAAAGAATCAATTAGATCCTCATTTTTTATTTAACAGTTTAAATGTACTAACCAGCTTAATAGATGAGAATCAGCAAGCAGCTCAACAGTTTACGACTTCGTTGTCAAAGATATATCGCTATGTGCTTGAACAAAAAAACAAAGATCTAATTCTTGTCGATGAGGAGTTGAAGTTTGCCAAAACCTATATAGGCTTATTAAAAATGAGATTTGAGGATAGTATTTATTTTGATTTTCCAGATCACTCTTTAAACCCCGAGGCTAAATTGGTTCCATTATCATTACAGTTGTTATTAGAAAATACAGTTAAACATAATGTCGTAAACCCGTCTAATCCTCTTACTATTAGAATTTATGAAAGTGAAGGGTATCTGGTAGTGGAGAATAATTTAAAGCTGAAAGAGACATTGGGAACTAAAGGGAGTGGGGTAGGTTTAAGGAATATTCAAGAGCGTTACAGTATTTTATCAACCAGAGCGGTTATTATAGAAAAGGAAGA
This sequence comes from Zhouia amylolytica AD3, assembly GCF_000511935.2. Lineage (NCBI taxonomy): Bacteria > Pseudomonadati > Bacteroidota > Flavobacteriia > Flavobacteriales > Flavobacteriaceae > Zhouia > Zhouia amylolytica. Next base: position 853,653 of record NZ_AYXY01000019.1, on the reverse strand, counting down.
ACAGGTCTTTCGGGTGAAACTTCCATTATTAACTAAAATCATTAATGTTATGAAATCTAAGGATACCGACAACAGTTATCTACGTGCTCGTAAGAAGGTAGATGAGCTTAAAGAGTTTTATACCAGTTTGGCATCCTATGTAGTTGTCATTCCATTTCTTGCCTTTATAAATTACAGAGTTTACTGGGATTTTCAATGGTTCTGGTTTCCGGCCATCGGTTGGGGAATTGGACTAGCTTTTCAGGCTTTTAAGGTCTATGGTCCTGGATTTGCCTGGGAAGAGAGAAAGATACGACAGTATATGGAAGAAGAGCAACGTAATTCAAAGTGGTATTAAACGATTATGAAAACAGTAGAAAGAGAAGAAGCTTATCTGAGGGCTAAAAAAAGAGTAGAGAATTTAAAGGGTTTTTATTGGAATTTGGGAACCTATTTGATTGTAATTCCGTTGTTAGCCTATGTGAATTATAAAACGACCTGGGAGGATATAAAATGGTTTTGGTTTCCTCTCTTTGGGTGGGGATTAGGAATCATTTTTCATGGATTCTCTGTTTTTGGGGCACATAAATTATTTGACAAAAACTGGGAAGATAGGAAAATACAAGAGTTCATGGATAGGGAGCGTGCCATGACGTTTAAAAATAAGGAGGGGGATTCGGATCACAATTAAATTTATTGAAAATGGAAAATAATCAAGATAAGGAGCTTTATTACAGGGCTAAGAAAAGACTGGATAAACTAAAAGGTTTTTATGGACACTTAACCAGCTATGTTATTATAAATATATTTATCATTATTTTAATTGGAGTAAATAACACTGGGGATTTTTGGACTTTTGGAACATTTGCAACACCATTTTTCTGGGGAATAGGCCTTGCTTTTCACGCATTATCTGTATTTGGAATAAACTCAATTTTAGGCAAAGACTGGGAGCAGAAAAAAATTATGGAGTTTATGAATCAAGAAAAAAACGAAATTAGTAAGCATTAATACGTTTCTATGAAGGTTATTATTATTGAAGATGAGGCGCCGGCAGCAAGAAGACTCAAACGGATATTACAACGACTCAATGTAGAAGTAAGCTGTGTCCTGCATTCGATAGAAGCTTCTTTAAACTGGTTTGAGAACAATAGACATCCGGATTTGATATTTTTAGACATTCAATTGTCAGACGGGTTATCGTTTGAGATCTTTGAAAATATAGAAATTAAAAGCGCCGTAATTTTTACGACCGCCTATGATGAATATGCCTTACAGGCATTTAAATTAAATAGTATTGATTATTTGTTAAAACCGATCGATGAGGAAGAATTGGAAAAGGCCGTTGCTAAGTACGAGCATTTTAAACCCAATTATTTGGCCGGTGGAATTGACTTTGATGATATAAAGAAGCTTTTGGTAAATCCGCTTGAACGAACCTATAAAAAGCGATTTTCAGTGAAAGTAGGTCAACACATTAAGTTAATTACCGTAGATGAGATCGAATGCTTTTACAGTCAGGATAAAACGACCTTTATTCATATTGACAACGGTAGGAGTTATCCAATTGATTTATCATTAGAAGCATTAACGGATGAATTGTCGCCTGAAAATTTTTTTAGAGTAAGCAGGAAGTTTTTTATCAACATAGGAAGCATCAAAGATATTTTAGATTATTCAAATAATCGATTGGAAATCAAACTCAAAAACTTCAGGGAACATCAAATTGTGGTGAGTAGAGAGCGTGTGAGGGATTTTAAGGATTGGATTTCTTAATCTTTGAAATTAATTTCTGTATGAGTTCCATCACAATATGGTTTATTGCCAGAAGATCCACATCTGCAAAAGGCGGTTGTTTTATTTTTCGTTTCAATATTTCCTTGTTTGTCTTTAACCTTAAGGGTGCCATAAATTAACAATGGTCCATTTGGCAATACTTCAACTTTGGTCTCGAGGGATTTTTCTTCCTGATCATTTTTATCACTCATATAATAGCTTAAAGCACCTGAAGGGCATTTGGAAACCTGATCTTTTAGTTGTTCTGTAGTTGCATTCTCGATTTCAATCCATGGCTTTTTGTCTGGATTATACACCATGGGTAATGTTTTCACACAGATACCTGAGTGGATACATTTTTTTGGTTTCCAAACAATGGTCAGTTCCCCATTACTATATTCTTTAACTATTTCACCCATTATTAAATTGCCTTTAATAGAACATATAAGTTACAAAAATTATTTATAAGCAATAGCAGCTGATGATGGTCCTGTTAACCTGAGAAATTCAACTTTTTTAAAACCGGTATCATATGCCCAATTTTCAAAATCATTGAAGGTGTAATCAAATCCTGTTTTGGTTTCTAAAAGCATATTCAAGCTCATAAGTAATCCAAAGGTATTTTTGTTCCGATCATTATCAATTAAGTTTTCGATAGCGACGAAAGCTCCACCCTGTGGCAGCGCATCATAGGCTTTTTTAATCAGTAATTGTTTATTTTCCTCGTCCCAATCGTGCAGTATGTTTCCCATTACTATAATATCAGCAGTAGGGATAGGATCACTGAAGAAATTTCCTGTAGCGGTAGTAACCCGGTCTGATACTTCGAATTTTTCTATCGTTTGTCGAGCAATGGGTTCAACTTCTGGCAAATCGAAGCTGGTACAAGTCATATGAGGCTGATGTGTAGCTACCATAATAGAAAGTAGTCCGCTTGAGCCACCTGCATCAGTCAGGGTTTTAAAATTGGTGAAATTGAAGGAGTTGGAGAAGGCTAAAAAGTTACCCATCTGAACCCCACTCATGGCGTCGATAAACTCCCTTAAACGATCTTGATCTTTGTATAATTCATCGAATAGGTTATCAGATGAGTTTTCGAATTCGGTTTGTGAATTACCCGTCCTCAATCCATCTTCTAATCTACCCCAATTTGTATAAAGTCTATTATTCATCATTTTTAGAATTCCTCCGATATAAGTTTTCTTGTTTTTGTCAAGGAAGGCTTCTGTATCTGGTGAGTTTAAGTAAAGAGCTGTTTCCAGGTTGCCTTCTTTTTCCAGAAACCCTAAGGAAACTAATGCATCCAAAAAGTCGTATAAATGTCTGTCGGTACAATTAAAATGATATTCTGTTTTAATCTCTGCGGCAGACATCGATTTGTGACTAGCAAGATGGGTAAATAAATCCAGGTTTACTGCGGTTAAGAGTACTTTGCTAGCCCAGAAGCCAGTACCTATTTTCATAATTAGATCGGGAGATGGTGCGGAATGGTCTTTCATAATGCAGTATTTTAGATGTTGAGTACTATCCAAAGAATAAGCAAGATGGTAAAGACTTTTAATGAGGTAGAATCTAAGTTAAGCTATTTTTAAAGAATAACATAAATTATTCTTCAATGCGATTATCATCGAAGGCAGAAGGTAATAACTTAGGAATAAGTTTTATGAATAATGGTAATAAAATAGCTCCACCCGGTAAGGCAAATATGGCCAGTGATGGAATGGATTTAAAAATATCAAGTAATTGATCGCGAACCTTTTTACGTTCTTCTTCTGATAATTCCTGGCTTGTTGATTTGGTTAAAAGAAATAACAACTCTTTACTTTGGCTTAATTCCTTTAGAAGTCTTTTACTGTTTCGTGTAATGAGCTTTTTAACAGTTTGATTGGCATTATCATAAAATTGCTTGGCCGGATTGGCTACTTTAAAGATGCTTATTTTTTCTTTATTTGTTTCAAAAAAAGTGGCTACATGATCTAAAGATTCTTCAATATCCTTATTAGGTAAGCCCAGGTCTTTTCCTATACCAAAGATGAATTCAGACTCCTTGTATTCAAAAGTTTTATCTTCCCAGGCAGCCATGCAGGCTATATCTATGAGATACTTTTGTTCAGATTCAAGAAGCCCTGATTTTAATTCACTTAAATAAGAACCATCAAAATCTTTAACCGATGTTTGCTGATGATATGTTAGTGAGGCTTCGAATAAATATAAAAGTTGTTCATCATTTTGAGTTTTCTCCTCTTTAGACAACAACGTATGGTAGGCTAAATTAATAATAATGCGTTCTAGCTTTCTTGCATATTGTTTAGGAGATTCTTTGGATTTCAGATAATGACCAAAGGTTAAAACATCAACATACAACAGAGAATTGGTAATTATTTTATTAAAACTTTTGGTGAGTATGTTTTCATCGATTTGTACTCTGGAGTGTAAATATTTTTCGAGTTTAGAATCATTTTTATTCCCCCCGAAGATCTTATCAAAGAAAGAGAAATTATCACCTTCCAATTCTTTATAGAAATTTACGGAGTCGTTTATGAAATTCTCGAAAGAAGGTTTGGCAGTGTTTAATTTGTAGGTGTAGTATAAAGCGGTAATCAGGTTAATTTTAGCGAGTTCATCTTCACTATAATCTAAATGATAATTTAAAAATGGAAGCACCTCGACATTTGCTCCATAAACAAACCCCATACCTCTAAGTATGGAATATAAACCTTCCTCGTCAGTAAAGAGGTCTTGCTTATCCTTAATTAAAGAACCAAATTTATTTATCCAACCTTGAGCTGAGGGATTCATGTAATTCTATTTGTTTTTCAAAAGTAAAACATATTTACAGAACTATTAACTCAGGTTGTTTCGGAATCGTATGTATGAGGTGAATAATTATCATAGTTTCATATCAAACCTTTTTAATGTCAACATATTTTAATCACGGATGGAGTGGCCTATAACTAAAAAAGGGTTGATACATGTATCAACCCTTTTTCAATTTTTTTAATTTGAATTTATTCAATAATTCCTCCACAGCTTACTCGTGCTCCGGCTGCACCACTAGGCTGGGAAGTAAAGTCATCTGTTCCCTGGTGAACAATAACAGCTTTGCCCACAATGTTTTTTGTGTCATCGTCACAATTGATACACCATTCATCGGTAGTAAATGTAATTGTACCTTTTCCATTTTCATCGGCGGTGAAGTTCCCGATATCACCTTTATGGTATCCAGCTTCATCACCCCATTTTCCATGTTGTTCAAAGGTAGGATTCCAGTGACCTCCGGTAGATTTTCCATCAGGAGAGCTACAATCTGCCTTTTCATGTAAATGGATAGCATGCTCTCCAGGAGTTAATCCTTCAAATGTAGCAGTCATGGTTACCTCTCCATTTTCTTGCTTGAAAACAGCACTACCTTTAACGGTGGATTCACTTTTAGGAGTTAATTCTATGGTTAAGGTTTTAACCTCTTCAACCTTTTCTTCAACAACGATTGTTTCTTCTTCAACTACTTCTTCTTTTTTGTCCTTCTTACCATCGGATTTACATGCGACGGCTACAAACATTGTTGAAAGTGCAATTAGTGATAGTGATATTTTTTTCATAAGAATGATTTTTCTGATTATGAGATAAAGTTAATTATATAATATCGTTATACAAAATTATGATTTCCCAAAGCCGGATAAATCCGCATTTATGAACACACCTAACTGCAGGCGATCAAAATTCACATTGGTAAAATGGTTTTTCAGATATCCTAATTGTACACTTACGTTATTATTAATAACGGCTCCAAATGCCCCATACAACCTGTTTTGACCGAAAACTGTATTTTGGAGGTTCAGGAATATTTCATCGTAAACATTAACAAAAAATGTTTCGGTTAACGGATAGGTTAGTTGAAGGCGGTAACGAACTCTATTTAAAAAGTCACTTTCACCTCCAACATGAACGAATCGTTGTTCTAAGCGGTAACGATGATTTAATTTTAGTTTACCCCAATTGTCTTTAATTTCTAATTGCTGATATATTCTATTTTCAGAGGCGTTCGGTTCATTTCCAAATTCTTGATATAGCGCATCTGTTTCAATAAAACCATAACCCGCAGTTACCATGAACCTATCATTGACGTGATAGTTGATTCCGGTTCTTAGTAGCATTTGATTAAAATTATCAGCGACTTCATAATATCTAAATTGTGCTTCTGTATGAAGACTGAATTTTTCTGAAAGTTTATAGGTGCCAAAATACATATACCATGCTCCCAGTTCATCTTCACCACGCTCCTGTGCTTTTACAAAAATGGTAGTTAAAAAAATACAAATGACCAACAATCGGTTTTTCATCATTGCTAAATAAATTTATTTATGGATTAATATTAAATGTTTCAGTTTCTTTAAAACGAGTAATTTTCAATGCTTTCATTTTTTCTTGATATGCAGGCCATTCTTCCTTAAAAAAGGCATTGGTGGTTTTTAATGCCTCCTGCAAAGCTTCTTTCGCCTGAGATATTAACCTTTTTTCTGTAGCTGTTATGCCTTCAGGTCTGCTGGAAACATAATATCGGGCGTTTGAAATTCTACTATTTACAGTAGGGTCCGTACTACGTGTAAGCCCTTGTCTTTTATCAATCTTTCCAAGATAAATGGCAATTACAGAGTCAATTTTTTTCGTGATTTTTTTGGATGCATTAATCTCTTCTTTGAATTTTTCTTTGTCCAGTTTTTGAAGTTCTGTCTGATAATCTTGAGCGGTATTTTTGCTTTCTACCAGCTGTTTTACAGCATCAGCGGTGGTTTGCTGGTACGACTCCAGTGTTTTATAGGCTGTGTATCTTTCATTAATACCGGCAGGAGAAGCTATTATACGAGGGTCACTCTCAACTTTTATGATCGTTTCTTCAGTTAAATCTCCATAAATCATTTTTAATCGATAAGTACCGGGCTTAACAGAAATTCCGCCATTTTCCCGATTGTTTTTTCTGATGGTTCTGCTAGGATAGTCAGGTCCTTTTTCATCCATATACCAATACATGCGATGGATGCCTTTTTCCTTAGGTGTCTTATGTTTTAAAGTTCTTATCAGGCGATCACCATCATAAACTTCAAGTTTAACAGAGTCTTTAGAAGTTTCGGTTTTAGCCATTTCCGCATGCTCACCATTGTTTTCATTTTCAGAGGTCTCCTTTTTTTCACTTTCTTTGGATGTTTTATTCAGGTAGTAGGTAATCATAGCACCACTTTGTCTATTGTCTCCGCTGTACATACTATGTCCGCCAAAACGAGTTCCGGTAGGTTGTTGGTAAGAAGCCTGATAGGCTGTGGGGGGATTGAAAAGAAGCATTTCTTTTTCAAGCGAATTGGTGTTTTTCGCGATTTCGCGTAATGGACGAATATCATCTAGTACCCAGGCAGCCCGACCAAATGTTCCTATAACCAAATCGTGTTCTCTCGGATGAATTGCGAGGTCTGAGGTGGGGACAGTAGGGTAACCTTCGGTCCATTTAGTCCATTTATTTCCGGCGTCTACGGAAATATACAACCCATCATCAGTACCTAAAAATAGCAGATTAGGTGTTTCCGAATCTTCTATGATGCTTAATGTGAAACTTTTTGTGTCATTTTCATCTACAATACGCTCCCAAGATTTTCCATAGTTTTTTGTACGATATGCATATGGTGTATAATTAAATCTTCGATAATCATTCGCAATAAGTAATGCTTCGCCTTCATTTTTATCAGAGGCACGAATTTGTGCGATCCAACTTCCTTCAGGTAAGCCTTTTAAGCCTTTGGAAACATCTTTCCATGATTCTCCACCATCCTGGGTTATATGAACTCTACCATCATCAGAACCTGTCCATAAAATATCTTTAGTTAGGGGAGAGGGTTCAATAACCAAAATGGTACAATGGTTTTCTGCTCCTGTGGCATCGATTGTTAATCCACCACTATCACTTTGATTCTGTTTCTCAGGGTTATTTGTGGTAAGGTCTGGTGAAATTATTTCCCATGATAAACCTTTATCAATACTTTTATGTACGAACTGGCTTCCAAAGTAGAGGGTTGCATTGTCGAAAGGATCTTGAGCTATTGCGGAATTCCAGTTAAAACGAAGTTTCAAGTTCGGATCAGGGTGGGTTGGACGCACAGAATAGCTTTGACCGGTTTTCCAATCATATCTTTGTACGTAGCCCTGTTGACTCATAGCGAATCCGAAGCGAGAATCATCTTTATCGGGAACAACATCAAAACCATCACCAAAGGCTATTTCCTGCCAATAAGAATTTCTGATTCCTTGTGCTTTCCATACATAGGCCGGTCCTCTCCAGGAACCATTATCCTGCATACCTCCATAAACATTATATGGAAATTCATTATCTACGGAAATATGATAAAATTGAGCTACAGGAAGATTTCCTATAAAACGCCATGTTTTACCTCCGTCTCTGGTAATGCTCATTCCTCCGTCGTTTCCATCGATCATAAAGCTACCATCATCCGGATGGATCCACCATGCATGATGATCGGGATGTATCCCATGATCTGATCCATAAGCAGGCATTAATTGCGAAAAGTTTTTACCACCATCTTCAGATACATTGATATAGGTGAAAACAGAATATATTCTATTTTCATTTTGGGGATCTACATATATTTCCGAATAATAGAATGGACGATTTCCAATATCTTCTTTATCATTTATTTTCTCCCATTTAAATCCACCATCCAAGCTTTTATACAGCGCATTTTTTTTGGATTCTACAAGTGCATAAACAATATTAGGTTTATTTTGAGCAATAGCAATTCCGATTCTCCCGAGTTCTCCTTCAGGGAATCCGTCCTCATCACTAATTTTTTTCCAGTTTTCACCACCATCATGTGTCATGAATAGGCCACTACCTGTTCCCCCCGACTTAAAAAACCAAGGATCGCGTTTGTGTTCCCACATGGCTACAAACAATTTATTAGGATTGTTTGGATCCATAACCATATCCGCAACACCTGAACTTTCGTTAGTATATAAAATTTTATTCCATGTTTTACCCCCATCGGTGGTTTTGAATACTCCACGTTCTTCATGTTTCCCCCATGGTGAACCTATAGCGCCGACATAAACAATATCAGGATTTGTAGGGTCTACAACAATACGGTGTATATGACGTGTGTTTTCCAGCCCCATTCCTTTCCAGGTTTTTCCTCCATCAAGTGACTTATAAATTCCGAAACCACCATTTAAGCTGTTTCTCGGATTTCCTTCACCAGTTCCTACCCAGATAACAGAAGGGTTTGATTGCTGAATTTCAACAGCACCAATTGATGCTGTAATCTGATTGTCGAATATGGGACTCCATTTAATACCACCTGAAGTTGATTTCCAAAGTCCTCCGGAGGCTGTTCCTACATACATAACATCCGGATTTTTATGAACAACGTCTATGGCAGTTACCCGTCCACTCATTCCACCCGGGCCAATATTCCGGGGTTTCATATTTTTAACCAAATCCATCGAAAACTCTTGGCTTACAAGGGAAATAGAAAAGATCATAGAAAGAAAAAGTAGAAATTTTTTCATAATTTGAGTTAGCTTTAGTTGTAATAGTAAAGGTTAAAAATAAGTAAAAGAGTTTGCATTATTCTTAAAGTCTTGTTAATGACTTTTTGATTTGATTTTTTTAATTTTTTTCGGTAAAAACCATAAATAGAATCCACTGAATGAAAGTATAATGAGTCCTAATGATGTTAGGGTGGAGTAGGTTAATTTTGATTCATCGTTATTGGTTTTGAAGATGAAATCGAGGATGGAACCATCATGAATCATTTCGATGATGTCTGCAGTTCGTTGTTTTACGGAGACAATTTCTCCGGAATAACAATCAATTTGTAATTCTGTGAAATGATCTTCAAAACGAATTTTTGCAATTCCTTTGCCAGGTCTGAAGTCTATTCTGTTGATAGCAACTGGTAACTGTAGTGAATCTTTTGAATAGCTTTTGGCAATTTCTTCAATATGGTTCAGCGAAATATATGCTTGTTGTTGTTTTTCAATTTTAGCAGAGGGTGGTTTAAATTGCAGTTGTGCTTTCCAGGCAAGCAATAATCCTGTAACCCCCATGATAAACATAAATATCATTAAAGGGACTGCAATCCATTTATGAATTTTTCTATAAAAGCGTGATTTTTGAGCAACTCTTTGCAACAGATTATAGGCTGAAAAATTAGTTGCCTAAAATATAGAATAGCCTATTAAACTTTCTTAAACTTCTGTTAAGCCTTTTTGTGTAAAATTTAAATTTTCAGGTACCCTTCAATAAAGAAGTAACGACCCTCAACCAAGAGGGTCGTTACTTAAAAGTATTTTTATAATGGAGGTTATTCTAATTAGTTACATCTTTTTGAACCTGCTACGCCTGCAATCTTTCTATTACTTTCCCAGGTTTTGATACATTTTCTTATCCTGTAATTGTACCATACCTTATAATCTTTACCATCATCCCTGAATCCTCTCTGTTCTCGATAACCTCGGTCTTCAAGTTCTCTATAAGCTCTGTAGCGATCCCATCCTTTTATGTAGTTAATCTTTCCACATTCATCGGAACCTGCGATTCCTTTAATATATCCTCCGGATTGCCACGATTTAATACACTTTTTTAATCGATTATTATACCAAACTATATAATCCCTTCCATCATCACGAAAATTATGCTGACGTTCATACCCCATTCGATCTAATTCATTGTATGCTTCCCAGTCTTTCATTCCCTTTAAGTCGTCTAAACTACTAGCTCTGCTGCTATACCGATTATTGTTGTCGTATCGATTATTGTTGTCATAACGACGATTGTAATTATTGGAAGATCGATCCATTTTGTCAAAGCATTTTTGATCTTTAGTTTCTATAGCGAAACGCACTCTTCCGTCATTAATCGTTGCTGCTACACAACTTCTTCGACGATCGTTATACCAATATTGTATGATGCTGGTTGAACTTTTATCAATGCCTGCTAATTCGTAACCCATTCTTTTAAATTCGTTTTCGGCTGAACTGGCTCGCATATCTCTAAACCTTGAAAGATCTCCTTGTGCATGCCCAATAAATACAGTTAGGAGCAGAGTGAATAAAGTCAGTAATGTAATTCTCATGGTTGTAGTGTGTTGATTAATAGCTTATTAAAGATAGTTTATTTTTGATGAAATAAATAATTTTCCCATCTCGTTTAGTCAAAATAATCTATTTTCTTGTTAAGGAGGTAAGAGTGCTTGAAGATTCTTAACCTTAATAAATACAAGTTAATATCACGAAATCAATTCTTATTTAGAATATATAGCGTTCAGACATATTCGAACTCAATAATGGATTGGTGAAGTTCTAAGTGATGGGTGTGAGGATTTTTTTAATATTCATGGAGGGACTGCCTGATCTATTTGATCATGAGAAGAAAAACAAATAAAAAATTACCTAAATACTTCGTATTTGATTTATCGGGTTTTAGTATTCTGTTCGCACCTTATGATGATTTCTTTAATTCTTTTGGAACGCGTCGTATCTCTTTTTGCCTGATTTAGCCAGTACAAGTAACTTTTTTTATAGGTTTTACTAAACGCCTTGTAATTATTATAGGCAGTTATATTCTGATCAAACTCTTTTTGTAAATCTTCTGGTATTATCAAGTTTTCTACCTCATCAAGCGCTGTCCAACTACCATTTTCTTTGGCGATTTCAATTTTAGCCAAACCTGCCTCATGCATGAGCCCTTTCTTAATGAGCTGCTCGATATATGATTTATTAAGCTTACTCCAAGCACTTTTGTTTTTTCTAGGGCAGAAGTATTGCTTTCGCTTTTCCGGTCCGATTTTTTTAACGGTACTGTCAATCCATCCAAAGCATAATGCCTGTTGAACGGCTTCTTCCCATCTCATACTTTCCTGTTTACTATTTACTGTATAAAAGATCAGGTAAATACCATCAGAGGAGTCATGATGTTCGTGAAGCCATTTACGCCATGCTGAACTGTTTTTAAAATAGTGAATCGGTTTCTCCATGGTTTTATCCTCCTATAGTGGTCATGTTTCTATTGTTAGTATGGAGGTCCGGATTTTTCAATTTATCTAAGGTGTCCATACCGCCTCTCATTTTAAATTTGGCCAGCACATGTTTTTTAATAACGGACTCTATACATTTCCCTTGCCTTAGTGGTGTTAAAAGATCAGTTTCTGATGCAGAAAAGAGACAGTTTTTCATTTTTCCGTTGGCAGTTAATCGTAACCTGTTGCAAGAATCACAAAACGGATTGGTTACTGAGCTTATGATTGCGAAAGACCCTTTATAATCTTTAATTTTATAATTTTTCGAAGTATCATTTGGGGCGTCTTTTAAACGTATCACATCATTTTTTTCAAATACCTGGTAGACATGGTTCATAATTTCCTGATAGGAAACCATTTTGGAAATGTCCCATTTATTACCATCAAAAGGCATAAATTCTATAAAACGCACACTCAAGGGATGATCTTTGCTTAGCTTTATGAAATCGACTATTTCGTCTTCATTAAAATTTTTCATTAAAACGGTATTCATCTTAACTTCAAAGCCTTCTTCAATTAATCTTAAAATATTTCCATAGACCTTTTCGAAAAAATTACGTCGGGTAATTGAATTGAATTTTTCTTTATTTAATGAATCAAGGCTGACATTTACTTTTTGAATTCCACATTCCTTGAGGATATTGATATGTCTTTCTATATTGACTGCATTCGTGGTGATTGCTAATTCTACGGGAAGTGAAGCCAATTTTTTAAGAATAATATCAGCATCTTTTCTTACTAAAGGTTCCCCTCCTGTAATCCTTATTTTAGTTACCCCATGTTTTACAAACACCTTGGCTATTGAATAGATTTCTTCGAAAGACATAATATGTGACTTTGGCGACAAAGTAACCCCTTCGGCTGGCATGCAATAGGTACAACGGAGATTGCAGCGCTCAGTAAGTGAAATACGTAAATACGTATGTGTTCTGTTAAATGTGTCCGTTAAGATTTTGTCAACCTCAGTCATAATTTATAAATTCTTTAGTAGTAAATAATCAGTTACTTTTATCAAAAGATGGTTTAGATTATTACATTTCCTATGGTATTTGTTTTCATTCATAGCCAGCTGTATGTTTTAATTAATCAGGATTAATCATGTCTAGCGCCTTTAAAAATTCTGAACAGGTGTAATACAAAAGGAAAAATGGCGTCCATTGATTCTTTGGCACCATTAGTTGAGCCCGGCAGGGCCATTACCAAACTATTTTTATAAGTACCTGCTACACTTCTGGATAACATCGCATATGGCATTCTATTTTGTCCGTAGCTCCTGATGGCTTCTTCTATGCCAGGAATACGACGATCTAACAGGGGTTCCAGAGCTTCAGGTGTCACGTCACGTAGAGATAAACCTGTACCGCCTGTAAATATAATTAGATCAGCTCCGGCACTTTGATATTGTTTTGTTTTTTCCTGAATGATTTCACTCTCGTCAGGAATAACAATGTAATCTAAAATGGAGACGTTATGAGTTTTAAGTTTTGCAATGATAGCTTTACCTGCTTTATCCTCTTTATGACCTTCAGAAATGGTATCTGAACATACAACAACTGTTGCTTTGATATCTTTTCTAAAACGATCGGTGTAATCAGATTTTCCTCCTTTTTTATTTAGAAGTTTAACCTTTTGGATTTCTATTCCTTTGTCTATGGGTTTTAGCATGTCGTACATGTTAAGTGCTACTATACTAGCGCCATGCATAGCCTCAACTTCAACACCCGTTTTGTAAATCGTTTTTACCGTGCACAAAATGCTGATCTCTAAATCATTTATTGTATAATCTATACCAGTGTATTCGATTGGCATTGGGTGACAATCAGGAAGTAGTTCAGGTGTTTTTTTTACCCCCAGTAAGCCTGCTGCTTTACTCATAGAGAACACATCTCCTTTCGGCACCGTACCATTTTTAATAGCCTCTATAGTTTCGTGTCGGCTCACCTTTACAATGGCTTGAGCAGTAGCTACCCTTAACGTATTTATTTTGTTTGTAATATCTACCATATTTAACTATTTACTTTCCACTGATGGCTTTCATCTTCAAAAATTTCCTTACCAAATATGGGTGCTTTGGCTTTAATTTCTTCTACCAAGAACTCGATGGCTTTAAATACCACTTTTCTTCTGGGAGCTGATACAAAAACGAAAAGACATATTTCACCGGTTTTTACTATGCCTAAACTGTGGTAGATATGCATACAGGTTAAATCGAATTTTTCAAAGGCTGCTTCACGTATTTCATGAAACTTATCGTTAGCCATTTCTTCATAAGCGGTATATTCAATGGCGGAAACAATTTTTCCATTTATATTATCCGCACGAACCTGACCCAAAAATATGTTATGAGCCCCAATACTGGTTTTGGATTGGTGTTTGGCTATAGCGTTTGCGATAAACTCAGAACTAATAGCTCCATCAATGAATACTTTTTTAGGTTTATGCGTTTTCATGTTGCATGTTTTTTAATTGTTGTAATAGTTCATTAGCTCCTTCTTTTAGAGAGTAGCAAAGACTTTTATGATGATTTTTTGCAATGGCTAAAGCTTTTTTGCTTCGAATGCCTGACTGACAAAAGAAAATTTTTTGTCTGTTTTCCGATATTTTATGGAGCTGATCTGATAGGCTACTTAGTGGAATCTGTATGATATTTGTTCCTGTTAATTTTGGTTCTTCATGTAGTTCACGAACATCGATGAATTGAACTTCGCTAAAGGAAGTGATTTCCTGAAGAGATACAATCATATCTGTATCACAAGTTATAGATAATTCTTTCTGTTCAAATCTCGGCTTTTCATTTAACACCTTCTCAAACTGTTCCATGGATTTGTTAACATTTAAGATTGTAGTTTGGTTGTCAAGAGCGTTGAAACATAATAGTTTGCCACTTAGTTGTTCACCTATTCCCAGAATAATTTTAAGGACTTCATTGGCCTGTAAGGTACCAATGATTCCCGGTAATACTCCGAGCACTCCAATTTCAGAGCAATTGGGAACACTGCCGCTTGGTGGTGGGCTAGGGAAGAGGCATCGATAGCTAGGTCCGCCATTATGATTGAAAACGGCAACTTGACCCTCAAATTTAAAAATCGCACCATATACCAATGGTTTTTCGCTAATAATACAGGCGTCATTCACCAGATATCGAGTTTCGAAATTATCACTACCATCAACAATGATATCATATTGGTTAAATAGCGTAACCGCATTTTGATAGGTCAGAGGTTCTGAATATGTATTAATCGTTATCAGGTCGTTGAGGTCTTTCAATCGCTCTTTTGCGGCAATCGCTTTGTTTATGCCAAGAGTCTTTTTCCCGTAAAGGATCTGACGTTGTAAATTTGTTTCATCAACAACATCAAAATCAATTATTCCTAGTGTGCCTACACCAGCGGCAGCTAGATATTGTAATATAGGACAACCTAAGCCACCTGCACCTATGACTAAAACTCTGGCGTTGTTTATTTTATTTTGCCCTGCTTCTCCAATTTCCGAGAGAATAATATGTCTGTTATATCTGTTGTTCATTCATTTTATTTTATCCACCTGCAAAAGGTGGTAGTAAAGCAATTAAATCAGCATTAACTTTGGCAGTAAGATCTACAATGTCATTATTTTGAGCCACCTGAAAGTTAAGTGATTTTAAACCAGGATGCTTCGTCACGATTAGTTTCAACAATTCTTCAACTGTGGTTCCTGAAAACGCTAATTGTTCCTCAGAACAATGAGTTATTTCGGTAAGCATGCCAAAATATTTTACCTTAATCATGATTCCTGATTTTAACTAATTCTTCTTTTGTATTCACGTTGGTTAAATTTTTCCAATATTTCTTATCTAATTCAATGGTTCTAACTTTTAAATCATTTAAAACAAATTGTAATTTTCGCTCTCCCTTTTTTAATTGCTCATACATAATAGGTGCACAAGAATTACGATATAAAGCAACTAATGGCATTTTACGGCTATCAACCTGAAATTGAATTACATCAGAATCATCTTCGCGATCGATTAGTAATTTTAATATACTTGTTGTTATTAGAGGTACATCACAGCTTACCACCAAAGAGAAAGCTGTATTTGACTTCTGTAATCCTGTATAAATAGCACCTACCGGACCAGCATCAGGAAAAAGGTCTTCATGCCGGTTTATTTTAAATACATCATGAGAGGTATGATTACTAATTAAAAGAATTGAATTTACAATTGGTGACATCGCTTTTTTAATATGGCTGATAAAAGTTTCGTTATTAAGTTTTATCAATCCCTTATCAAAGCCCATTCTGGTACTTCGACCACCTGCAAGAATCACACCTGTTATGTTGTTTTTGTAAATCATCTATATTAAAAATAACTTAATGGATGCTAATGCAAGTACAAAGGCCAAAAGGAACCTTAAGTTGTTGTTGCTTAGTTTTTTGCTTCCGAAGTAACCTCCGAGAAATCCACCTATGATAGCAATACCGACTAATACAAATGACTGAAAGTCTAAAGTTACCCCTGTACTGACCTGACCTATCAGACCTGCCGCAGAATTCACCCATATAAATAGTGCTGAGACAGCTGCTGCCTCCTTCATTTTACCCCAATGCAATATTAAAATAACGGGACTTAATATAATGCCACCTCCAATGCCAATCAGACCGGAAAAGAACCCAATGGCACCACCAACGATGAGTCCTTGCCATATTTTAACTTCTTTGATTTCATCGCGCTCCTTACCAAACACATTCAGCATTTTGAGGATGGCGAAAATTAGTAATATTCCGAGGATTTTTTTATAGAGAGCTGGATCCAGGTCTATGGTTCCACCAATAAAGGCAAAGGGGATAGAAGCGAATGCGAATGAAAAGAACAGTTTTTTATTAAAATATCCTTCTTTATAGTAATAATAGAAAGCAATTCCAGCCACAAAAAGGTTTAATAATAAGGCTGTTGGTTTCATGGTTTCGGGGGCAAAAGAAAACAATGCCATAAGTGCTAAATACCCACTTGCTCCACCGTGTCCAACTGTAGCATATAAAAAGGAAATTACCGGAAGTAACATCAAAAAGGGCCATATCAGAATTAGATTCTCTATCATAGATCTTTAATATTTTTAGTTTGGTTATCTAAAAATTTCCAGCATTTTTTATTAATGTCATCAAAAGCATTCACCAGTGCTGTTCCATATGGTGTTACAGTGGCACCTCCTCCATTTTTCCCTCCAATAGCGGTCTCTACCAAAGGTTGTTTAGCAGCCTTATTCATGGCATCGACCAGATCCCAGGCTTTTTTATAGGACATATCTAATGATCGGGCTCCCTTGGATAAAGATCCGCATTTGTTTATAGCTTTTAGAAGCTCAACCCGACCATGCCCTAAAAGAACCTGATCATCCACTTCTATCCATATTCTGCTTTTAATTTTATAATTCATAATTATTCGGGTAAAAGAATAACTTCCACGGTGTCTCCCAAATTAATTTCATTAACTTCTTCAGGGACATAAACCAGGGCATTTGCCACTGCAAAAGTTTGTAACATAGCTGAACTTTGTCCTTCCAGAATTGTAACGGTCTTTTCGTTTAAGATCGATTTTAAAAATTGTGGCCTGTCACCCTTTTTTATAAATTCAGACACGGAAGGAGCAACTGTTTTTTCTAAGTGGTAATTTTTGTTACCAGATTGTAACTCTAGACAAGTCCGGACATAAATGTAAAAGCAACTTAAAGCTGCTGCCGGATTGCCCGGTAATGCAAAAATGTTAGATTGATTCTTTTTTCCAAAGTAAAGCGGCTTTCCTGGTTTTTGTTTTACTTTATAAAATAGTTCTTTGACCTCTAATTCTTTTAAGGTCTTGCCTACAAAATCGTAATCCCCAACCGAAATACCTCCTGTGATGATAATGAGGTCGTAATTATTTATTAAGGATTCCAGCAGTTTTAAAGTCTTTATATAATCATCTTTTACTTTATATATTTCGACATCGTTAAAATGAAGAAGATTCAATGCGCTATGGAGCATAGCCGTATTGCTTTCATAAATTTTCCCATAACTTAATGGTTGTCCGGGTTCTATCAGCTCATCCCCAGTACTTACTATTGCAATGCCAGGCTTTTTGTGTACTTGAACTTTAGTGATTCCTAATGAGTATAAAAACCCTATGGCAGCTGGAGTTAGAAGCGTTCCTTTTGTTAATGCTGTTGCCCCTTTTTGAATTTGTTCTCCTGCCGGACGAATATTCTCCATTATTGAAACAGAATTCAATAAAATAATATCGTCCTTGTTTTCAGATACTTTTTCTTGCATGATTACTGCATTCGCTGTATCAGGAACTGCTGCACCGGTAAAAATCCTTACGGCTTCACCCGGTTGTAATTGAAAGGATTTTTCATCCCCTGCTTTCATCTCGCCCACCACTTTGTAATTTTTCGAGTCGTGAATGTTCAGGGCATATCCGTCCATGGCCGATTGAGGAAATGGCGGCATATGTATTGGAGCTATAACATCTTCTGCTAAATAATAAGAAACTGCTTCTTTTACACTTTTCCATACAGAGGGAAGGGCCTCACTGTTTTCTGCAACTCGCTGATATGCTTCGGAAATTGAAATCATTGAATAAATAGTTTTTAAAGGGGGAAGGTTGAACTAAATATCGTTATTTATCATCAAATATAGCGAATTTAAAAAAAATGATTTTGTGATAAATATCATCTTTTAACGTCATTAATTTTTTGTAATTTGTATGTGAATCAAACAAAACGACCAACCTAGCATGCCGATTATAAGTTATTTAGCGCACCCTTACAAAGGTAAAAAGGACAATTTAGTCCAAGAAATATTACGTGTTAAAGGATGTGAAGTTATTCCTGCCCAAAATGAAGAGTTACTTATTGTGGTAACCGAAACTTCAAGTAAACAAGAAGAAGAAATATTAAAAGCAAAACTGGATGCTATTCCCAGTATGAAATTATTAACTATGGTTTCTGGCTTTGAAACACCAATTGATTAAAATTCAGGCATATGTATACCTCTTTATCAAATAGAAGAAGCTTTCTCAAAAAAATGGCTGTATTATCTGCGATGACAGCTGCAGCAACAATGTTTCCCGGTATTTTGTTTGCCGAAGAACAAGAGGAAGGGCTTCCTAAGGGAAATTTGGATTGGAAAAAAGCACCATGTCGGTTCTGCGGTGTTGGATGCGGGGTTTTAGTTGGGGTGGAAAATGGGAAGGCGGTAGCCGTTAAAGGTGACCCTAAGTCTCCTGTTAATAAAGGGTTATGTTGTGTGAAGGGATATCATTCCGTGATGGCTTTGTATGGTAAGGATAGGTTAACCAAACCGCTGGTGAAGAAGAATGGACGTTATGTAGAAACATCCATGGATGAGGCTTTGGACCTTATAGCATCTAAAATGAAGGAAACGATTAATGACTATGGTAAGGATGCTGTTTCAATTTATGGTTCCGGACAATGGACTATTCCTGATGGATATGTTGCATCAAAACTTTTTAAGGGATGTATAGGGACCAATAATGTTGAGGCTAACGCCCGTTTATGTATGGCAAGTGCAGTTACCGGGTTTATGACTTCATTCGGGATTGATGAGCCCATGGGATGTTATGACGATATAGATCATGCGGATGTCTTTATCATGTGGGGTAATAACATGGCAGAAATGCACCCCGTATTGTTTTCCAGGCTTTTAGACCAACGAATGAGGCGAGGTGTTAAAATAATTGATTTTGCAACACGTACCACAAGAACAAGCATGGCAGCTGATAAATCTATTTTATTTTTACCTCAAACGGATTTAGCCGTAGCCAATGCCATTTGTTATGAGATTATTGCCAACGGGTGGGTTCATAAGGAATTTGTTGCCAAACACTGTAATATAAATAAGGGGTTAACTAATATAGGTTACGGACTAGAGGATAATTTTAGTTTTAAGGATCAACCTGAAAAAATTGATTTTGAAGCATACAAGAAATTTCTGGAAGATTATACTCCGGAAAAAGTAGAGAAATATTCGGGTGTTTCTGCAAAAGACATTAAATATCTGGCCTCGTTTTATGGAGATCCAAATAAAAAAGTGATGTCTTTATGGTGCATGGGGATGAATCAACACACAAGAGGTACCTGGATTAATAATCTTGTCTATAATATTCATTTACTGACCGGGAAAATTTCCACTCCAGGAAATAGCCCTTTCTCCCTAACAGGACAACCAAGTGCTTGCGGAACAGTAAGAGAAGTGGGAACTTTAACACATAAGCTTCCACATGGGGTTGTAACTAATAAAGAGCATCGAGAGTTCGCCGCTAAAATATGGGATGTGCCTGTAGAAAATATTCCAGCCAAACCAACATATCATACGGTTGAAATGTTCAGGGCATTAGATAGGGGAGATATTCGATTCATGTGGATACAGGTAACCAACCCTATGGTAACAATGCCAAAGTTGAAGCGCTATAGAGATGGAGCAAAGAAAGAAGGTCGGTTTATTGTTGTTTCAGATGTGTATCCAACCCCAACAACGGACATTGCAGATGTAATACTCCCCTCAGCGATGTGGATTGAACGGGAAGGGATGTATGGTAATTCTGAACGAAGGACCCAATATTTTGAACAAATGGTAGCCCCTCCCGGTGAAGCCATGAGCGACACCTGGCAAATTGTTGAGGTGGCAAAACGGATGGGATATGAAAAACAATTCTACTACAAAAAGGAAAGTCATATTGAGGAGATATATACAGAGTATCGTAAACATCACGCCAATAAAAAGCATAATATGGCTCCTCTGGCTGTATTAAAAGAAAATCCGGGGATGCAGTGGCCTTATGTAGAAGGGAAGCCTACTAAATGGCGTTTTAATGCTACTTATGATCCTGCATGCTCAAATAATGAGGCGTTTCATTTTTATGGTAAACCTGATGGTAAAGCGGTAATCTGGCAACGCCCATATGAACCAGCACCTGAAGAACCTGATCAGGAATATCCATTTTGGTTAAATACCGGACGGGTAGTTGAACACTGGCATACGGGTTCCATGACCAGAAGAATACCTGTACTTCATAAGGCCATGCCTCATGCATATGTTGAGTTAAACCCTGATGATGCCGAGCGAATGCAAATTAAAAATGGCGATAAAGTAAGACTCACAACCCGGAGAGGTGAAATTATTTTGCCTGCTTCCATTAAGCAGCGTGGAATTCCGGCTCCTATGCAGGTTTTTGTTCCGTTTTTTGATGAATCCATGCTCATTAATGATATTACATTAGATTCTTTTTGTCCGATTTCTAAAGAGCCTGATTACAAGAAATGTGCTGTAAGAGTTGAAAAAGCTTAAGGTTATGAGAAAACGAATAGGTATCATATCAATTTTTATTCTTCTTTTCTCAGCTTTTTTAGTCGTATGGAATCATAGCTATCAGGAAGGGTTGAAGGAAGCCTACATACCTTTAGATGCTAACAGAGTAACTCCGATTATCCCGTCAGAGAGCGGAGTTTTTCAGCGTTCTGAATATGCACTTGATTATGCCCAAATGCCGATTGACGAAAATCATCAGCGATCATTAAGTACATACTATAATAACAGAGCCTATCAGGGAGCTCCCCCAAGTATACCACACCCGGTAAAAAACGAGTTTAGTTACGGTGAAAATACTTGTTTGCAATGCCATCAAAATGGAGGTTTTGTTCAAAAGTTTAATGCCTATGCTCCTGTTACACCACATCCCGAAATGGTGAATTGCCGTCAGTGTCATGTTTCTCAGCAAACAACCATTTTATTTAAGGAAACTGATTTTGTTAAACTATTTCCACCATCAGTTGGAGTAAATAATGCTTTGGAAGGAAGTCCACCAATTATACCGCATCAAATTCAAATGAGAGAAAATTGTTTGGCTTGTCATGCTGGTCCTGCTGCTCCAAAGGAAATAAGGGTTACTCATCCTGAACGTGTTAATTGTAGGCAGTGTCATGTGTTAAATAATAATGAGACCGAAGCCATAGGTATCTTTATAAGAAATAATGATGAAGAGTAATTTAAATTATATAATCAGTTTACTAGGTGTACTTTTTTTAGGTATGCAATTTCAGTCTTGTAAGCATAAGGAGGGTGAATACCATAGTATAAATGATAAGATTGAATCAGAGAGTAAAAATTATCATGGTACAACTTTGTCATCAGAAGCGTTTCTAGGTGACATAAAAACCGTTGAAGTTACGGAGGGAGCCCATTCTTTTTTAATTCCAGAGCGAAAATCACACATAAAGTCTTATGCCTGCACAGAATGCCATTCCAAGCCCCTGAACCAAATGCAGGGAGCAGATTCCGAGGAATATCAAAAAGCTCATTGGGATGTAAAAATGATTCATGCAAGGGAGCTAACAATGAACTGTATTACTTGTCATGATGGAAATAATATGAATGAACTTAAAAGTCTAACGGGGGCCAGTATTGATTTTAATAAAAGTTATCAATTGTGCAGTCAGTGTCATAGTAATCAATTTCAGGATTGGAAAGGAGGAGCGCATGGTAAACGTATTGGAGGCTGGGCACCACCAAGAGTTTCGATGACATGTGTTAATTGTCATAATCCACATCAACCGGCAATTCAACCTAAATGGCCAGCAAGGTTCAATACCCAAAAGGTCTTAGAAAGGAAGTAGTTGAATAAGAAAAACATTAAGGTATGAGTGATAAAAAATGGTTTTCATTAAATATCGGAAAGAAACATAAAGCCTCTTCGAAATGTGGTTGCGGTAATGCATCTGGTAGCTGTAACTCTCATGATTCAGGAGGTAATGCCGGTATTGGAGAGGAACGAGTAAAAGATGGTTTTGAGCAGGTTTTTGATGTGAAGATGGACAGAAGATCCGCCTTCAGGAAGTTAACTGCCAGTTTAATGATTGGAGCGGGAGCAGTTAGTACTTCTTGTAGTATGGTAGCAGGGGATGAAGCCAAGGAAAAAGCACAAATAGATTGGGAGGAGCAATTTAAAGGTAATTACAAATTGATGACTGATGATGAAAAAAAGGCAACCGTTGACAGATTAGTTCGATCTTATCAATTGCGAACCGGAAAAAATATTAAAATGTCATCTAAAGATGCGCAGGAAGGTGTACTATTCGGGTATGCTTTTAATATTTCAAAATGTCAAGGATATATGGATTGTGTTACGGCCTGTGTAAAAGAGAATAATCAAGATCGTAATTCGCAAATGGAATATATACGCATTCATGAGATGAAAGATGGAAAAGGATTGGATTTTGGAGAAGCAGACGACAATTATTATCACGAAGTTCCTGCCGAAGGACATTTTTATTTAGGTACTCAGTGTTTTCATTGTGACAATCCCCCTTGTGTTGATGTATGTCCGGTACAGGCCACATGGCGTGAAGACGATGGCCTCGTGGTAGTAGATTATGACTGGTGTGTGGGGTGTAGATATTGTATGGCAGCTTGTCCTTATGATGGTAGAAGATTTAATTGGAGTACCCCTGAGG
Source organism: Zhouia amylolytica AD3 (assembly GCF_000511935.2). Taxonomy (NCBI): domain Bacteria; kingdom Pseudomonadati; phylum Bacteroidota; class Flavobacteriia; order Flavobacteriales; family Flavobacteriaceae; genus Zhouia; species Zhouia amylolytica. The sequence goes on along the minus strand of NZ_AYXY01000019.1, from coordinate 830,333 downwards.
TACCGGAAGAAGAAATTAATAAGAATCAACATTATTTAGGGAACAGACTGCGTAAAAAAGGAGTGATGGAGAAATGTACATTTTGTGTACAACGGTCAAGATCGGGTCAAAATCCTGCTTGTGTTGAGGCTTGTCCGACCGGAGCCAGAATTTTTGGCAATCTATTGGACCCTAACAGTACGATTAGGTGGGTATTAGAAAATAAGAAAGTATTTCGATTAAAGGAAGACCTGGGAACAGAGCCCAAGTTTTGGTATTTCATGGACTAGTTATAAATTATAAGTTGAATCTGTAATGAGAAGGCTCAAAGTATTTAAAAGCTTAGTGGTTGACAGTATGCGTGTCATAACGCATGGCTCTAAAAATTATCATATCTGGATGGGGTTACTATCCTTTATAATGTTGATAGGAATGTATTGTTACTCCATTCAATTAGACCAGGGGTTAAGTGTAACAGGAATGACAGACAGAGTGAGCTGGGGACTTTATATTTCAAATTTCACCTTTCTGGTTGGAGTTGCAGCTGCAGCGGTGATGTTGGTAATGCCAACCTATGTTTTAAAAGATATAGATTTTAAACAGGCGGTGTTAATTGGAGAAGGACTTGCTGTAGCCGCTTTAATTATGTGCCTTGCCTTCGTAATTGCAGACATGGGCGGTCCGTCTGTACTATGGCATATGATCCCGGGCATCGGGGTATTTAATTTCCCTAGTTCGATGTTGACCTGGGATGTTATTGTCTTAAATGGGTATTTATTCCTAAATATTAGTATACCATTTTATATTTTGTTTCGTCATTACCAGGGGAGGGAGGCAAAGCATAGTGTATATCTACCAGGAGCCTTAATCTCTGTGTTTTGGGCCGTTGGGATTCATCTGGTAACGGCCTTTTTGTATCAAGGACTTCAGGCCCGACCTTTTTGGAACAATGCCTTATTGGGGCCTCGGTTTTTAGCTTCAGCATTTGCTGCCGGTCCGGCTTTAATTATTTTGGTATTAGCTATCATCAGGAATTCAACAGCATTTAAGATCGAAGATAAGACCATAAAAAAGATTGCTATGGTGGTTACGGTAGCGGCTCAGGTAAATCTCATTATGCTTATTTCTGAATTATTCAAGGAATTTTATGCGCCGACACATCATAGTGAAAGTGCTTATTATTTATTTTTCGGATTGCATGGAAAGAGCGCATTGATACCCTGGATTTGGACTGCAATTACATTGAATGTTACCGCGACGGTTATTCTTACCTTCCATAAGTTAAGAAATAATCTTAGGGTACTTTATTTTGCATGTGTTCTTCTTTTTATCGGAATTTGGATTGAAAAAGGTTTTGGATTAATTGTACCCGGATTTATACCCGGGCCTTATGGTAAAATAGCGGAATATACACCTACTCTTATAGAGATAGGTGTAACTATTGGAATTTGGGCATTAGGGGCTTTTTTATTTACAATTCTGGCAAAAACGGCCATTAATATAGAACTTGGGAAATTAAGGTATAAGGGCGATAATTAGCTCAATAAGAGATTCGGTTATCGCAGGATTCCGGAAGGAAAGGTGACGATACTTTCATGTCCGTTTTTACTAACTGTTGCTACCCCAAAAAGGAAGTTGTCTATTACAATGCCTTCAAGTTTAAATTCGTTTATGTTCCCCACGAATCTACTATGGTCCCAAGTTGGTGAGGTGGTATCTCTCCAATAAATTTTATAACCTAAAATGTCTTCATCTTCTGTTGGCGGACTCCATTTTAACTTTACCGAAGGTTCAACGATACCACCGATATGCACATTAAGAGGGGCAGGAGGAGCCCAGGCTAAGCTCGCCAGGTTAATTGCATTTACTGCTGTTAATTTTTCAGCATAGCTAAAATTTACTCCTTCTATAACATCTCCATATTGAATTCCATTTTCAGATCTTATATCCTGATGTTGTCTATTGTAGTTTTCATGGGCTTCCATAATTCTTATACCAGCAAACCCCATATCGTTAAATGGTCTGTGATGTCCACCTCTTCCAAATCGATCGAGTCTATATATGATCATCGGATTCATTTCCGGCATGTAGTGTTTGGTGGTTTTATGTATATATCGCGCAAGTTGTCGCGATATACCGTCTACCTCTCCTCCATAAAATCTTCTCATATTTCGTTCCCGTTCGGTTTCTGTAGGAGGTATGGGTTCCGAAAAAATTCTGAAGGTTCTGTTGTCAATTACACCATCAACTCCTTCGATGTTTCCTATCATATCATTATTTAACACCCCTATAATTTCCCAATTGTTTGATTTGGCATATTCCGCGAGACCTTTACCCCCAAAAAGACCTTGTTCTTCTCCGGAAAGACCTACATAGATGATGCTACTGTCGAATTGATACTTTGATAAAACACGTGCTGCTTCAAGAGTCCCTGCCATACCCGATGCATTATCGTTGGCACCGGGAGCATCAGAAGTATAATTATTAGGGTCCGAAACACGGGAATCAATATCACCACTCATAATTACATATCTGTCAGGATATTTAGTGCCTCGTTGTATGGCAACTACATTAACCACCCAGACATCATGAACAATTCGGCTGTTAGTTCCTTGTTTTATAAAGTTTTTTTGGTAAAAAACTTCAAGACAACCTTTACAGTCTGAGGATATTTTGTCAAAAGCTGACTTTATCCATCGTCGTGCAGCCCCAATACCTCTGCTATCTGAAACAGTATCACTCAGGGTATGTCTGGTGCCAAAGTTTGCTAATTTGGTGATATCATGTTTTAGGTTTTCTGCAGAAACGGCATCAACGATATCGTAGATTTTGGTATCTGTTTGGGCGTAATGTGTTAAAGAAAAAAGTAAAGTAATTAAAGTAAGTTGCTTTTTCATTCAGGTTAGTCTATTAATTGATTAAGAAGGGTTCGTACTTCATCGGTGTCTTTCAGGTAGTATTTAGCTTTGGTTTTTTTGAAGCCGACTTTAATGGTATTGGCATCCTTCGGCAATTCCTCAAACATATATTCATCGGTCCAGTCATCACCAATAGCCATGATGAAGTCGTAGCCATTATCAGTTAAGAATCGATTTGCTGCTCTTCCTTTATTGACATTACTGCTTTTAATTTCAACCACCTTATTACCTTCCAATACAGAAAGCTCATCGTTTGCAATTAAACTGGTTAAAACAGTGTTTAACTCTACAGTTCTTCTTTGGGCCAACTCAGGGTCAGCTTTTCGATAATGCCATGCAAGGGAGTAGTTTTTCTTTTCTATAAAAGTTCCCGGTGTGCGGTCAACAAATGTTTCCAGAATTGGAAGAATTTTGCCCATCCATTCTTTTTTAATACGTTCCAAAGGTTCCCAATCTTTATGAGCATGTTTTAACCAGACGCCATGATCTGTAATTAGATTAAATCCTTTTTCACCGAGCCATTTGCTTAAAGTTTCTCTATCACGACCACTGATTATAACAATGTCTGTATTTTCTTTTGCATTAAGATCGTGGAGTAAGGTTAAAAGTTCATTATCCGGATAGGCTTCCTGAGGGTTGTTTTTAAATCCAACCAAGGTGCCATCGTAATCTAAAAGCAGTAGTCTTCTTTTTGCATCATTAAATCTCGAAATGAGTTTGGTTTTTAAACCATTACCAAGTTTTTTAGCAACAATGGCTTCTCTAATAGTTTTTGTGGCATCTAAAGATTTGAAAAACTCTTCAGCCCATTTTTCGACACTATAACGAGCCAATCTTTTTTGTAAAATATGATTTCTCGATTTTTGCTCTTCAACAGGCATTTCAATGGCTTTTTTTATTGCGTCAGCAATTTCTTCATAACTCGTGGGGTTAATAAGGATAGCTTCGCTCATTTCTATCGATGCTCCAGCCATTTCACTTAAGATTAATACTCCATCATTATTAACTCTTGTTGCGATATATTCCTTTGCAACGAGGTTCATTCCATCCCGTAAAGGTGTAATGAGGGCTACATCTGCTGAGGTGTATAAATCTATAAGGTTGTCAAAAGGCATCGATCGGTAAAAATACCAAATGGGGGTCCAGCTAACGGTAGCAAATTTTCCATTTATCCTTCCGACCAATTCATCAGTTTCTCTTTTTAACTTTTGGTAGGTATCTACATTCGAACGCGAAGGAACGGCAAGCATAACCAGTCTTACCTTTTCTCTATATTGCGGGTATTTGTCCAAGAAGTATTCAAAAGCTTTAATACGGTTAGGAATACCTTTGGTATAATCTAATCGATCAATAGATAGAATTATTTTAGCGTCAGGAGAAGATTGCATATGATCTTCTAATCTTCGATGTAATTCGGTTTTTTCTACCTGGGTATGTTGCGCATGTTTTAAGGCGGCATTGTGGAACTTTTGATAATCGATCCCCATGGGAAAAGAATCCACTTTTACAATTCTGTCTGAATATGATATTTCGTTAAAGCGAACTTCGAGTTTTAGTAATCGCTTCACAGAACTCAAAAAATGACGTTCATAATCATAGGTATGGAACCCCAGTAAATCTGCTCCTAACATGCCGTGGAGTAATTCTTCACGCCATGGGAATACCCTGAAAATTTCATAGGATGGATATGGGATATGTAAAAAGAAGCCAATTGAGGTATTTGGTTTTTTGTCTTTAATAAGTTTTGGTAACAAGAGAAGTTGATAATCATGGACCCAAACCGTATCTCCATCTTCAACATTAGCTAAAACAACATCTGCAAATTTTTGATTTACTTCTTTATACGACTCCCATTGATTTTTATCAAATTCGGCATACTCCAAAAAGTAATGAAATAAAGGCCATAATGCTTTATTGCTAAATCCGAAATAAAAATCTTCAACATCTTGTTGATTCAGTGGAACGGACACACATTTTTCTTTGGATACTGCTGTCTGTACGTCTTTAGACAACTCAGGCGTAAGTTCTTCATCGGTAATACCTGACCAACCAATCCAAATACCATTACCATCAGCATGAACACTTTTCATTCCGGTAGCAAGACCACCGACACTGGGTTTGATATCTAGTTTATTATTTTCAAGTTTTACTTGTAGAGGAAGTCGGTTGGAAACGATAATTGTTTTATTCATGTACTAATCTTGGTTTACAATTAAGAATTTCCTTAATTTAAAGAAAAATTGGCGGTTAATCACTTATAAAGTAGAAATTTAATGAATAATTTAGATTATGGTATAATTGGAAACTGTAGGAGTGCAGCTTTGATATCTAAATACGGCTCTTTGGATTGGTGTTGTCTTCCCGAGTTTGATTCTTCATCTGTTTTTGCGAAACTACTGGATAATAAAATTGGAGGAAGTTTTGAAATTCTTGTCTCGGATGATTATCATATAGATCAATATTATTTACCTGGCACCAGTATATTGGTGACTAGTTTTAGTAATGGGACGGACGCTTTTGAAGTTAGGGATTTTATGCCCCGTTATAAAAAGGATAGGGGCGGGTATCATTCTCCACCAGAGGTTGTTCGTTATTTTAAACTTGTTTCAGGATCTCCGGTTTTCAGGGTTAAATACGATCCTAAATTGGAATATGCCATCGGCAGAACCAAGTCATATCAAAAATCTAATTTTATAGCCAGCTTAACTTACGATGAGCGTTTTGATACTTTATTCCTTTACACCAATTTCAATAAGAAAAAGGTATTGGAAGGGACAGAAATAAAGCTCAACAGGAATGGCTATTTTTTAATTACCTATCACGAAAAAATATTTGAACCTTCAGTAAGAAGTGTTTATTTGGAGCTAGAACGAACCAAAGTATACTGGTTAAACTGGATTGAGCGGATCCCTCTCTACGATCAATATAGTGATTGGATTGAAAGAAGTGCTATCACCCTTAAATTATTAAGTTATCAAAAGTCCGGAGCTGTATTAGCAGCAGCAACTACTTCTTTGCCTGAAACCATTGGAGAAGTAAGGAATTGGGATTATCGTTTTTGCTGGATTCGAGATGCATCTATGGTGATAAAGGTATCTTCAGAGTTGGGTCATAAAAATATGGTTAAGCGTTTTCTTAGATTTATTATAGACCTAATGCCTGATAAAGATGAGAAGCTGCAGATCATGTATGGTATTAACAGAGAAAAGGAACTTACGGAGAGAACCCTTGACCATCTTAGTGGATATGAAGGGTCGAAACCTGTAAGAATAGGTAATGCAGCTTTCGAACAGCGACAAAATGATATATATGGGATATTGATGGATGTGATTCATCAGCAACTGATGCATTTCAGAACGGATATAGAGCACGATGAGGAATTATGGAGTATAACCAAAGGAATCGTTTGGGTAGTTAATAAACACTGGATGGAACCTGATAAGGGGATATGGGAGTTTAGAACTGAAGAACGTCATTTTACATTTTCGAAGGTATTGTGTTGGGTTGCTATTGAGCGTGCACTGCAGGTAGCCATGTTGCTTAAAAAAGATTCAAAAATTCAAAAATGGGAAATTCTTGAACAACGTATTAGAAATGACATATATGCCAATGCCTGGAATGAAAAAAAGCAAGCTTTTACGCAATCGTATGGTTCGGAAGATCTGGATGCATCTGTTTTATTGATGGAGCCGTATGGCTTTATTGATGCTAAAGATCCAAGATACATTAGCACAGTGAAGGCTATTGGTAAAGAATTAAGCAATGACGGTTTATTGTATCGATATAAAAACAAAGACGATTTTGGCCTGCCAAGTTCATCATTTACCATTTGTACTTTTTGGTATATAAATAGTTTGTTTAAAATTGGCGAGCATGAACATGCCCAAAAATTATTTAATCAATTACTTTCATATAGTAATCATTTAGGCTTATTCAGTGAAGATATTGACTTTAAAACCAAACGCTTACTTGGGAATTTTCCGCAAGCCTATTCACATTTGGCATTGATAGAGACTGCAATGAATTTTTCAAGTTTAACCAAAGATGAACAAACTTTAGAAGATCTTCAATAAAATAAAAAGCCGCTATCAAGCGGCTTTTTTGCTAACAATTAAAATATAAAACCTGCTAATAAGCAGCTTTTAAAAGATATAGGCATTCTCTTCAGATAACTTTTCCGCAACCTGATTTCGCAATGCTACAATATTTGGCATATTGGTGTATTTTGTAAAACGTTTAAGTCCCATCAACATCATTTTTTGCTCATCGCCTTCGGCAAAGGATATAATAGCTTCTTTCCCTTTAGAATTGATTTTTTCTACTGCATTGAATAGATATAATTGAGACATAGCAATTTGATTTTTCTGCGAATCTTCACCAAATCGTTTTGCATTTTTTTCTGTTCTTAAAATAGCAGATTCAGCCATATAAATCTCAATCATTATGTCTGCAGCAGCCATGAGTAATTGCTGATGTTCTTCTAAATCCTGACCGTACTTTTGAACAGCAGCTCCAGCAATCATCAGGAATGCTTTTTTAAGCTTTTTCAGAATTTCTTTTTCTTCAGCAAACAGCTCAGAATAGTCGGGAGTATCAAATGAAGGAATTCCCATTAGCTCATCTTTTACGGCCATCGCCGGACCTAATAAATCTACCTGTCCTTTCATAGCTTTTTTAATGAGCATTCCAACGGTAAGCATTCTATTGATTTCATTGGTACCTTCATATATTCTTGAAATTCTAGCATCACGCCATGCTGATTCCATAGGAGTGTCTGCACTAAAGCCCATTCCTCCAAAAATCTGAATACCTTCATCGGTACATTCCTGAACGTCTTCTGAAACCGCTACTTTAAGAATGGAGCACTCAATGGCATATTCTTCAACCCCTTTCAATTCGGCCTCCTGATGTGAATTTCCTTCTGCTTCACGGATTGCAATACGATCTTCGATATCTTTAGCGGCACGATAACAAGCAGATTCATCAACATAAGCCGCCGTTGCCATATTAGCTAACTTTTGCTTAATGGCTCCAAATTTGGCAATAGGTGTTTTAAATTGTACTCGTTCGTTGGCATATTTAACGGCCTCTGTAATTACTCTTCTCTGGGCATCCAAACAAGCTGCAGCAAGTTTGATTCTACCAATGTTTAGAGCGTTCATCGCAATTTTAAAACCGTTTCCACGTTCAGATAACATGTTTTCAACTGGAACTTTCGTTTCATTAAAAAACACCTGACGGGTAGAGGAGGAGTGAATCCCTAGTTTGTGTTCTTCCTCTCCGAAAGAGATGCCATTTTCAGGATCATTCTCTACTATAAAACCTGTAATATTTTTATCATCTTCAATACGGGCAAAAACAATGAATAAGTTAGCGAAACCAGCATTGGAAATCCACATTTTCTGACCACTGATATTGTAATGTGAACCATCTTCTGAAAGGACGGCTTTGGTTTTCCCTGAATTGGCATCTGATCCGGCTCCCGGTTCCGTGAGGCAATACGCTCCAAACCATTCTCCTGTAGCTAGTTTAGGGACGTATTTTTGTTTTTGTTCTTCTGTTCCGTAGAGGGTTATCGGCATTGTGCCAATACCAGTATGCGCTCCAAAGGCGGTACTAAAAGATCCACTGGTACCAGAAATGTAGTCACAAACTAACATGGTAGAAACGAATCCCATTCCCAGGCCACCATAGGCTTCAGGAACTGAAACCCCTAAAAGTCCTAATTCCCCAGTTTTGCGCATCAATTCTTCAGTAAAGGCGTAATCTTTAGTTTCAAAACGAGGTTTATTTGGCCATATTTCACGATCGACAAATTCAATAACTGAATCCCGCATCATTTTTTGCTCCTCATTAAAATCTTCTGGTGTAAAAACATCTTCAGATTTTGTTTCCTTCACAATATATTCGCCACCGCGAGTTAAATTTTTGTTTATAGATTCTGTGCTCATTTTATTAAAAAGTTTTTAGTTAGAAGATAGTTTTGTTTGTTGAGAACATTAATTTCATTGCTCATTTCGCATATCTCAATACTTATTAATTTAAAAATTCATAAACTCCAGCTGCTCCCTGACCGGTACCTACACACATGGTTACAATACCGTATTTGTTTTTTCTTCTTCTCATTTCATCAAACAATTGTACAGAGAGTTTGGCTCCGGTACATCCTAATGGATGCCCCAAGGAAATTGCGCCACCATTCACGTTAACAATCTCCGGATCCAGACCGAGTTCTCTTATAACAGCTAATGATTGTGAAGCAAAGGCTTCATTCAATTCAATCAGTTCGATATCATTTAATTTAAGTCCTGCCTGATCTATAGCTTTTGGAATGGCTTTTATTGGTCCAATTCCCATTATACGTGGTTCAACCCCCACAGGTGCATAAGAAACTAAACGAGCAATAGGTTCAAGATTTAACTCTTTAACCATTTTTTCACTCATCACTAATACAAAAGCAGCGCCGTCACTCATTTGAGAGGAATTACCCGCTGTTACACTACCTCCTTGAGCGAACACAGGCCTTAACCTGGATAGCGCTTCAACAGATGTATCTGCCCGAGGTCCTTCATCGGTATCAACTGTATAATTTTTAGTAGCTTTTTTATTATTGGCATCGACGTAAACCTGTTCGATATTGATTGGAACAATTTGATCTTTAAATTTACCTTCTTTAATGGCGTTTAGCGCTTTTTGGTGTGAGTTATAGGCGAATTCATCCTGATCGGCTCTGGAAACATTGTACTCATTAGCAACCGCTTCGGCAGTTAACCCCATGCCCCAATAATAGTCTTCGTGTCCTTCTTTGGCTAACTTATAATCCGGTACCGGTTTGTAACCGCCCATTGGGATAAAGCTCATGCTTTCTGCACCTCCTGCAATAATACAATCGGCCATACCTGTCTGTATTTTAGCGGTCGCTATTCCAATTGTCTCTAAGCCTGAGGCACAATATCTATTCACTGTCACTCCCGGAACCTCTTCTGTTTTTAATCCCATTAATGAAATTAATCGTCCTACATTAAGTCCTTGTTCGGCTTCAGGCATTGCATTACCAACGATGACATCATCAATTCTACTTTTATCAAGTTCTGGAACTTTTTCCATCATGTATTGGATGGTTTCCGCAGCTAATTCATCTGGACGTTTAAAACGGAACAAACCTCTCGGAGCTTTTCCTACTGCGGTTCTATATGCTTTTACTATATATGCTGTTTTCATTTTTATAATTTTAGATTCAAGAGAATAGAAAATAGACTTTTTTGTTATAGTTCTTTATGCTGTTTTCTAGTTACGTAAAGGTTTTCCAGTCTTTAACATATGCTGTATACGCTCTAAAGTTTTTCTTTCTGTACAAAGGGATAAGAAAGCTTCACGTTCGATATCTAATAAATATTGCTCTGATACATAACTCGCTTCTGATAGATCACCACCAGCCATTACATAAGCTAATTTGTTTGCGATTTTTTTATCGTGATCAGAAATATAATTACCGGCGTTCATGGAGTCGGTACCCACTAAAAACATTCCCAGAGCTTGTTTACCGAGCACTTTTACATCTGTTCGCTGAATCGGTTTTGTGTATCCTGCTTCAGCTAACAATAGTGCGTGTTTTTTTGCTTCGGCAATTTGCCTGTCTTTATTAACAACCACCACATCTTTACCTTTTTGAAGAATGTTTAGGTCATATGCTTCATAAGCTGAGGTTGAAACTTTAGCCATTCCTATCGTTAGAAAATGTTCTCTCAGTACATTTAATTCAACATCGTCTTTTCTAAAAAGGTCAGAGGCTCTAAGGGTCATTTCTTTTGATCCCCCCCCACCAGGAATTACACCTACACCAAATTCAACGAGTCCGATATAGGTTTCTGCTGCTGCAACAATTTTATCGGCATGTAGCGAGAGCTCACAACCACCACCTAATGTCATTCCGTGTGGGGCAGAAATGGTTGGGATAGAGGAGTATCTCATACGCATCATGGTATCCTGGAACATTTTGATGGCCATATTGAGTTCATCGTATTCTTGTTCAACCGCCATCATGAAGATCATTCCGATATTGGCTCCAACAGAAAAGTTGGCTCCCTGATTACCAACTACCAGTCCCTGAAAATCTTTTTCAGCAAGGTCGATTGCTTTATTAATACCTGCAAGGACATCACCTCCAATGGTATTCATTTTGGATTGAAATTCACAATTCAAAATTCCATCGCCTAGGTCTTCAATAACGACACCACTATTTTTGAAAACCTCGTTAGATTTTCGGATGTTATCCAGAATAATGAAAGCGTCCTGTCCAGGTTTTTTTATGTGCTGTTTCGATGGTATATCGTAATAGTATGTGGCTCCGTCTTTAACAGTGTAGAAGGAAGTATTCCCTCCGGTTATCATTTCCTCTACCCATACAGCTGGTTGATAACCCTCGGCTTTCATCAGTTCTATTCCTTTTTCCACCCCTATGGCATCCCAAATTTCGAATGGTCCATTTTCCCATCCAAAACCAGCTTTCATGGCATCGTCGATACGGTATAATTCATCTGATATTTCGGGGATTCGGTTTTGAACATAGGCGAAAAGGGCAGCAAAATTTTTGCGGTAGAATTCACCGGCTTTGTCTTTTCCTCCAACCAGTACTTTAAATCTGTCAATTGGTTTATCTATCGTTTTGGTGAGTTCTAGGGTAGCAAAAGAAGCTTTTTTCTTTTTGCGGTACTCCAGTGTGTCTAAGTCTAAGGAAAGAATTTCACTTTGACCGTCATCTCCTTTAATTTTTTTGTAAAACCCTTGTCCTGTCTTACTTCCTAACCATTTGTTATCCATCATGGATTGAATAAAGCCAGGTAATTTAAAGAGCTCATGTGCTTCATCTTCCGGACAGTTTTCATAAATCCCATTAGCCACATGTACTAAGGTGTCAAGACCAACTACATCAACCGTACGAAACGTGGCAGATTTAGGTCTTCCAATGACAGGACCAGTTAATTTATCAACTTCTTCTACAGTTAATCCTAATTCTTTTACCTGATGGAATAAACTTTGAATTCCAAAAATACCAATTCGGTTTCCGATAAAAGCAGGAGTGTCTTTGGCTAAGACAGAAGTTTTTCCAAGAAATTTTTCTCCATATTTCATTAGGAACCCGGTAACTTCTTCATTACAATCAGGACCAGGAACAACTTCAAATAATTTTAAATAACGCGGAGGGTTGAAGAAGTGGGTAACAGCAAAATGCTTTTGGAAATCTTCACTTCTTCCTTCATTCATAAAAGCAATGGGAATACCAGAAGTGTTTGAAGTAATCAGGGTTCCAGGCGTTCTATATTGCTCAATTTGTTCAAACACCTTCTTTTTTATGTCTAAACGTTCTACTACAACTTCTATAATCCAGTCTACATCAGCAATTTTCTTTAAGTCATCCTCAAGGTTGCCAGTTTGAATTCTATCGGCAAACTTTTTATGATAAATTGGTGACGGTTTTGACTTAAGTGCATTGGCAAGATTATCATTTACCATTCTGTTTCGTACCGTGGTACTTTCTAATGTTAAACCTTTTGCTATTTCCTTTTCATTAAGTTCACGGGGAACAATATCTAATAACAAAACCTCAACGCCAATGTTGGCAAAGTGACATGCAATTCCACTCCCCATTATTCCGGAGCCAATTACAGCAACTTTATTAATTCTTCGTGTCATGTTTTCGTTTTTATAGTTTAAAGATGACAAGGCCATTATATCTTAATTATGATGTAATGGCCTCTTATGATTGATCTGTTTTAATTTCTTTGGTGTAAACTTTTTTTTCAGTAATGAGTTCATTAATTACTTCCATTACACTAAAAAAGCCGTCTAGTTGTTCTTCTGTTACTGCTGATTTAACGACATCATTAAACCTTAACACTACAGCTTTGGAGATCTCTCTTTTTTCTTTCCCGAAAGGAGTTAAGCAAATTAATACGCTTCTACCATCATCCGGATTGGGTTTACGACGAATAAGACCTTTCTCTTCCATGTTTTTCAGGATACGGGATAAACTTGTTGATTCCATACCCATTTTAGGTCCTAAGGAAGTAGAAGGGGTTCCTTTTTCAGGGTCAACACTTAACAGGGTAAAGCCTGTAGCCATTGTGGTGTCGAATTTTGCTGCTTCTTCATTATACATTCTGGCCACAGCTTGCCAAGTTGCCCTTAAGGCATAATCTATCGTTTTATCTTTCATTTATTTTAGTTATGCATTCCTCAAATATAATAAAAAATACTATGCATGCATAATAAATAAAAATAAAATTGTGTTAATGATCTGAAGTAAACGATACAAAAAACTCCTCTTAAAAAAGAGGAGTTATATATAAGTGTTGGTTAACGTCCATAGATCTCATTGTAAAGATCCATGTACTTTTCTTTAATTACTTTCCTTTTAAGTTTCATGGTAGGCGTAAGATGCCCAGCTTCGATACTCCATACATCAGGAGTTAATTTAAATACTTTGACGCGCTCCCATTTACCAAAGTGTGTGTTAAATACATCAACTTCTTCTTGAATGCGTTCTATTAAAGCCTCATTTTTACTGATAGCTTCGAGGCTATTTCCCAGATCAACGTTATGACGTCTGGCCCATTCTTCCACAAATTCAAAATTTGGCTGGATTAGGGCCCCTGGCATTTTCTCACCTTCACCTACAACCATTATTTGTTCTATAAAACGAGATTGCTTCATTTCATTTTCAATGAGTTGAGGAGCAACGTACTTCCCTCCGGAAGTTTTAAACATTTCTTTTTTACGATCCGTAATTTTCAGGAAGCCTTCTTCATCAATTTCTCCGATATCGCCGGTATGAAAATAACCGTCGGTCATTACGCCAGCTGTTTTTTCAGGGTCTTTATAATAGCCAGCCATTACATTAGGTCCTTTACACAGAATTTCTCCATCATCTGCTATTTTCACATCGACATTCGGAAGCATTTTACCAACAGTTCCAATTTTCCATCCTCGGTTACGTTGATCATTGACAGCTATTACCGGTGAGGTTTCTGTAAGGCCATAACCTTCCATAATCGGGATCCCTGCAGCTGCAAATATTCGAGCTAGTCTTGGTTGAAGCGCAGCACTTCCGGATACCATTATTTTAAGATGTCCGCCTAATCCTTCCTGCCATTTGCTAAAAATGAGCTTTCTCGCAATACTTAATTTTTTTTCATACCACCATCCGTTATCACCATAGGGTTCAAACTCTTCTCCTAATTCCAATGCCCAAAAGAATAGTTTCTTTTTTATTCCACTTAACTCCGATCCCTTTGCATAGATTTTATCGAAAACTTTTTCGGTGAGTCTCGGCACAACGGTCATGACATGAGGTTGAACCTCTTTTAAATTCTCACTTATTTTATCGATAGATTCTGCAAAGTGGATGCGAATACCACAATATTGGTATAAGTAAACAACCATTCTTTCAAAGATATGACAGATTGGTAAAAAGCTTAATGCTTTATCTTTAGGGTCTAAAGGAACGCGTTCTTCACTATCAACCACATTTGAGACAATATTTCGATGCGTGAGCATTACTCCTTTGGGTCTACCTGTAGTTCCTGAGGTATAAATAAGGGTAGCTAAATCATCTGGTTGAACTTTGTCTTTACAAGCTTCAACATCACTTTGATTGCTGTCATCTTCTCCTAGCTCTAAAACTTCACTCCAATGTTTACATCCTTCAATATGATTGAAGCTGTAAACTTCTTTTAGGCTAGGAACATTATTTTGTATGGCCCGAACCTTGGTAAGCACTTCTTCGTCCGAAACAAAGCAGTATATTGACTCAGAGTGATTTAAAACATATTCATAATCCTCCTCGGAAATGGTAGGGTAAATCGGGACGTTTTGAGCTCCTGTTTGTAAAATACCAATATCCATTATATGCCATTCAGTTCGATTTGTAGAAGAGATAATTGCTATTTTATCATTGGCATTTACCCCCATTCTTAATAATGCTCTACTGATTTTATTGGCATTGTCTATGTATTCCTGTGAAGAAGTTTTTACCCAATTGTTATTATGCTTTGAAACCAAAGCATCTTCTAAATTGAATTTTTCTAGTTGAAAATAAGGAATGTCAAACAATCGGGTAACTTTATTCATATCTATATGAGATTAAGAGAATTGCAAAATATAAAAAATGCCCTTTAATTTCAATAGATGTCATAAAAAAAGGAGTTACTTATTAGCAACTCCTTAATATTTAACATTCTATATTTTTAATTTATTTGTTTTCAAGCCATTTTCTTGCATTTACAAAGGCTTCTAACCATGGTGAAACTTCATCTTTGCGACCATCAGGGTAATTAGCCCAGTTCCATTGGAATATGGATCGTTCAATGTGAGGCATTGTCACTAAATGTCTTCCCGTTTTATCACAAAGCATGGCAGTGTTATAATCTGAGCCATTAGGGTTAGAAGGATACCCTTCGTATCCGTATTTTGCAACTATATTATATTGATCTTCTGAAAGTGGCAATTGGAATTTACCTTCTCCATGAGAAATCCATACTCCAAGAGTTGTTCCTGTTAAAGTAGAGAGCATAACAGAATTATTCTCCTGAACTTTAACAGAGGTGAATGAACTTTCGTGTTTATGAGAATCGTTGTATGTCATTTTTCCGTGAACCTCATGTTCAGGGTTAATAACTTCCAATTCCATGAACAGCTGACAACCGTTACAAATACCTACAGATAGGGTGTCCTCTCTATCGAAGAATTTCTTAAGTGCATTATTTGCTTTTTCGTTGTATAAGAATGCACCAGCCCATCCTTTGGCACTTCCCAGAACATCAGAATTTGAAAATCCACCAACAGCTCCAATAAACTGAACATCTTCCAGAGTTTCGCGACCTGAGATTAAATCGGTCATGTGAACATCCTTGACATCAAAACCGGCTAAATACATAGCATTTGCCATTTCGCGTTCAGAATTACTACCTTTTTCTCTTAGGATTGCAGCTTTAGGTCTGGAATGGGTTTGACCTGACAACTGAACTACATCACTTAATTTTCCCGTAAAATTATCAGGGAAATCGTATTGTAGCGCTTGATTTTTATAATTGTCAAATCGATCTTTAGCAAGGTTATTTGCCGTTTGTTTTTGATCTAACAGATAAGAGGTTTTGTACCATATATCTCTGTATTCCGAAACATTGAAGCTAAAAGAATCTTCATTATTGATTATGTCAACTATACCAGATTGATTAGCATTCCCTATGTTGAAGAATTCTATTCCATTGTCACGCAGGGTGTCTTCTACAGATGACTGAGCCTGGAATACAATACCTGCATTTTCTGAGAATAGCACTTGAATTGAGTCTGAATTCCCCAGCACACTTAAATCTAGTTTTGCTCCCAGATTGTTATCCGCGAAACATAATTCTAATAAGGTAGTTATAAGTCCTCCGCTGGCAACATCATGTCCAGCCTTAATGCTATCTTCTTTGATTAATTTTTGTATCGTATTGAAGATGGTTTTAAATTTAGCAGCATCTTTAATGGTTGGCGTTTCCTTACCAATCACATTTAAGATCTGATTGAAAGAAGAGCCTCCTAATTTAAAATTATCTTGGGATAGATTAATATAATAGATGTTTCCACCGTCTTTCTTCAAAACTGGCTCAACTACTTTATTAATATCGTTGCAATTCGCAGCTGCAGAAATAATAACAGTCCCCGGGGCTATGACTTCCTCATTTGGATATTTTTGTTTCATTGAGAGGGAGTCTTTTCCTGTTGGAATATTAATTCCCAGTTCGATTGCAAAGTCTGAACAACCTTCAACAGCATCATAAAGGCGAGCATCCTCTCCTTCATTTTTGCATGGCCACATCCAGTTAGCTGAAAGCGATATGCTTTTTAGTCCATCTTTTAATGGAGCCCAAACAATATTGGTTAATGACTCTGCAATAGAATTTCTACTACCTGCAACCGGGTCTACCAGGGCAGAAACAGGGGAGTGGCCTATTGAGGTAGCAATTCCTTCTTTACCCCGAAAGTCCAGGGCCATAACACCGCAGTTGTTAAGAGGTAATTGCAGTGGACCAGTACATTGCTGTTTGGCAACACGACCACCTACACAACGGTCTACTTTATTTGTTAACCAGTCTTTACAGGCAACAGCTTCTAACTGTAAAACCTGTTGAAGATATTCTTCCACTTTTTCAGTGGTATAATCTGGATCTTTATAATTACGTTTAATATTTGTGTCATTCATAATGGTTTTTGGTGAACTTCCAAACATATCAGAAAGTTCAAAATCCATAGGTTTATCACCATTAGATGAAGATTCAAATGTAAATCTATGATCGCCGGTTACATCACCTACTTCATACATAGGGGAACGTTCACGATCTGCGATCTTTTTTAATTTATCTATTTTTTCTTGAGAGATAACTAATCCCATACGTTCCTGACTCTCATTTCCAATAATTTCTTTGGCTGATAATGTGGGATCTCCAACGGGAAGTTTGTCAAGATCAATTTTTCCACCTGTTTCTTCGACGAGTTCAGATAAACAGTTAAGGTGTCCACCAGCTCCGTGGTCGTGAATGGAAACAATATCATTTTCATCACTTTCTACCATTCCACGAATAGCGTTGGCGGCACGTTTTTGCATTTCTGGGTTTGACCGTTGAACAGCATTTAATTCGATACCGCTTTCAAATTCACCGGTGTCAGCCGACGAGACAGCTGCTCCTCCCATACCAATGCGGTAGTTTTCGCCACCCAGGATGACTATTTTATCTCCTTTTTCAGGTGTAGCTTTTATGGATTGATTTTCTTTACCGTATCCGATACCACCGGCGAGCATAATTACTTTATCAAATCCAAGTTTTCTCGCTTCCTCCTCATGCTCAAAGGTTAAAACGGATCCTGTAATTAACGGTTGTCCGAACTTATTTCCAAAATCAGAAGCTCCATTGGAAGCTTTGATTAAAATGTCCATAGGTGTTTGATATAACCATTTACGCTCATTCATTGCTTGTTCCCAAGGACGGTTCTCCTCTAATCTGGAGTAGGAAGTCATGTAAACTGCCGTTCCAGCTAGAGGTAATGATCCTTTACCACCTGCCAAACGATCCCGGATTTCACCACCACTACCTGTTGCTGCACCATTAAATGGTTCTACAGTAGTAGGGAAGTTATGTGTTTCTGCTTTTAGAGAGATAACCGAATCATAGTCTTTTACTTGATAAAAATCAGGTTTATCAGCACTCTTTGGAGCGAACTGTTGCACTTTCGGTCCTTTAATAAACGCTACATTGTCTTTATATGCAGATACAATATCATTAGGATGGGTTTCAGATGTTTTTCTAATTAATTTGAAGAGCGAAGAAGGTTTCTCTTCACCATCAATTACAAAGGTACCATTGAAAATTTTATGGCGACAATGTTCTGAATTTACTTGAGAAAATCCAAAAACTTCTGAGTCCGTAAGCTTTCTTTCCAGTTTCGCAGAAAGTTTATTCAGATATTCAATCTCTTCATCACTTAAAGCTAATCCTTCCTTAATGTTGTAGGCAGCAATGTCTTCAATCTCAATTATTGGCTCTGGTTCAATATCAATGGTGAATATGTTTTGATCTAGTGCTGTGTATTTTTGAGAAAGCATCGGATCATAATCTTTGTCACCTTCCGTAGAAGCAAAATATTCTTCAATTCTTTTGATACCGGAAATACCCATATTCTGAGTGATCTCGACCGCGTTGGTACTCCAAGGCGTAATCATGGCAGCTCTTGGGCCAATGAAGTAAGCATCAATGTTTTGTGATGCAATTTGTGATTGATTACCGAATAGCCAAACTAATTTTGAGATGTCTTCTGAATTTAGTTCACTGTCGGTTTGAACTGCGTAAACTTTGGTTTTTGGATTACCGAAGAAAAGGATCATAAAAATGATGTTTGTTGTGTTGTTATTTAAAGCGCAAATTTAACCATTTATAAGAAAATAACCGCAATAAAAAATCCCGCAAAAAGCGGGATTTTTAAAATTAAGGTGTTGTTATGCTTTTCGTTCTAACAGCGCCATATAAAATCCGTCAAAACCTGATTGATGCGCCAATATTTTTTTGTCTTCTATTAGCTTAAAATCGGTACCAGAATCTGATTTTAAGAACGTTTCTACCTGTTCCTGATTTTCTGATGGTAAAATGGAGCAAGTAGCATAGACCATTTTGCCACCGGGTTTTACCATTTTAGAATAATCCTGTAAGATTTGCTTTTGCGTTTCTTTAATATCTTCTATAAAATCGGGTTGTAATTTCCATTTGGCATCCGGATTTCGGCGAAGAACTCCTAATCCACTACATGGGGCATCGATGAGCACACGGTCCATTTTACCATGAAGTTTTTTAATAACTTTCGTGGAGTCAATTTCTCTTGTTTCGATATTATGAGCACTGTTTCGTTTAGCTCTTCGTTTTAATTCTTTGAGTTTGTTGCCATAGATATCCATCGAAATCACTTGTCCTTTATTTTCCATAAGGGCCGCTAAATGGAGAGACTTTCCTCCTGCGCCTGCACATGCATCTGCAACGCGCATACCCGGGCTTACGTCTAAAAAACTTGAGACCAGCTGCGAAGAAGCATCCTGAACTTCAAAAAGACCATCCTTAAAAGCTTGAGTGGTAAAAACATTCGCACGCTCTTTAAGTTGCAATGCATCTGGATACCCTTTGATGGATATGGTCTCTATATCATTATCAAATAGAATTCCTTGTAGTTTTTCTTTGTTGGTTTTCAGGGTGTTTACTCTTAGAATAACTGTTGCTTGTTCATTTAAGGCGGCTATTTCTTTAGTCCAGAGTTCACTTCCTAATTCCTGTGTTCCTAAATCATCCAGCCAATCGGGGATCGATTCTCTAAATTTTCTTGTTTTAGAAAGCTCATCGAATTTACCTTTAATTCTACGGGCAGGTGTGCCTGTTAATTGCTTCCAATCAGGTAGCTGAATTCCTCTTAATACCGCCCAAACGGCAAAAATTCGCCAAAGGTTATCTCGGCGATATGGTTCTTTAACTTCAGCTATTTCTGCATACAAACGTTTCCAGCGAACAATTTCGTATACTGTTTCGGCTATAAAGCCGCGATCTCGCGCCCCCCATCGTTTATCTCTCTTTAAGAGTTTCTCAACAACTTTGTCGGCATATTCATTTTCATTAAAAATGAGATGGAGTCCATCAATTACCGCAAAAACCAAATTTCTATGTAATCTCATAAGTATTTAATTGCGCGACAAAGGTAGGGTTTTACGTTGAATGTATTATTTTTGATTAAACTCATTTATAAAAGTTATATTAAAATAAGTTTTAGTTACCCAGGTGTAAAATTCGGTTTAAAAAGAACTCTATAAATTAATAAAAATGAAACAGATGAAAAAACTTATGCTCTTACCGCTGGTATTACTTATGCTGGTAGTTTCTTGTAAGCAATTACAAAAGGAAAAGGAAGAGGTAAAAGAAGAAGAGACAGAGGAAATTGACGAAATTAAAGACACACCTGAAAAAGAAGCAGATTATGTAGCTCGTGATATTTCTGAGGTTGATATTGTTGAAATTTATGATGGGGAATTAAGTATTCGCGCAATCACCATTATGCAAGGAAATCTGGCATTTGCAGGTTCGAAGAACACCTATGGAATTTATAACACAGATTCAAAGACGACCAGAACATCAACGGTTGAATTTGATTCATTGGATATTGAATTTAGAGCAGTTGCCAGCACCTCTTCTGACTTTTATATGTTGTCTATAGCAAATCCAGCAATTCTAATAAAAACCGGAGATAACGGTCAATTAGATTTGGTGTATAAGGAGGAGCACGAAAAAGTGTTTTATGATAGTATGACATTTTGGAATGATTTGGAGGGAATTGCGATGGGGGATCCTGTCGAAGATTGTATTTCGATAATAATCACTCGTGATGGAGGCAAAACATGGAGAAAGTTAACCTGTGATATTCTACCAACGGCAGCAGAGGGAGAGGCTGCATTTGCTGCCAGTGATACCAATATTAAGGTGGTTGGTGATAAAACCTGGATTGTTACCGGAGGTACAAAAAGCAGGGTTTTGTATTCTCCTGATAAAGGTGAAACATGGGAGGTTTTTGATACGCCAATTGTAACTGGAGATGCTAAAGGTATCTATTCTGTTGATTTTTATGATGATACTAATGGGATCGTTATAGGCGGAAGTTTTAAAGAACCAAATGACTCTATTGCCAATAAGGCTGTAACCAATGATGGAGGCAAAACCTGGAAATTAGTAGCAAGCGGTCAAGCACCGGGATATAGATCGTGTGTTCAGTATGTGCCAGGAGGGATGGCCAAAGAAATAGTAGCCTTAGGCTTTAAAGGTATAGATTATAGTAAGGATGGCGGTGTAACGTGGAAACATCTTTCCGATGAAAGTTTTTATACCCTAAGATTTTTAAACGATTCTGTTGCCTATGCAGCGGGTAATAATAGAATAGCAAAGCTTACCCTTAGAGAATAAAAAAAGCGGCATTTGCCGCTTTTTTTATTCTTTTCTCTCTTTACCCTTTCGTCTCTCACTTCTTAACTGATCGATCAGTTTTCGGTGAAATTCCCATTCTGCCCTTTGAAGCATCATTATTTTGCTGTAAGGTAGTACAGCTTCCAGCTTGGTTAGCATATTTCTTCTGTTGGAACACATATGGTTTTCCAGAGATAGCCATTCCTGATACATTTTTTTGGCTTTAGATTCAGATAGGTCCTCCAGCGGAGTTTCTTTTAAAGTTTTTTTTATTTTACCCATTTCTTCATACTTCAATTTATGCATGGTTTCGTCATATGAGTTGTAAATAGGCCAAAAGCTTTCTGCCTCTTGGGTTGTAAGAGCAAGTTTTTCGGTTATGAAGGCTACTTTAAGTGCTTTGATTTTTTCATGTTTACTTTCTTGTGCCTGAAGCACTGATACAAAGAAACATATAGCAAATAATGTAAATAACTTTTTCATTTTATTGGGTTATGGTTAGCTCCTCGTAAGGATCTATATTTTCATTTAAGTATTCAATTAATTCTTCTTCCGTTATTGTGTTGTTTAGTATTTGAACCTGATCAATTTCTTCTTCGGAAGAAAAATAATCTTCAATATCTAAACTGAATAAACTGGTATAGTTCGTGTTGATATATTCTTCCACCTCAGTTACGGGTATATTTTCCATACTTGTTTTTGGGGCGAAAGGATTAATAATACTAAGAACCAATATAAAAACAGCAGCTATGCTAGCCACCGTAATAAATCGGGTTTTGTTACGCTGGTAAAGAGAAATAATACTTTTATCAGATGGTAATTGTGTTTCCACCCGATCTTCAATATTGTTAAAATAGCCTTTAGGTGTTTTAAAACTATAAGTCCGGGGGATATGACACTCCTGAGTTGATATTTTATCGAAAATATCATCTTCAAGGTTGTCAAAATACCCTTTAGGGATCTTGAAGTTATTGGCTTTATGTAAATTGTTCTTTCTCAACACGTTTGTTTGACTTTTTATTTATTAAAAAGTTTAATCACTGGTTAAAAATTCTTCAATTTTCTTAACGGCATGATGATAGGATGCTTTTAGGGCTCCTACAGAGGTTCCTAAAATTTCAGAAATGTCATCGTATTTTAAACTATCGTAATATTTCATGTTAAAAACAAGACGCTGTTTTTCCGGAAGTGCGGCAATTGCTCTTTGTAATTTGAGTTCTATTTCACTACCATCAAAATAGATGTCAGCTTCCAGGTTATTTACTATAGATTCCTGAAGTTCTTCGTTGGTAATGTTTAGTTTTTTGGCTTTACTGTTCAGGAGAGTAATTGATTCGTTAGTTGCTATACGGTATAGCCAAGTATAAATCGAACTGTCGCCTTTAAAATTGTCGATATTTCTATAGGCTTTAATAAAGGTATTTTGTAACACGTCATCAGCATCATCATGATTTAAAACGATTCTACGAATATGCCAGTATAGGCGTTGTTTATTTTGGGTAATAAGGTCTCTGAACGCATGTTGTTGCGTTTTCTTATTTTTAAGTTGTTCGATAAAAACAGATTCCTGTGTCAAATTACCTTAATTTTTCTTTTTAGACTCTGAAAATATTTTAGCGTTTAAAATGTGTGTTTAATTGTTAATAACTTGTTGAAAACTATGCATTTCATCGAAAAACGGTATTTTTCTCACGATGAAATACATATTTTTTATATTTTAGTATTGTTAATAATACAACCTAGACCCCAAATACCACTATATTATATTGCATTATTTTGGTTAGGATGTAGCTTTCAAAGGTTACATCCTTTTTTATTTTTATTCAAAGGATTGCATTTCAACCAATTTTCTGTAGGTTCCTTTTAGGTTGAGCAATTCATTGTGTGTTCCTTGCTCTACAATTTCTCCTTTCTGCATAACAATAATTTGATCAGCGTTTTGTATAGTAGATAGTCTATGGGCAATAACCACAGAAGTTCTGTTCAACATCATGTTTTCCAGAGCCTTTTGAACAAGTTTTTCGCTTTCAGTATCCAGGGCAGAAGTAGCCTCGTCGAGAATCATAATAGGGGGGTTCTTCAAAACTGCCCGGGCAATCGATAAACGTTGTTTCTGTCCGCCACTTAGTTTTCCACCCGCATCTCCTACGTTTGTGTCAAAACCATTTGGCAAATCTTTTATGAATTCATACGCATTCGCAATTTTGGCTGCTTCTAATATTTCGTCATCGGTAGCATCCGGCTTTCCTAGTTTTATATTGTTGGCTACCGTATCATTAAATAGAATAGAGTCCTGAGAAACAACTCCCATTAAAGAGTGTAAGGAATGCTTGGTTATTTGTTTGATGTTGATATTATCAATTTCGATACTTCCTTCATCGATATCATAAAATCGTGTAATAAGATTGGCTATGGTGCTTTTTCCGCTACCGGATTGACCAACCAAGGCAATAGTTTTACCTTTAGGAATCGTTGCAGAAAAGTTTTTAAGGACATAATCGTTTTCATATTTGAACGATATATTGTTAATGCGTATTTCTTTTTCGAAACTGTTTTTAACAATGGCATCAGGAGCGTCCTTAATGGGATTTTCGGTGTTTAGTAGTTCCAGAATCCTTTCTGCTGCTCCGTTACCTCTTTTTAAGCTATAGCTTGCCTTCGAAATTCCTTTTGCCGGTGTGAGTATATTATAAGCAAGAGTGATATATCCTATAAAAAAACTTGCTTCCATACTATCGTCAATGAAAACCAGATATCCACCATATACCAATAATATGCCGATAACGATGATTCCCATAAGTTCACTCATTGGGGAAGCTAGATTCTGTCGGTTCAAAACGGAGTTTGAGAATCGGTAATATCGCTCATTGGAAGCTTCAAACTTTTTTTGAAAAGCATCTTCTGCATTAAATGCCTTAATGATTCTTAGTCCCGACATTGTTTCTTCAAGGATGGAAAGAAATATACCTTGTTCTTGCTGTACTTTTACGGATTTCTTTTTAAGAGATTTACCAATTTTAGAAATTAGAAATCCAGATATTGGAATAAATACGAACACAAATAAGGTTAACTTCATGCTAAAAACAAACATGGCAATTAACGAGAATAATATCGTTAAGGGCTCTCGTACAATCATTTCCAGTACAGATAATAGTGAGTTTCTTACCTCTTCTACATCTGCGCTTATTTTTGAAATAGTGTCACCTTTTCTCTTTTCTGAATAAAACGAAAGCGGTAGCGCAACTACCTTATTGTACATGGCATTACGGATATCTTTTAAAACTCCATTACGTAAAAATGTAATGTAGTACATCGCCATGTAATTCGATATGTTTTTTAATAAAAATAAAGAAATGATGATGCCGACCATTAGCATCAGAACTTTAAAACTGCCATAAGTTGTTATCAGTGTTGATAACTCATAATTCAGGTAATCTTGGGTATAATCTTTTAAAGATCCGAGTCCTTCATATACGGGTTTGGTATATACTTCTTTTTTATCACCAAAAATTACTTTTAATACTGGAACCAATGCTACAAATGACAATGTTCCGAATAACGCGTAAAGGATATTAAAGAAGATGTTTAAATACGCATACCTTTTGTAAGGTTTGGCAAAGCCTAGTATTTTTTTGAAATAATCCATTAATTGAAGTTCAGTTCTTTGATAATACGGTCAATTTTGCTATCGAGTTCATTCTGGGTAGCTTCAAAGTCGTCTATTGATTCTAAAGGCTTATTTACACTAATATAAAACTTGATCTTTGGCTCGGTACCACTTGGTCTGGCTGCTATTTTTGTTCCGTCTTCAGTGTAATATATTAGAACATTAGACTTTGGAATTTGAATAGATTCCTTAACTCCGGATTGTAGGTTGTAGGAAATGGAAGTGCTATAATCTTCAATTTTGAGAACTTTAGAGCCATCTATAGATTGAACAGGTTTCTCTCTTAAATCGATCATCATTTTTTTAATTTCTTCTGCACCACTAATTCCTTTTTTCGTAATTGAAATCAACTTTTCTTTATAAAAACCGTAATCTACGTATGCCTGTAGCAGGTCTTTATAAAAGGAGCTTTTATTCGCTTTGGCTTCAGCAGCAATTTCACAGGCGAGTAGGGTAGCGGTTACCGCATCTTTATCTCTAACGAAATCACCAACCATAAATCCGAAACTTTCTTCACCACCTCCAATGAAAGGTTGTTCTGGATGGTCTTTAATCATTTTAGCAATCCATTTAAAACCGGTAAGTCCAATTTTGTATTCTACCCCGTAAGCATTTGCCAGTTCATTCATCATTGGCGTAGATACGATTGTTGAGGCTATAAATTCGTTACCTTTTATTTGATCTTTCCTTTTCCATTGATCTAATAAAAACTTAGTCATCATCACCATAGTCTGATTACCGTTAAGTAAAATCATTTTACCGTGGAGGTCTCTAACCGCGATGCCCAGACGATCACAGTCCGGATCGGTACCAACGACCATGTCAGCATCTATTTCATCGGCCATTTTAAGTGCCATTGTCAAGGCTTCAGGTTCTTCAGGGTTTGGAGATTGAACAGTAGGGAAGTTACCATCCGGTTTCGCTTGTTCTTCAACAATATGAACATCAAATCCTGCTCTTTTTAGGACTTCGGGAACCGTCGTTATTGAGGTTCCGTGAAGTGAGGTGAAGACAATTTTAAACTGATCTTTTCCTTTGGCATTAAAGCTTCCATTTTCAAGGGAAGCATTGATAAAGGCTTCATCAACGTCTTTATCTATAAATTTAATTAAGCTTTCGTTTGAATTAAAGTTGATATCGGTAAAATCGAGTGAGTTAATCTCATTAATTATTTCACCATCTTGCGGAGGTACTATTTGTCCTCCGTCTGTCCAATAAACTTTATATCCGTTATATTCGGGTGGATTATGTGAGGCCGTTAATACAATTCCACACTGACAATCTAAATATTTAACGGCAAAAGAAAGCTCGGGAGTTGGGCGTAATTCTGAAAACAGGTATACGGTTATCCCGTTTGCAGACAAAACATCGGCTACAACTTTGGCAAGTGTATTACTATTGTGTCGGCAATCGTAGGCAATAGCCACTTTATGCGCAGCTTCGGGATATACTTTTTTCAGGTAATTGCTTAATCCCTGTGTGTTTTTTCCCAGGGTATATTTATTTATACGATTAGTTCCAACACCCATTACCCCCCGCATTCCTCCGGTTCCGAATTCAAGATCTTTATAAAATCGTTCTTTTAGTTCTTCAGGGTTATTATTTATTAAATCCTGTACTTCTTTTTTCGTATCAGCATCAAATGAACTGCTAAGCCATTTTTTGGCATTGTCCATTACTTTTTCTAAAGAGATGTCCATAAAATATTGTTATTAAGTCATAACACTTATGTGTTAATCATTTCAGAAATTTTATATCGTTCATTACTGGTACGTTTATTTCTTAGGATAATTTCACCTAAAAAGCCAGCCATGAAGAGCTGAGTACCGATAATCATAGTGGTCAAAGATATATAAAACCAAGGGTTTTGGGTTACCAGTATGGTGGGCAAATCGTGGTATAATTTATATAATTTCGAAACACCTATAAATCCAGCTGTCAGGAAGCCTATGAAAAACATGAGTACTCCCAGCGCTCCAAAAAAGTGCATAGGTCTCTTACCGAATTTAGATATAAACCAAATTGTAATTAAATCCAGAAAACCATTAATAAAGCGCTCCATCCCAAATTTAGTTTTACCATATTTTCGGGCTTGATGTTGAACAACTTTCTCACTGATATTCTTGAAACCAGCATTTTTTGCCAAGACGGGGATATATCGATGCATTTCTCCGTATACATCTATATTTTTAATAACCTCATTTCTGTAGGCTTTGAGGCCGCAGTTAAAATCGTGAAGTTTTACTCCTGATGTTTTTCTTGCCGCCCAATTAAAGAGTTTTGAAGGTAAATTTTTTGAAATTACCGAATCGTATCGCTTCTTTTTCCAGCCTGAGACTAAGTCATTTTTTTCTTTAATGATAAGATTGAAAAGTTCAGGTATTTCTTCCGGGTTGTCTTGTAAGTCGGCATCCATGGTTATAACCACATCTCCCTGGGCTAAATTAAAGCCGGCATGTAAAGCTTGTGATTTACCATAATTTTTAAAGAAACGGATTCCTTTTACATTGGAGTCCTTCTGGGAAAGATTTTTGATTTTTTTCCAGGAATCATCAGTGCTTCCGTCATCAATAAAGATGATTTCATACGAAAAACGATTGGACTGCATAACCTTAGCAATCCAATCGTGAAGTTCGTTTAATGATTCATATTCGTTAAGTAGCGGTATTACTACTGATATATTCATGTACGTTATCTCTGAGTCGATTTAAGTTTCAAAGATAATAATTAGTATTCACTTGGAGCCTTTTTCATAATAAGACCTGCTATAAGTGATACGATAAACCCAAAGAAAAGACTCATGATAAGAGCAATAGGGTAACCTATCCAGAAATAATTTTTGCTGGCTTCAATCTGCTTGTCAATTTCTTCACTGGTGAATTTGCCCATTTCGGTTAATTTTGCTCGCTGCATCTCAGCGAATTTCTCCATAAAACTCGCATCAATTACATTTACTAATAGGTATTGGTATATTACACCAATAACCCCAGCGATTAGGGCAACCCCGATTCCAACTTTTAAAGCCTGAGATAATGTTAAAACATTGTTGTTGGCCTTCCTGTATTGAAAAATTGCAATTGAAACTACAGCGGCCATGACCACAATTCCGATAATGCCTGCGGCAGTGTTTTGTTCGTAGTGCATGTCTAAAGAAAATAGCATTAGACTAAAAACAATACTAATTGCACCAAGAATTAATCCGAATCTTAAAGCAAATTTGCCTGTCTTTGGTTGAGTGTTCTCCATGTTATATAATTAATTTGTTATGTGAAATTAGTAATAAACTCCGTACATTTGTTACACGAAAAGAAGAAATTTAAACTTATAGATGATTTTTTAAGCTAATGTGTTGTTAGTTTATAAAATATGCTTAAATTTGCACCTCTGAAAATTCGACAAACGTAATAAGCGATAATAAAATTAAGGCGATGAAAAAAGGTATACATCCAGAAGGTTATAGATTAGTGGCATTTAAAGATATGTCTAACGACGATGTTTTTATCACTAAGTCTGCAGCAGAATCTAAAGAGACTATTGATGTGGATGGTGTTGAGTATCCATTGATCAAATTAGAAATATCTAGAACTTCACACCCTTTCTATACTGGTAAGGCTAAATTAGTAGATACAGCTGGTCGTATCGATAAATTTAAAAACAAATACGCTAAATTCAAGAAATAAGCGTTTTTTACAATATCATAAAATTAAAACCTCTGAATTTTCAGAGGTTTTTTTATTTCATAAGAAAAAGGTGTCCTTAAAGTAAGGTTAAAGTGATGTCTATTTTTTATTTTTGATTAATAAATTACATCTAAGTTGTAAGCCGTATGAACTATATTTTATTCGACGGACCGGCAAGAAATGCTTTGTTGCCTTTCACCTATACACGTCCTGTTGCCGATATTCGTATTGGAATCTTAACCATTCGTGAAAAGTGGGAAAAATATCTTGGGTATACCACTACTACTATTACAGAAGAGTATCTGTCTGAAAAATACCCTATGGTAGAAATGGAGCATAATGTATTAATAAACTCTTCGGTTCTTCCAAATGAGAAATTGGTTGAAATGGTGAAGAACCTACGGAATAATCAGGCTATTTTTTATGAGGATGATGTGGTTGCTTTTTACACTTCAGACACTCAGGAAGAAATTGATTTGGAGTCATATGAAGTTGTTGAATATCATGGTGAGCTGATTACTGTTGAGCATACCTGGGATATTTTTAGTAAAAACGGTGCAGCAATAGAGGCTGATTTTGAATTGATGACAAAAGACCGTAAAAGTATTCCAATTTCCAATACCAATAATGTTGTTTGTGCTGAGAATATATTTTTGGAAGAAGGGGCTCAGGTTGAATTTTGTACCTTAAATGCCTCTACAGGTCCTATTTATATTGGTAAGGATGCTCTTGTTATGGAAGGGAGTATGATTCGTGGAGGATTTGCCCTGGGTGATGAGGCTGTACTGAAAATGGGTACTCGAATATATGGACCAACAACCATCGGGCCACATTGCAAGGGAGGAGGCGAAATAACCAATTCGGTTATGTTTGCGAATTCGAATAAAGGTCATGAGGGGTATCTAGGGAATTCCGTTTTGGGTGAATGGTGCAATATTGGAGCGGATACAAATACTTCTAATCTTAAAAATAATTACGATCAGGTAAGAGTCTGGAGTTATGAGACAGAGGGGTTTGCCAGAACCGGACTTCAGTTTTGTGGACTGACAATGGGAGATCATAGTAAGTGTGGGATTAATACCATGTTTAATACTGGGACTGTTATTGGAGTAAGTGCAAATATTTTTGGTAGTGGATTCCCTCGAAATTTTATACCTAGCTTTAGTTGGGGAGGTGCTAGTGGATTTTCTACCTATTTACCTAAAAAGGCTTTTGAAACATCCAGGGTAGTGATGAAACGAAGAGGTATTGAGTTTACTGAGCAAGAGGCTGCAATACTTGAATTTGTTTTTGAAGAAACAAAAAAGTATAGGAAAAACTAACAAGCCGGAATTGGCCGATCGCGTGTTTTAATTAAGCAGCACATCGAATTTTCGAACCACAGGAGATAATTCCTATTGCTCTAAATGAAAAAAATCCAGATTGTCCTTGGTTCGTATTTTAGTGTCTAATCTTTAACGATAATATTTTATTAAGCAAGACTGGTTGAGTTGTTTTATGTTTACTTGTCACGGAATCAATTTGTTAGGTGTGGATGATCTGTAAAGATATTTATTACGAAATGTGATGAAATTATATTTTTCCGGAGTTAGGGTGGTTTTGAATCATCCTTTTATTTAAAGAGAAGGAAAATGCTTAGGATAAGGATGGTTAGACCTATCAACACCATAATTATAAGGATATTTCGTTTATGTTGCTGCTTTTTTTTCTTTTGATTTAATTTGAGGTTTTGTATTAAAAGTTCTTTTCTGTTTAATTTTTGACTCTCTTGTTTTTTGGTTAGTAAACTGCCGTATTGTTCTAGTCGGCTAAGTTTGCCGAGGGGTGTTCTGTTCTTTTTTTTCTGAACAGTTTTTGATATTGCATTCGATCTCCCAGACATAATCATTAGAACTTTAGGAGTTGAATACATTAAGTTACGAAAAAAAAACTAAAACAAACCTACGATCTATTTTTTTGCCGGGACTTTAGAAACCTTTTTTAAGTTTAGCATATTTACCGGATTAGCGTTTAAACCTTTAAGGTTTTTATGGGTAAATCGAATGGCTTCGTCATAGTATAGAGGTACAACAGGAGCTTTACTTATTACCAGGCTATCCATTTTTTTATATAAAATTGTGCGAATAGAATCGTTGGGTTCTTTTAAGGCTTTTTGATACCACTTGTCGAATGTGTCATCTGAAAAATGAGTGTAGTTCGGTCCGTTGGGAGCAAAATTTTTGCTGTAAAAAAGGGAGAGGTAATTTTCTGCATCTGGATAATCGGCTACCCAACTTGCTCTGAATACGGCAAGTTTTCCTGTAGCCTTGCTTTGTCTCAGGGTTGACGACGGGACAACATTGATATTGATGATTAATCCAATTTTTTCAACTTCCCGTTGTATATATTCACAAACATCTAAATAGTTGACATCTGTGGTGATGGTTATTTCGGGTTGAGAAATACCTGTTTCTTTTTTATATCTATTTATTAGTTCTTTGGCTATTTCAGGTTGATAGCTGTATCCTATATTAGTATTATGACCCGACAGTCCTTTTGGGATAAATCCATTTTCTGCTGGGGTGCCAATACCGTTGCGTAAATATTTAATCATTTTTTTTCGGTCGAAACCGTAATTAAGTGCCTTGCGAATAAGGATGGATTGGGTTTCTTTTGTGTCACCCTCCATATAAATTCCAAGATATTCGGTGTTCAAATACGGAGCGGTTACGATGCGTACCCAATCTCTGTATTGAGGTTGTAATTCTCCTGTTGTGCTCAAAAGTTCATCTTTGTAAGAAGCATCTAAATAATTTAAGAAATCAATATTACCCTGAACAAATTGTAGAAATTCACTTTGTTTGTCAGGCAAAAAAGTAATCGCTACTGCTTCGAGATAGGGAAGTGCTTTACCACTTTGATCCTTTTCGAAATAAAGTTCATTTTTTCTAAATACCAGTTTTACGTTTTCTTCCCATAATTTAAATTTAAATGGTCCGGTACCAATGGGGTTTCTTCTAAATTCCTGACCGTAATGTTCTACAATTTCTTCTGGTACCACCGAGCAGTACTTGGTGGTTAAGAGGCCTACAAAGGCCGGAAATGCTTGTTTTAATTGGATGGTGAAGGTGGTGTCGTTTTCAGCTTTAAAGTCATCTACATTATTTAATACCCATTTACCGGGTGAAGCTAATTCAGGGTCTAAAAGTCGATTAAAGCTATATTCGAAATCGTATGCAGTAACAAGCCGGGTGCTGTCTTTTCCGAATAAGGGATGTTTGTGGAAATATACATCATGTCGAAGCGTAAACTTATAGGTGAGTGCATCCTCAGAGACGGTCCATTTTTTAGCAATACCAGGGGTTATGAGGAGGGAATCATCAAGTTCTACCAATCCGTTAAATAACTGATTAACCGCCCATATATCGCTATTTACCCTGGCAAATGCAGGATCCAGAGACAGGATATTCATATGTTCGTTATATCTAAAGACGAGATGGTCGTAATTGTTTCTATTTTGTTTTTTGCATGAAATGAATAGTGCAACAATGCAACTTATTGATATGAACGTAATTAGATTGGGAAAGCTGTTAAGTCTATATTTTATCATACAAGAATTAGTTGGTATATTTGCACTCCCAAAAAGGAGTGATCTCTTTTATTGATGATGTAAATATAATTAGATAGCGAAATAAGTTCGCCATGGAAAGAAAAAAAGTAGCTTTTTATACATTAGGATGTAAACTGAATTTTTCAGAAACGTCTACCATTGCCCGGAGTTTTCAGAATGAAGGTTTTGATCGAGTGGATTTTGAGGAAAAGGCAGATATATATGTAATTAACACTTGCTCAGTTACTGAAAATGCCGATAGGCAATTTAAGCGTATCGTTAAACAGGCGCAAAAAATAAACGCAGATGCTTTTGTGGCTGCAGTTGGTTGTTATGCTCAGCTTAAACCAGAGGAATTGGCAGATGTTGAAGGGGTTGATTTAGTGCTTGGAGCTACTGAAAAGTTTAAAATTACTGATTATTTGAATGATCTTTCCAAGAATGACTTTGGTGAAGTACATTCGTGCGAAATTGAAGATGCTGATTTTTATGTGGGGAGTTATTCTATTGGTGACAGGACAAGGGCTTTTTTAAAAGTTCAGGACGGCTGTGATTACAAGTGTACTTATTGTACAATTCCACTAGCTCGAGGAATTTCCCGAAGTGATACTTTGGATAATGTACTGAAGAATGCTCGTGAAATATCTGAACAAAACATCAAAGAAATAGTTTTAACTGGTGTGAATATCGGGGATTACGGTAAGGGGGAATTTGGTAATAAACGCCACGAGCATACCTTTCTTGATTTGGTAAAGGCTCTGGATGAAGTAGATGGTATAGAGCGTTTAAGGATTTCATCGATTGAGCCTAACCTGCTAAAGGATGAGACGATTACAGTTGTGTCGCAATCAAGAGCATTTGTACCTCATTTTCATATTCCATTACAAAGTGGTAGCAATGATCTTCTGAAGAAAATGAAGCGCCGATATCTACGGGAATTATACGTAGACCGGGTACGTAAAATAAAAGAGTTGATGCCGCATGCATGTATAGGCGTTGACGTGATTGTGGGTTTTCCCGGGGAAACCGATGCGCATTTTTTAGAAACTTATCACTTTTTGAATGATCTGGATATTTCATACCTTCATGTTTTTACCTATTCGGAGCGAGATAATACAGAAGCGGCTAGCATGGAGGGAATTGTAGATAAGAAGGTGAGATCAAAGCGCAGTAAAATGTTGAGAGGTTTGTCAGCTAAAAAACGTCGGGCTTTTTATGAAAGTCAATTAGGAACCACCCGAACAGTACTATTTGAGGGAGAAAATAAAGAGGGGTATATTTATGGCTTTACAGAAAATTACGTAAAAGTCAAAGCTCCGTGGAATCCCGAATTGGTCAATACGCTTCACGAGGTCAAACTGAAAAAGATCGACGATGATGGAATGGTAAGGTTTGATTTTGTTACAAATACAGAAACTGTAAAGGCATAAAAAAAAGGAGTTAATTTTGAGGTTAACTCCTTTTTTTTGGTTTAAATTCTTATCCCTACAGGTAAAAGGTCCTTGTATTCTTTGTGTTTTCTCAAAAATCCAGCAATTTCAGGAGCGGTAGGGACAACTTTCAAATTTTGTTCTTCAATGTGCTTAAGCACAGCCTTAATAAAATTGTCTTTAAACGCTACATCGGTAACCTCTTCTGGAATCACCATTTTTGTTAAGAAAATTTTTCTTTCCTGTAGAGCGTATTCGATTTTAGCCAAAACTCCATCAGTGGTTGTTTCGAATTGGCGTAAAAAATCATTGTCTGTAATAGAAACATCATTCATCATTTGAGGGATTTAGATCTATTTATCAAAATTAATAAGAATAATAGTGTATTTGAACAGTTTTATTATCTGTCTTATACTATAGTTAATCATTCGTTGTTAAAGCTTAAAATTGATGGTTTGGAAAAGAATTAGCTACTTTTGTTGGTGCAAAATTACTAAAAAAATAGATAAGACCCTATTTTACATTAAATTAACATGGTTAAACCAGTAGAAAAAGTTCCAGTTTACTTAATGCCTGGTATGGCAGCCAGTTCTTTGATATTTAAAAATATAAAGTTACCTGAAGACAGGTTTGATTGTCATTACTTAGAATGGATCATCCCTGAAAAGGGAGAGTCTTTACAAGAATATGCCAGTCGGATGTCGCAATATATTAAGCATAAGGACCCTGTTTTAATTGGAGTTTCATTCGGGGGAATACTTGTTCAGGAAATGGCAAAAATAATTCCGGTAAGGAAGTTAATCGTGATATCTAGTGTGAAAAGTACTAAAGAGTTACCTAAGAGAATGCTATTTGCGAGATATACCAATGCTCACAAAATTTTACCAACAGGACTGGCAAATAATATTGAATTGTTGGCGAAATATGCCTTTGGGGATGTCGTTACTAAAAGACTTGATCTATATCAACAATATTTATCTGTAAGAGATAAATATTATTTGGATTGGTCTATTGATAAAGTAGTAAATTGGAAGCAAGAAAAACCGCTTCCAGACGTTGTTCATATACACGGAGAAAAAGATGCAGTATTCCCAAGGGCTTATATAGATGATTGTATAGAGGTTCCGGGAGGAACTCATGTAATGATTATTAATAGATTTAAATGGTTTAACGAGAATTTACCCAGATTAATATTAGAGGAGTGAAACGCTTTTGTATCTTTACTCTACAAAGATTTTTTAAGAAATAATATTAAATTTCAAAATGAAGTACGTAAAGTTTTTTTTAATGAGTGTTGGAGCTATTGTAGTAGCAAGTATGTTTATAAATGCAGCTCAATCAGAGCAGGAGTTTGAGTCGGTTGTAGGTAAGGACTCGGTTTTATTAAACGAAAAAACAAAAGATTATAATGTATATGCTTTAGATCTTCCTGAGAAGATAGACTTTGCTGGAGAAGAAGTGCCACTCTCTGATCCGGATGTTTGGGAACGTCTGGACAGGGAATTATTGGTAAATACTTATTGGCAATCTAACGGGTTGTTATTGATTAAAAGGGCCAACAAGTATTTTCCAATCATAGAGCCAATTCTGAAGAAACATGGTGTTCCAGATGATTTTAAATATTTAGCAGTTATTGAAAGTGGCTTACAAAATGTAGTTTCACCGGCAAGAGCAACAGGGTTCTGGCAAATAATGAAGGGTACAGGAAAGGATTATGGGCTGGAGGTTAATGATAATGTTGATGAACGATATCATGTTGTAAAATCAACCGAAGCTGCCTGTGAGTATATAAAAGATGCTAAAGAAAAACTAGGGTCATGGACTCTGGCAGCAGCAGCCTACAATGCTGGAATGGCAGGTGTAACCAGACAATTGGATCGTCAAAAGGTAGCAGATTATTACGATTTGTTACTTGGTGAAGAGACTAGAAGATATGTTTTTAGAATTCTGGCTATTAAAGAAATATTGTCAGATCCGAAAGCATATGGCTTTAATCTGGATGAAAGCCATCTGTACAAGCATATTCCTACATATGAAGTACAGGTAGATACGCCTGTTACGGATTTTGCTGATTTTGCCAAAAAGTTTGACATTAACTACAAGGTGTTGAAAATCCATAATCCCTGGTTGAGAGATTCGTATTTGAATAATGCATCAAGAAAGAAGTATCAGATAGAAATTCCGAAAAAAGGATATTATTCGAAAGCTAAATAGTGTTTGAAGTATTAAAAAATTATTCCTGGGAGCTTTTATTAGGGCTTAACTATCTTATAGCAGTGATCACTGCTATAAGTATTATCTTAAGTAATGTTAACCCAACCAAAACCCTCTCTTATTTAATTTTACTTTTAGCATTCCCGTTTGTAGGAATTGTTATTTATTATCTATTTGGACAGGAATATCGTAAAAGCAAAATCTTCGAAAGGAAAAATGTTTTAAATCAACACCGGATTAAGGAGTGGAAGAACTCTTTGTTTTTGGATTCGGATATTATTCAGCGAATTGAGGACAATCTTCTGGAAGATAAGATTAGGTTGGTAAAGCTACTTTTCCGATCAGAGCGTTCTCCATTAACAATTCACAATAGGGTTAAGGTTCTTCTGAATGGTGAACAAAAATTTAAAGCCCTCTTTGAAGATATAGATAAAGCGGAAAAGACCATTCATCTGGAATATTATATAATTGAGGATGATATTATTGGTGGGCAATTAATTGATTTGATTTGTAAAAAATCGAAAGATGGAGTGAAGGTAAGGCTTAGCTATGATTATGTGGGAAGTAAGCTTACTTCGAGAGCTTACAAGAAATTGAAGGAAGCCGGGGTAACGTATCATCCTTTTATGCCGGTTTACTTCCCGAAATTTACCAGTAAGCTGAATTATAGAAATCATAGAAAAATAGCCGTAATCGATGGGAAAGTTGGATATGTTGGAGGTATAAATGTTACTGATCGATACGTGAATATTCCAGGTTCTGACAGGTATTGGCGAGATACTCATTTGCGTATTGAAGGTGAGGCTGTCGGATCCCTACAATTACATTTTTTACTTAATTGGGATTTTTTGACAGATTATGACCTTGTTATTGAGGATCACTTTTTTCCAAAACCAGAGGTCAATGATAAAGCTTTAGTTCAAATTGCGGCTAGCGGTCCTGATAGTGACTGGGCGAGTATTATGGAGGCTATTTTTACTGCAATAAATACTGCTGATAAAAGTATATATATAACCACTCCTTATTTTATTCCTAATGATGAGGTTAAGACTGCTATTACTTCTGCTGCGCGAAGTGGCGTGGAGGTGAAATTGATTTTGCCTGAAAAAGGAGATTCATGGGCGGCACAATATGCCGGTTTTTCATTTGTAGAAGAAATGCTGGAGTCTGGAGTCAGGGTTTATCTTTACACGAAGGGATTTGTTCATGCAAAAACTATGGTGGTCGATGATGTATTTGCTACTGTTGGTACTTCGAATATGGATTACAGAAGTTTCAATATTAATTTTGAGATCAATGCATTGGTTTACGACCGGGCAATAACCAAAGAGCTTTCTGAGGTATTTAATGAAGATCTAAAGAGTTGTAGAGAGCTAGCTTTAGATTCGTGGAGAAATAGATCAAAAGTTCAAAAAATTAAAGAGTCATTCAATCGCTTGTGGGCTCCTATTTTATAACAAAATAAAAGCCGCATTAAGCGGCTTTTATTTAGATTTTTTTCATTTGCTGTTGCATCATCTTTATCTGATCGGCCAGCATATTTTGTTTATCTAGTTTTTTAGCTTCATTTAATAACATAGTAGCTTCTCTTTTTCTTCTTTTTTGCATGGCAATACCCGCCAGGCTTAATTTTGCCATTGCCTTATCGTAACCCATGGATAGTCCTAACTTAAGTGCTTTCTTAAAGTACTTTTCTGCTTGAGTTAAGTTTGTTTGAGAAGCCATTATACCATTCAGGTAATTATAATAACCTTGTTGCTTTTTTATTAAAGAACTCTCAGGATTCTTAATTTTATCTAACCACTTTTTGGTGCCTTCAAAATCTTGTTTACGCATTCTGAGAAAGGCCAAAAGTATAAATTCATTTCTGAAATATAGAAATACAAAGACTAACGCAATAAGTATTAAGAATATACCATTGCCGATGTTTCCTTCTATAAATTGATAAACGGCATAGGCTAATGTCAATCCTGCTAATACTAATTTGATATTTTTGTTGTACATGATTAAATGAGTAATTTTGGAGGCCAAAGTTAATAAAAACAAATAAAAATATTTTTTCAAAAAGGTTTGTCAAAGTAAAAACTTGTTGTATTTTTGCGCCGCACTTTGCACAAGGAATTGAAGCGCGGGCACTAATAAATAGATTTACCAAGTTAGAAAAAGATATTAAGTCATGAAAAGAACATTTCAACCATCTAAAAGAAAAAGAAGAAACAAGCACGGGTTTAGAGAAAGAATGGCAACTGCTAACGGTAGAAAGGTGCTTGCTAAAAGAAGAGCAAAAGGAAGAAAGAAATTAAGTGTGTCTTCTGAACCAAGACATAAAAAATAATGATATCAGTATTTTTTAAAATATGAAGGTGTTACTTTTATTAGTAACACCTTTTTTTTATATCTTATAGAAAGAATTCGTTTAAATTACACAACACCAGGAAGATGCCAAAAAGAAAAGACCTCAATTGTATTTTAATTATCGGTTCGGGCCCAATAATTATCGGGCAAGCATGTGAGTTTGATTATTCAGGATCTCAGTCACTTAGATCACTAAGAGAAGACGGGATTGAAACTGTACTAATCAATAGCAATCCTGCTACGATTATGACAGATCCTAAAATGGCCGATCATGTTTATTTGAAACCTTTGACTACCAAGTCTATTGTTGAAATCCTTAAAGAACATCCAAATATTGATGCGGTGCTTCCAACGATGGGAGGTCAAACAGCTCTAAACCTATGTATAGAGGCTGACGAGAAAGGTATTTGGGAAGATTTTGGAGTAGAAATTATAGGTGTTGATATTGAAGCTATAAATATCACTGAAGATAGAGAGCAGTTTCGTGAGCTTATGGGGAAAATTGACGTTCCAATGGCACCTCAGGCAACAGCTTCCTCTTTTTTGAAAGGTAAAGAAATTGCTCAGGAATTTGGATTCCCATTAGTAATTAGAGCTTCATATACGCTTGGTGGTGCAGGAGCTTCAATAGTTTATGAGAAGGAAGACTTTGACGAATTGTTAAGTCGTGGTTTAGAGATTTCACCAATTCACGAGGTGATGATTGATAAAGCCATGATGGGATGGAAAGAATATGAGCTGGAGCTTTTAAGAGATAAAAATGATAATGTTGTAATTATCTGTACTATCGAAAATATGGATCCGATGGGGATTCATACTGGAGATTCTATTACTGTAGCCCCGGCTATGACACTTTCTGATAGAACTTTCCAACGTATGCGGGATATGGCTATCAAGATGATGCGCAGTATAGGTGATTTTGCAGGGGGATGTAATGTTCAGTTTGCTGTGAGTCCGGATGAAAAAGAAGATATTATTGCTATTGAAATTAATCCGCGTGTATCTCGTTCTTCTGCTTTAGCATCAAAAGCTACAGGATATCCAATTGCAAAAATAGCTTCTAAGCTAGCCATAGGTTATACCTTAGATGAATTGGATAACCAGATTACAAAATCAACATCTGCTTTATTTGAACCGACCTTGGACTATGTTATCGTTAAGATTCCTCGTTGGAACTTTGATAAATTTGAAGGTTCAGATCGTACTTTAGGATTACAAATGAAGTCGGTAGGAGAGGTAATGGGAATCGGAAGATCTTTCCAGGAAGCATTACATAAAGCTACTCAATCACTAGAAATTAAAAGGAATGGTCTTGGAGCAGATGGAAAAGGATATACCAATTATGATCAGATAATTGATAAATTAACGAATGCCAGCTGGGATAGGGTATTTGCAATTTATGATGCTATACAACTTGGAATTCCACTGAGCCGCATACACGAAATTACAAAAATAGATATGTGGTTCTTGAAGCAATTTGAGGAACTGGATGCATTGGAGAAAAAGATTTCCACATACAATACTATTGAATCTTTGCCTAAGCAGTTGTTGCTGGAAGCAAAGCAAAAAGGTTTTGCTGACCGACAAATAGCCCATATGGTAAAATGCTGGGAAAGTGAAGTATATAATAAGCGCGAAGATTTAGGAATTAAACGGGTGTATAAATTGGTCGACACTTGTGCTGCAGAATTTAAAGCTCAAACTCCTTATTACTATTCTACTTTTGAAGATGAAATAGAAACCGCTTCCGGAGAAACGTATGTAGCCAATGAGAGTGTGGTTACCGATAAGAAGAAAATTGTAGTTCTTGGTTCGGGACCTAACCGAATTGGTCAGGGAATTGAGTTTGATTACTGTTGTGTACATGGGGTTTTAGCGGCTGCAGAGTGTGGTTATGAGACCATCATGATTAACTGTAATCCTGAAACCGTATCTACGGATTTTGATACGGCTGATAAATTATATTTTGAACCTGTATTCTGGGAACATATATACGACATTATCAGGCATGAAAAACCTGAAGGAGTGATCGTTCAGCTTGGAGGTCAAACTGCTCTTAAACTTGCTGAGAAGTTGGATAAATACGGTATAAAGATTATTGGTACGAGCTTCGAAGCCTTAGATCTAGCTGAAGATCGTGGAAGTTTTTCAACTTTACTTAAAGAGAATAATATTCCTTATCCGGAATTTGGTGTAGCCGAAAATGCAGACGAGGCTTTGGCTCTTGCGGATGAATTAGATTTTCCAATCCTGGTAAGACCGTCTTATGTATTGGGAGGACAAGGAATGAAAATTGTTATCAACAAAGAAGAACTAGAGGAGCATGTTGTTGATCTTCTAAGAAAGATTC
Source organism: Zhouia amylolytica AD3 (assembly GCF_000511935.2). Classification (NCBI taxonomy): domain Bacteria; kingdom Pseudomonadati; phylum Bacteroidota; class Flavobacteriia; order Flavobacteriales; family Flavobacteriaceae; genus Zhouia; species Zhouia amylolytica. Next base: position 789,627 of record NZ_AYXY01000019.1, on the reverse strand, counting down.
CAAATAATAAATTGTTGTTGGATCATTACCTGGATGGTGCCATAGAAGCGGAGGCGGATGCAATTTGTGACGGTGAGAATGTATATATCATTGGTATAATGGAGCACATCGAGCCTTGTGGAATTCACTCTGGTGATTCAAATGCTACTTTACCTCCTTTTAATCTAGGTGAGTTTGTAATGCAGCAGATAAAAGATCATACTAAAAAGATTGCACTTGCTTTAAATACTGTAGGCTTGATAAATATTCAGTTCGCAATTAAAGATGATAAGGTGTATATCATTGAAGCGAATCCGAGAGCTTCCAGAACAGTACCTTTTATAGCTAAAGCTTATGGCGAACCGTATGTGAACTATGCCACTAAAGTAATGCTTGGCGATAAAAAAGTTACTGATTTTGATTTTAATCCTAAATTAGAAGGATATGCAATCAAACAGCCGGTGTTCTCATTCAATAAATTCCCTAACGTTAATAAGAATCTGGGGCCTGAAATGAAGAGTACAGGTGAAAGCATCTTGTTTATCGACAGTCTTAAAGACGATGAGTTTTATGACTTATATCAGCGTAGAAGAATGTATTTAAGTAAATAAAATTATTGTGATTTTAATAGAAAAGGGTTGCTATAAAGCAACCCTTTTTTTAATGGATGTACTGGAAACATATACCTGTTAAAATAGCAACTCCGAAACTAAGAAGGGTTCCTATTAGAATGTACTCTGTTAGCTTTCTGTCTTTTGATTGTGTTAGATCGTTAAATCTGAATATTGATTTGGCGGCGATTAAAAAACCAACGCCCTCCCAATGATTTGTTGCTATAAATACAAATACAAGAAGTCGTTCGAGCATGCCAATATACATACCTGCATTTTGCAAAGAGCCGTTATGCTTCATTTCAGTTTTTGGGGTATAAACAGAGATTAACATTTTAATCATTATTGAACTTGGCATGGTTAAAAAAATAATCGAGGCAATCAGGAATAAAAATTCATTACTGAGCTTAAAATTAAATTGTACTGTAGAGGTTATTAACACTATGGCCATGATCACAGCTAAATGCAATAGCTGATCAATAAAAAATAACAGACGTTTCGTTTTTTTTCTTTGGATCATTACTTTGGCTCCGTCAATAATAAAATGCGAAATACCAATTATTAAGGGAATATACCACTGTTCTGTATTCCAAAGCAAGATAAAACTTAATGCTACGTGAATAATGACGTGTAAATAAAGTTTTTTTGATCGAAGTTTCTTTTTTTCTTTGCTTTGAACCCAATTTTTAGGTTGTAGAAGGAAGTCTCCTATGAGATGGGCTATAAGTAGGCGTAGTAATAGTTCCATTTTTTATTTAGGGTGTTGCAATTGATCGATTTTTTGCCGATACATTTTATCTACATCTAATATTTCATCTAAATTGGCTCTTTTCTGACGTTCACTCACTGTGTTTTGCTTAATTCCTATAATATTACCGAGTTCTTTTTGAGATAGGAATGGATTTTCCAGTGTTATTTTAACTATTTCAGCAGAGTTGGCAGTCCAGTTATCCATAGTGAGTAACAATAGTTTAAAATAAAGATTGAGTTCGGTATCTATTTGGTTATTTTTGGTTTTAATAGCCAAATTTACCTTATCTCTTTTAAGGCGTTCAAAACGTTCTCCAGAATATATGAATGCATCACCAGTGGCTTCAGAAATTGTTCTTGCTTCACCAGTTTTTTCTCCGACACCAATGGCTAATCGAACATCTAAACCCTTAATAGATCGAATAGCTGCCTTTAGCAGTACTGCTATTTTAAAGGCATTGTAGAAATCCTGTATTTCAACCTGAAAACTATCTCCTCTGAATATTTCCCAATATCGATCATTTTCAGTAATCTTAGCTAGCGATTTCTTTAAGACCTCTAACCAAACTTTTGGATCTTCTGATTGCCTGGAATTGATAATATCGCCTGTGATAACACTTGTCATAACTCAAATATCGTTTAAAATATTGATATATGCAAATATCGCTTTATAAGACGATATACTTAAATATCGTGTTATATGTCGATTTTAATGTTATATTCTTCTAATTCGTGTAACATATCTTTTGCATTGTATTTGACATGATCCGAATAATCTATTCGTTCACGACGTAATTCAATGCGTTTGATGCTTTTAAAAAAACGCCTGAGTTCATTTTCAGATTTAATAATGAGTCCGGGAACTTTAGCATTTGTGCCATCCTTATCTTTAGCAACCATTGTAAAATAAGATGAATTACAATGTTTAACTTTTCCGGATTGAATATTTTCGGCTTCAACACGAATACCAACAACAATAGATGTGTTTCCCACATAATTAACAGAGGCTTTCATAGTAACCAATTCACCAACTTCAATGGGTTGTAGAAAGTCTACCGTATCAACAGATGCAGTTACGCAGTAAGTTTCCGAATGTTTTGAGGCGCATGCAAAAGCAATTTGATCAAGTAAGGAAAGGATATAGCCCCCGTGGATTTTGCCACTAAAATTTGTATGAGACGGGAGCATTAACTCCGAAATGGTAACTTGGGACTCCGATACGGTTTTATGTTCTTTGTTCATTTTAATTCTGCTTATGGGGAGACACTTCTTTTGTTACGTCTGTAATGAAATATTTTGTATCGCCCAACCAAATTAATTTAGTGAATCGTTCTTTATAGCTAACTTTTACATAGTGACCCTGGTATGACTCCAGTTTCTTTAAAACATCTTTTCTGCTGTCTTCAACAGAAAATTTAAATATTTGAGCTCCGGAAATTCCCTGGCTTAACTCTCCTTCCCAAGTTTTAAAGATGACACCTTTATGACTAATTTTAATAAGCTCTCCAGAGCGAACACCTTCACTATAGGGAACAAAGTAAATAAAGACGAGGTATAGCGTACTTAGGAGAACTATAGATAACAAGAAAATTCTTAAAAACTTTTTCATTTGGGACTGATGTTTTAGTAATGAGTTGGATTAATCAATAAGTTCATCATCATGGTTTGCTCTATTTAACCATTTTTGATCGATTTGTTTACTTGCTTTGGCTCCTAACTTTTTTAATTTCTCAATACGGGTCAATAGGTTTCCTCTGCCCGTAAGTTTGGTCATGGATGAAGAATATGTGTTTTGAACGGTCTGTAATTGTTTACCAACCTTTTCCAGATCATCTAGCAAGTTTTTAAACTGGTCATATAATCTACCTGCCTGAATGGCAATGTCTAATGCATTCTTATGTTGCTTATCATTTTGCCACATACTGTCAATAGTCCTTAAAGTTGCTAAAAGCGTCGATGGAGTAACAATAACAATATTCTTTTCAAAGGCAGTGTTATATAGTTGAGGCTCTTCCTGAGAAGCAATCGCAAAAGCAGGTTCCATTGGTATAAATAACAATACAAAATCAGGACTCTCTATCTTATAGAGATCATGATAGTTCTTGGCGCTAAGTTGATCGACATGTTTTTTTATTGAATTCACATGTTCTTTAAGTAATCCAGGCTTTAATAATTCGTCTTCTTCATTAACAAAACGTTCATAAGCAATTAGAGATACCTTAGAATCGACAATCATTTTCTTATTGTCTGGAAGATTTATAATTACATCTGGTAAAACACGTTTCCCGTCTTCAGTGGTAAAACTATTTTGAACCGTATATTCACTACCTTTTTCTAAACCTGACTTCTCTAATACGCGTTCTAAAACCAATTCTCCCCAATTCCCCTGCATTTTGGTATCGCCCTTAAGAGCTTTAGTAAGATTAGAGGCCTCTTTGGTTATCTGTTGATTTAATTCTCTAAGGTTTTTAAGCTGTTCCTGAAGGGCAGAATGACGAGTAATACTCTCTTTATTACTATCCTCTACGCGCTTTTCAAAAAGTTGAATTTTTTCCTGAAGCGGATTTAAAATATTCTTTATGTTTTCTTTGTTTTGAAGTGTGAATTTCTCCGACTTTTCTTCAAGTATCTTGTTGGCCAGAATTTGAAAATCTTTTGTGAATTTTTCCTGTAGCTGTTCTACTTCTTCCTTGTATTCTAAATTCTTTTGTTTTAAGTTTTCAAAATCTGCCTCCTTTTTGGTCAATTGAATAAAGATGCTTTCTCGTTCTTTTTGCAATTCTTTATAGGCCTCTTTTTCTGAAACAATAACTGAACGCAGTTCTTCAACAGAATTTTTTAATTGATTTTCACGCTCTAATGCTGAGCTTTCTTCGGACCTGGATTTTAGTTTTTGAATATAAATACCTAAAAATATACCAATGGCGCCAAAAATTAAGGCTATAATGATAAGAAGTAAATTTTCTGACATTTGATAGTTCTTTTAGTTCAAATATACATCATACAACTTTATTAATACTGCGATAATCAATGTTCCTTAGATACTAATTTGAAAATAACCAATTGATTGATTCGAATGTTATATCTTGTGGTTCCATAAATATTGTCATTATGTTTAAAAATATATTTTACGTTTTATTGTTATTCACCACCTTAGGAGTACCTGCCCAAAATTTGAGTGTGCTTTCCTATAATATTAAATACGATAATCCGAATGATACTGAGAATAATTGGAATGACAGGAAGGATTTTTTAATTTCTCAATTGAGATTTAATGAACCGGATATTTTTGGAACTCAAGAGGGATTGATTAACCAATTGCAAGAAATAGATAAAAATCTTCAACATTATAAATTTGTAGGTATTGGCAGAGATCATGGAGATAAGAGGGGAGAGCATACTGCAATTTTTTATAATACAGACAGGATTAACCTATTGAAACATAACACCTTCTGGCTCTCTGAAACGCCGCAGATACCTTCAAAAGGATGGGATGCCGCACTTAACAGAATTTGTACATACGCAATGTTTGAGTTTAAAGCCTCTGGTGAAAAATTTATTGTTTTCAATACACATTTTGATCATATAGGTGATCTGGCAAGGGTGGAGAGTGCTAAATTGATTCTAAAGAAAATCAAGGAAGCGAAAACGGACAATCTTCCTGTTGTTTTGATGGGTGATTTCAATCTCGAAGAAAATGACCAAGGGATACAATATATTACCACAGTTATGAAGGATACTTACGTTGCGGCCGGTGAATATTCATTTGGTCCGAAAGGAACCTTTAATGGTTTTAAATTTGAAAATCCGGTAGACAAGCGAATCGATTTTATTTTTGTTTCAGATAAATTAAGTGTTTTAAAAAGTGCAATATTCAGTGATTCAAGGAACTGTAAATACCCTTCTGATCATTTCCCTGTTTACGCTTTATTAAAGTTTATAAAATAAAAGTCTTTTTAGAAATAAGGAGTTCTGCGATGTTTTTGCAAGAATTAAAGGATTCTTGTGTATTAAGTCTGGAGTCTTTAAGGTAGCAATTGTATTATTGGTTAACTCTAAAGCTTCCTGTTTTGGTGTCAAATTCAATTAAATCTTTTGGGAATAATTCATTGAACTTTCCCTCTTCAATCAATGAGCAAGGATCTCCAAATGTTGTTTTATTTTTGGACATCACCAGCATCTTGTCACAAAGTTGAATGGCAAGGTCAATTTCATGTGAGGAAAAAAGAATGGTCTTACCTGTTTCAAAGGCAATTTTCTTCAAAATTTTTAAAATATAGGCCTTGTGATAGATGTCGAGATGTGTAGTGGGTTCGTCTAAAATAATTAAAGAGGTGTCTTGTGCCAGTGCTCTGGAAATCATTACTTTTTGAAGTTGACCATCGCTTAATTCGTAACACTTTTTATTTTCAAGTTCCTGTAAATTTACAAGGGCTATAGCTTCCTTAATTTTTCGAATATCGTTTTTATTGAGTGCTCCGATCCAATTCGTGTAAGGTTGTCTTCCCAACGCTATTAATTCTATTACAGTTATATTTTTGGAAGGGATTTTTTCCGTTAGTACCAAACTTAACTCCGAAGCTAATTCCAGTGGTTTATATTTTAGAATATTTTTTCCATTGATTTCGATTTCTCCATTAAGTTTTGGCTGAATTTTAGCAAGGGTTCTCAGGAGTGTGGATTTACCAACACCGTTAGCTCCAACAATGCCAATAAGCTCCCCGGGTTGAAGTGAAAAGTTTATGTCTTTAGCAATTATAAGATCTTTGCCTCTTACACTGTAACCCACGGAGAGGTCCTTGACTTTCAAAACGCTATGTTGAAGATTCTTTTTGATAATGAAATATTTAATTAAAACACCATTTTCTTTTTCCTGACTAACAACCATATAACTACCGGAGCTCCAATAATTGATGTAATCGCATTAATTGGTAATGAATATTCACTATGAGGTAATTGTGCTATGGTGTCACATATTAACATTAATATGGCACCGTACAAAATTACGGCTGGAACGAGAACTTTATGATTGTTTGTAATAAAAATTTGCTTTGTTAAATGCGGAACTGCAAGACCTATAAATGCAATTGGACCTGCAAATGCGGTAACACTACCTGCCAGTATACTCGTGGCAATAATAATAGTAAATCTCGATTTTTTTAAGTTCATTCCGAGACTTCTGGCGTAGTTTTCTCCTAAAAGTAAGGAATTGAGGTTTTTAAGTGATAAGATGCTTAAACCAATCCCGAGAACAGATATAATTGAGAAAATCAAAAGCTGATTCCAGCTTAGGTTCCCCAGACTTCCAAATGACCAAAAAATATATTGTTGAAGTTTTTCCGTATTACTGAAATAGGCCAGGACGCTTACGATTGCGGTAGTTATACTGCCAAACATCAACCCGATTATTAATAACGCCATCGTATCTCTAACCTTGTTGGCAACTATGAGAACCGCCATAAGTACTAAAAAGCTTCCCAGGCTTGCTGCCACTGCAATTCCGGTACTGCTAATTAAACTCATTGAAAAGACTGTTCCAAATACTGAGGTTCCCATTATAAGTATAGCTACACCTAAACTTGCCCCAGAACTTATACCTAAAACAAAAGGACCTGCCAATGGATTTCTAAACAATGTTTGCATTAATAAACCACTAACAGAAAGTCCGCTTCCAACCAAAATAGCTGTAAGAGCTTTGGGGATTCTGTAATTCAGTATAATATATTTCCAGGATTCCTTTTCTACTTCACCATTAATTAAAGACGAAAATATGGCTTTAACAGGGATAGATACAGATCCCATACTGATATTAGCAAGCAGGCACAGTATCAGTATGAAAACTAAAATAAAAAAAGAAATACGATATGCTTTGGCGCTTTTCAATTATTCTAAGGGTTTAAAGAAAAACAATTTGTGGTTTGGTAAAAGTTCAGGATGTAAAATATGAATAATATCTTTTAAAACTACATCCGGGCGGTTTGGAGCCAGTTCGTAGTATAAAATTCCTCCTGTAGCCCCTTTGGTAAGACTAAAGGTATAAATGTTTTTGTTTTTATAGGCATCAAATAGGCTGTAGTGAGGATTCGAATCATCTAACTCGGCATACGATGTAAATTGTGATGATCCTAACCAAACATCAGCATTTTTAGCCTTTTCTAAAACGCTTTCAAAATTAAGAGCCAAACTACCAGTACCTTTGGTCTCTTTCCAAAGATAGTTGGCATTTGCATCTTTTAAGAATTGCCCTGCCCAGCTTTCACCTGTAGGCATATACCAAACGTCTTTAAACATTGCCCCACTAAAAACAGTAGGACGTGATTTAGATTTTTTAGCAATATCCTTTACTCTTTGATATTCTTTTTCAATACTATTGAAGATTGAGTCAGCTAATTTTTCTTTGCCGAAAAACGGAGCGAAAAACTTGATCCATTCTGCTTTTCCCAAAGGTGTTTCTTCTGCCCAGTCTCCATTATAGGCAACAGAGATTCCTGAACGTTGAATTGCATCGTAAGTTTTATTTTGACTATTTATAGAAAAGCCTACAACTACATCAGGTTTCATATCAATTAATATCTCTGTATTGATCGATTCATTCATCCCTAATTCTATTATTTCCCCATTATCGATTCGTTTTCTTGCTGCCTCCGATGATACGTATTTAGTGTCAGGAAAACCTACTAACTTATCAATTTCATTGAGGGCTTCCAGGGCGGGTATATGCGTAGTTGAAGTCACCACAATTTTATCAATCGGAACCTCTATTAAAGCATCATAATCTATTTGGGGGGCATTAGCTCCTTTTGGAATCAGGACATATTTAAAAGACTCCTCACTGTTAGGCCAAGGTCCCAGAACATCAATTGTAGTGTACTGACTATTTTTGCTAATAGTAAATCCTTTTGCGTATTCAATATCGACCAATTCAACATCCGAATTACGAACTCCCTTCGATGAGGAAGATTTTTTTTCTTTACAGCCTGTAAATGCAAGCATTAAGATCAGGCAAGTAAAGAAGTATTTATACTGAAACATCTCTTATATGAGTTTATTTATAATATATTGAATATTAATTTTTTATGAACCAAACTTCGTTAATTTTTTTGAAAATGAATGAATATTGGTACAATTCAATCTATCTATTTATGCATGATTTCAATTAATTTCTAATCTGTTTTGGGCATAAATTATTTTAAAAACAGCCCCATAATCGATTTTAATTTTGAAGGAATCCTCAAGTGGAATTTGATTTATATGTGACAGAATTACTCTTATTACCCCGGCATGACTAACAACTATACTATTTTTTTTTGAGCTTAAAAGTTCTTCCAGAAATTCCAGGCTTCTTCTTTGTAAGTCGATATACGATTCTCCATTGGGAACCTTTACATTGACAAAATCATCCATCCATGGATTTAATTCATTGTTTTCAATATCGTTCCATTTTTTTAATTCCCACGTACCAAAATTGAGTTCTTTTAATCTGTTTTCCAGAATGATTGGTTGCATTAGATCTTCGGCTAATATGCTACAACGCTTTAAAGGACTTGTATAAAGTTTAAATGATTTATAGTTTTTGGGTAATTGGTCTTTAATTTTTTTTAATTCAGTAAGATAATTTTCATCCAAATCAATATCTGCTTGTCCATAACAAGTTCCTTTTTCAATTTTGGGTGTCGTATGTCTGATTAAATATATTTCCATATAATAAGGATACTAAGATAAAAAACAACTTCACAAAGTTGTTGGATTGCTCCAGCGCAATCACCTGTATGTCCACCTAGCCATTTCATGAACTTTTTTCCTAAATACATTTTGGCTAAATAAACGGGAATGATGGATATAAAAACCCAGGGTGAGAAAAATAAAAAAAGAGGAGCGATGCCAAAAAGTCCGCTAATGACAATCATTTTCATATTTATACTCTTAGCCGCTGGTTTTGCCTTGCTATTTATATCATCTCGGACATATGGGTGAGTATATATTAAAGTTGTGGCCATGAATCTACTCAGGCTATGTCCTGAAATTAGTAATATCGGAATTAAGGAAGTAGGGCTGCTTTTTAAAGCAAAAAACTTGATAGTCAGTATTAAAATAAGACCTACCGCTCCGTACGTCCCCAATCTTGAATCTTTCATAATTGAAAGTATCTTTTCTTTTGTCCATCCGCCACCTAATCCGTCACATACATCAGCAAAACCATCTTCATGAAAGGCCCCGGTAGTATATATGGTAGCTGCCATAGAAAGCAGTATTGCGATTTCTAGAGGAAGTAGATATAAGCTTCCATAGAAAGCCAATGCGCCAAAACTACCAACAATTATACCCACTAAAGAAAAATATTTTGAACTTTTTGAGAGGTAATCAGGGTTGTGATCGACCCAATTCGGACAAGGGATTCTTGTAAAGAACATGATGGCGGTTAGAAAAATATGTAGCTCTTTCTTCAACATAGTTATTCTGATTTGGTACTTACCCCAGCACTTTCAAAACTGGCCATATGATTTAAAAAATCTGTAGATGCTCTTAACACAGGTACAGCCATAGCAGCCCCCGTACCCTCTCCTAATCGCATATTGAAGTTCAGTAATGGTTTAACATTTAGGTACTCAAGCATTTTTTGATGTCCTTGCTCATTAGAGCTATGCGCAAAAATGCAATAGTCAATTACATTCTTATTAATTTCAATTGCAATAAGAAGAGCAGAGGTGACTATAAAGCCATCGATAATGATGGTCATTTTATGCTCAGCTGCTTTTAATATAGCTCCAACAATCATTGCAATTTCATAGCCTCCAAAGGTGGCCAGTGCTTCTAAAGGATTATTTGGGTGGTGCTTTTTTAATACTTCAGAAAGTACTTTAGTTTTGTTTTGAATACCTTCCGCATTAAGCCCAGTACCGGCCCCAACACAATTTTCAATTGGTTCATTTGTGATATAATGCATTAATAATGCAGCAGAGGAAGTATTTCCAATTCCCATTTCACCAAAACCAATAGTATTTACCTCATTTTTACTGCGATCTTCTACCAGTTCAGCTCCTTTTTTGATTGCTTTTAAACATTGTTCATTATTCATAGCAGGTTCCAGACGATAATTTTTAGTCCCAAAATCAATTTTTGCATGAATAAGTGGCAGGTTCTTTTCAAAATTATAATTGACACCTGCATCAATGATCTGAAGATCAATGTTATTGGTTTCGCTAAAAACGTTAATAGCAGCTCCTCCTTGAAGAAAATTATAAACCATTTGCGTGGTAACTTCTTGAGGATAGGGGTTTACTATGCCTTCTTGTGCAATACCGTGGTCTCCAGCAAAGACTAAAATGGTCGGATTTTTGATTTTTGGTTCCAAGGTCTCTTGTATGGTTCCAATTTGTAAGGCAACCTTCTCTAAAACACCTAAAGCACCAATTGGTTTGGTTTTATTATCTATTTTATATTGAAGTTTTTCCTTTAGGTTATTATTTAGTAAGGGTGATATAGTAAATTTCATTCGTTAATTATTTTAAAGTAATTGGTAATCCAGAAACCATAAAAGTAGCCTTGTCGGCATGTTTTGCTATATGTTGATTCATCCAGCCCTGTAATTCTGTAAATTTCCTGCCCATATGTGTGTCTGCATGCAGTCCCATACCAATTTCATTAGAAATGATAATAATAGTTGCTGGGATTTCAAGAATCTTAGTAAATTCTTCCTTTGCTAACTTCAAACTTTCATCCCTGTCATGTTTTGTATCCATATAGAAATTCGTTAGCCAGAGCGTTACACAATCCACAACAACAACATCATTTGCAAAAATGACATTTGAAATAAATTTTTCCTCTTCAACCGAAATCCATCTTTCATCCCGATCTTCTATATGTCTTTGGATACGTTGTTGATGATCTTCATCCCATACACGTGAAGTTGCAAGATATTTAGGAGTTTTAGAAAGGCTAAGTGCCAGATTTTGAGCGTATGAACTTTTTCCTGAGCGTTCACCTCCCGTGATGTAGTAAATCATTTTATGCTGAAATTTTTGATAAAAGTATTTAAAAAATAATTACAAAAAAGTTTTGAAGGAAAAGTTAACAGGTTTATAAATTAACTCTATCTTTGTCCAAGAATTTTGTTTCAAACCCTTATCAGGGGGGAGAATTAAAAGGGAATCTGGTGAAAAACCAGAGCTGTTCCCGCAACTGTAAGCTTAGTCCTTTTATAAGGATGCTTGTTGTAAAATCTTTGAAAACCACTGTTCATGTCAAATTAGTTTTGACAACCTGTTTTGGAAATTAATGATTACAGGAGAATGGGAAGGTATACAGCAAGACGCAAGTCAGGAGACCTGCAAAATTCCATAAATAATTGTCAAACTTTCGGGATAAAGGTTTGGGTATGGATACTTCATGCTTTTTCCCTATTTACTGTAATTACAAAATGAATAAAAGAATTATTTCTGTTTGTACACTTGGATTGATGAGTGTGTATGCTATGGCTCAACAGAAAAAAAGCGATGTGGAACAACTGGAAGAAGTGGTTGTGTCTGATTCAAGATTTGAATTAAAACGTGAGAATTCTGGTAAAACTGTTATCAAAATTAATAAACAGGAAATTGAGCGCAATCAGGGTAAAACATTAGCTGAGCTTATTAATACCAAGTCGGGAATCGAAATTAATGGAAGTAGGAGTAACGCGGGACAAAATTTAAGTACTTATGTTAGAGGTGGTTCCAACAGACAGGTTTTAGTTATAATCGATGGCGTACAAGTGTCTGATGCATCTCAATCTGCGAGTGAATATGATTTACGTATGTTATCTTTAGGTGCTGTTGAATCTATTGAGATTATTAAAGGGGCGGCCAGTACCTTATATGGAAGTGGTGCTGCAACAGCAGTTATTAATATTACAACCAAAAAAGCCGCAGCAAAATCCGTTGCATTAAATATCAACTCAAGTATCGGAACTAATCAGACGCATGATGATCAAAACTATAATCTTGCGGATTTCCATAATGATGTGACTTTGAATGGTAACGGAGGTAAATTAAATTACCTTGTAAGTTTTAATCAGCAGAACACCAATGGTATGTCAGCTGCGGCTGAACAGGCGAAAGAAATAGATCCATTTTCAAAATATGCTGTTAATGCAAAGTTTGGCTATGATTTTTGTGACTCATTTTCTTTTGGAGTTTATGGGAATTATACTGATATAGCATCTGCATATGATGCTGCGGCCTATACTGATGCAAATAATTGGTTTAATAGTAAGCAATACCGAACCGGGTTAACATCTAAAATTCAATATAATGGAGGTTCGGTTAATATAAATGGAGCTTACAGTAAATATGACCGGGAATTTATTTCAGCATATCCTTCAAGTTTTATAGCCGAAAACTGGGTAGTAGATGCTTACACAAAAAACACATTTAATAAGACCTTGTATACGATATTGGGGGTTAATATAGTGGATGATGAGACAGATTTTGAAAGTGCAGAATCTGCAACCAAAGTAGATCCGTATGCCAATGTTGTGTATGTTTCTGAATTTGGATTAAATATTAATTCTGGTGTTCGTTGGAATAATCATAGCGAATATGGTTCTCATTTTACTTACAATATAAATCCATCTTATGTATTTACCTTTGATGATAACTATTTGAAACTCTTCGGATCATACAGTACATCTTTTATTGCACCTTCGTTATCGCAATTATTTGGATTTTATGGACCAAATCCAGACTTGAAACCTGAAGAAGATAGAACCATTGAAGGAGGAGCAGAATTTAAATTTGGACAAAAATTTAGGGTTAGTGCTTTATACTTCAACAGGGATGAAGAAAATTTAATAGCTTACGATTTCAATCAAGGATACTATAATGTATCTGAGAAATCTTCTGCTCAGGGAGTAGAAGTAGAGGTTGTTGCAACCCCTGTTGAAGTATTAACTATCTCAGCGAATTATGCGTTCACTGAGCGTAAAGATGTTGTGGCAATCAGAATACCTAAACACAAAGCAAATGCAACAGTGGGGTATACTATTTCTGATAAAACATTTGCTTCGATAAGTTATCAATTTAACGGAGATCGACTGGATACTGATTTTAGTACTTTCAGTAATGTTACTTTAGATAGTTTTAGTTTAGTAGACTTTTATGCCAGCCATCAGCTGTCAAAAAAAGTGAAATGTTTCGCAGGAGTCTACAATCTCTTAAATGAAGAATATACCGAGTTATTAGGGTATAATACTCGAGGAAGAAACGTTAGGTTAGGTTTTAGTATTACTTTGTAATGATTGTAATGGAGAAAAAGCCGCTTGAGGGAGCGGCTTTTCTTTTGTTTTTAGAAGTTCTTCAGTTTTACTTTTTCAGTCTCGATAAACATATTGTCTTTTAAAGGTCTGACTATTTTAGAGTCTTTAAAACTCTCTACAGGTCTTGTTATTTGTGGAATTGCTTTGGCTGCAACTCCGCTAATCTCCTGAAGTGCTCTTGCTAAAAGAGGTTCGTTTATATCTCCCAAAACTCCCATATTATCTAAATCTTCTCTTAATTCAATTTCAGGTTGGAAACCATCCGTATAATCTGAAAATCCAACTGAATTTTCATTTCGAGATATAATGGGTTGCATTCCCCATGTGTGATTAGGATTTAGAGTGTCATCATCATATTGATAGCTTTCCGAGTCAAAAAGTGCAACGGATGCTTCATTTTTACCTACAGTTGTAGTTCCTATCTGGATCACTTCCATATATGGATCTAGTCCGTTAATGATTAATTCACTGGCCGAAGCTGTTCTTCCGGTGGTTAAAACATAAACTCTATTCAAGTTGAGTCCATTTATTGCTTCACCGTTAATAGATGTTCTAAATTTATAGTCTGTCGCACTGTTTCCAAGAGCCGCCATAATTTTATTGTTATAACGTAATCGTATAAACAGGTCGTTGCTACTTTGCGAGCTAATCATACTGGCTAAATTAGCAGACGAATTTACCGAACCCCCAGGGTTGTATCTTAAGTCGAGTATTAAATCAATAATACCATCAGCTTTAAATTGAGCAAAGGCATTATTAAGCTCATCATCAAATTGAGCGGTAAATCCATTGTACATTAAATAACCTATTTTTTGGTTATTGTAATCGATGGTTTTTGATATGAAAATCGGATTTTCTGTGTAGTTATCAATCTTTGTTAAAGTAATTTCATTACCATTGGAGGTAAAAGCACCATTATCATAATCAGCCATATTCAGGGTATAACTATCGTTTGATCCGAATAGTAATTCGAAATAATTGGTGTCTGTTAATGTTTGCCCATCCACTCCTGTAAAAATATCTCCTCTGCTAATGTTTTTACCTTCAGCATCAGTACCAGGAAGTATATACCAGACATATCCAAATATTTCATTCGACGAACCGTTTTTATAGCTAAGACCAAATTCGACACCATTGGTTTTAAAAATACCTTGTTGTGAGTTTAACAAGTCGTTATAGTCATCAGTGATATAGCTAAATCGATCTTCGGGATGGGAGAGCGCATCAAACAAGTTGAAGGGATCCGGATAATTGTCTAAATATTTTGCATACTCTTCATTTGTAGAAAATCTATCATCAGCTAAGTCGCTTACTTCATCTTGCCAATAGTACCACAAGTTTAGTCCTTTCCAAATAAAATCTTGTATTTCAAGGTTATTATCCGGTACATAAACATTATCATCTCGATCCTCACAACTTACAATAGATAAAAATGCAATTGTAGAGAGTATTAATTTTTTCATGTTTTTTAGATTGGGTTTTGGTGAGGTAAGATACAAAAAAACCGCTCTAAAGAGCGGTTATATATAGTTAATGCATACTAAAGTTACTTATTACCTTTAAACACATCATAATTTGATATCCTACGGTAAGGCTTGTAATCGGTTGAACTCTTTAGTGTGTTTATTTGATATCTCTCATCATATGCTTCAAGACTTCTTTTTGCAGCAATGCCTGTTATTTGTTGAATAGCAATTGCCAATAGCGGCTCATTTTGATCACCCAATACCCCTAAGTTCGAAAGTGCTTCTTTTTGAGAAATATCAGGCTCCAATCCATTCGTGAATTCACTAAATCCATTGGCATTTTTATTGGTTCCAACCAATGGCTGAAGGGCATATTTGTGGTTAGGATTTGCATTCGAAACGGATGCATCATTAATTACAGCATATTTATAGATGCCCTGACTTGTATTGTCAACAAGGGTTATTGAAAATTCATTTTTACCAACTGTTCTATCTCCAATGTGAATTACATCTATGTACGGCCTTAAGGAATTAATAACTAATTCTGATGCCGAGGCACTGTCGTCTGTGGCAATAATATAAACTTTTGAAAGGTTTAAACTATTTAAAGGGGTACCGTCTATATCTGAAACAAATGTGTTTTCTAAATCTTCAGAATTAAACACCTCATTCCATTTGGTGTTCCATGATTGTTCTGAAAACAGTTGTCCACTGAATTGTCCTGTAATTAAACTGCCTAGCCTAGTTGCAGAAAGGACAGAACCTCCGGGGTTATATCTTAAATCTACAACCAAATCTGTAATACCGTTTGATTTAAATTCGCTAAATGCATCATTAAGCTGATTATCAAAATTACGGGTAAATTGGTTGTACATCAGATATCCGATTTTTTTACCTTCTATATCTAATGTTTTGGAGATATGAATAGGATTCTCTGTTAATACTCCTTTTACAAGTTCAACATTCACACCGTTGGATGTGGTTTGATCATTTTCAATGGTTGCGAAATTTAGGGTGTATGTATCAGGGTTTAGTAAACTGAGGTTACTATTTGTAATACGCCCATTGGCATCTGTTTCGGCAAATAATTCTGTTCCATTAACAGCGTAAAAAATATCTCCGCGTTTTATCCCTTTTGCTTCAGCATCACTTCCATTGACAATATATCTAACAATGCCAATAACTTTGGTGCCTCCCTCTGGTGGTCTGGTAAGGACAAATTCTATTCCATTGGTTTTTGCAACTCCTGAAAAAGAATTGAATAAAATATCATAATCAGGTACTATAGTGCTAAATCTATCCTTGTCTGATGTTATATCTTCAAAAAGTCCTTCTGGAGTTCCATATTTATTAAGAAATGTAAAAAACGAATTTTGATCACCAGAAAGATCGTCATCCAGATTTTCTACTTCATCTTGCCATAGGTACCACAGATTCATTGCGTCCCAAACAAATTTATTAATTTCACTTTCTAATACTACCGGTTCCGGATCAGGGGTTGGATCTGGGCTATCATCCTTACTACAGCCAATAAATAAGCTGCTTACGAATATGACGATAATCCAATTTAAGTTTAAATTTTTCATATAATTAGCAAATAAGTGTATGTTTCATTGGTCTCTATGCATCAAATTTACTTACATATACGAAATATTAAAATTTTTGTAACAAAATTTATGGTCATTCGTCTTCCTAGTATAAAGCAGTATATTTAAGCTGCCAACCAAACCTAATAATGAAACAAAGTGAGTTTTTAAATACTGTAATGCCTTTTAAGGATAAGCTGTTTAGAATGGCTAAAAGATTATTAGTATCAACTGAAGAAGCAGAAGATGCCACCCAGGAGGTGTTAATGAAACTATGGACTAAAAACACCACTTTGTCGAAATATAAAAGTGTTGAAGCTTTTGCAATGACGATGACCAAAAATTATTGTCTTGATCGATTGAAATCTAAACAAGCTAATAATTTAAAGTTAGTTCATAGTAATTATACTGATGGTAATACATCATTGCAAAAGAAAGTAGAAGTTGCTGATAGTTTACAATGGATGACAAAAATAATGAATACATTGCCGGAGCAGCAGCGGATGGTTTTACAGTTAAGAGATATAGAACAATATGATTATGATGAAATAGCCGAGATGCTTGAAATGAATCAAACGGCTATCAGAGTGACCTTGTCAAGAGCCAGAAAGGCTGTTAGAGAACAATTGATAAAAAAGCACAACTATGGAATTGGTTAAAAAAATAGAGTTATTAATAGAAAAGTATTTTGCTGCTGAAACCACAGTTGCAGAAGAACAAGAGTTGAGAAACTATTTTTCACAGACGGATGTAGCGCCTCATTTGCAAGCGTATCAACCTATGTTTGTTTACTTTTCAACTGAGCAACAAGAAAGTTATAGTAAAACAGTTTCACTAAAACCCAGAAGAAAAAAGTATTTAGCGTGGATTTCTGTTGCCGCTATGATAGCAATTGTTGTGAGTGTGTGGGTTGCAAATCCATTCCAACCTAATAATTTAGGTACTTATGAGGATCCTGAAATAGCTTTTCAGGAAACTCAAAAAGCTCTTGAGTTTTTATCAGCTAACCTTAATTTGGGGATAGAAGAGATAGGCCATTTAAAAGAGTTTGAACAAGCGAAAAACAAAATTTTAAAGAACAATTAATTATTCAGAACTATGAAAAAAATAGCATTAATATTAGTTATGGCTATGTTGCCTTTAGCAGGATTTTCTCAGTCAGTATTTGATAAGTTTGAGGATGCGAATGGTGTAAAAACTTTTGTTGCCAGTAAAAAAGCATTTGAACTTTTTTCGAGGATAGAAACCAACGATCCTGAAGCAAAAGAATTTATGGAATTAACAAAAAACCTTACCAGTTTAAAGGTGTTTGCTACAGAGAATCCGAAGGTTGCTGCTGAAATGAAGGCCACAGTAGATAAATATTTATCAAACTCATCATTAGAAGAGCTAATGAGAGTAAAGGATGATGATACCAATGTTAAGTTTTATATTAAGGCAGGTAAGGATGATGACCATGTGAGTGAGTTGTTAATGTTTGTGAATGGAATAAAAGATGTTAATATAAATGGAGGGAAAATCGAAACAGTTCTGCTAACCCTTACAGGAGACATTGACTTAAACAAGATTAGTACTTTAACTAGCAATATGAACCTACCGTCTGAATTAAATAAAGCTGGACAATAAAATTTTAGTAACAATCCCGCAATGAAAGTTGCGGGATTAAAACCATTATTAAAATGAAAACGATATATAAGTATTTTACACTAGGAATTTTGGGAATTGTAATGTCTTCATGTAACAATGGGAAAAGTTTACAGCAATATTTCGTCGATAGCTCAAATAACCCTGAATTTATTACTTTCGATGTGTCTTCTAACATTTTGAGTATTGCGGAAGATGAGCTCACACCCAATCAGAAAGAAACATTACACTCGATTAAAAAATTGAATGTTCTGGCATTGAAGTTAGATGATAGTAATGAATCATTTTATAAGGAGGAAAAAGAAAAAATTAAAAATATTTTATCTAGTGATTCTTATCAGGAAATAATGCGATTCAATACTGGGAATGCTCGTGGGGTAGTGAAATTCTTGGGAGAAGATGATGCAATAGATGAAGTTATACTATATGGTTCTGACGATTCGAAAGGGTTTGCTTTATTACGGATACTTGGGGATAATATGAATGTTGAAAATGTTGGACAGTTAGTTGAAGTAATTCAAAAGGGAACTTTGGATCAAAGTCAGTTAGGAAGTATAGGTAAAATATTTTCTGAGGTTAAATAATGATTAATTTCATCAATCAAAAATCAATAAAAAAACTGCTTGAGACCAAGCAGTTTTTTTGTATTATATTAATGATATCTGGTAACTTGATTAGATGCCAGTATAGGTACTAGGACTAATCTTTTTAAGTTCCTTTTTAATGTCATTTGAAACGTTAAGTGTATCAATAAATGCTGCAATAGAAGTTTCGGTTATTTTCTCATTGGTTCGAGTAAGTCCTTTTAATGCTTCGTACGGATTCGGATATCCTTCACGCCTTAAAATTGTTTGAATGGCTTCTGCAACCACGGCCCAATTGTCTTCTAAATCATTTTCTATTTTAGCTTCATTAAGTAATAACTTACCTAAGCCTTTTAACGTGGCATTAAAGCCTATGATAGTATGAGCGATGGGAACACCAACATTTCTTAATACAGTACTATCTGTTAAATCACGTTGAAGTCTTGATACAGGTAATTTAACCGATAAATGTTCAAATATAGCATTAGCGATTCCTAAATTTCCTTCTGAGTTTTCAAAATCAATCGGATTTACTTTGTGAGGCATAGCAGAAGAACCAACTTCACCGGCTTTTATTTTTTGCTTAAAGTAGTCCATCGAAATGTAGGTCCAAATATCGCGGTCTAAATCGATTACAATGGTATTGATTCTTTTAAGACTATCAAAAATACTGGCCAGGTGATCATAGTGCTCAATTTGAGTAGTCGGGAATGAATAATGTAGCCCTAAAATCTCTTCTACAAAATGCTTACCAAATGCTTGCCAGTCTATTTGTGGATAGGCAATGTGATGTGCATTGAAGTTACCAGTAGCACCCCCAAATTTAGCAGCATCTGGTGAATAGCGCAATAGACGTAGCTGCTCTTCAATTCGTGTAACAAATACTTGTAATTCTTTTCCCAAACGTGTAGGAGATGCAGGTTGGCCATGGGTCCGGGCTAACATTGGGATTTCGGCCCAGGTGGTTGCCATCTCGTTTAATTTTTCAATTAAAAGTTTTAAGCAAGGCATATAAACCTGA
Source organism: Zhouia amylolytica AD3 (assembly GCF_000511935.2). Lineage (NCBI taxonomy): Bacteria > Pseudomonadati > Bacteroidota > Flavobacteriia > Flavobacteriales > Flavobacteriaceae > Zhouia > Zhouia amylolytica. The sequence continues at coordinate 769,697 of NZ_AYXY01000019.1, read as the reverse complement.
ATTAAAGCATCTTTTATTGAAAGGGGGATGGCAGTATTGTTGATATCCTGTGATGTTAAACCAAAATGGATAAACTCCTTATATTCAGAAATATTTAGCTCGTCAAATTTCGTTTTTATAAAATACTCCACAGCTTTCACATCGTGATTGGTGGTTTTTTCAATTTCCTTTATGGCTTGAGCATCAGCAGAAGAAAAATTATTATAAATTCCTTTGAGATCTTTATATAGATCCTTGTTAAAGTCTTCTAACTGGGGTAATGGTAATTCACATAAAGCAATGAAATACTCTATTTCTACCAGCACTCTGTATTTGATTAATGCCTCTTCCGAAAAATAGGCAGATAGTGCTTGTGATTTGTCTCTATAGCGCCCATCGATAGGCGAAATGGCATTTAATGATGTTAGTTGCATTGTGATGGTTTATAATAAAGGGCAAAGGTAAAGCTTATAGTTAAAATATACTAACTAGTTAAAAAAGGATAATTATCTTTTTAGTCTTTGTTGTAAAACTAACTCGTTTAACCTTTTAGATTAAAAAGTAGATGATAAAGAAATCACAGATTTAGTTTTGACTTTCCGGTGAATTTTAAAAGCAAAATTTTAAACTTATTGGGTCGTTGAACAGCGTATAGGCTTGCCATTTTATAATTTCAAGAGCTTCATGTTTACCGTATAGCCAAATGTTTTAGATAATTACCTCAATGAAATTATTATAATTTATTTAAAATATGACGTGCCCTAGCTTTATAAGCTGCAGAATGAGATGAAAAGCCTTGTTCCAAAACTTTTTTGAGCTCTGGATGAATCCAGTCGATTTTTTTTCCTAACAAGTAAAGCGATTGCATAGCGTAGGCTTTAGTAGCTACTTTTTCATCGTTAATTAACCAATCAAAATTTATTTCGGAAAGTTGTTCTAAATGATTTTTATTTAGGCGGTCTTTAATTTTAGATGGCGAGTTTTTAAAATATTCAATACACAGTAATTCACAAATTTTGGCACAGGGTCTTATGGCCGAATCATGATTTAAATGTTTGATGTTAATTAAAAAGTAATCAATATGAGGTAAAATCCAATTCAGTTTTTCTTTACAAACAAATTCTAATATCCAGCAAGATTTAAATGCGGTATCTGCATCGGCTTCAAAGCAGTGATTTAGAAGCTCTTCAAATAAATTAGGATGGCTAAGCACATAGTTAGCTAATTCTTGTCTATTCTTTCGGTAAGCATTGACATATTGTAATTTTTGAAATAAGCTATTTTGCATCCTTTATTTTTTCTAATTTAGGAGCTTTAAATTTAAAAAGATGAAAATTATAAAGAAAATTCTTCTCGGCTTATTATTAGTGTTGATTGTAATGCAGTTTATCAGACCAGATAAAAATCAGTCTGAAGAAATTCCAGTAACTGATATTATTTTTGCTACCAAGCCCTCAGATGAAATAGCTTCTATTTTAAAAACTTCGTGTTACGATTGTCATTCCAATAATACGGAATACCCATGGTATGCCAATGTTGCACCAGTTTCGTATTGGATTTCTGATCATGTTGATCATGGCAAAGGTCATTTAAATTTCTCGAAATGGGAAACATATACTGACAAGAAAAAAGCTCACAAAATGGAAGAGATAGCTGAAGAGGTTGAAGCTCATAAAATGCCTTTAGAATCTTATTTATGGATGCATGGTGAGGCTAAACTTTCACAGGGACAAATAGACTTACTCGTTAACTGGGCTAAAACAACTCAAGTTAAATACGAGACAGCATTGAAATAGCATGTGGAACTCCTATTGTGGCTTTATCAGCTATAATTTCTAAGTTTGGAATTTCTGATTTAGAAATATTAGGTTTTGGATCGATAAAGTAAATGGGAGTTTCAACTTTTTTATAATGTACTAAACTTGCAGCTGGGTATACTTGCATTGAGGTGCCAACTACCATTAATATGTCCGCTTCTGAAACTTTTTCGATAGCCGGCTGCATCATGGGTACAGCTTCTCCAAACCATACGATATGTGGCCGTAGTTGTGAATTGTGTTCACAAAAGTCTCCTATATTGATATCTTCTTTCCAATCATAAATGAGATCTTCATCAAATGAACTTCTAGCCTTTAGTAATTCTCCATGGAGATGAATAACCGTTCTGGATCCGGATCTTTCATGTAGGTCATCGACATTCTGAGTTACGATGGTAACATCAAATTCATTTTCTATTCGAGCTATCGCTATATGTGCATTATTAGGGGTAACTTCTAAAAGTTGTCTTCTTCTTTTATTATAAAAGTCGAGAACAAGTTTTGGGTTGTTTTCCCATCCTCGAGGAGAGGCTACTTCCATTATATCATGACCTTCCCATAAACCATTTTCATCCCTGAATGTATTAATTCCACTTTCAGCACTTATTCCCGCACCGCTTAGTATTACTAGTTTCTTCGGCATTTCGTAAAGTTTTTTTAAAATTAATTAAAAAATAATAAAACCGCTCTACCAATAATCTCGTAAGTGGGGGTATAAAAAGAAAATGTTTAATTAAAACTTTACCAATGAAAACAAAAATTCTCGGAACATTATTAGTATCATTTTTCCTTTTAATGAGTTGTAGCAATGATGATGACAACTCAGGAGTGGATTATATGGGAGATACAAAAGTGTACAGTTTGATGTCTGTTTCAAATCCTTCGATTTCAGGAACAGCTAAATTTATTATGAATAAAGATAATTCTACAACAATAGAATTAAAACTAAATGGAACCTCCAATGGAATGCACCCGGCTCATATACATTTCAACACTGCGGCCGAAGGAGGAGGAATTGCGGTATCTCTGAATTCGGTTGATGGTACTACCGGAATGAGCACAACTTCATTTAACGCTCTGGATGACGGGACATCGATTACTTATGATGATATGATTGATTTCAATGGGTACATTAACGTTCATTTAAGTAGTGATGATTTAACAACCTTAGTAGCTCAGGGTGATATTGGCCAAAATGAGCTTACAGATGATATGAAAATGTATGATTTAGGGAGTGTTTCAGATCCCGATATTTCAGGAATGGCAGTCTTCACCAAAAGGGTTAATGGAACCACTCTTGTAACTTTAGATTTGATGAACACCCCTACAGGAGGAGTGCACCCATCACATATACATTTTAATACAGCTGCCGAAGGGGGAGATGTTGCTATTTCATTGTCATCAGTTAACGGAGATAATGGAAAGAGTATGACCCAGGTTGGAATGTTAAATGATGGAACCGCTATTACCTATGAAGAGTTATTGAGTTTTGATGGGTACATTAATGTACATGCCAGTGTTGATGATCTGGCAACCTTAGTAGCTCAGTGTGATATAGGACAAAATGAATTGACGGGTGATGAAAAGGTTTATGATTTAGCGAGTGTATCAAATCCTGCTATTTCCGGAACGGCAACCTTCAAAAAGCGAGTGAATGGTACCGCCTTAGTAGCTTTAATGCTTATGGGAACTCCAGCAGATGGTGTTCATCCATCACATATACATTTTAATACTGCGGCAGAGGGTGGTGATGTAGCAATTTCCTTATCTTCAGTTAACGGAGAAAGCGGGATGAGTATGACTCAAGTGGGAATGTTGAACGATGGTACTGCTATAACCTATGAAGAGTTATTAAATTTTGATGGATATATCAATGTACATGTTAGTGCAGATGACTTAGCCACTTTGGTCGCTCAGGGTGATATAGGCCAAAATGAATTGACAGGAGATGAGAAGGCTTATGATTTAGGAAGTGTTTCTGACCCTGCTATTTCTGGAACGGCTACTTTTAAAAAGCGAATGAATGGTAACACGTTAGTGGAGTTAATGCTAATGGGGACTCCAATGGACGGTATGCATCCTTCTCATATACATTTTAACACGGCGGCTGAAGGAGGAGACATTGCTGTTTCATTAAATGCTGTAGATGGAAATACCGGAATGAGTAAGACCTCAGTGGAAATGTTAAATGACGGTATGGCAATTACATATGACGATTTGTTGGATTTTGATGGGTATATTAATGTACATGCAAGTGCAGATGATTTAGCGACCTTAGTAGCTCAGGGCGATATAGGTCAGAATGAATTATCAGGTGAGTCTATGAACTATAACTTGGGGAGTATATCTGACCCATCAATAAGCGGAGAAGCCATTTTTTATCAAAGAGTGAATGGAGAAGCATTGCTTATGATAACCTTAGAGGGAACCACGGCTGGAAATACCCATCCTTCACATATTCATATGGGTTCAGTAGATAATCCTGGTGATATCGCAATTAGTCTAACCCCAGTAGATGGAGCAACTGGAGTATCTAAAACTAATATTTCAATGTTAGATGGCGGTGATGCCTTTTTATATGAAGATGTTTTGGGTTATAATGGTTATATCAATGTACACTTAAGTTCTAATGATTTAGCTACTTTGGTCGCTCAGGGTAATATAGGAGCTAATAATTAGAGAATTTATGTTAGTTTTTTATTTTATGTTTAATGGTTAATGTTTTAAAGGGTCGTAATTACGACCCTTTTTAATTTTAGAAGATAGTGTATTTAGATCTTACCTAAGGTGTAGAGTTGTTCTAGTGTAGGCGTCTTACTTCCTCCGGCTGGTTCCAGAGTAATTCCGAAAGCATCGGCATCTTTAACACTTTCTACATTAAATAATTTAGCCTTATTATCTTCAAAGCTTTCAAGTAGACCAATACTAGTAGGTGTTAGCGGATCTAATTTTAGTGACCACACTTGATAAACCTTGCCTTTAGGAGGAGCAGGTAATCCACTTGCATCAATAACCACTTTATTAGATTCTTTATTCCAATATACTTGGGCATAGGAGTCTGGAGAAACTTCCTGTCCACCTAGCTTAATAAAATCGGTGTTTCTTTCACGTATAAAGTTCAGGATCGTATTATATTCTTTATTTTTATTCGTTATCGTTTTGTTTTCTTCCAGTATGTTATCACGCTCGGTACGAACCACCTCCATCGTACTTTCGGATTGTTTATACTTATTGTAAAAAGTGTATGATGTGACCAGAAGTGCGATGGATGCCGCCCAGCCAACATATGATCTCCAGCGATTAGATTTAATTGGCACCACCTTTTTATGATCTTCAAAAATTTTATTTTTAATAAGTTCGTAGTTAATAGCTCTCAGGTATGGAGCTGTTCCACTTGATAACCGAATAACAGCTTTTTCAATTGCCTCAACTTCCTTTTTTACTTCAGGATGTTGTTTTATCATTTGCTGTACTTCAGATTTTTCTTCTTCATTTAAACCTCCGTAGACGTACAACTCCAAAATTCCGGATGCTATATATTCTTCTATATTCATCTCACCTCTAAAATAGTTCTTAATTCGTTAATGCAAGCTCTGTTCCTGGTTTTTAAAGTACCCATTGGGATGTCTAATTCTTCTGCAGCTTCCTTGTGTGTAAAACCTTTGTAAAACAGTAAATCAATGATTTTAACGCATTTTGGTTTTAATTTTTTTATAAAACTTCCAATCCCTATAGCGTCAGTGATATTTGAAAGATTATAGGAATCTTTTATTACACTTACGAAATTTTCGGTTGATAGGTTTTTTTTGAAGTTTTTGTAATTTTTTGATCTGTACTTATCAATTGCTGAGTTGCGGGCTATATTGATAATCCATGTATAGAAGCGTCCCTTGGATTCATCGTAGGAATCCATATTGTCCCAGATTTTAATCATTACTTCCTGCAATATATCTTCCGCCTCTTCCCGATTAGAAATTATATTGTGAATTACACCATAAAGACTTTGGGAGTACATGTCATAGAGGTGGTCAAAAGATCTGGAATCCTTTTTTTTGATAAGGTCTAAGAGTTGGTCTTGATCCATATAGTATTTGGTAAAGGCCCAAAATACAAAAAATGATATAAATTTGACATTAAATAAGAAGAAGTTGAATAATGTTAGATTTAAATCTCTTAGATTATTTAGAAACATTTCTTACGGAAGATCGTATTCGAAAATTTAAAGAAATTCTTTCTCAAAGGACTCGTCATTTTACCGTTGTCACCGAAGATGTATATCAGATGCACAATGCGAGTGCGGTAATTAGAAGCTGTGATGTGTTTGGCATACAAGATGTTCATCTGGTTGAAAAAAGATATGGGAAGCGCCTGGATAGTAAAATAGCTATGGGGGCACAGAAATGGGTGGATATTCAAAGATATTCAAGTACAAGGGTCTGTATGGATCACTTAAGAGCTAGAGGGTATAAGATAATTGCCACAACACCGCATATTGACTCAAGGTATTTAGAGGATTTTGATATTACTCAAAAGTCGGCATTCTTTTTTGGAACCGAATTAAAAGGTTTGTCTGAAGAAGTTATGACTGGTGCAGATGGATTTTTAAAAATTCCAATGGTAGGATTTACAGAAAGTTTAAATATTTCAGTTTCGGCAGCTATCATATTGCAATACCTAACAGGTAAATTGAGGCAGTCTGAAATTGCCTGGCGATTGGCAGAGGAAGAGATGTTAGAAAAGAGGATTGATTGGTCTAAAAAGTCAATTAGGAGTATTGACGATATTTTAAAGCGTTATTACGAAATTAATGACTTACCAGATTCATAATCAAATTTTTAGTAAATTTAGGCTAAGTAACCAATCATCAAACTTTATATGATAATTTTAATTTACATTATAGCTGCCATCGTAATGCTGTTGTTGCTGTTGGCTGTAATTTCTCCTAAAAACTATCACGTTAACAGAAATATTACAATTAACAAACCGGTTTCTGAGGTGTATGAATATTTAAAGTATTTGAAAAACCAAAGTGAATGGTCGCCATGGGAGGCTAAGGATCCTGATATGCAAAAAGAATTTGTAGGTACAGACGGTATGGTAGGTTTTGTTTCCAGATGGAAAGGTAATAAGGATGTTGGTGAAGGAGAGCAAGAGATTACCCATATTAAAGAAAATGATATTGTTGAAACACAACTTCGCTTCATTAAGCCATGGAAGTCAGTTTCTGATGCCTATTTGAAGGTTACTGAGATTTCTGATAATACAACCAGAGTTTCCTGGGGCTTTCAGGGAGTAAACAAATTTCCGATGCGTATTTTTATGTTGTTCATGAATATGGATAAGGCAGTTGGTAAGGATTTTGAGGAAGGATTAAATCAATTAAAAAAAGTCTTAGAAAAAAAATGAGATGATGAATAATATGGTCGGATGGTTCGAAATTCCTGTTCTTGATATGGAGCGAGCCAAAATATTTTACGAAACGGTATTTAATATAAAGATACATATTGAAGATTTCAAAGAGTTAAAAATGGGTTGGTTTCCTTGGGAAGAAGGGAAGCCAGGGGCTGCAGGATCTTTAGTGTTTCATAAAGAATGGTATAAGCCAAGCGAGCGTTATGGCCCATTATTGTATTTTTCATCTGATGATGTACAAAATGAAATAGCTAAAATCGAATCCTCAGGAGGGAAGATTATTCAGCCTAAGACCTTGATAAAAGAGGATATTGGATATATGGCTGTTTTTTTGGATACCGAAGGTAATCGAATTGCATTACACTCCAGGAAGTAATCAAAATTTTATTTGTTGTTTCTGTTTAAAACTTTGTATTCTTCATAACATGCACTAATAGCATCTAAGATTTGGAGGTCATTTGCTGATTTTATAAAATCATCTGAATAATTACAATAGCGCAAGATATCATCGATTTCGTTGGTGTTAACCTGTAGTAATGCAGCTAATGTTTCCCTGTCAAATTTGGATGAAAGCAAGCTTCTTATTTCATCATTTTCTTGCATTTTTCTAAGTTTTCTCATTTGCTTAGGTTTTTTTCCAAACAATTTATGGAGAAAATCTGCAGGATTAAACAGTGCTCCTAGTGCACTGGTTATTCCAGTGGTACTACTTTTACCTCCTTCATAACCTATATTAAGACCTGAAATACTGTATCGCGGAGCATTACTGATCGGAATGTTTTTTGAATCAATTTCCAGGTAACCGGTTAATTGAAAAGGTCGAACCACTACATCTTCTAAGGCATAAGCCATTTCTGTAAGACTTACCTTGGTGTTTTGGAATTTAAGCATGTCGTTAGTAACTCGAACAGAGAAAGATTTGTAACCAATAAACGAAAAGTATAATGTATCATTAACTTTAGCAGAAATTTCAAAAGCTCCTTCTTCATTGGTGATGGTTCCCAGAACTTGATTAAGGTTTAAAACATGCACATTGTCCATGGGTAAATCAGTTTGTGCGTTTACGACAATACCTTTAACTGTGTCATCAGTTGCTGTTTCCTGGGCATAAGAAAATAACGTGAACAATAAAGTAAGTGTAAAAAGAAACTGTTTTTTCATGCATTTATTTTTCGATCCTCTTTTGTTTCCAGAGGGTTGTATTTCAGGTTACTAGGTTTTTGTTCTGTCAAATCTATTAACTATAGCAATGCTGATAAGGTGTATAATAAATTTGTACTAGGCCTTAAAAGTAGTAAACAAAACGAAAAAATGCGCCTAGAAGCGCATTTTTAATTTAACATTAACGACTGGAATTATTTCCTGCGTTTACGTTTAAAAGAGTTTTTAGAGTCTCCTTTTTTATTTTTAAACTTATCTTTTCGTTTTTTTCTGTCTTTTGTGTTTTTGGAAACCTCAACATTAATGAAACGACCATCCAGTTTAAACTGTGAAAACATGTCTAAAATGGCTTCACTATGCTCAGACCCAGTATTGAAAAATGAAAAGCTATCTTTAACATCAACCTTGTAGATGTCATCTTTTCCTAATTCCATTACATCACGAATGAAATCTTTTAGAGATCTCCAGTCATATCCATCCTTTTCTCCGATATTGATAAAGTAACGAACATCACCATTGGCGGGTATTTCGCGTTTATTACTCATCTCAACATTCAGGTCTTTAGCGCGTTTGTAGTATTCGAAAAAGCGCGTAAACTCAACAGAAACTAATTTTTTTATTAGCTCTTCACGATCTAAACCTTCTAAAACGTCGTAAATGGCAGGCAAGTAATTGTTTACTTCCTGGTTTATTTCGGTGTTTTTTATCTTACTGGCCAGATGGTATAATTGAATTTCACAAACTTCTTCTGCATTTGGAATCTTTTTGTCATCAAATGGTTTTTTTATGATGCGTTCAATTGCTTTGATTTTACGCAATTCACTTTTTGTAACAATAACCATTGAAGTACCAGATTTACCCGCTCTACCGGTTCTACCACTTCTGTGAGTGTAAGTTTCTATTTCGTCTGGTAATTGGTAATTAATTACGTGAGTTACATCATCAACATCAATTCCTCTTGCAGCCACATCAGTTGCAACTAGCATCTGAATTTGGCGTGTTCTAAAAGTCTTCATCACAATGTCACGTTGATTTTGACTTAAATCTCCATGTAACGCTGCAGCACTATAGCCATCTTCTATTAGCTTTTCTGCAACACTTTGTGTATCTCTTTTCGTTCTACAGAATACTACTGAGAATATATCTGGATTTGCATCGGCAAGGCGTTTTAATGCCAAATAGCGCTCACGACCATTCACTACATAATATTCGTGTTGTACATTTTGAGCTCCGGAGTTTTTGTTACCCACGGTAATCTCAAAAGGTTTAGACATGAATTTTTTAGCAATCTGATGCACTTCTTTCGGCATAGTGGCCGAAAATAACCAGGTTGATTTTTCTCTAGGGGTATGAGACAATATAGATTTTATATCTTCATAAAATCCCATGTTGAGCATTTCATCAGCTTCATCAAGGACACAATATTCAATTTTGGTAATATCTACCAATGAACGGTTGATCATGTCTTGCATACGACCTGGGGTCGCAACGATAACCTGAGCCCCTCTTTTTACCTTTTTGGCCTGATCTGTAATGCTTGCACCTCCATAGATGGCGACTACATTAAGATCTTTAACATATTTAGAGTAATTTTTTAATTCGCTGGCAATTTGCAAGCATAGTTCTCTCGTAGGAGAGAGTATTAAACCTTGTGTGGTTTTGTCTTTGGCGTTAATCTTTTGAATAAGTGGAAACCCAAAGGCGGCAGTTTTACCGGTACCGGTTTGCGCCAGGGCAACCATATCGGTTTTTTGTGAGAGTAGAACCGGAATAGCTTTTTCCTGTACTTCTGAAGGCGTTTCAAATCCCATATCATTTATGGCGTTCAATAACGTTTCATCCAGTCCTAGTAATTCAAATTGATTCATAAATATCTTCTAAAATTGGCCGCAAAGGTAGTGATTAATGTGTAATGAATTGATTAATAATGAATTATTTATGTTTTATTGTTGAGTAAGCTCTTTATTTCAGATAATCAATGAGTTGGTGCATAGCTTTAGCACGATGGCTAATTTTGTTTTTGACAGATAATGGTAATTCTGCAAATGTTTTGTCGTAGCCTTCCGGAATGAATATCGGGTCATAACCAAATCCTTTATTTCCTCGCTCTTCATTACTAATAGCCCCGTTAGCTATTCCTACGAAAAGAATTTTTTCCCGTTGGATATTCACTGCAATTGCAGTTTTAAATCTAGCCTCTCTGTCGTTCTCATCTTTCAATGCTTCCAATAATTTGGTAATATTAGCTTTAGAATCTTTGTCAGGGCCAGCATACCTCGCTGATAGTACTCCTGGTTCATCATTTAAGGCTTTCACCTCTAAACCTGTATCGTCTGCAAAACAATTAACATTGTATTTCTCAGATACATAATTAGCTTTTTGAATGGCATTGCCTTCAATAGTATCTGAAGTTTCCGGAATTTCTTCAGTACAACCTATATCGTCCAGGCTCAAAAGCTCTATGCTTTTCGGTAATAAAGCTTTCACCTCTAATAGTTTATTTTGATTGTGTGTAGCAAATACTAATTTCATGAAGGTAATTATATGATTATATTAATTTGTAAGCTTTTTTATTTAACTTGGATCTTAAGTTTTAGATCGGTATAAATGCAAAAGTATAGATTATTAGCGTCTTTGATTCTTTTTACAGCCATAGTTTCGGGACAAAACATCGAAAAGAAAGAATTGAATAATGATGAAGAGAAAATAATTACTGAAAAGGGTTTAGATTTTAAATTGATGCCTTTTTTGAGTTATAATAGAAACTTAGAATTTATGTTTGGAGGTATTCCGATGGTTATGTATCGCATAGACAAGGAAGATGAGGTTTCTCCGAAATCAATTTCTGGGGTTTCTGCGGTTTATACGACTAATCAATCTTATTTTATAGCATTATTTAATAAGTTCTATTTTAAGGGGGATAAATGGAGAGCCACATTTTTTATGGTTACCGGGGATCATAATTCACAGTTTTTTGTTGATGATTTGGATAATTCCGGTTTCTATGATTATGGTACAAAAACTACAATTGTAAGCGGTGGCCTTCAACGTCAAATTATTTCTCATATTTTCGGGGGATTAACCTATACTTACTCTCATTATGACACTGTTTATGAAGATGATTTAAATCCCCCGAGTGTTACTAGTACCCATGGACTTGAATTGAATTTTTTAGCCGATACGCGAGATGCTGTTTATTATCCTAAATCCGGAAATAAAATAAAATTAAGATGGATTTCTTATCCTGAGTGGTTTTCAAATGATTTTAGTTCCAATAAGATAAGATCAGAATTCAATAAATATATATCCGTTCGAAAGGAAAAGGATGTAATTGCAGCCAGATTTGCAGGTCAATTTGGTTTGGGAGATGTTGTGTTTGAGCAACAAGTAACCATTGGAGGGAAGGATATTCGGGGGTATTCAGAAGGCAAATATCGCGGAGATGGATTATTAGCTTTACAAGGGGAATATCGGTATAATTTTAATGATAAAATGGGATTGGTTGGTTTTGCAGGATTGGCGACAATATATGGATCAGACACTGCGAGTTTTAACTGGAATATGTATCCAGGAATAGGAGCTGGATATCGATATACCGCCTTCAATGATGTAAAGTTTAATATTGGTTTAGATGCAGCTTTTGGAAAAGATGACTGGGGAGTGTATTTTAGAATCGGTGAGGCTTTTTAATAAGTACGTTTAAAATAATATTTCTAGCGATGATGATAGGGCTCATTTCTTAAAATGGTGAATGCTCTATAGATTTGCTCAATGAAAAATAGTCGAACCATTTGGTGAGAAAATGTCATTTTGGATAATGAAATCTTACCTTGTGATTTTTGATACACTTCCTCTGAAAAACCATAAGGACCACCGATTACAAATACTAGTTGTTTGATACCCGAATTCATTTTCTTTTGTACATACTCGGCAAAATGTTCGGAAGAAAAGTTTTTCCCTTGTTCATCAAGAAGAATAAGTTGGTCTGTAGATTGTATCTTTTTTAATATCATTTGTCCTTCTTTTTCTTTTTGTTGACTTTCAGAGAGGTTTTTAGCATTCTTTATGTCAGGGATTATCTCGAGGTTGAATTTAACATAAAACCCTAACCTTTTTTGGTAGTCATTTATAAGTTCCTGTAAATGACTGTTGTCAGTTTTTCCGATTGCAATTAGCTTAATATTCATACCAGCAAAAATACTACTTTAAAGCATTATATGTTCAATTTTAGTAAACCTAAGCTATTAGACTATTGCTTTTTTAATAAATTAGCCAAAAGAATTTTTTATGATATCCAAGGAGCAATTTCAGAAAGAGCTAGCGTTAATAATCGAAAATTCCCTCAGAGAAGATATAGGGGATGGAGATCATAGTTCATTGGCATGTATTCCTCAAACGGCCTCTGGAAGGGCTAAATTACTTGTTAAAGATAAAGGCATTATAGCAGGAGTAGATTTTGCCAAAATGGTGTTTGAAGAGGTGGACAAGAGCCTTAAAGTGGAAATCTTGATTCCGGATGGAAGTATTGTTGAAAACGGAGATATTGTGTTGTATGTTTCCGGTTCTTCTCAAAGTATTTTAAAGGCAGAACGTCTTGTTCTTAATGCCATGCAACGAATGAGTGCTATTGCTACTAAAACAAATAAATATGTGAAACTGTTAGAAGGAACAGGAGCTCATATTTTAGATACCAGAAAAACCACTCCAGGAATCAGGGCGCTAGAAAAATGGGCTGTTAAAATTGGTGGTGGTGAAAATCATCGATTTGCCTTGTATGATATGATTATGTTAAAAGATAATCATATTGATTTTGCCGGGGGAATTACTAAGGCAATTACAAAAACTCAGGATTATTTAAAATCCAAACATAAAGACCTGAAGATTATAGTTGAAGCAAGAAATCTTAATGAAGTTCAGGAGATTCTGAAATCTAAAGGAATACATAGAATTTTATTAGATAACTTTAGTTACGAAGACACCAGAAAAGCAGTTAAATTAATTGGAAACCGGTGTCAGACAGAGTCTTCGGGAGGAATAAATGAAAGTACGCTAAGGAAATATGCCGAATGTGGAGTTGATTATATTTCTTCAGGAGCCTTAACGCATTCTGTGTATAATATGGACTTGAGCCTAAAAGCTGTGTAGCATGTCTACCGAAATAGAAGAAAAACTAGCAAAAATACCTGTAATCAACATTATCGTTGATCTCCTTAAGAAAATAAAACTTCCAGGTTTTGAAGGCCTGTCTTTGTATGATTTGCTTGAGATGTACCTTATTGGAATTGTAAAGGGGGCTCTTACCTATAGAGCTAGTGCTATTTCATTTAGTTTCTTCATGGCTATATTCCCTTTTTTATTGTTTGTGTTGAATTTAATACCCTATGTAGATGATTTTACCGGTGTATCAAAATTTGTTGAAACAACAGAAATGGTTAACGGTGTCAGAGGGCAGGGTGTTGTTTCAAGTTTTGAAAATGATTTTAAAGAATTTATTAAAAGTTTACTCCCAGAGCAAACGGTTGGTTTTTTTGGTCAAATAATAGATGATATATTTAATAAAAAAGGAGGGGGCTTATTGTCTTCAGTGTTCTTTTTGTCTATTTTCTTAATGGCTAATGGGATCAATGCTATATTTGGAGGTTTTGAAACTTCATATCATGTAAGGATAACCAGAAATGTGATCAAGCAGTATTTTGTTTCTGTAGCGGTTGCCCTTATGTTAGCTCTTATGTTGTTGTTTGGTGTAGCAGCTTTTGTTTATTTTGAGGTTTATGTCGATAAATATATTCAAGAGGAGGGTTTGGTAGATGCTCAAAGAGCAGTTTCTTTTGGAAGGTTTATTTTCTTTACAATAATTGTTTATGTTTCCTCTGCATTACTTTATTATTTCGGAACTGCCGAGGGGAAGCAATCTAAGTTTTTCTCACCTGGGGCTTTGTTGACAACTATATTGATTATAGTTACAACTTATTTATTCGGGGTTTATATAGATAATTTTTCTAAATATAATGAGCTATACGGTGTTATCGGAGCCTTATTAATATTAATGCTTTATATTTGGTTAAATTCAAATGTTTTATTGTTAGGATTTGAGTTGAATGCTACCTTGCGTAGTTTGAAAAGAAGATTAAACTAATAAGGGCATGTACATGAAAAAAATAGTTGTATTAAGTGTTTTATTGTTAGCGGGCATAGCTATAAATGCCCAAACTAAAGTGGGAGATGCTACTTTGCCAAATCGTATTTCAATTAACAATAATGATTTAGAGCTTAATGGCGCAGGAATAAGGGAAAAATTTTGGATTGATTTGTATGCAGGGGCATTGTATCTGACTTCTAAATCTGGGAATGAATCACAAATAATTTCCTCTGAGCAACCGATGTGTATAAAGTTGCATATTGTTTCGGGTTTAGTAACTCAAGAAAAAATGATTGATGCTGTTACGGAAGGATTTGAAAATTCCACTACGGGATTTGCTACCAGTGAGCAAATTAAAAAATTCATTAGCTTTTTTAATGAAGAGATCGTAAGAGACAACGTATTTGATATTTATGCGGCTGATGGGGTGGTTACCACCTACAAAAATGGAAAACTGTTGGGAACCGTAGATGGACAGGAGTTTAAGGAAGCTTTGTTTGGGATTTGGTTGAGTGATAAGCCAGCAGATAAGAAATTAAAAAAGGCAATGCTTCATTAAATTAGAAAAATGAATCGATAATAGAAACCACCTTAATGAGGTGGTTTTTTTAATTGAAAAGCTATATTTGCTATATGCGTTATTATATCGATGTAATACTTCCTATTCCAATAGAAAAGCTTTTTACATATGAAGTTTCAGAGAATGAAGCTGATTATTTGAAGCAAGGAATGCGCGTAGCTGTTCCTTTTGGTAAAAAAAAGATATATACAGCGTTGGTTTTTAGGATTCATAATGAACCTCCTTCGTTATATGAAGCAAAGCCAATAGATCAATTACTTGATGAGGCTCCGATAGTTTCACCAACGCAACTAGAGCATTGGTTGTGGATAGCTGATTATTATATGTGTACTATTGGAGATGTTTTCAAGGCTGCAGTGCCTTCTGCGTTTTTATTAGAAAGTGAAACCATAATTACGAAAAATGATAAATTTTCTTTGCCTGAAACAGCGTTGAAAGATGATGAGTGGCTGGTATATGAAGCACTTCAGCATCAGCCTGTTTTGAAGGTACAGGAAGTAAGTCAAATCATTGATCGAAAGAATGTTTTTCCTGTATTAAATCGCCTATTGGATAAGCAGGTGCTTTACCTTAAAGAGGAGGTTTATGAGCAGTACAAGCCTAAATTAGTTAGGTATATACGTTTAGCTCCTCCATATACTTCCGAAGACCGGTTACAAGTGCTATTAAATGAATTAAATCGCGCTCCAAAACAAAAAGAAGTGGTATTAAATTTGTTTACTCTGGAGGCAGCAACCAGAAAACCGATTAAAGTTAAGGAGTTAGAGGAAAAGGCGAAAGTTTCTTCAGGTGTTGTAAAAACGCTCATCGATAAAGAGGTATTACAGGAATATCATTTACAGGTAGACAGGGTTCAGTATGCTGGTCATGAAACAAAAGCATCCAAAGTTCTTAATGAATTTCAAATGGAGGCTTTAAAGCAAATAGATGAAAATTATAAGAAGCATCAAGTTACATTATTACATGGTGTTACTTCATCAGGAAAAACAGAAGTCTATGTGAAGTTGATAGAAAGAATGATAGCCCAGGGAAAACAAGTTTTGTATCTGCTTCCTGAAATCGCTTTGACTACTCAGTTAATACATCGATTACAAGATTACTTTGGCAACAAAGTAAGCGTATATCATTCTAAGTATTCTGTGAATGAAAGAGTAGAGGTGTGGAATCATATAATGGAGAATAATACAAAGGCCCAAATTGTTTTGGGTGCACGTTCTTCTGTCCTATTGCCTTTTACCAATCTAGGTTTGGTAATCGTGGATGAGGAACATGAAACCTCTTTCAAACAATTTGATCCGGCTCCAAGATATCATGCTCGAGATGCTGCAATTGTTTTAGCGATGATGCATAAGGCCAGAGTCTTACTGGGTTCAGCTACGCCAAGTGTTGAAAGCTATTACAATGCAAAACTGGGTAAATATGGATTCGTTGAATTGAACAGAAGATTTGGTAATGTTTTGATGCCGGAGATGGAGCTTGTGGATATAAAGGAGAAGCACAAGAAAAAGCGGATGAATGGACATTTTTCAGATCGTCTTATAAAAGAGATAGAGGAAGTGTTGAGTGAAGGAGAACAAGTGATACTTTTTCAGAATAGGAGGGGGTTTGCTCCGATTATAGAATGTGAAACTTGTGGACATTCTGCTCAATGTCCTAATTGTGATGTAAGTCTGACATATCATCGCTATAAAAAACAATTACGTTGTCATTATTGTGGTTATCATATAGCCGAGCAAAGGAGTTGTCTGTCTTGTGGAAGTTTAGAACTTAATACCAAAGGATTTGGTACTGAGCAGGTAGAGGTCGAGTTAAAGTCTTTGTTTCCGAAAGCCAACATTGCACGAATGGATTCCGATACTACCAAAGGAAAGTATGGGTATGAGAAAATTATAACAGCGTTTGAGCAACATGAGATTGATGTTTTAGTAGGAACTCAGATGCTTACCAAGGGTTTAGACTTTAGGAATGTAACTTTGGTAGGTATAATGAATGCGGATAACTTATTAAACCATCCTGATTTTCGTGCTCATGAGCGAAGTTTTCAACTTATTCAGCAAGTAGCAGGTAGGGCAGGTCGAACCAGGAAAAGGGGTAAGGTTATTGTTCAGACGTATAATCCTTATCATCAAATTTTGCAACAGGCTTCGATGCATAAGTTTTTAGATATGTTTACTGATCAGATAAATGAACGTAAGCAATATAAATATCCACCTTTTTACAGGCTTATTAAACTAACGTTTAAGAATAGAGATTATCAGAAATTACATGAAGGTACGAATTGGTTTAGTACTTCTTTAAAGAATAGTTTTGGTTCTAATGTTCTGGGGCCCGAACAACCTCCCGTAGGTAGAATTAGGAACGAGTATATCCTGAACGTTTTGGTAAAGATACCTCCAAAGCGTTCAATTAAAGAAGTAAAGACAACAATTCGGAAAATAAAGAAAAGCTTTGAAGCGATTCCACAGTATAAAGCGATTAGGATTATACTGAATGTCGATAACTACTAACTATTCAAAGCTTCCGAAAGCTCTTGTTTTTTGTTTCTACTTAGAGGTATTTGTTTACCATTTACTTCTACAATCTTGCTATTAAACTTTTCTACCTTCTCAAGGTTAACGATGTAAGACTTATGAATGCGTAAAAAACGATCACTTGGTAATTGTTTTTCAAATGCCTTCATAGTGGAAAGGATCACAATATTCGCATCTTCGGTAACTAACTTAATGTAGTCTCCTAAGGCTTCAACCCAATGAATTTCGTTTAGAAAAACTTTGCGTTTTTTCAGATTACTTTTAACAAAGATATGTTCATCATCTTCGTTATTGACATCTTTCGCTTTAAATTTTTCGTGTGCTCTTTTAACTGATGCATTGAACCTGTCTAAGGTGATTGGTTTATGCAAATAGTCCGTAACATCATAATCGAATGCTTTTAATGCGTACTCCGCTTTTCCGGTAACTAAAATTACCTGCGGAGGAGAGTTCAGTGATTCTAACAAATCAAAACCATTAACAATAGGCATTTCTATATCTAAAAAGATAAGATCAACGTCCTCATTCTTCAGTCCTGTTTTTGCTTCAATGGCGTTACCATATTCAGCAACCAAATGAAGTAGAGGATGATTCTTTACTAATTTAGCGACAGCAGCCCTTTGCATGGTAGAATCGTCTACAATTATACAATTCATTCTCATAACTGAGATTTGGTTAAGTTGTTGGTTTTCAGTAAGCAATTTTAGTGAAAAAATACTATTTCCACAAGGTTTAAATATAAAATAGGGACTTTTACCCTTTTTGGGTATATTTAAGTGGTAAATATTTTGTTGGTGCCCAATTATATACTATTTTTGCACCCTTGAAATTTAATGTTAAATATAATAAACTTATGAATCATTACGAAACTGTTTTCATTTTAAATCCCGTTTTATCTGAGACTCAGATAAAGGAAACAGTTAAGAAGTTCGAAGATTTCTTAATTTCTAAGGGGGCAAAAATGGTATCTAAAGAAGATTGGGGGCTTAAGAAGTTAGCTTATCCAATCCAAAACAAGAAAAGTGGTTTTTACCATTTATTTGAGTTTACTGCTCCAGGTGAGGCAATCGAACCTTTTGAATTAGAATTCAGAAGAGATGAGCGTATTATGCGTTTCTTAACTGTGAAGTTAGACAAGCATGCAATTGCTTGGGCAGAAAAAAGAAGAAATAAACTTAATGCTAAAGCTTAGAGATTATGTCAAGTATTGAACAACAAGCTAAAGGAAAAAAAGATGGAGAAATCAGGTATTTAACTCCATTAAACATTGAAACTACAAAGACAAAGAAATACTGTCGTTTTAAAAAGTCTGGAATTAAATATATCGATTATAAAGATCCTGACTTTTTATTAAAATTTGTAAACGAGCAAGGTAAATTATTACCAAGAAGAATTACCGGAACGTCATTAAAGTACCAAAGAAAAGTGGCTACTGCTGTTAAAAGAGCACGTCATTTAGCTTTAATGCCATACGTAACCGATTTATTAAAATAAAAAGGAGAAGAGCATTATGGAACTTATATTAAAGAAAGACGTAGAAAACTTAGGTTTTAAAGATGATGTAGTTACCGTAAAAAACGGTTACGGACGTAATTATTTAATTCCTCAGGGGTTTGCTGTAATCGCTACTTCTTCAGCGAAGAAAGTATTAGCAGAAAACCTTAAGCAGAGAGCATTCAAAGAGAAGAAAATCGTTGAAGATGCCCAGAAGGTAGCTGAAGGAGTTAAAGCTCTTGAGATTAAAATATCTGCTAAAGCAGGTACAGGTAATAAACTTTTTGGTTCTGTTACTAACGCTGATCTTGCAGAAGCTATTAATAAAGAAGGTTTTGAATTAGATAAGAAATTTGTAAGCATTGTTGGAGGTAATGTTAAAGTTGCTGGTCCTTATAATGCTACTATCAGATTTCACAGAGAGGTTATTATCGACTTCCCATTTGAAGTTGTTGCTGAAACTGTAAAAGCTGACAAGAAGTAATCTTATCTTCATATCATATAATTAAAGCCGTCTAATTTCTAGACGGCTTTTTTTTTTAGCCAATTCTTTCGGCTAAAACACCTTTAGCCACTTTCTTCTGTTATTTTATTTTTTTTTTAAGACTTAAATAATTTTACACTTATTATTTCTCGTAGGTTACCTGATATTTTTATTGCTTCCAATTTTACTTTTTGAAGTTTTAATGGTAAATAAAAATGGTTATACTATTCATTACTGTAAGTGTAGTTTAAGGATGTTATGAGGATAATATAAGGATAACATAGGGATAATATGGGGTAACATGGGGATAACTTAGGGGTTTTGTAGGGGGGTGCTTACCTTTGAGCTTGCCTAATTGTTTGAATGATCTACAGGATATCTAATTGATTTTAAGATTTTGTTTGGATGTTTTTTTAGTTTGGTTTGCTGAATGAATTCAGAATATTATAATTCTTCGTTTTCTATATTAGAAGGAATTAGTGGACTTAGTCGCTGCTTTAAATGATGAGTTTAGGGTGCTTTTGTTTTCATAACGCCCCTGCCTACGTCATTAATAAGATTTACTAAAATAAAAGAGGTTGCCTATTTAGGCAACCTCTTTTATTGTTAGGAGAGATAACAATTACTTCGAAAATCAATCTCAATATTTTTTGAAACTATATACCTCACGTGTATATTAATTGGGTCGTTTGTTCTAAGTAATTATTTAGTTATTTTGTCAACCACAATTCTTTCTTCTCTGTTCGCCAACTCCCAGGCTGTATGAAATACTAATTTGGCTCTGTTAGCTAACAGGTCATAATTGATTTTATCGGGTGTATCGCTAGGGCGGTGGTAATCATCATGGGTTCCATTGAAATAAAAAATTACAGGAACATTGTTTTTAGCAAAGTTGTAATGATCACTTCTGTAATAAAATCGATTAGGATCATTTTCATCATTGTATTTGTAATCTAATTCAATTTTACAATACTTTTCGTTGGTAGCTTCTGAAATCTCGTGAAGTTCAGAACTTAATTTATCAGCTCCAATTAAATAAATATAGTTTCTGTCTCCTTCTCTTTTAGGGTCAATACGTCCAATCATATCAATATTAAGGTCGGCTACTGTTTGCTCTAACGGGAAGATTGGATGCTCTGCATAGTAGGCAGACCCAAACAATCCTTTTTCCTCACCTGTTACATGTAAAAACACAATGGAGCGCTTTGGTGTAAATCCATCCATTTCCGCTTTTTTAAAGGCTTCAGCAATTTCTAACATAGCAACAGATCCGCTACCATCATCATCGGCACCATTATTTATTTCACCATCACCAGAAATACCTATATGATCTAGGTGTGAAGATATCACAATATATTCATTAGGTTTTTCACTTCCCTTAATTACGCTCACCACATTTTCAGTGTCTACATCTTTAATTGAGGCATTGTAGTCTAAAGTGATGTTAACATTTAAGTCTTTAACTTGGTTGTTTGTGCTAATATCTGAGATTAGTGATTCTGCGAGGCTTTTATCTATAATAATTCCAACAGGTTCTTGCTCTTCAGATTTAAAGCTCATACTACCAGAATGGTTGGATTTTGTATAATAATCATATCTGCGTTTCACTCGAGAAAAGTAAGAATCATCATAATATAAGATACCAACTGCTCCTTTGCTCTTTGCTATTTCAAATCTATTAGCTAAACTTTCTCTCCAGTTAGACCAGTCTGTTGGCTTGTTTGAATTGCTTAGCGTGTAAGTGCCATCAGAATTTTTAGGTTCACCAGATTTAATCAGTACGAATTTACCAGATACATCCATGTTTTTGTAGTCGGAATATGTATCGGTTTCAATACCATATCCTGCATAAATAATATCGTAGTCACCTGAGATTGGGTTAGAAAATGTAATTAGGTGTTCTCCAATTGCATAATTCGTATTATTAATTAGGATATTTCCTTTTGGGGCACCTGCAACCTGTAGTGGAACTTTTTGGAAATAATCACCATTCGCTTGGGCTGCGGGAATTCCCATCATCTGATATTGTTTTCGCAAGTATTCAACGGCTTTCTTTTGCCCTGGTTCACCGGTTTCTCTACCTTCAAATTCATCAGAGGCATAAGTGTATAAATGCGTTTTCAATTCTTCTTCCGAGATAGAAGATGCAAAGGTTACAGAAGGGTCAGTAAGATCACTCTTAGCTGTAGAAACATTTTCGTTTATTCCTTTTTGCGCCGTATTGCAAGAGAGGGCTAATGCAATGGCCAGATATAAAATTTTTTTCATGGATTTACTTTTCTCAAATATATATAAATAGGTAATATATATGAGTTTGCACGTCTAATTATTTTAATCAATCACTGTTTTAACCTTTAATAAGTTAGGTGGTTATATTTGTTTGTAATCATTTTCTTAATTTTGGTTTTAAAATTTTTTAGTGCTCTTAGGAATGAACCGACTATATAGCCTTACTTATTCTGTAATTACATTTGTGGTTTTAGTAATGTTTTTATCTTGTAAAAATGATGTAGAAATAAGAACTTCTATTGAAAATGAATTGGCAAAGATTGATTCAGCATCGTATGTAGATCCTCAATATACCATTTTTCGAATTGATAGTTTAATTACAAACACTTCTAATATTAACGATGCAGAAATGGCAATGGCATGGTTTTATAAAGGAGAAGATTATTATTTGAATGATCAATTTTTTGATGCTATTCAGGTTCATAAAAAAACTTATGACCTTTTTAATAAGTTGGGAGATCCATATAATAAGGGCAGGTGTTTAATTACACTGAGTGCAGCACATATTCATTTAAAAGATTATGAGATCGCTCAGGAATATGCTCTTGAAGCGTTACATATAGCACAGTTGATACAGAATCATCGGATAGAGGCTAAAGCCTATAATCAGTTATTTCATTTGCATTTTTTATTGAAAGATTATAAAAAGGCTCTAACTTATATTCATAAAAGTGATTCGCTTTTTAAGGACTCGAAAGACACCACATCAATTATAGCTATCAAATCTAACATAGCCAGTGCTCATTTACAACTCAAATCATATAACAAGGCTTTAAAAAATTATTCTGAAGCTCTAACCTTAAGTCAACATTCTAATGATACTCCAACATTGGTAAGGTTGTTAAATAATATTGGATATGCTTATATAGAGGCTCAGGATTACGATAGTGCTGAAAAGTTTTTGAGAGGTGCCATAACAGTCAATAAAAATATAAACGCCATTAACGCAGCTCCTTTTAAAGGTTTAGGAAATCTTTTTTTGATCAGGAATCAAACAGACTCTGCAAAGATTAACTATCAAAAAGCATTAAAAATATTTGATCTTAAAAAGAATCATAAAGAAATTATAGCCGTCTCCGACAAGTTAATTTCCATATCAATTATGCTGGGTGATTATCACGAGGCTTTAGAAGAGCAGATGCGACGTGATAGCATTCAAAAGTTGGTTAATAATATTGAAAAAGATCAGCTATTATCTTTTGCCAACGTTAAGTATGAGGTGAAGGAACAGGAGTCGCAATTGATTCATCAGAGGGAAATTAATGAAACTAATCGTTTATTATTCAGTAGTGCGATTATATCCTTGATTTTATTATTGATTGCCCTGGGATTTTTCTTTTACAATTTGAAGTTGCGATCTGCTCATAAGGCTTCTGAGCTTGAGCAACGCTTATTACGAGCGCAGATGAATCCTCATTTTATCTTTAACACACTTGCAGCCATTCAAAATATTACTTTGGAGGGGAATTCGATACGCTCGTCGAATCATATCGCAAAATTTTCAAAACTCATCAGACAAAACTTTGATTATGTAAGGAAGGAAAAGATTTCTTTGGATAAAGAAATGGCCATGATAACCAACTATATTCAAACACAACAACTTCGTTTTAATGAGAAATTTGATTATCAGATCAAGGTAGATGCTAATATCCAAAAGTCTGCAATATTGGTTCCTCCAATGTTATTACAGCCATTTGTAGAGAATGCCATTGAGTATGGTTTGAAACATAAGCAGGGAAAGGGGGTTTTAAAAGTATTTATTTCTAAGGATAATAAGCATTTAATATTTACGGTGGAAGATAATGGGGTTGGTCGTTCGATTGTAGCCAGGCAGCTTAAAGTAAGTGAAGGTTTACATGCAACAGATATTTTTAAAGAGCGATTAAAGCGACGGGGTAAGGGCGAGGAAAAAACATTTAAAATTGAAGATCTCTATAGTCCCGAAGGGGCTCCAATGGGAACCAGAGTTACATTTAAACTTCAAGTTTTATGATTAAAGCGGTAATTGTAGAAGATGAATTCAACGCTATGAATTCTTTGGAAAAGTTAATTAAATATACTCAAAAGGAAATTAGCGTAGTTGCTAAGATTGATAATGTAAGTGAGGCCATAGAGCAATTGCCAGTGATTAAACCATCTTTAGTGTTTTTAGATATTGAGTTATTGGGAGGAAGTGCTTTTGACATTTTAGATGCCATTGATACTACAGATTTTAAAATAGTTTTTACAACGGCTTATGATGAATTTGCTATTAAGGCGATTAAGTTTGATACAGTAGATTATTTGTTGAAACCAATTGATGCGGATGAGCTTTCTGAATGTTTGAAGCGTTTCAGAGAGGTTTATAATAAAGAAAAAAAATATAAAGAAGCGGTAGAGAAAATAAGCGAGATTGATAGGAAACAGCAACAAAGCACCTTGCTTTTAAAAACCACTGACCAGCAATTCCTTCTTAAGATTGATGATATTATTCGTTGTCAGTCTGATGGTAGTTACACCATATTTTACACTGATGAACATAAAATCATGTGCTCCAGAAATTTAAAGTATTATGAAGGATTATTAAGTGCACATGCTTTTATCAGAGTCCATCAGTCACATTTAATAAACAGTAGGTATATTGAATCTGTTAGTAACAGCAGTTCCTTACGATTAAAAGATGGTACTGAAATTCCGATTGCCACCCGAAAACGCGCCTTACTTAAGCAGTTTTTAGCGGAACAATAATGCAAATATAAAATCAACGTGATCGCTTTTAAAACCATTTTTGCGAGCAGTTGTAACCTCGGTAGTTTTGGGTTGAATATTTAGAAAACTCAAAGGTAAATAGTTATGGGATTAAAGAAAAAAAGGTTTACAAAAGCATTTCTAGAGGAGGCATACCCGGAATTAAAAAGACAAATTGATACTGCAGCCGGATTTGATGTAGAAATTTTAATAGAATGGGATTCGTTATTTAATGAGCAATTTATGCATTTATATAACGACACTTATCCTAAAATATATTTTCAACCTTTAATCCAGGCATTCAAGTCTATTTCTTCTGATGATCTGGGAAAAAAAGCATTGCAAGAATCCCTTCAAAAAGTGGTTATCGATAATCGGCATGATCATCACAACCCTAATTCGGCATTTAGACTTAAGGATGGTGTACTCACCATAGATCATAGTCCTGTTTTGAATGCCGATAAGGTAGAGGAACGCGTTGAAGTTCTCGTTGAATTGTTGGAAAATAATCTTTAACAGGAGATACCCCTCTAATCACTATATCATTTTATTTAACTGCTATTCTTATGATTTATAGAAAATTACAAATAACGGTATTCCTGCTGTGTGCTGTACTGTTCTCTTGTGGTATTTCCAATGAACAGGCCAAGCAAGGTTTAGTAAAGTTCCTTCAGGAAAATCATCAGGGCAAATATCAAATTAAGACTTTTAAAAAGCAGGTGAAAGAGATTTCATTGGAACCTGATATGTTCTGGGTGGAGTTGGAGTTGAAGGAAAATTCTAATGTGATAATTAGCTTTCAATGGGATGCGAATCGAAAAGCCCTTTACTTGCCTAAAGGTAAGCATGAAGTAGCATCAATAGATAGTATAGCAAGGAAGAAATTATCACGAGAAAGGATGGTTAGCGATCTAAAAAAGTCCTTAGGAAGTAATGCGCTTAATATAAGTATCGACAGATCTTATATAAACCTTTGTCTTGATAGGGAACCAGAAATAGATTTCATAGACAGCTTATCAATTCAAATTAAAAATGTTTTAGAGCAATATCCTCAAGAATGGAATACCGAGGCAAGAGTCAATATTAGTACTTCTAAAAATGAGACTGGTTTTTTACAGTTAATAGTAAAACCAAAGCATTATGACGATTCTAATCTAAAAGAACAATTTAAGCCCAATGCTGTTCTGGTGAATGCTTTTGGTTCTGAAAAGGCTACCGATGTCACCCAAAAAATTTTTAAGACACTAGAAAAAAGAACACGTTCCAGACAAATGTTAAAAATGTGGATTAATCAACAAAATCTGAATGATTTATATGTAGCAGTGGAAGTAGAAAAGCAAAATCCCAGGGCGCCTAAAAACCTACCTACCTCTTATGGGGTTTATCTGGCCAAATGGAATGCGAAAGATTTTAAAGTGGATAAGCTTCGTTTTTTTAATTATGCATCTATTTCAAAGCGTGGAATAGTTCAGTTTTTGGAAGGAAGGCTTCCTGAGGCTTATCAAATAAGAACCTACACGAATTAAGTTTTTTAAATTATGATAACGACTGCCATTATAGGATTCAGTTATAAACAGGCATTTTATTACGATTAAAAAGACAAAAGTTTAAATGTAACACAAACAAGAGGTCATTTTAGGAGGAATAGAAATAGTGGTAGCTCTCAGGTCTATTTAATCGACAATATTTAAAACCTGAACAACAATAAATTAACCTTAAAACTTTAAATAGTATGAACATGACTTACCAGGCAGAAACCATAGAGGCCTTACAGGTAGAACACCAGGAAGCTTTAGCCAGGGCTCAGCAAGAAATGATGCAGCGTGTATCTGATGCTCAAGTTTCCGGAGATACTTCTCAAATTCAAACCGCAAGTATTAGATTTCAGGAGGTTACTACAGACCTTGCTTCCGCATATAATTTACGAATGGAGGAGATTCATGCCTTAAATGAAGCAAACCTAAACAACGATGAAGTTGCGGTTAATGTTGTTTATGGCAATAAGCGAAGTGACATAGATTTGGATATGCTTGTTTACGATGGTGATCGTGATTATGTTTTGGAATTCGATGATGATCAACATGTGCAAAAAGTATTAAACCTGATTAAAGCGAATAACCCTGTTTTTAAATCACGTCGTCATCTTTTAAAATCAAGCTTAAGACTGACTCCTACCTTAGCACCGGTTCTTCATGAAATAGGTCAACATTGTATTGAGATATTAAAGTTAAAAGCCACTATTGAGTTTTTCGTATATCAAAGTGATCAGTTTAATGCCTCCTGTTATCCACCGGATGATGATAAGCTCTATATTATTTTAAGTTCAGGGATCTTAGAACGCTTTGAAAAGGAAGAATTAGCCTTTGTTATAGGTCATGAGATTGGACATGTACTATTTGAACATTTTAAATATCCAGTAAAATATATTCTTGACGAGGGGAGAAATGATTTAGCTCCAATTCATGCTATGAAGCTTTATGCGTGGAATAGGAATGCGGAAATAAGTGCAGACAGAGCGGGACTTTTGTGTTGTCAGGATTTTGAGGCTGCAGGCAGGACATTTTTTAAATTATCATCTGGAGTAACCACCGATTCATTAGCGTTCCAATTAAATGAGTATATCCAGCAATTTGTTGATTTAGAAAAAGTTTTAAACGATTCAGATCACGATCCGTCAGATTGGTATACAACCCATCCTTTTAGTCCGTTAAGGATAAAAGCTTTAGAGCTTTTTAATAAAAGTGAGACCTATAAATTGTTTAAGCCTGAGGTTGTCGGTGAAATTACAGAAGAAGAAATGGAAGCTGAAATTAAGCGTATTATGTCGCTTATGGAGCCTGAAGATTTAGAAAATGCCTCCGAACATTCAGTAAAAATTCAACGCTTTATGTTTTTGGGAGGGTATATGATCTCAAAAGCTGATGGAACCGTTGATGATTCGGAGATTCATGCCTTAAGTAGTATTGTGATTTCAGAAGTATTTGCTGAGTGTATGTTAACAATAAAAAGTTTGTCTGATGAAGAGATTATTGTTGAATTGCAGGAATTGGCTAAAGATTTAGATGTTGCGCTGCCGGTTATGCAAAAGTTGAATGTTTTAAGAGATTTGTCTATCATTAGTTATGCTGATGGAGAAATAGATGACTCAGAGGTGGGAGTTCTTTATAATCTGGCTCGCATACTCTACATCAATACTGAATTTATAGATAGAATATTAAGTGATGCCCAAAAGGTAGATTAATAATATTTTGGTTGGGGGTGAAGTCCGTTCTTTCAGTTATTTCTGAAGGGCGGACTTTTTAGATTTTAAAAACCTATTAATTTAGTAAAATCCAATTTTTTAATGGCGACTCTCAGGAGAATTAACCTTTAAATAAAAACGACTTAACATTTAATTATGGGTTATTTATTTCATTGCAGAAGAATTTAAAGTGAAGGTAAAGCCTTTCTTAAGAAGGTTTTTTTGAATGAATAACATATTAAAATTTTAGAATGAAAAAGATTGTTTTTGGATGTGTTGGGTTGTTGTTAATGGCATGCTCGGATGATGATAATGATTGTGGATGTAAAGATTACAAAACCAGTGTAGGCTATTATAAATTAAACGAATGTACCGTAAACTCCTATGAAACGGGATGGAAGGATTTTGTTACTAAAAAAGAAATGGAGTTAAAGCAAAAAGAGCAAGGTTGTGAATAAAAATAGTAGAAATGCGCTTAGTGTTTTTTACCTTTAAAACGTTTTGGTCGCATTTTAGCTCCTACGTTTTTGGAAGCCTCTTCCGTTTTGGAAGATGCTTTCAAAAGCAGGTTAATTTCGTTCATTTCACCCTGAGTTAAAGGTCGCCAGCTTCCTGTTTTTAAGTTTCCGAGTGGGACATTCATAATGCGAATACGCTTGAGTTTTTTAACCTCATAACCAAGGTATTCACACATGCGCCTAATCTGTCGATTGAGTCCTTGAACCAGAATGATTTTAAAAGTTCGTTCATTAATTTTCGAAACTTTACATTTTTTAGTGACGGTTCCCAAAATAGGAATACCGTTACTCATTTTTTTAATAAATTCCTCCGTTATGGGTTTATCCACTCTAACCAGGTATTCTTTCTCATGGTTGTTGCCTGCTCTCAGTATTTTGTTCACAATATCACCATCATTGGTTAGGAAGATTAGTCCTTCTGATGGCTTGTCTAATCGGCCAATAGGGAAGAGCCGTTCAGAATGGTTGATATAATCTACAATATTATTTTTTTCTTTTTTATCGGTGGTGCAAACAATGCCAATGGGTTTATTGAAGGCAATATATAAAGCTTTTGGTTTAGCCTTAATGGGTTTACCATCTACTTTTACGATATCACCCTCAAATACGCGATTCCCTAACTGGGTCGGTTCATTATTAATGGTAACCCTACCATTTTCTATGAGCTTATCGGCCTCTCTTCTAGAACAGATACCTGTACTACTGATGAATTTGTTGAGGTTAATGGATTCTTTATTTGAAGTGTTCACGGTAGATAGAGAATTTAGTGGCAGTAAAATTATTGATTTATATGATGAAACACTAATTTTTCATTTTTTTGATAGCCATTATAGTATTTCTTTGTAATTTAAAGGTTCCTTAATTTTTCGAGGGAAAAATCAGCCATGATTTATTATATAAAAGATGAATATTACACCTTTACCAACCCAACCAAACACTATTGTCTCCTATTTCCATGTAGGTAGATTATTACACTATTCTCTTATTTTATTTATTTTAGAAGCCTGGATTTATGGTGTTCAACTTATTAAATCTATTGAAAAGGAAAGCACATTTTGGATTGTTTTTTGGATTTCTTTTTTTCTTTTTTCCTTTCTTCATATTTTTTTGGTAATTATGGATGGGTGGTCGAGATTTCAGAATTATAAAAGAGCGAAAGATCAATTTTATATGCATGGATTTAACCGGCGAATAGCGAACACTTATATTGGATCAAAATGCCAGAGAAATGCTGCAATTGTAGCTGCAAAAGAGCTTGGACTGGAGAAGGAGATTATAGAATATTATAAGGACATGAATGTTAAGTGGTATCACTTTGTTCCGTATTTCATGGTGAAAGATCCCCTTTTTATGTTTCGAAAAAAGTTTTGGTCCAGAACCTTTCTGGAAAAAAACTACCAACCTAAATTTGATTATAAAAAAATTCAACTTGAGTTTTCCTGATGATTATTTCTGCTAAACAACTCACCAAGATCTATAATGGAATCACTGTTTTAGATCGGGTATCTATTTCTTGCTCAGAGGGAAGTATTATTGGAGTATTGGGTGCCAATGGGGCTGGTAAAACAACCCTGTTTCGGATTTTGATGAATTTAGTTACACCCGATGAAGGCAGTGTAGAAGTTTTATCAAAAAGTGTAAAACCTCTTGGGGGAATTATAGAAAAGCCTGCTTTATATGAGTATTTGAATGCCCACGATAATCTCAAATTGTTTGCCCGAATACAAAGCCTTAATTTAACTAAGGAACAAATACGCGCTTCTTTAGTTGCTGTGGGATTGCCAGTGGAAAGAAAGGATGCTGTTAAAAACTTTTCTATGGGAATGAAGCAGCGGTTAAGTATCGCTATAGCCTTATTAAATAATCCTTCTTGTTTAATCCTTGACGAGCCATTTTCGGGCCTTGATCCTATGGGGATTGAAGAATTAAGATCACTTATTTTAAAATTGGCCAAAGAAAATAACATTGGGATCCTTATATCTTCTCATATCATAGATCAGTTACAAAAATCCTGCGATTATCTTTATGTTTTGAAGGAAGGTTGTGTTGTTAATCAGGGTGTAACTTCGGAAATAATAGCACAAAATGTTAAATATTATACCATTTATGCCAAGAATATTCAAGAGTCAAAAGTACTGCAATCCTACCATCCATTATATAACCAAAATACTGCTAAGGTGACACTGGATTTTAAGGAAGTTCCGGATTTAATTAAAAAGTTATATGCTGAAGGAGTTGTTGTAACTTCATTTAGTCCAGAGATCGATATGGATAGATTATTTGAAATAAGTGCTCAATGAAATACCTTATATACGCCGAATTTTACAAGTTATTTAAACAAGCTAAAACATATTATGCGCTCGCTGCCCTATTTGTCATAGAGGCAATAGTTATGTTTAGTGCTTATTATCAGGGTAGTACGATAATAGATGTTTTGTTGGATAATCTTAAGGAGTCTTTTTATTTTGAAGGGGACTTACTGAATGGTAATTTGTTAATTTATCTTATCTTGAATACGTTATGGTTTCATCTTCCCCTCATTTTAATGATTATTGTTTCAGGAACGCTCACCTCTGAATATAAAGATCGAACCTTACAGGCTGTCATGATGCAACCTGTTAGTAAAGTTAAATTTCTACTAAGTAAATACGTTGTTGCCACTTTATTTACTGTGTTGGTTGTGCTGGTATTGGCAATAACTTCATTTTGTTTATCTTACTTAATTTTCGGCAGCGGAGATTTGATAGTTTACCTGGATACTCTTAACTTTTTTGAGAATAAAGATGCTTTTAACAGGTTGATATGGGCATTTATTGTGGGTATGTTTTCGATGGTGTTCTTTTCATTGGCCAGTCTTACCCTGGCTGTATTTTTTAAGGAGGCTACTAAAACATGGATTATTTCTGTTTTTTTCTTGATCTTATGTAATCTGCTCCTTAAAGTAGATTTTGGAAATAACTGGTTTAATGATGTATTTTTTGTAAAATTGAATGATACCTGGCAGTATTTATTTTATTATGAAATTGATTGGAAGAAAATTTCGATTAATGTTTTTCTTCTAATAGTTTACAGTACTATTTTTACAATACTCGGTATAAATTATTTTAAAAAGACGGATATAGAATGAAAAATATAATTTTTGGTATTATATTTCTTGGAATCCAATTACTGGGAGCGCAAGAGCCGGATGAAGACTTGATGCGTATTAGAGAACGGTTGGATTCTTTATCGAGTTTTAAGGCTACCATAGAATTAGATGTCGATATAAGTTTTATTAAAATGCCCAAAAAGTATGCAGACATTTCATATGAGCGAGGAGAACGTATTCAGTTCGAATCGGATGATTTTGTAATGTTGCCAAAAAGGGGGCTGGATTTCTCTTTTAGTAATCTTTTCAAGTATTCTTTTATCACGGTCGATAGGGGGTTTGAGATGATTGAAGGCAAGAAATATAAGGCTATAAATATCATTCCCACAGATAAGAAGGCAGACTTTTCAATAGCCATGCTTTTACTGGATACTGAAAATGATAGAATTGTAGGTTCTGAAATCAGTACAAAAAAGGAAGGTACTTATCAGTTATCTCTGCAATATGCGAGCAATAAAATGCCATTGCCTGAAAAGGTAGAAGTTGCTTTTGAGGTAGAGCGTATGAAGATACCTTTAAACTATATGGGAAAAGATATTGATGTAGATAAAAAATCAATGCGAGAAGAAGAAGTTAAAAAAGGAAAGATATACCTCAATATAGAAAACTATCAGATTAGATATGTAGAATAAAAAAAGAACGCTTTAGCGTTCTTTTTTTATTAGGTATATATGTATTATTGTTATTCACACCCACCTGTAAAACCAGTAGCGTCGAATTTTGTCTGAACTGCTCCCTGCATGGTGCCGCTTCTAGCTTGAATAACCAAATTATTAGTGCCACTACCATCTCTTTTCGGGCTACAATATTCAAATAAGTAATAGCTATTTGCTTGTCCTGATACCTTAACTGATATTTCATTAAAAGTAGTAACTAACTCTTCCTTATTTCCGGCGAAAGCACTACTGGTTTTCCCAATACTTTTTAAAACTTCTTCATCAATTTCACCTCCCAAACCGATAGTGAAGTAGGATACATTTTCATCGGCATTGTTAACTTTTTTTAGGGCATCACTTTCGGTATATCGCGAGGCCTGATCCGTTCCATCTGTAAAAATAACCACAGAAGCTGCTGAGATTATAGACTGCCCTTCATACTCATTAATCAAATCCTCTGCTTTGTTTGTTGATTTTATAACTGCTCCATAAAGATCTGTAGAAGGATCATTACTGATATCGCTGGTGATTCCTTCGATAGAGCTTACCAATTGACCAGCATCAGCAGTGAGATCGTTCAATAAATGTAGTTCGTCTTCACCATCAAACCAATAAATAGCCATTTTGAAATTTTCACTTGGTGATGCAGGCATCACACTATTTACAAAACTAATCGAGGCTTCCTTTAACTCTTGCAGGCTGGTACTTAAAACACTATTACTAAGATCCAGTACCAGTAAGGTATTGTTATTAAAAATTTGTGTATTTGGTGATATTCTGGCCTGAGACTCTGAAGAGGAAATCGTGTTAAAGCAATCGTCATTGCGTCCTTGTTCGTATATCGTAAAGTTGTTAGCTGTTAGGCCAGGAACCGGGTTGCCTTGTAGATCATTTACTTTAAAAAAAACAGAAACTTTACCCGGCAGGGTAGTGTATTTGTCCTGAATCGTTAATTCTAACTGAGCCTCACCGAAGTTCAAACATTTATCTACATTATTACTGCCATCCGGGATCGCATTGAAATCACCATCATCATCATAGGTTCCACAAGCTAGAAATGTCACCATAACCGTTACCATGGTGATAAAGTTTTTTATTTTCATCGATACTTTTTTTTGAGTGTAGTAGGTAGAACGAAGAAAATTCGATTTCATTATAAATATCTAAAATGATTTTTTGTCAATTTTTAATGATTCCAAAATTCAATCAGTAACTTTTTGATTTTAAGTATGCTGTGTTTTGTGTGTTCAATAATCGTTATTGAAAATTATTCGATACCAGTGACCAAATTAAGTTTTTGTGTCTAATCAAATAATCAATGAACAGGGAGTTATACTGGTATGGTAAAAGTAATTGAAGTGGGAAGAGATTATAAACTATATTGAAAATGATTACAATTATATGTAAGCTTAATCTGTTTTTTTGTTAAAATATCACGGATTTCTATTATTTATAATGCCAAAATTATTTTATTACACAATGAAATTATAACTTTAAGGTATGAAGTTGATTTAATGTAGTAAACCCCCAAATTTATGAGAAGTGAACAAAATGAAAGTAAAGGCTTACGTAAAGTTCTTTTGGTAGAAGATAACACCCTTACCAAGAAAATTCTGGAACATATATTAAAAAAAGAAGGTTATCAATACAGAATAGCCAACGATGGTAATGAAGGAATAGCTGCAATCGCAGAGTTTAATCCTGATATTATTATTACCGACATTATGCTTCCGGTTAAAAACGGATTAGAGGTGGTTGTTTATGCAAAACGAAATTTTACTCATATTCCAATAATTGTATTGTCAGCCCTAGGAGAAGAAGAGGGAGCCGTAACCAGAGCCTTTAATTTAGGTGCAGATGATTTTGTACCTAAACCTTTCAATCCCGGGGAACTGGTATTGCGAATTAAAAGATTACTGGCGAAAATTAATAACACTACAAATTCATAGAAACGCCCAACTTACCCCATTTATGAACCTGCTTGATAGTATAATATATATTATTATTCCTCTTTTATTTATATTTTTTATAGGGGTTGTTTTGCTAATAATTTATTCCAGAATTATTTATAGTAAACGATTAAAAACACGACAGAAAGTAAAAGATGAAATAGAAACTTTTCTGGCTATTGATGTTTTCAATAGTACTAACGAAGGGGAGCTTAAAAATAGTTTACATCATTTCTTGTCTACCATACCATTTGATAAAAATTGGTGTAAGGATATTTTCTTGAAAAAATTAATTGATTTTGGGGAAAATGTAAAAGGAGAAGTTGCCAACAAATTATTGGATATTTATGTGTTTACAAATCTTCACAAGTATAGTTTAGGATTTATTCAAAGTAGCAGCTGGTACAAAAAGAGTATTGGGTTTTATCATTTTCAGGCGATGGGTTTTTCTCACGGACAACGCTATGTTAAGCCTTATTTAGAGCATAAAAACAATAAACTAAGATCAAATGCCTATATCACATTTTTGTATTTGAATACTGAGCCTTTAGACTTTTTAATAGATTATAAGTATCCGATTTTAGAAGCCAGCGAACATAAGGTTGTTAATATTTTATATGAAAAAAAGCCCCCTATGCCTAATAATATTGACGATTGGTTAGGGGCAGGTAATCCTTCGATTGTAAAGTTGGGAATTAAGATCATGGTTTTTTATAATTATACAGGAGCTTCAGAAAAGATTATAAAGTTGCTCAATTCAGTATTTGATACAATAAGGTTTGAAGCCTACATAGCGGTAAAGGAATTGTATCTTTTTGAGGCTGAGGTTTCTTTGACGGACAGGTTGAAAAGCGAAAAAGAAAAAAAGAATGTTTTAGCTTTACTTGAAGCTTTGGCGGTAGTAGGCACTGATTTCTCTTTGGTGTTTTTACATGATTTCATTAAAAAGGATGCAATTGACGGCGATTTAAAACTAGCTGCTGTTCGATGCCTTCATGAAATTAATACAGATTATCTTAATCATTCATTTCGTCGTAATGAAGAAATCCAGCGCATTAAAAACCATATTAAAAGTCCTTATATCCTTAGTGTATGAAAGAAGTGTTCCATCAATTTTATAAGAGTTTTGAGGTTTTTATTGGTTTTTTTTCCGTGTCTTATATTTTGTTTTATTTGTTTTTAGCATTCCTTTCCTATTATGCCATAAAAAAATATATTAACTCAAAATATTATGTTCACGAAGACCTGTTATTGAAAGCAAAATATGTCAAAGGAGTTTCGGTTATTGCTCCTGCGTATAATGAAGGATTAACTATTGTCGATAATGTTAAATCACTGTTGTCATTAAATTATCCAAAAAGTGAAATCATTATTGTTAACGATGGAAGTTCTGACGATACTTTAAAAAAATTAATTCGCGAGTTTGAACTGGTTAAGGTCGATTTTTATTATCGTGAACAGATTAAAACCCAAAAGGTTAGAGGTCATTATAAATCTACAAACCCTATTTATGCAAAACTTTTAGTGGTGGATAAGGAGAATGGCAAAAGTAAAGCTGATGCCTCTAATGCAGGTATAAATTCATCGAAATATCCCCTCTTCATTTGTACTGATGTAGATTGTATCTTGAAAAAGGATACAATTATAAAACTTGTTAAACCTTTTTTAACTTATAAAAAGCGGGTAATTGCTACAGGTGCAGCCATCAGGATATCCAATTCATGTGAAATTAAGGATGGGTTTTTAATGAAGGTGCATTTCCCGAAAGGTTGGTATCCCAGGTTTCAGGAATTAGAATACATCCGGGCTTTTATTTTTGGAAGAATGGCCTGGAGTCAACTGAACGGATTGTTGTTAGTGTCTGGAGGTTTGGGTATGTTTGATAAAGAAGTGGCAATTGCTGCAGGGGGGTATTGGCATAAATCTTTAGGTGAAGATATGGAGTTGGTTACGCGCATGCGTAAATATATGTATGATACGAAGCAGAAATTTTTAATTAAGTATATTCCAGAATCTCTTTGCTGGACAGAGGTTCCTGCTACCAGGGAAGTTTTTATCAGGCAGCGAACCAGATGGTCCAGAGGGTTAATTCAAACACTTCAACTACATAAATCGATGCTTTTTAATCCTAAATATGGCAGAACGGGATTCTTAGTATTACCCTATTTTTTCGGATTCGAATTTTTAGTTCCGATCATTGAGGTTTTAGGACTAATTATTATTGTTGCTGCTTATTTTTTAGGTGATTTGAATGTTGAATTTTTGTTGTGGTCTTTGTTGGCGGTATATGTCTTTTACATAAATACAACTATGGTGTCTATTTTATTAGACGAGTTACTGTACAAGAATTATGCAAGCCTAAAGGAACTGTTGATCTTAATAGGGATGGCTATTATTGAGCCTGTCGTATATCATCCGGTTAGTGTTTACTCTTCGTTAAAGGGGTATTGGCATTTTTTTGGCAGAAAGGAACAACGTTGGGGGGATATGCAACGAAAAGGATTTAGTATTCAAAAATAACAGATAATGATAAATAAAAGCTTAGGGAAGCTATTTTTCATCTTAGGATTAATTATGTGTAATATATCAGCAATTATTGCACAGGAAATAAACCTGGATAGTTTATTAAATAAAACAATAGAAAGTATACGTGCCGAGGATTATCAAAAAGCGATACTGCAATCCCGGAAAGGAATCTCGTTAGCTCCAGATTACTTAGATTTTAGAATATTTTTGGGAAGAGCATACCAGATGACACAGCAGAAGGATAGTGCCAGATATCAATTAAATTATGTTATTGATCATAATACAAACTATGAGTCTTCTTTCATTTATTTGTTGAATCTGGAGTTGGAAGACCAACGTTATAAGGATGCGATGTTGGTGGTTGATAAGGCCATAAGTGCACATCCGGATAACCGCATGTTCTATGGTAAAAAACTTCAGATCTATCAATTGCAAAACGATGACAAAGGGGAGAAGGAGTACCTTCAAGAACTTTTAATAAAATACCCTAATGATTCTGAGCTTCAACAACGTAAACTGATATTGGAAACCAAAAGTAAAAGTGACCGTTTTGGGATTAACTATACATTTACCTCTATTAGTAGGGATGAAGTTGGACCATGGCATTTAGGAAGTTTACAGTTCATCAGGGAAAGGTCATGGGGCTCATTAATAGGACGGTTAAATTATGCCGAGCGATTATCGAATGGAGAAAGTGTTGTGAATGGTATCCAATATGAATTGGCATCTTACTTTTTTATGGGGAAAAAGAAATTGAACTATTCCAATGCTGGTATTTCATTTTCATCCGACGATGCATTTCCTGAGTTACGCCTTAATTACTCATATTATCATAATTACAGGAAGGGTTGGGAATCTGAAATAGGTGTTAGATATACCAGAAACAATAATCAGAATATTGTTTCCGGTGTATTGGGTCTTGGAAAATATTTAGGTTCTTATTGGATAAATTTGAGGTCTTACATTCAAGAGCAAGAAAGCAACTGGTATCCTGCATTGACATTAACAGCTCGTTATTATATGAATTCCAGGTTTGATTATTTTACCTTAATTACCGGCTATGGAAGCTCTCCTGATGAGCGTTCGATTCAAGGACAAATTGATCAGAGGTTAACACTAAACTCGTATCGGTTTGGCGCTGGTTATTACAGATTGCTGAACGATCGTTTTATTACGGGTCTTCAGGCTGTTTATAATAATCAAGAATACATTGATAAACAACGACAAGATGAATTTGAAATTTTCCTGACCTTGCAATATAAGTTCTAGTGTTAGGAGAGCGTTTATTTTATGTTTTTTTGGTGTTTAATTGCAAACTAACAGGGCAATGATCAGATCCCATTATATCATTATGTATTTTAACATCCTTAATGTGATCAAAAAAGTTATGAGGAATTAAAAAATAATCCAGGCGCCAGCCTGTGTTTTTCGCACGGGAATTAAACCTATAGCTCCAATAGGTGTAGGCAACTTCGTCCGGATAAAGTTCTCTGAAGCTATCGACAAATCCCTCGTTTAAGAAATTATCCATACCATCTATTTCAATCTGTGTATAACCGGCTGTTTTGTTATAATTTGACTTGTCGTTTTTGAGATCAATAGCTCTATGGGCTACATTAAAATCCCCACAGGCAATCACAGGTTTCGTTTTATTTAGATTTTTTAAATAGCTTAAAAAGTCGGCATCCCATTTTTGTCTGTAATCTAAACGAACGAGTCCTCTTCCGGAATTTGGTACATAAACATTCACCACATAAAAATCTGGATATTCGGCACATATTATTCTGCCTTCCCGATCGTGTTCTTCAATGCCCATATCGTAGGTAACATTTAAAGGTTTTGTTTTCGAAAGTATTACGGTTCCGGAATAACCTTTTTGATCGGCAGCATTACTGTAAATATTAAACGATGAGAGACCTGCCAGTGCTTTTTCTACTTCATCAGTTTGCGCTTTGGTTTCTTGAAGGCAAATAATATCAGCAGATAATTCCTCTACTGAATTCATAAATTCTTTTTTAAGAATGGCCCTTATACCATTTACATTCCATGTAGCTATGTTCATGTTTTGCTGATTCTAGATTTAATCACAAGGTACTGATTGTTGATTTATTTACAAGGAATTATTTTAATATCAGATAAAGTAATCTATCAGTAGTTTAAATAAAGGATCCAATAAGAATGTACAGAATGCCGATTAAAAGTATAAGCCCAAATGCGTATGCCACTATTTTTTTAGTTGAGTTGGAGCCTCTTATCATAGTGATTATCAATTTTACGATCAGGTTGCTTAGGGCGGCAGTAATTATTACAAAAGTGGCTAGCTGTAATTTATCAGTTCCAAGATAAAATTTTGCCAAACTAATTGTTATGGCATCGGTATCAGCAAGACCGGCTACAATTGCAGAGTAGTACAACCCGGTGTCACCAAAAATCTTATTACTATAGTGTACTAAATAAAGTATAATTACATAGAGTAGACCGAATCCGATGGCACTTATTATATTCAGGGGGTTACCGATGTTAATTTCTGAATTTGGCTCTTCGCCAGGCTTTTTGATCAGTATAATGGAAGAAATGGAGCAAATTATGGTCAAGAGTCCGAACGGAATTATAATATAGCCTAATATTGCTTTGTTGAAAATGGAGGCAATAACGATAAGTCTGACAAACATAATTCCTGTAGCGATTATTATTCCGGCCGCATATTTTTTAGATAGTCCTGGAGTTTCTTTACTTCGGGATGCATACATCCAGGTAACCGCAGTACTGGAAACCATTCCTCCTAAAATTGCGGTAAGTAAGATTCCTTTTTTGGCTCCTCGATATTTTACCAAAAAATAACCAATGAAATTGATAAATGAAATTATTACCACGATGGTTCCAATTTCAAAAGGATTTAACAGGTCTTGTGGTCCGTAGTTTTGATTGGGTAAAAAAGGAAGAATTAATAAGGATATGATAGAGAACTTTATAAATGCAAATAATTCTTCTGAGGTGATATTTTTAATAAATGACCGGAAAGTAGTTTTCAGGGATAGTAGAGTAACAATAATGACAGCAGTCGCAATGGCTTCCTTTTCCAGATGATTGGCAACCATAACGCCCAAAATGAAAGTAGAGGTGAGTGCTAATATGGTGGTTATACCCATCATAATATTTTTACTGATGACAGCCACATGGCTTATGGCAAGAAAAATTAAAAAAGCGGCCAGGGCGATAATTACCAACCAACTAGAGTATGTAGAAGATAATATACCAAGAATGTAACCCAATATTGCCACTATGGGAAAGGTGCGAATTCCGGCAAAAACCTTTTTCTCTTCTTTTAATTTATCATATTCCCGCTCCAGTCCAATAATCAAACCTATTCCCGTACTAATGAGAATACCCAAAATAAACGGATCAATATAGGTTGTTATTTCAGACATTTTTATAATTGTTGTTGATTGTATACTAGTTGGCACGGGTAGGGTAAAGTTACGCTCGTTTTTAAAGCAATTATATGATAATCATCAATGGGGTAATTGGTAATAAATTTTTTCAGTTCTATACAAAGGCTCCTGTAAGTTACTTTGTATTGGGGTAACACTTTTATTCATGGTAAGAATTTCGATTTAAAGGGTAAAAAGCATTCTTTTTATTATATATTAGCTTAAAATCATGAGCTTCAATAATGTTAAAAAGTAGTTTAAAACTTCTATAAAGTTAAGATATAACTGATTGATTTACAAAGTATTTTTAGGCTTTAAACGCTTATTAATATTAACTTTTTAAATTAATCAAATCATGAAAAAATTATTTTTAGTTGCTTTAATCATCGGAGGACTTGTAATTTCTTGTACCCCTGACAGCAATGTTCAAGAAACAAATGAAACATACGGATATGCCATCGACAAAGACTCAATTGTTACTCCAGGAGGGAGAGATTAAAACATTTAAATTAGAAGTAATTGTATTAGGCGTAATAGCAACCATAGGTTCTATTGCGCCTTTTATACATATATTTTATATTAAATCAGGTATCGAAGGAATTTTTGGATTTCCTACCATGGAGTCATTCTGGTATGCTGCTGGTTTTCCAATTATGGTTATATGTTATGGTTTAATCCTTCATCATGTTTCTGACAGGTTAGGGGACTTAGAAAAACCATTTAAGTTGATTTCCCATTTGGCTTTATGTGTTGGGTTTTATTTTATTGTTTGGATTTTTATCCCATCGATATCAGACTTTCCGAGTTGGGCCTATTACATAGCAATTGTTCTAATAGCAATTGTGTGCAGTGTATTTACCATTTGGCTTTATGGCTTTATACCTTCTTCAGATAAGTTAGAAAAGATTAACAGATCTTCATAATACTATATTTGCAGGTTCAATGATCCATTTTTTAATTCTGACCTATGGAAACACGTGAGTATTTCAATTCGGTTAGTGATCATGTTACTCCTGCTAAACCTAAAATGGTTGCTGAGGTGTAGAAGTTAGCTTTTGTACGCTGTGGTTACTATTTCTATGCTATCAAAGTATAGTCTAATTTCCATCCTTGCTGGTTTTTATCTCAATTGACCCTACCAGTTGCTACTAGTTGCTTTCTTTTTGTATTTTTGAGATATGGAAGTCATAAGGGTAAAGAATGATATAGGGATACCAAAGTATCAACAGATCATCAGGTCTATAGAAAGCGCCATATTAGCGAAGGAGTTAGTTAAGGGCGATAAGTTGCCGTCAATCAATAACGTAAAGCATAAATTTTCGCTTTCACGCGATACAGTATTGTTGGCATTTAATGATTTAAAGACCCGGGGCATAATTCAATCAATTCCGGGAAAGGGATATTATGTTGCTAAAACAACTTTAGATGTAACACGCCGCGTCTTTTTGTTATTTGATGAATTAAATGCTTTTAAGGAAGATTTGTATAATTCGTTTTTACAGAATATAGAGGACAACGTAGAGGTTGATATTTATTTTCATCATTTCAATAAAAAGCTTTTTTCTAAACTGATTAATGATAGTTTGGGTAATTATAGTTACTATATCATTATGCCTGCAAACTTCAAGGAAATAGCTGATGTCATTCAGTTGTTGCCACATGATAAAGTTTTTATTGTCGATCAGTTATCTGAAGAACTTTCAGATTATCCATCGGTGTATCAAAACTTTAAAAAAGACATGTATTTCGGATTGGAAAAGTTAAGCAAGCAGTTGAAAAGGTATCAACAATTGAAACTTGTATTCGACCCTAAAAAACAGCCTTTGGGAATGCTCGAAGGATTCGAATTGTTTTGTAAAGGATTCGGACTTCATTATTCTCATTATAACTCTGTCGAAGAAGCTAAACTCAGTTATAAAGATGCCGTTCTTGTCCTCGATGATAAGGATTTAATTGAAGCTGTCAAAATCGCAAAAATAGGCTCCCTAAATATCGGGCAGGACCTTGGCATTATCTCCTATAACGAGGCTCCATTGAAGGAAGTTGTCGCTAACGGTATTACTACATTTTCTACTGACTTTAAACATATGGGGAAGACTATGGCAGAAATGATTATGAGAAATCAGAGGATGCAAATTGAAAACAGGAATATCGTTATAAACAGAAACTCATTATAAACATAAATAACAAAAATTGAACCAAACAATTACCTCTAGATTACAAACTGAATTTATAGCCCGGTTTGGTAATGAACCAATTGTAATAGCATCACCAGGGAGAATAAATTTAATAGGTGAACATACTGATTATAATAATGGTTTTGTAATGCCGGCAGCCATAGATAAAAAGATTTATTGTGCAATGGCAAAGAATGGTACCTCAGACCAATGTACCATAAATTCATTAAGTTTAAACGATAGTTTTAGTTTTAAGCTGGATGCGATAGAAAGGAATGAATCAACGAATTGGATTAATTATATAATTGGCGTTGTCGCCATTATTCGTAAAGAGCATAAGCTCGATGCAGGATTTGATATTTTAATAGATAGTGATTTGCCTTTAGGAGCTGGCCTTTCTTCATCAGCAGCTCTCGAAAACGCTATAGCATTTGGCTTAAACCGGATGTTTAAACTGGCGATACCGAAAGAAAAGCTTATATATATATCTCAGGAGGCAGAACATACGTATGCGCTGGTAGAATGCGGAATCATGGATCAATATTCTTCTGCTTTTGGTAAGGAAGACCACCTATTGATGCTAGATTGTCAAAGTATCAGTTCGGAAGATATACCCGCAATATTTGAGCCGTATGAGCTTTGGTTGTTAAATACGAATGTTTCCCATAATCTTGCTGAAAGCGAATATAATATCAGGAGGCAAGAGTGCAGAGCGGCTATTCAATTAATTAATGAAAAGTTTAAGACAATTGATAGTTTTAGAGATCTGACCATTGAGGATATTCCGAATCTCGAGAAAATTTTACCAGAAATTCTTTTTAAAAGGGTTTCGTATGTAATAGAAGAAAATGAAAGAGTTGTAAAAGCTGCTACTGCTCTTAAAGATAATGATCTGGTTACCTTCGGTAAAATGCTTTACGAAGCTCATGAAGGGCAGCAAAATAAATATGAAGTAAGCTGTAGGGAGTTGGACTTTTTAGTAGATTACTCCAGAGAGGTTTCAGAAGTGCTGGGCTCCAGGATGATGGGAGGTGGTTTTGGCGGTTGTACTATTAATTTGATTCATAAAGATATAGCGGAATCTTATGTTAATGATATTGCAACGGCTTATGAAAAAGAGTTTCAGATTGCCCTTACCCCGTTGAAAGTAAATATAGATAAAGGAACATATATTTTAGATTAAGATGGAAGATGCGATTTACAATAAGCCTCATAGGAGGTATAATATATTAACCGGAGAATGGATTTTAGTTTCGCCACACAGAACTAAAAGACCATGGCAGGGGAAAACAGAGGATAAGGTTGAGGTCAAGACAGTTACCTATGATCCTTCTTGTTATCTATGTCCGGGTAATGAAAGAGCTTCAGGTGATAAAAATCCAAATTATGAACATGTCTATACTTTCACAAATGATTTCGCAGCCTTATTACCTGATGTGGAAGCAGAAGAAGTAAATGAGGGCTTGTTTAAAGCGGCAACCGAGGAAGGTATATGTAAGGTTGTCTGTTTTTCGCCAGACCATTCACTGACTTTACCTTTGATGAAAGAGGAAGATATTACCAGGGTAGTACAAAAATGGAAAGAGGAATATATTGAGTTAGGGGGTAAGGATGGTATTAATAATGTTCAGATTTTTGAAAACAAAGGGGCTATAATGGGGTGTAGTAACCCTCACCCTCATGGTCAAATCTGGGCAC
Organism: Zhouia amylolytica AD3; assembly: GCF_000511935.2. Lineage (NCBI taxonomy): Bacteria > Pseudomonadati > Bacteroidota > Flavobacteriia > Flavobacteriales > Flavobacteriaceae > Zhouia > Zhouia amylolytica. The sequence goes on along the minus strand of NZ_AYXY01000019.1, from coordinate 725,740 downwards.
AGCGATCTATTCCTGAAGAAATTATCAAAAAAACGGAAAATCAAAAAGTATATTGGGAACAGCATAATAAGAGTTTGTTGCAAGCCTATATAGAGCAAGAGAAGGAGGTAAATGAACGAATTTTAGTTGAGAATGAATATTTTGTTGCTTTGGTACCTTATTGGGCGGTATGGCCTTATGAGGCTATGATAGTACCAAAAAGACATATTCAAAGTATTGATCAACTTCAGGAGGAGGAAGAAAAAGCATTTGCTTCGATTATTAAAAAGCTCACCATAAAGTTTGATAATTTATTTGAAACTTCATTTCCTTATTCAGCAGGAATACATCAAAAACCGACTGATGGAAAGGAGCACCCTGAATGGCATTTTCACATGTCTTTTTATCCCCCACTTCTGCGTTCATCAACAGTAAAGAAGTTCATGGTAGGATATGAGATGTTTGCCAATCCACAACGCGATATTACAGCCGAGCAGGCAGCAAATACATTAAACGCACTTTCTGAGGTTCACTACCTCAAAAGGTAACCACCAAAACTTTGTTCAAAAGGTTGACTTAAATAGTCAACCTTTTTAATTTAAAAAGATCCCCAGCAAAATACCCAGAGCCACTCCACCAAATCCAATCCCGAGATTTTGCCATGTTTGACTTCTTTTGTTTTTTTTCAACATTTTTTTCGTCTTGGTCAAATGTTTATCTGTTTTTACCAATGAGGTATTAAGGGTGTCTAAATGCGCGGCTGTAACCTGTAGTGAAGTATCTGTTCTTTTTATATATTCCTTGTTAATCAGGGCAAGCTTATTGTAACTTTCCAATAGCTTATTATATTCGGAGTCGTTTTCTCTAATTACATTTTCATATCTCAATAGAATGGTGTTTAATTTTAGGTCTAAACTATCCCCCAATACTGAACGTATTTCCTCGTAATGTTTTAGTCTTATGTTGTTTACCAGGTGTAGGCTGTCAATTTGGTTTATTATGATGGTGCCTTTGGTGGCTAAAATGGGTTGGTTATAAGATTTCGCGTAATCACTTTTTATGATAAGTGTGTCGCTATTAGATTGTGCCATACTTACGTAAAAGCTCAACATTATGAGGATTGATAAATAGTAATTTATTTTCATTACTTGAATTTTATGTTTTCTTCTCTTAGGCTCTTTAGTTTTTCTAATACTAAGGTTTGCTCCTTTTTGATCTCCTGTAGCTCACTCCAATTTTGAGCTTTTTTGCGCTTGTATAGAAGCACAAGTGAATCTTTTTCGGCAAGAAGAATTTCATTTTTAAGTTTGAAGGTATTGAGTTCTTGTTGTAAAGAGTGAATTTCTTTTTGAGCAACTGAATTTTGTCGAATAGCCTTCTCAAGGGCTATTCGGGATTGGTTTAGCTCATCTTGTATTTGTCTATAACTACTATCGTTACTAAATACTTTTATGAGTAAAATCCCAGTAATAATTATTAGTGCGATAAGGAGGGCCGTATTTTTTTTGAGCATAAAAGTTTGGGGTGTAGGTTTAACTTATCGATAAAAGTAAGAATATTTTTAAGATAACTGGAGTCATATAAATTAAATCATAAAGTCTATTCTACAACGATTCTGGGTAGATTTCCAGGTAAACGGGTTAAAAGTTCATAATTAACCTGTTCACTATAATCACTAAATGAGCCCACTGAAATTTCAAAATTCCCTTGTTTTCCGATTATAACTACCTGGTCGCCAACTTTAACTTCATTTAAGTCAGTTACATCTACAGACATCATGTTCATGTTTACAATACCGACTACATTTACGAGATGACCGTTTATGATAACTCGACCTCTGTTACTTAAAGACCTGCTAAATCCATGCCCATAGCCCACAGGTACAATAGCAATCTTCATATTGTTATTGGCAAAATAGGAGGCGCCATATCCTATAAATTCACCCATCTTGATTTTCTTAACATCCATGACTTCACTTTTCCAAGAAATGATCCGTTTTAAAGGATTGTTTTTGGATTTGGATTTAGATAAAAAGTCGATAAGGACTTCCTTTGTTGGAAAGAAACCATATTGAAGAATACCTATGCGTACCATGTCCATTTGTGTTTTAGGGTATCTGATTGCCGCTGCCGAACAAGCAGCATGAAATTTTAAATCTGAAAATTCAGGAAGATTCATCTCTTTTTTAATATTCTTAAAAAGCTTTATTTGTTTTTGTACACGGTAAAAATTGGAGATACTTTCGGCTCCGGCAAAGTGTGTGCAGAACCCTTCAATATTCAGATAGTCCAGGTTCTGTGTAATATAAGACAGGAGTTTGTTTATGTTTTTTTTCAGGAATCCGGTTCTGTTCATTCCGGTTTCAATCTCGATATGTATTCGGGCTTTTTTGTTAAGTCTTTTGGCGGTTTTCAGTGTGTTTTCGATTCTTTCAAAGTTAAAGACGAAAAAGGAAATTTCATTAGAAATGGCCCATTCAAGCTGATCAGTATCCAGCATCCCCATAATCATTATGTCACTGTTTGTTTGAAGTACTTGTTTGACACGTTGAGCCTCATCTGCACTAAATACGGAGAAATGATTAACACCACAATCCTCAGCTATCGGTATGAACTGTTCAATTCCATGACCATAAGCATTTCCCTTTACCACTGAGGAAAGCAGCACATTGTCATGCAAGTGTTCCTTAATGAACTTTATATTGTGTTTAAGAGCTGATTTACTTATTTCTATATATGAAGTATGTAGCATATTATTTCTGTATTTCTAGCATAAGATTATAAAACGTATCGATGGCCTTAGGAGTTATTTCATCAGGAAAATCATAATCAGGGTTATGCAATGCCGGACAATTTATACCCGCACCAATTCCGAACATAGCTCCATTAAATCTTTGGGTAAATAATCCAAAATCCTCTCCCCATTTAAAAGGCAGTGAACGTTCGATAAAATCTTGATTAATAGTGTTCAAAGTCCTTTTTAGATATGCGATTGCTTCTTTTTTATTTTCGTTTGCTCTGAAGTGTTGTAGACATTTAGTATTTATTTTTAGTTCGTATTTTTGTGCAATGTTTTTTGATAATTCTATGATATCATCAGTCAGCTCATCGAGTAAATGTTCTTGCCATGTTCTTAAAGTGAAATGAATTTCAGCATCTCCCGGGGCGATGCCATAGGCTACTTCTCCCATTTTCATGTGTACTGGAGTAACCACTTTAAAACCTTTTTGATCCGGATGATTATGAGATAATTTCATTGCCTGACTGATAATTTCTGATACAGCCAAAGCTGGATTGATACCCTTTTCAGGTTCTCCGGCATGGGCCGTCTTGCCCTTCAATTGGATAATGAGGCTTTTAACCGCGGCTGAGAATGCTCCTTCTTTGAGAACAACTTTATTGAGGGGATAACCGGGTAGATTGTGAAAGGCATAAACATAGTCCGGGTTTATTAGCTGGAATTTTGGATCATTTAAAACTTTTTCTGCTCCTAAACCAATTTCTTCCGCGGGTTGGAACAAAAGAATACAAGTACCTTTATCTATGGGGTTTATCTTAAATAGTCTTGCCAAGCCTAACATGACTGTTAAATGTCCATCATGTCCGCATTTATGAGATACACCAGGCACTTTAGATCGATGTCTAAAATGATTACTTTCTTCAATAGGCAGTGCATCCATTTCACAGCGATAAAGGATTGTTTTACCGGGATTTTTACTACAAAATATTGCTGCTATCCCATTTCCTCCCAGTTTAGTGATGATTTTATCAGGGTGACATAGTTGGAGGAATTCTGTAACCCTTTTTGCAGTGTGTGACTCTTCTGCTGATAGTTCTGGATGCGCATGAAAGTAATGACGTATGTTTTCCAAATCTTCCTCCAGATAAAATGTTTTATTCGACTTCATAAGGACTGGTAGATTTACATTCATTAAACATTTCCTTTGTTATTTTATTTCCATGTATTAAGTCACTATCCCAATATTGAACGATCTTCCATCGATTGTTAATTTTTTTGAGTAATACATGAAACTGAGCATAACTGTAATGAATATCACCTTGATCTTTTTGACTTGTTATTTTGTATAACCCTACTTCATAAGAAGTTGAACTATTTGTTATACGTTCTGAAAAGCAAAAGTCAATGCTTCTTTTTGTCGAAGAATTTTGGCTGTAAGAAGTTTCTATGGAATTCTTGTATTCACTTCCCTTGCGTATGCCCCATTTATTAATACGCAGAATGTCATCTGCATGTATACTGTTGAATAAGTTCCAGTCACGATCTGAAAAGGCTTTTTTAAATGGACTCCAAATTTGATCGTTTATTTCATTTTGAATCATAGCGGTGGGTATCTCTTGAGCCTTTGCCTTGAAATTATGGCCAAAAACAATTATTAAAAGATACACCAAGTATTTTAAGGTCTCCATTTTCATAAGAAATCATTTTAGACCTTTAATTTAAGGAAAATGTGAAAAATCCGGTGATTTTCTTCTTTTATTGCATATATAAAAAGGCCCGTTTCGGGCCTTTTTAATTTCTAACTAAACTATCTGTAATCCACCAACTTTCAATATAATAACCAATTACATTTCAATGGTCTTGCTATAGATATTCTTTTTATGTTTAACTACGATATAGTAGCTTCCTTTTTCAACATTGGAGAAATCGAATCTCTTGCCAAGGTTTTTACTACCGCTAACGGTGGTGGTATAGAGCAGAATATAATCATTATTGTAGACCATCACCTTCGCCGGAGATTCATCAAGACTCAAGAGGTTAAAACTTACCAGTTTATGGTCTACCCTGAAATGGGGTTCATGAACTTTTGCTTCCGTTGCATCATCTTTAGAAGAATTTTTGTCTGATTTTTTTGTATTCTCGCTTATAGAAGTTCCCCAACCTATTTCATTTCCTGACGCTACAAAACTGAAGTATTCGTTAGCATTTGCATTAGCTGTCACCATTATTAGCACAACCATAACCAAAACGCTGTAATTTGAAAATGTATTCATAGTTTTTTGTGTTTTAGTGTTATACCTGATTTTATAACTCAAAGATAGGATAGGGGAGATCTTTTTACTACCACAGGATTTTCTATTTTATATGCTTTATTACCACAGATATATCTTCATGATGTTAATTATGGTAAAAAAACATATAATTAGGTTAATTTTGAACATACTTGATTGCTATTATCATTGTAATTTTAAATTCAAATACCTTGTTGATGAATTATAAAAAACCAGAGTTCGAGATTATTCAGCCAGAATTTGGCACTTCTTATTCTTTCGTCAAATACACACAAAACAAAGAGAATAACACTACGTACTGGCACTATCATCCTGAGATTGAGTTGGTATATGTGGATGAAGGAGCAGGGAAGCGGCAAATCGGTAGTCATGTATCTTATTTTACTAGTGGAGATCTTCTTTTGATCGGTCCTAATTTACCTCATTGTGGGTTTACCGATCGTCTCACGGGAAATAAGCGTGAGTACGTGATACAGATGACTCCTGATTTTTTAGGTAAAGAAATATTAACCCGACCGGAAATGGCAAATATTGCAAGATTATTCGAACGATGTAAAAAAGGAATGGCCTTTCATGGAAGAACAAAAGAAAGAATAGGAGAAAAGATATCTTTGTTGGAGTTTAAACCTCCTTTTCAACGCCTTTTGGGGATTTTGGAGGTCTTGAATGAATTAAATTTATCAGAGGATTACCAGTTGTTAAATGCCTCCGGATTTTCCGTGGAAACGGAAATGCAGGATAATGAACGGATTAATTTAATATTTAATTATGTTAGATCGTATTATACGAGTTCTATTGCCCTTGAGGAGATCGCACATTTGGTAAGTATGACGATCCCTTCATTTTGTAGATACTTTAAAAAGATTTCGGGCAAGACCTTTACGAAATTTGTGAATGAGTACCGGGTGGTACATGCTTGTAAATTACTGGCTGAAAAGCCAATTCCGATTACGGAAGTATGCCTGGAAAGCGGATTTAATAATTTCTCCCATTTTAATAAAACCTTTAAACAATACACCGGTAAGTCGCCATCAAATTACAGAAATCAGCTTAAGTTATTGCTAACTGACGAGGGATAATAAGATTAGCTTACAGGTCGATTAACCTTAAATTCGTCCACAATTTATACGGTGTTTTTGATCCTTATCATTAATTGATTAGTACCTAATATACAAACCTTAAGCCATATAAGTTATCAGGCTATGGATTCGGGTAACTTATTGTATGATGAAGAGTAAAATTAATGGGTTTCGGTAAATTTCTTAAAATTATTTAGGATAGCTTGCCATCCATCACGTTGCAGAGCTATAGGATTAGAAGATTCGGCATCGAAGACGGTGGTCACTTTTGTTTTTTGATGTTCAGTTTCAAATCGTGTAGTGGCTTTTCTTCCATCTGTCATGGTGTAGGTTATTGTATCATTCTTTTTAATTTCATTATAAACCGCTTCAAAATCAAAACCAAAACTTCCGTCTTTGGCTTCCATGCGGGTATAATATTTACCGCCAACTTGCAGGTTAACCTTAGCCTCCGGACAGTGCCAGCTATCCGTTGCAAAATTCCATTGCGTAATGTATTCAGGATTAGTCCAAAAGTTCCACACTTTTTCTATATCTGTATTTATTGTAGTTGATACCTTAATTTTTGTTGCTTCCATTGTGAGGTTGTTTTTTTGGTTAAGGGTTCATGATCTATCATGGTTAGAATATGGTAAAGATAGTCAGAACGAATTTATATCAACCGTGTAAATGATGTCAGAAAAGAGGGGGTTTACGTCAAGCTCATAATATTTAACGACGAGCAGATTAGGAGTAGCAATGCGATAGTTTTTTCAGAAGCACGAATAATGAATAAAAAAATCGCGAGGGAGCTATAGGGATCACCTCGCGATTATAAAAATAGAAAAACTTGGTTGATTGCTTACTTACTTACTTACTTCCGGAACTTTAGGTTCCACACCTCTTATTTTCGTGTATTCCTTAATCATTTCCTGAAGTTTTTCAGGGTTTTCTTTTGCTAAATTCTTTTGTTGTTCTAAATCTTCATTCAGATTATAAAGTTGAAAATCCGGCATAGAACCGATTTCAATATTCACGCTTTTTGCTACAAAACTTCCTTTATAAGGAGGGATCATAACCCAATTATCTTTTCTTAAAAATGTTTTTGAGCCCGCTTGTAACATCAATTTGTTTCTTCCTGTTTCAGATTTTCCTAATAGGACATCCAATAGATTTTGGCTGTCACCATAGGTTTGATCATCTCCGTTAAGAGCGGCTAATGAGGAAAGTAAATCCATTTGGCAAACTATGGCGTCAGAAACACCAGGCGTTATGGTCCCTTTCCAATAGGTGATAAACGGAACACGTGTTCCTGCTTCAAACAAACTATACTTACCTCCTCTAAGGGGACCATTAGGATCATGATCACCTAACTTTTCAACTGCATCATCATAATAACCGTCATTTAATACAGGTCCATTATCACTTGAAAATATAATTAAAGTGTTTTCCAGAACTCCTTCTTCTTCAAGGGTTTTTATAAACTCTCCAATACACCAATCTGCTTCTACAATCACATCACCTCTTGGTCCCATACCTGAACTTCCTACAAAACGAGGGTGCGGTGTTCTAGGAACATGAGGTTGTTGTAAGGCGTAATAAAGGAAGAACGGCTCATTTTTATGTTCTTTTACATAGGCCTGAGCTTTTGCCAAAAAGTGATCAGCCATATCTACATCACTCCATTTGGCAGCATCTCCACCTTTCATAAATCCAATTCTTGGAATACCATTAACGATACTGTTATTGTGTCCGTGTTCCCATTTCATGGTCAGCATTTCAGGGTTGTCTTTTCCAGTAGGTTCTCCTTCAAAATTCTTACTGTAACTAACTTCAATAGGATCTTTAGGGTCTAATCCATCTACTTTATCATTTTCAATATACACGGTTGGTACGCGATCTTGTGTAGCTGCCAGAATATACGATTCGTCAAAACCAACTTCATTTGGACCGGGTTTAATACTTTCATTCCAATTCATATTTCCGGATCCTAAGCCTAGATGCCATTTTCCAACAATACCAGTATGATATCCATGCTCTTTCAGCATTTTAGGTAAAGTATATTGAGCTGTATCAATTAATAACGGAGCACTTCCTGATAAAATACGTGCCTTTTCATTTCTCCATGGGTACACGCCGGTTAATAGCCCGAAACGGCTTGGTGTACAGGTAGCAGATGTTGCATATCCGTTAGTGAATCGGACTCCTCCCGAAGCTAAAGCATCCATATTCGGGGTTTCAATTTCGGTTGCTCCATAAGCACCAACGTCGCCATAGCCAAGATCATCCAGATATATGACAACAACATTAGGCGTCTTTTTTGTTTCACTGACAGCAGCGATATCTTTTTTCTTTTCTTCAGATTTACAAGCCAGATTGGCCAGGCAAGTTAGGGTTAATAAACCCAGGCCCAGCTTTTTAAGACCGGTTAACTTTCGAAGTTGGTTTTTCGTTTGCATTATAACGTTTATTTATGGTGTTAAGGGTTATTCCGTATCAACGGCTGCTAAATATAACAAAATGTTATGGTGTATCCGACTGATACCAACCAGTTTGTGTTTCTTTCAAATATCAATTTAAAAGTCATATGATCTCTTAGAAATTTTCTTTTAATTTTAAGCATTGAAACTAACTTTTAAAAAACAAACATAATAATATTAATGAAACATATAATTTGCTTTGGAGATAGTATTACCAGAGGCGAAAACGACCGAGAAAGAGGAGGTTGGGCAGATCGATTGAAATCATTTTATATGGAACAATTCCTGTACGAAAAGGATAATGAAGTATGCGTGTTCAATATGGGAATAGGTGGTGAAACTACAGTGGGGTTGTCTAACAGATTTAGGCAAGAATTGGATGCTCGTCTTCTTGAAGAAGAGACGAATCTTGTAACCTTGGGTTATGGAGCTAATGATATTGCTTTGGTTGGCGATAAGCATCAGGTAAGTATCGAAGAATATACAGCTAATCTGGCTCAATGCATCGACTATGCTCATGCTAAAAATGCCAGGGTCTATTTATTGAGTATCATTCCAGTTATAACTGACTTAAACACAGGAAAACCTCGTATGCTGAAAGATATTATTCTTTATAATAAATTACTTCAAAGGCTAGCTAAGGAAAAAAATGTAACCTATGTGGATCTCCACAGTTTGTTTGAAGCAGATACTGCATCGTACTTTACTTTCGACGGTGTACATCCAAATGCTGAGGGGCATTCATTGATTTATGAGCATTTAAAATCGATTTTAGTGTAATTGGAAGGACGAATAACCGGTGATCAATTGAATTCAGAATGAATATATTTAAAAATTGAGTTTAGCGAAACCGGGTTATACAAATAAAGTTTTATTTTTATGTAATGATGCTCGACAATCAATTTATATTTTTTTTTAGTGCTCTGGGAGCTTTTAATAGTTTGTTATTAAGCATTTATTTTTTCATTTTCGGGAAACCCAGGCAGGTATCAAATTATTTTCTTGGGGGGCTATTATTTGTTTTAAGTATTCGCATCTGGAAATCAGTTTTCTTTTATTTCAATCCCGAACTATCTAAAGTTTACTTACAAATCGGATTATCCGCGTGTTTTTTGATTGGACCGTTTTTGTATTTATATGTTAAAGCAATGGTTTCTCCAATAAAATCAATAGGTTTCAAAGATTTACTATTGCTTGGTTTGTTAGCTATTTTTATAACTGTAATTGGAGTTTTATATCCGTATGGGTCATATCCTGAGTTATGGGGTGGTTATTTTTATAAAGCTATTAATTATCAGTGGTTCCTATTCATTGTGGCATCCGTTTTTTTGTTTAGAAACCAATTTTCAAAACTTATTAAAAAAGAATTAAGTTATCAGGAGGTTTGGGTAGTAAGTGTGATATCTGGAGTCTTTATAATCTGGGTTGCCTACTATACCTCGTATTATACTTCCTATATTATAGGAGCCATTTCTTTCTCATTTGTATTATACTTATCAATCTTACTTATTTATAACAAACGAAAAAAAAGCTTTAAACTGGAAGAAAAGAAAGAGAAATATGCCAATCAAAAAATTGATGAAGAAACGGCAAATAAGCTCATTAATGAGATTGATGCGGTTTTGAGAACGGAAGCTTTATATAGAAACTCTAATTTAACCTTAGTACAATTAGCAAAAAAGCTTCATATGCGTCCGCATATAATATCACAGGTGGTTAATGACCATTTAAAAACTAATTTCCCGTTATTTATTAATTCTTATCGTATCGATGAGGCCAAGCAGCGATTACAAACTTCACCTAATTTAAAGATGGAAATTATTGCTGAGGAATGTGGGTTTAATTCAACGAGTACATTTTATGCCGCTTTTAAAAAGCTGGAGCAAACCACCCCTGCTAAATATGCTAAATCACAGTTGATTAAGACTCCTGATGTATAATATAAGAGTCTTAACTTATACATCTTTAAGGGGTTAATTTTTGGTAGTCTGTATTATTGTGGAATCTTAAAAATCCATTAAAAGCAGACAATTATGCAACGTTATTTATTTTTATTCATTAGTATTTTATTAAACAATTTTTCGTTTTCACAGGTAACAGATGAGGGAATCCTAAAGGCCTTGAACAATTATATTGAAGGCACCTCTTATAATTTACCCGGAAAAATTGAAAAGGCCTTTTATTCTGAAGCAGACCTGTTTCTGCAGAAAAAGGAGCAAGAGATATGGAAAGTGCCTTCGAAAGATTATATAAGCTGGTTTAGTAAAGGGCCGGAGGGAAGTTTTAACGGACGTGTAGGTCGTATTTTATTTGTAGAGCAGTCTAATGACATTGCCATCGCTAAAGCTGAAATTTTAATTCCAAATCGCAATGTTCGTTATATAGATCTATTTCTGCTTAAACGTGTTTCCGGCCAATGGAAGATTATCAGCAAATCAGCCACCGCTTCCAATACACATCATACCTCAAAGAAGGTGTTGTTTATCGTTTCTAATGCACATTATTACGGCACTTCAGATCTGACCACAGGTAACAGTTTTTCTGAGATAGTAATAGCATATGATACCTTCATTAACGCGGGGTTTACTGTAGATTTTGTGAGTCCGGATGGAGGGAGTATACCATTAGCATATATCAACACTTCTCATGCCTTACATAAAAAGTACATTTATGATATGGATTTAATGTATGCTCTAAAGAATACTAAAACACCGGAAATGATAAATCCGGAATCGTACAGTGCCGTTCAGTATATAGGAGGAGGTAGTGCTATGTTTGGCGTACCGGAAGATAAAAATATCCAAAAGATGGTGATGACTATCTATGAAAAACATGGAGGAATTGTATCATCTATATGTCATGGAACTGCAGGGATTGTTTATTTAAAAACCAGTGATGGTCAGTATTTAGTAAAGGGAAAGGCCGTTAATGGATATCCGGAGGATTATGAACGTAAGGAAGCGGCTTATTTTAAACAGTTCCCCTTTTTAATTAGAGAAACTATTGAGCAGCATGGTGGAAATTTCAAATATTCTCCAAGGAACTCGGTGCATGTTGAAGTTGATGGACGTATAATTACCGGTCAAAATCACCTTTCTTCCAAAGCAGTATCTGAAAAAATTATTGAGATTCTTGCGAAGAAGGAAGCGGGCAGCGGAAGGTAGAATTTAAAGTCTTAATTTTTATTTATAAAATTTTCTCTTTCCTTTTTTTATAGGAAAAGTACATATTATAATGGGAGGACCTCTGTCAGCATAATCTCAAGTTCTCCCTATTTCCTTTTACATATTATTCGCGTATCTTTAAGATTGACATTAAACGTTATTGAAAACCTAAACGAAGAACGTAAATAAAAGCATTGTTTATTAGCAGTCATTATAGAAGTGAGCAGTTAATGGAAATAGTTTGATGTGTTATGATGATATCTGCAAAATGGGAGCTGGTGTTTTTTATTGGAATGTTGGCATGCCTGATGTCTTGCTCAAATGATGACGATTCCAATGATTCTTCAAATGGAGGTACCGATGATCCTATTGAAGACCCTGTACCTAATGAATCGCTTCCTGATCTGACTTTCCTTTCACAGACAGATATTCCGGGAAACAGCCTTGATCTTTGGGGATTTACCAAAAATGGCGAGGAGCATGTTGTCATAACCGGTACGCAAAATACAGCCATTGTAAATATAGAAGATCCATCAGATCCTGAAGAGGTTTCTATAATTTCTTCTGCCGGATTCGACGTTAAGGTTTGGGAGAACTATTTATATATAGCTGAGGGTGGACATCTTGAAGGAGATCCTCCTAGTACAATCTATAATATTTCGAACCTCGAATCTCCTGTTTTAGTAGGAACATTTCCTGCGGTTCATAATATATTTATTGATGATTTCGGGTATTTATATGTATCCGGCTATCATCCGAATTCGTCCATAACTGGTTCCGAAGGACTTAATATGAGTATTTACGACCTCAATAATACCCCGGAAACTCCTGAACTTATATGGACAGCACCTGGTCAACCATCTGTTCCTGTTCATGATATGGCAGTAATAAATAATACGCTTTATGCTTTTGATATCGAATTACATAAGGTGGATATCTATGATGTGACTGATCGGAAAGCTCCTGTACTATTAGGGACTTATCAATTTACTGATGAGAGTAATGTTCATAGTGGATGGCCTTCTACATCCGAACAATACTTGTATGTCTGTCTGGAGGAAGCTGCCGGAGATGAAGATATTATAATACTGAATATATCAGATCCAACAGATATAAGTATTTCAGGGGCAATTCACGATACCGCGTTTACGGTTCATAATTTATACGTAATAGGAAACCTGGCTTACACTTCTTTTTACAGAGCAGGTTTGCGGGTGTATGATATTACCAATCCTACAGATCCTATTTTGTATTATGAATTTGATACAAATAATGCTACTTCAACGACAGGCGCTTTTGGGGTTTATCCATTTTCCGAATCAGGTTATATAAGTGTGAGTGATGTGGAATTTGGCTTGTATGTTTTTAAGGCTGAATAATACCTGGATTGACATTGTGATAATATCAGATTATCTATGTCTTTTGTGAAGTTATGACGAAAATGTAAGAGGTAGCGAGTGGTTAAAGGGTGAATTAGGAATCGCCTAACCACTGAATTACATTGTTTTTATATATTTTCCCAATGGGAATGGTGTATTGTGCAATCGTAATTCTATTCCCTTCAATAGTTTTTATATGTATTTTAGAAACCACAAATGATCTGTGAACCCTTACAAAATCTGTCAAGGGTAATATGGCTAATAACTCAGATAATTTTTCTCGAATGCTCATAGTATCGTCTAAAGTAACGATCTTGGTATAATTGCCGGCACTTTCAAGGTACAGTATCTTATCTGTGCTTAGTTGCACATACTTTTTATTACATTTTAAAAAGATACGATTGGAAGTTGTCGATGTAATTTTACTGTATGCGAATGACTCCTTAGCGGTATCAAAGGTGTTATGAACGGCTTTTAAAAAACGTTCAAAACTAAAGGGCTTGAGCAGGTAATCGGATATATTGAGTTCATAGCCTTCAAGGGCAAACTCTTTATAGGCTGTAGTAACTATAACATTTGGTGGATTTCTTAAGGTTTTCAATAGATCGAACCCCTTGAGTTTGGGCATGTTAATATCAAGAAAAATAAGGTCAACTCTACGATTTTGTAAAAAATTAAATGCCTCTAAAGCATCATAACAATGCTTTTGAAGCTTCATATTGGGAAGTCTGTCACAGTAATCTTTAATGATATCGTGAGCTATATGTTCGTCATCTACTATTATATAATTAATTATCATTGCTTAATGATTAATTGAGCTTTGTATATGCCATTATTTGCTTTAAGTATCAAATCGTGTTGGTCAGGATAGACCAGTTGAAGGCGACGTTTAAGGTTTTTGATTCCAATCCCTGTTTTTGTAGTAGCCTCCAATGTATCATAGTTATTTAAAACTGAGAAATGAATCCTATCCTGTTTGGTTTGTAAATGGATATGAACAAAAGCCTCTGAACCGAGATTTTCGACTCCATGCTTAAAGGCATTTTCAACAAGAATAATTAGTAACAAGGGCATTATAGGATAGTTATCATCGATATCAGCAGAAAGTTTCACATCGATCTCCTTGTGATATCTCGCTTTGTTAAGAGCAATATAGTTTTTTATATAAGTGATTTCATCAACCATAGGAACATACGAAGCCTGACCCTCATAAATACTATACCGCATCATATCAGAAAGTTTAAGAATCATGTTTTGGGCTTTGGCAGGATCTTTCCCTGCCAAACCATAAAGATTATTCAGGGTATTGAAGAAAAAATGCGGGTTCACCTGACTTTTCAAGTGGAGTAACTCTGTTTGTGCCTTTTCGTGTTTTAATCGCATTAAAGCCTTTAACTGTTTAATGAGCCAAATGATACCGAAAGTAAAAACGGTAAGCATCAAGAGTGCATAATATATTATCGCGAATACCCCTGCCAATGGATGAAAGTTCCCCAGGAAGATCACTGAATCTTTTTGCGTGGTTATCAGCTCATAGGCTGTAATAAAAACTGGTATGGCAGCCGTTATTGCGATAAATAGTTTTAAAGGAAGCCATTTGTTGGTATTTAGCTTTAGGATCATTGTATAAAAGTAAACTGAACTCTTAAATCTACCAAAGAAGTTGATAAACAACCAGGATGCCGGGCTGAAATTATAAGTAACAGGGACGAATATTCTTTGTATATAGTGATTGTTTTTCCATGGTGACTTTAGGTGTGTTTATCACAATTAGTTTCAGGAGGTATTATTAGCATTTAGGTTTGTCAAAAAATTTTATACATATGAAAAAACAAATTTGGCGCTACTTTAAGCACATCGGGATTACCTTTTTACTATTATTTATAATTGCTGTTATTTTTGGACTTTCTATCGGGGCGGGATTGCATTATGGGGACGACCCAAAACGTCTTATTCTGGAAAAAGAAGGACCTTATGTTTTTTACAAGAACGATAGTGTTTTACAAGTTTCCTATTTAAAAGGGAATAAAGACGATGGCTTTTACACCGAGCAAAACGATTATCCAATTCATTCATTTATTAATGCATGCTGTTATATTCCGTTAGATGATACCTCTTTTGATTTTACTATTGACCCTACTATTGAAATTCCTGATGCAATTTATGCTGATGGAGAGCCTATTGTTGCTGTTTCTGATATAGAAAGTGGTTACAGGGCTTTTCGTGATTTCCTTATCAATTCTCATGTGATTGATGCCGATCTTCACTGGAACTTTGGCAGGGGACATTTAGTTTTAGTTGGGGATTTTGTAGATCGGGGATTTTCAACCACGCAGGTATTGTGGTTTATATATAAGCTGGAACAAGATGCTGAAAAACATGGCGGAACCGTTCATTATATACTTGGAAACCATGAACTAAAGGTTATGCAAGGCATGTATGAGGCTTCTTCCTTAAAGTATCATGCCATAGCAGCCATTCTCGGTAAGCAACAACACCAACTCTACGATCATCAAGCCTTTTTAGGGCGTTGGTTAGGTAGTAAAAATGCAATTGAACGGATTAACGGAATACTTTTTACCCATGGTGGATTGCATCCGGAAATAGCGAACACCGGATTAGATTTGAAATCAATGAATGATTTGGTACGAGGTAATTACAGAAATATCTATTATCCTAAACCCTCAAAGTCGAATGCGACTTTATTAAATTCGAATAGAACCGGAATTAGCTGGTACCGAGGCTATTTTAAAGAGGACCTGCAACAGGAACAAGTTGATAAAACTCTGGAGCTTTTAAATGCTAATGCGGTAGTGGTAGGACATACCCTCCAGTCTAAGGTGAATCGTCAGTATAATGGTAAAGTAATTGCAATTGATGTAAAGCATCCAAAAGATTATCAGAAGTATTGGCCCGTAACCCATTCTGAGGGTTTATTAATTCAGGATGGTGTGTATTATCGATTATATGATAATGGAAAGAGAAAAGAAGAGTTTTAAAAATACTCAGTTTTAGTTTTTCAAGGTGAAAGAAATATTGGAGTATATAATAATTACAGTGGCTTTTCCAGAGTTATCCTTGTTTGTATATTATTTAATGATTGTGTCAGGAAGAAAAAAAGGATGATGCAAATGACGTTACTCGATTTAAGTGTTTTCTAATTATATGTTTTCATATGATTATAAATTGCCAGGTTTTTTCATTTAATTGACTTTGAACTTGTCTTGAGGAAGTTTACTTTAGATGCCGAAAAACCAAACTATGCCATGAGAAAAACTTTACTTATACTTTTAGCTACCTTATTATATGGAGGAAATTTTTACGGACAAACCAAGGTAGATGATTTAGTTTCTATTGAATTTCCCGGAACTGTTCTTCGAAACGATACCACTCAGTATAAGCCCAAGGTACTTAAAGTTTATACAAAAAAGGGTGATGAGCTATATTTGCTGCAGCGC
The DNA here is from genome assembly GCF_000511935.2 of Zhouia amylolytica AD3. Classification (NCBI taxonomy): domain Bacteria; kingdom Pseudomonadati; phylum Bacteroidota; class Flavobacteriia; order Flavobacteriales; family Flavobacteriaceae; genus Zhouia; species Zhouia amylolytica. Next base: position 709,192 of record NZ_AYXY01000019.1, on the reverse strand, counting down.
CTGGCGATATATCGGGAAGAGGACCTTAAACGATTGCCAGCTTCCGCAAAGCAACTTGATGATTTTTATAAAGAAATTTTGGCGGGGCTTATTAAGGGCATGGAACGAAATGGGTATTTGTTCAGAGATTCCACTCAAATAAAACAAGGAGAATTTAAGGCTTATTCGTTGACTTACGAAGACCTTAAATCAGGTAAGAAATGTGCCGAATCGAAGGTGATTTTGTTAAATAAAAGTATTTATAGTGCTACTTATGCAAGTAGAGAGCATTTCGATTTCTTTAATAAGGACAACTTTTTAAGTTCATTAACTATTGATATGACCAAAAATCCTCAACAAATAGTTGAGGGAAGCTTACCTACAAGTGCGGTGGTAGGTGACTCAGTTTAAAACCCGTCTTCTGCATATAAAATGGGGTACAAGTTTGGAAGGATTCTCGGAAAAGCCTTCTTTTTTGTACTTATAATAGCCATTGTTCTGTTCATCGTGATTAAGGTATTCAGAACGAAAAAGATTTAATTGTATTCCAAATCAGCTCTGTTTCAGGAATTCGGGATATACAATCAAATGTATGAGCTTACAGAAGCTATGGTTAAATGAGTAAAATTAGGTGGCTTGACAGTAACATAGCCACCTTGCTATTAATCAACACTATACTGCTAGTGCATGCACACATATTTGTGCGTCTTTGAATTGCGATTTTATTTGTTTTGCCTCTTCGAATGGAATGAGTCCGCTGAGTTTCTTTTTTGTTTTAACTCTGAAAAGAAAAAGAATTTTCCTTTCAACAGCAGTATATACATAACAAATAGCCATAATAATTAGATTTAATTGGTTTTTAATCAAATAGCCTAATTAGGTGGCATGGTCTATCGGGATACTCAAAAATATGAAGTTGTCATTTTTATTTCTTACGGCAACCCGTAAATAGATAAGGTATTGGCCGACAAAATTGCGGATTTAATTACTTTTTATGGTTGGATAGATTGGTATTAGAATCTTGTTATTTCTTGAACCTTTTCAATTTCATCAGACTCTGTAGGTATCCATTGTACGGCATGTAAATTGTTTATACTATCAGTACCACCCTGTGAGATGGGTACAATATGTTCAATGTACCATCCGGTTCCATTCGGGGAATTTTTACCAAACCTTTTCCATTCAATTACTGCTCCATAAGCATCTAAGCGAACGAAATTTGGGTTGGTTCCTTCTATTTTTTTAGCTTTTTGCCAAACGGCAATACGGGTTTCCAATGACCATGGATTTCCGTATGTATTGGTATTGTTTGGTTGCATAAAAACGGGATTTTTATTGAATTTAATAGGGTGAATAGACGAACAGGGAAACATGAGCTATGTAAGAAGTCTTTCATTCACCACACTTTTTAATGATTGATGAGACAAAAATCGTTTTAAAACTCATTTTTTACTTACGGAAAACCGTAGTCAGCAAATTTTTAAGATGAAAAAGTATAAAGTTGGTTTTTAAATAAGTCCGAGGTCTTTTACAATAGCCACCAGATGGGTAGAATTTTTAGCTTTAAAATATATTTTTAGCTTATTCAGGCGTTTTTCTATACTACTTAAGCTTGCTGGAAAAACACCTTCAGCTTTAAATTTCTTGGCTATTTCATCTTGTAATAAGCCATTGGCTAGCTCATTGATTAATCGGATATCATAATCGTCTATTTCCATAACAGGGGTACCCTTGATTGCATAATCGAGGGAATGGGAAAGATAGTACTCGTTTTTGTAGACGGTTTCTATGGCCTTATTTATTTCTATGGCACTTTCTCTCCCTTTGCATACATAACCGTGTATTCCGGGTTCATTGAAAAAGTTTTTTATTTTCAGCGGTCGATCTTCGATGGAGTACATGATGATTTTGGTTGGAGGATGTAATTTTAAGACTTCCCTGGCCAGTTCATCCCCTGAGCATATGTTGCAGTTCCTATGGTCTGGTTTAAATGACAGGTCAGTAATTAGTAAATCATAGGGGAGCGCCTCCAATAATGCTTTTTTAACCTTTAGAATGGCATCATCACAATATTTAACATGTGCTATTTCAAAATCAAAACTCTTTTTTAAATTGGTTACGATTCCTAAGTTGATACTATCAATATCTTCCGCTATGAGTACTTTCCTGAACATCTTTAAAGTTGTTTTCTTAGAAGGGGATTTCTATGATTATTACTAATCCCTGAGTAGATGAATTAGCAAAAGTAACGGTTCCATTAGCAGCTTCTATACGGTTTTCCACATTTTTTAATCCTCCAGCTCGAGGCGTTATAGAGAGGTCTAATCCAATACCATTATCAGAATATTTAACAGTTAACAGGTTTGGATCTGATTCGAACATCAGGGCAACCAATGTTGCCTGACTATGTTTTTTCATATTGACCATTAACTCTTGTACACATCGATATATAGCCACCTTTTTTGAGTGGTTTAGACGTCTCCAGGGGATAGTATCAATATTCCGTATGATGACATTTGCATGTTCAGAGTGGTAGGAGGCTAGCATGTCTTTAAGTCCCACAGCGAAATTAGTTCCGGTATCAATGTCACCATACTCTTTAGAAATATCTCTTGTTTTATGGTATAGTTTATCCAGTTGATTTTCGAGTTGTTCTAAAACAGGTGAGACCTTCGGTTCATTCTGTAACGAGGTAAGGGTATGGAATACATCATTCGCAACTTCATCGTGTACGCGTTTCGAAATTAAACGCTCAGTTTCATAGGTTGCTAACTCTTTTTCTCGCTGATGTTTGTTTTTTATAAGATGATACCTCCAAATTACTGCCCCGATTACAATGATGAGTATAAGGCCTAAAGCAATATTTCTGGTTTTTACCTTGCTTATTTCCAAGGCGTTCAGTTGGGCATTTGATTTTAGTAGTGCATTTTCATTGCGGTTCCTTTCCGTGTCATAAATTATTTTAGCATAACTGATATTGGCCTGTTCTCTCGCTTTATGGAGACTATCGCTTAGGCGATGGTACTTCAGTGCATATTGACGAGGCGTTTCAGAGGTGGCTATGATCATTGAAAGGGCCAGAAGTTGGTCGTCTACATTTTGGTATGTTTTGGCCGTTTCATATGCTTTTTGCGCCATTTTAAATGCCATTCGGTTATTTTTATCCGCATAGTGTTCAGCTAAATGAATATAACTTGCATTAAGGTTTTCCGGTACGTTCTTCTGTTTTCTTAATTCCAATGCCTCCAGAAGGTATTTTTCAGCATCAATATGACCTAATTTACTTTTGGCAAAGGCCCAATTGTCAATAACTCGTGCGTTTAAGGTTATGTTCTTGGGATTACGTAATAGGGTATCGTAGACTATGGACGACAGGGTATTGAATGCTTTGGTAAAATGCTCTTGCTTCAAATATACCACGGCCATATTGTTCTTAATAGATATAACGCTCAAAGAGTCTTTAGCAATGCTCAGAGCTCGATTATACCAATATAAAGCTTCCTTGTATTGTCCTTTATTCTTGGAAATAATCGCCAGATGATTTTTTAAATTTATGTAAAGTTTATTGGCGGTCTTTTTATTGAGATACTTTAAGCCGTCGATGGCGGTCTTTTCTGCCACCTGATAATTCGCCTTATCGTTTAATATTTTTACCAAATCCAATGACCTTTTGGCCACATTCAGGCTATCATTTAAATACTTGTAAAGTTGCACTGCCTGATAATAATTGCCGATTGCACTATCTATCTGATTGTCTTTTTTAAAATAGAATCCCTTTAAATACTTTATATAGGCAATATTAGCAGTATCCTTTGCTCTGGTATAATCGTTTAATAATATATCAGAATAATGAAATGTACTGTCTAAGGGGCGTTTCCTACCTAAAAGTACGATACGCTGTCGAAGTAAGTTCTGATATATTTCAGGAACATTTTTGGATTTGGCAAGCTGCAATGCTGTATTGTTTTTAGACAAAGCCATATCGATCAACTTTTTCTCTTTTAATTGCTCAACGCTATCATACAGCGAATCGATTTGATTCAGAAAGGTATCATTTTCTGATGGGTGATCTTTTTGGTTATTGCATGAGACGGTTCCAAGTATAATGATAAGAATAAAGAAGTATATGGCTTTTGGTGTAGTCATTATGCAAAATTAAAAATTTACAGCGGGTCGTTTCAAGTGGTTGGGTGTTTTTCAGAAGGCTAAATTTCCAAAAAATCTGTAGCTAAATTTTGGCTTTATTAAAGTTGTAAAGTTATAAGCTGAATTAAATTTTGTCTTTAAATAGATATCTCAATAGCATGTTTACATATCATTATCCCATGGCAAATTTATGTCATAGTTGGTTGGTTTTATATGCGTCAAATATAAGGAAAAATCTTATTTGATTAGTAGCGATTATGTAGGTTTATGCACCTTGAAGGTGCTTTTGTTCATTTAGACGAAATAGGAGCTCCGAAAATGCAGGCAGTCCTAATTATAGCTATATTTAAAATAGCTCAAGGGCTTACTCCATTTGTACCTGTCTCATAATCAGTGAGCGTATTCATATTCCTGCATTATGCTCTCGGAAGTTGAGCAAATCAAATGTTTAGCCATATGAAATCAATATTATTTGTAGTGTGTTTCTCACTACTGTTAGTTTCATGCAAATTCGGAGATGAACCTATTGATCAGTTAAATTCATTTAGCAGTTATTTAGATTATTCAGAACGCAACGATCGCTTAAGCGGCGGGGTGAAGATGATTCCTGTTAGTACAAAAAAAGGTACTTATAAAGTGTGGACAAAACGAACAGGAAATAACGCTTCTATTAAGGTATTATTACTTCATGGAGGGCCAGGTGCTACACATGAATATTTTGAGTGTTTTGATTCGTATTTTCCGAAGGCGGAAATAGAATATTATTATTATGATCAACTGGAGTCATTCTATTCTGACCAACCAAATGATAGTTTGTTATGGAGTGTAGACCGTTATGTTGATGAGGTTGAACAAGTTCGAAAAGCACTGAATCTGGATGGTACTAACTTTTATCTTTATGGTCATTCCTGGGGAGGTATTCTGGCCATGGAATACGCTTTGAAATATCAACAGCATTTAAAGGGGTTGGTTATTTCTAATATGATGGCTTCAATACCCGATTATATCTCTTACGCTAATGAGGTTTTGGGTCCGCAGTTAGATCCAGAGGTACTCAAAGAGATTAAAGCTCTGGAGGCCTCAAATGATTATAGTAATCCCAAATATTCAGAATTGGTTTTTACTCATTATTACCCGGAACATATATTAAGGATGCCTCTTGAAAAATGGCCCAACCCTGTCAACAGGGCCTTTGCAAATATCAATCATGATTTATATATCACCATGCAGGGACCCAGTGAGTTTGGAGTAGCGGGAGATGCGAAGTTAAAAGATTGGGATGTCACAAATCGCCTTCCTGAAATCAGTGTGCCCACATTGGTAATAGGAGCCACTTACGATACTATGGACCCTAGACATATGGAAAAGATTGCTTCCATGGTTCAGAATGGAAGTTATCTACTTTGCCCAAAGGGAAGTCACTTGGCAATGTATGATGATCAGGAGACTTATTTTGACGGATTAATAAAGTTTGTCAAAGAAGTCAACAAGTGAAAATTCTTTAAGTAAACAGGATGATGTTAAAAAAGTAGTATTCGGAGATTTCCAAAAGGAACGGCCAGGCAGTCGAGCCCTTAGATGGTTAAATAAAAGTTTCGACTGCGATCAGGCCGACCCGGATGTTAAAGACCTACAATTTAACGATCCTTTTAATTTTATAAATTGAATTCATCAAAGATGGATTCGAGTTTGCCAGATGAAGGGACCGGCGCATTATAATCGATAATATTTCCCTGGGGATCGAGTATAATAAATCGCGGTATACCTTTAATCAGGTAGTTCTGAACAAATGAGGACTCCCAGTCTTTATCAGCCAATAACTGAACACCACCCAGATTTTCATCTTTGATCATTTGCTTCCATTTGTCCCGATCTTTTTGTCTATCAATAGAAATGCTTACAAATTTTATATTTTTATCATGGTATTTGGTTTCGAGCTCTTTTAAATAAGGAATCTCTTTTCTACATGGTCCACACCAGGTTGCCCATACGTCTATAAACAGGTATGAACCAGCTAAATCTTTAAGAGAGGTAGTACCACCTTGATGATTTTCATAGTCTTCAAAACCTGGAGATGGAGCGCCTTTAGCCACTTTTTTTAAGATTTCATAACTAGCTTTAATATCTTCATTATGAATTGGATTTGTAGAACTTTTAAGGAAAAGGCTATAAAATGTATTGAGGTCTTTGGTATAGGTAATACCGTATTTTGCATGGTTGAATGCTAAGCTGTTTCTAATGGTGTCGTTTTTAATGTTGGATATTTCTTTTAAAAATGCAATATCTTCTGCCAGATTTGATGTTTTGGCAGATATTTGAGCTTTTTCGCGATACGTATCTTCTATCATTCTTCTGTAACGATTAGAAAACAGGTAATCCATACCACTGTTGAAATCCATATTTTCTTCCAATGCATTTAACTTCGAGGTTAATCCTGAAATTACACCAAGGGTATCTTTAGAGTGAAGTCTATGTAAATCTGCAATATATCCATAGGTGATACTTCGTTTTTCCAGACCTTTAAAAGCAGGGGGAAGAGCAGGGTATGAACTAAGGAACTGATGCATGGCTTCTTTCAGGTCATTTAAAAGTAAAAGACTTGAATCGTTCCGCATTTTCATTGCTTCCTGTCTCTTAGTCATAGCCTCGCGTTGCTTCGATATTTTTTGAAATAAGTAATTGTTTTCAACACCACCCTCACCTTTATAAGATAGGGTATTTCGAAAGTTATTGGAGTCAAATACAATCTCCAGATCATATCCATTTTGTAAATAAGTTCTCCAGAATAGTTTCCCATAGGAAAGCAGATATGAGCCTGGCAATATATCAAGGGTATCTTTAAAGTTTCCTGATTCATCTACCTGGATGGTGTCCCGAAAGTAATCATTTCCTGCAATAAGCAATAGAGCATTATTCGGGTTGGTTATTGTACCGGAGATAACGGTTTTAGATTTGGGAATTTCTGTTTCACAGCTATTAAGCAATGTGAATAATCCTGAAATTAATATAATTTTCTTAAGCATGAGTGATTTTTTATGGAAAACAAAATCGCCCTCTGGGGTCAGTTGAGGGCGATTTTAAAACTAACTAACTGCAAATTCAAAACTCAAACAAATGTTTAGTTCAACCCCTTTATTTCTTCAAGATTCTGGATAGCACGTTTTTTAACCTTACTACTTATAGTATCTGCCATAGCAACTGCTTTTTCACCTGCTGCAATGGCCTCCTCTTTTTCACCTGTACGACCTAATATTTGCGCATAGGTACTTACAATACCATAACTGTCAGGGTTCAGTGCATAGGCATTTTTGATAAGCTTTGATGCCTGAGACAAAAGAGTCTTGTTTTCTTTATGATAAAGTAATACAGATCGCGCTATAAAGGCAATGGTTTCCTCATCACCTTTAATAAGATCATTTACATAGAAATCAGAGGTTTTAATAAATTCTTCCTCATCCAAATTAACCAAATAAAATTGGCAATGCATTATAGATAGGTCCCTTGGACTGGCATTTAAGTTTTTTAATGAATCGAGGCCTTCAAAGAATAGAACACGTTCATTGTTTCTACTGTACGAATACATTTTACGCTGTAGTGCTTTACGGTAAATAACATTTACTTCATCCGCACCATAATTTGTTGTAAAATATGATTTATTATTGTTCATGAACAGAAACAATGTGTCTTCATCATTATTAGCGAAGCTTTGGATCAGTTTCCAACCGGCAGGGCTTTTAAGGAATTGGTCATCAATCTTTTCCATAATCTCAGTAAGCACTTCATTTGCTTTGGGATCTCTGAATTTATTGAGTTGAATTGCATAATTTGTAAGTTCCTCCACACTCATGGTACCTGTTTCATATTTTTTCACAAGATTTCCATAGGCATTTTGGGGATTAAGCGCCTTTTTACCTTCATTAATAAAGGCTTCAGCTTCCATTTTCGATTTAGCCAGATGGATCAGTTTACCTTTACCATCAATAAAAAGATACGTAGGGTAAGAAGATACCTGATAACGCTTAGCCAGTTCAGGGCCTTCTCCTTTTTCCATATCGATCTTATAGTTTATGAAATTTTCGTTGTAAAAGGAATGAACCTCTTCCTTTACGAACACATACTTTTCCATCCACTTACAAGGAGCACACCAAGAGGTGTAACAATCGATAAATATCAGCTTGTTTTCTTTTGCTCCCAGATCCAAAATCTCTTGAAAAGAGCCTTCTGAAAAGTGAATGGCATTATATGTTTCTTTTTTCTCTTCCTGCTTTTGTTTGCAGGAAAGAGAAATCATGCTTATACTTAGAAGTATTACTATTTTTTTCATTAGTATCCGGGGTTTTGTTTGATGATACCTTCTGATAATTCTACCGTTTGATTTGGAAGTGGAAGGATTAAACGTGTTTCTGATGGTAGTTCTTTATAGTCGTTAATATTAATGTCGCCCTCTTTGTGGAAACGAACCAAATCGAACCATTCTTCACCGGCCTCAGTACCAAGTTCAAGTATTTTCTCAATGCGAATAGCATTTAATAATTCTTGAGGATCATTTGTGGTTAGCAGGGGGTTGCCACTACGTTCTCTGATAGTGTTTACAGCTCCTTTGGCAGCCTCAATATCATTGTTTGAACGCAATATAGCTTCAGCATATATTAAATAAGTTTCAGCAAGACGCATAAAATATTGCGTATCGGCGGTAAGCGGCACTCCGTTATAGGTAGATCCGTTAAATTTATTATTTCTGATGCTTCCCGAAGCAGTAAAGGCAATGGCGTCTTCATATCGGGCATCCGTTTCCATAAGTGCTACATAATCGTCTGAAAGACCAAAATATGCACGTAGCATAAACGCTTTATTATTTCTGTCATTCAAATTATCGAATGGTGTTTGAAAAAGAACTTCATTAGGATTGTCAATCTTTTTGGTAAAAATGTCACCAAAACTTTCCTCTAACTGACGTTCGTTCGCATCAATAACTTCTTTTGCAAGTGTAGCTGCAGTTACATAGTCTTTTTGGTAAAGCGCAACCTTACTTCTTAAAGCTTTTGCAGCAAGTTTTGAACCGTAAAAGGTATTAGAAAAATCAGGAGCATTTTCAATAGCAAAATCCAAATCGTCAATTATCAGGTCATAAACATCATTTACATTAGCTCTTGCTTGCGGATCGGCGTTTGAGATGGGTTGTGTTTTAAGAACAATTCCATATGCTGAATCCATATCGAAAAACTCTCCAAATAATCTTAGTAGGTAAAAATTAGATTGGGCTCTTAAGAATTTAGCTTCACCTATAATTTCTTGTTTACGAACATCTTCAGTTTGTAAAGCTTCAGTTTTAGTAATTACATGGTTGGCATTATTAATAAGAAAATACATTTTTGTATACATATACTCCAGGTAATAATTATCGGAAGTAACATTGTTTGTGAAAAAGGCATTTTCAGCTCCGCCACCCCATACTCCGGGTTTCATTGTCGTTCCCATCATTGAAGTAACAGCGGGCATATAAACAATATAGTCAAGTCCGTCAATAAGCACGCCATAAACCCCATACAATACGGTCTGCGCCTGATCAACATTTGTAATTACTTTATCTTCTGATACCTGATATACCGGATCTACATCCGTAACATCTGTAATTTCACAAGAAGTAGTTAATACTCCTATTAGCGTGAGGGTTATAAATATGTTTTTATATAATTTTTGCATAATCATTATAAGTTTAGGTTTAAGCCAAGTGTAAATGTTCTAACCGGTGGGTAGGTTGCACTATCATAGCCCTGGTTAAAATTATTAGCTGCACTGTAATTTACTTCAGGATCTAATCCGCTATAAGAAGTAATCACAAAAACATTGGTTGCTGACAGTGAGATGCTAGCCCGTTGGATAAACATTTTTTGAAGGAGTTCTGGATTAAACTTATAGGTTAGGTGAATGTTTTTTAACTTCAAAAAAGAGGCGTCCTCCACAAAGAAATCTGAATCTCTTCGGTTGAAATTTGGGTCTCCTGCTACTAATCGCGGAATTGTACTGTTAGTGTTGTCAGGGCTCCAGGCATTCTGTATTCCTGTTCCGTAATTTGAACCTTCATTACTAAAGATTAATAAATCTCTTTTATTGCTATTGAACAAGTAGTTACCTACACTGAAATTGAAGAGGGTAGAAAGCTCAAAATTTCCATACCGTAAAATATTGTTCCATCCACCAAAGAAGTCAGGTTCAGCTTTTCCAATGATATCCATATCATCAGACCCAATAAATCCATCTTCATTGACATCCATGTATTTGAAATCACCGGGAGCAGTATTTCCTGACTGATATACCCCTGTAGGTGAAGCTGCATCCAGCTGATCGATTTCGTCTTGAGATTGAAATATGCCTGCCACTTTGTAACCTGAAAAATAACTAAGAGATTCTCCTTCGGCAAGGTTTCTGTAATAACCACCATTCAAACGCAGTACTTTACTGCTTATAGAAGACATATTTAGTTCTGTAGTCCATTGAAAGGCACCCTCTCTTACAACATCGATGCCAATTTGGAATTCAAATCCTTTATTCTGGAAATCTCCAATATTAGCGAATTGGCTTCTACCTCCGGTCTCGAGGGTAACATCTCTTGATAAAATTTGATCTGAAGTTTTCTTGTTAAAGTATCCAAACGTACCATTAACTCTTCTGTCAAACAATGAATAATCGATTGCAATATCTAACTGGTTTGTAGTTTCCCATTTAATGGCGGGGTTCGGAATGGTGTTAGAAACTACACCGTTATTATTATTATAAAAACTTCCTGCACCAAAGAAGGTATCATATTGAAAGTCTGAGAAATTAGCAGAACCGGTTTTACCATAGGAGGTTCTTAATTTAAGATCATCTACGAAAGCAGCACCCTCCATAAAATTCATACGCGATATTCTCCATGCTACTGCCCCTGAAGGGAAATAACCCCAGCGGTTTTCAGGACCAAACTTTGTTGATTTATCGGCACGACCGGTAAACGTAAGATACATAATATCATCGTAGTTATAATTGGCTCTTAGAAAGTAAGAAGAAAGTCCGCTGATAGTACCTCCGCTCTCAATAGATTGGTTGGAAGCCGCGCCCGGAGTTACCATTACAAAGTCATCCGGGAAATCAGTGGCATCGATATTCTGATAATTGCTTTTGTTTTGTGTATAGGAAACCCCTAATACTGAGTTGACACTGTGCTTGTTAAAGCTTCTGTTGTAAGTTAGTGTATTATCAAATATACGCGAGGTGAAGCCAGATTCGTTTTGCCTTAAAGTTCCTTTACGATTGTTTCTCATCTCGAAAACATCATAACTAGGAGTATATCTGAAACTAAAATTATCCCCTTCCGTATAGGAATAGGTCGATTTAAATACCAGGCCATTCGTTAGTTGGTATTCTCCAAAAAGAGAAAGCAACAGATTTTTAGAGTCTACATATGATGGGAAGCGAACTTTCGCGTAAGGATTGGAATAGATGCTTCCCGGAGCAGCTGCAAAGTTTCCATCTTCATCATAGATAGGAATGTCGGGTCTGTACCGAATTGTCTGATAATAAAAGGTAGTACCACTACCTTCATTTTTTGAATCGGTATAATTGAAATTAACTCCTATACGCAGCTTATCAGAAGCTTTTGTTTCTAATTTGGTTCTGATATTGTTTCTACGGTATGAGGTGTTGTAAATAGGACCTTTTTGATCTGTGATACCGGCTGAAACGGAATAAAGTGTATTCCCATTTAGAGATCCACCATTCATATTCAAATAGTAGTTCATGTTCACAGCCGCCTGATCAGTTTCTTTTTGCCAGTTGGTATTAACATCAGGGCCAAAAGGATATAAGTCTTCATCGTCAGGAATAGTTCTTCCAGCATTTGTATAAGCCTGTTCAACTGTATTATGATAGCCATTACTATTTAGCATATCATACTTGTTGAAGAAGCTTGAAATACTAGTCATGGTACTAAAGCTAATACTAGGTACAGATGAGTAGCTTCCTTTCTTTGTGTTAATAATAATAACCCCATTGGCACCTCTGGAACCATATATTGCTGTAGCAGAAGCATCTTTAAGGATATCAATGCTTTCTATGTCTTGTGGGTTTATAGAAGCAAGAGGTGAGATGGAGTTAGAAAAACTTTCCGAATAGAATGAATTTCCCTGCCCCTGACCGATTTCGATTGGAACTCCATCAATTACATAAAGAGGTTCATTGTTTCCGAGTACAGAGGTAATACCTCTGATTCGAATGGTAGCTGGTGCACCCGGGGCACCTGATGAAGGAACAGCATATACACCTGGTGCTCTACCAACGATCGCATTATCGAAATTTACCGGAGCCATTTTGTTTAACTCGGTGGCATCGATTTTAGAAACAGAACCAGTAATGTCTTTTCTTTTTTGGGTACCGTAACCCACCAGAACCACTTCTTCGAGCGATTGAGTATCTTCTTTAAGAATGATATCTATGGTAGTTCTTTCTTTAATTTCGGTCACCACAGTTTCCATCCCAATGAAGCTAAAAGAAAGGCTTTGATCTTTCAGTGCCTTTATGGTAAAAGTACCATCACTGTCAGTAAAAGCTCCTTTACCCGTTTCTTTGACCATCACGGTTACTCCAGGTAAAGGAATTCCATTCACATCGGTTACCAGCCCTTGTATAGTAATTTGATCCTGAATTGGTACTTGTAACTTTGAATCAGGTTTGGTTTCGGTCGGTTTTTGATAAATAACAATTTGCGTGTCCAGTACTTTGTAGTATAAAGAGCTACTATCTAACAAGGTATTCATGATAGCCTCAATAGTAACATCGTTTACATGTAAACTTACAGGAGGTAAAGGGGTGATGTCCTCAGTTTTATAGAGTACTTTGTAAGCAGATTGTTTTTCGATTTCGTTAAATATTTCCTTGATTTCGGCTTTATTCACATCGAGTGAAATGGTCGACTTTTGTGAATAAGAATGAGCCTGTATTTGGAATAAGGAAATAATAAACAGCATTAAGGAAAGCTTCATTTTTAAGCTGATTTTGGTAATTCCAGGACAGACGAATCCCTTCGTAAGTGTTTTTTTCATAATTTTGAAATGGTTTAAACTATTTTAATTTTAGATTAAGGTAGTGAGGGAGACGTTGGCGCGTTTCCCTTTTTTGTTTGTTGGTATTATTTCATTGGCGTTTCATTTTTTATAATGATTTGATTGTTTTTCAAGGTATACTCAAAAGTTGTGTTTACTTGAAAAGCTTCTAATATCTGTTCAAGTGTTTCTGTATTAAATCTTCCATTGTAACGCACCTCATTTAAGGCAGGATTATTATTGATGATAACCACATTAAAATGTCGTTCTAATTTTTTTAATACCGTTTCAAAGGTGTCGTCAATAAATAGGAGGTCACCATGTAACCAAGCCGTATATTTTTGAATGTCTACAGGTTGTACAGTTAAGTTTTTATCTTTAAGTGTTGCTGCCTGTCCGGGTTTTACAATGACAGAGGTATTGCTTAAAGTGTTTTTTGCTTTAATACTTCCTTCAACCAGAATAGCTAAAGTTTGTTTATCGTCTTTAAAACAACTGACATTAAATTCCGTTCCCAAAACTTCGACATCCATTTCGGCTGTCTGAACAATAAAAGGTTTTTGAGCATTTTTACTTACGGCAAAATACGCTTCTCCTTCAAGGGTCACTGATCTTAAATCAGAACCATCAAAAGAAGTAGGGTATTTGAAAACACTTCCGGAATTAAGAATAACCTGAGAATTGTCTGATAATTTAATAGTGGCCTTTTTACCATAAGGTACATTGATCTCGTTGTAGGCTATGTCAGTTTTGTTGTTGGAATTCTTTGGCTCTGATCCGGCAACAAAGTCATCTACCGATATTATAGCCTCTGTCTCGTCAAATTCTTTAATGGAACCATCTTCTAATTTAAGCGTTATGGTAGTAGCATTTGGTGTAAATTCATTGATATCCCGATTAATAAATAATTGAAATGAAGCCGCTAATGCAATAATTATGGTGATCGCTGCAGCGTATTTCAAATAACTTAATCTTGCAGCGCGTTTTTCCAGATTGTCCTCAGAAGATAACGGGGCGTCTAATGAATTATAAACACGCTCCATATCAATTTTCTTTAATCCTAATTGAATAGAACTTTCGAGGTCTATGTATTCCTTCAGTTGTTTTTTGACTTCCGGATTTTTTAAACCTTCTTTTAGAAGAGCCAATTCTTCTTCAGAAATCTCTTTATTTATGTATTTAATAATTAAATGTTCCAAACCTAAATAATCTCAGTTTACAACCGAGACGGAAAAATGTTTAAAAACCCTTAACTATTTTTTAATTTTTTTTTAAAATTTGTGCAAAATTCATGAATAGCAGGGAAGATTACTGAATTAAATGATGGAAAATTGGCTTTTATCGGAGCTTAAAAAAGGGAGTAAGGAGGCTTATCGTAATATTTTTATGAAGTATTACAAAATTGTTCTCGCTTATCTGATTAAGCTCAGTGGCGATTTGTCGTTATCGGAAGATCTGGCTCAGGGAGTCTTTCTAAAGCTATGGACCAAACGAAAATCTTTGCAAATACATACTTCGCTAAAAAAGTATCTGTTTAGTACAGCCTATAATAGTTTTATGGATCATTTCAGGGATTTGGAACGGGAACGAATTATGCAAAGAGATTATTTACAGATTTCATCCCTGACTAATGATGAGCAAGAGATTAAGAATCAAGAGCAGTTAGAGTCTGATTTACTTAGACTGAGGGAGTTAATAGAAGACTTGCCACCTAAGTGTAAAGAAATCTTTTTGTTAAGTAAACGGGAAGGATTGAAATACAAGGAGATTGCCATTAGACTTGATGTTTCCATAAAAACCGTAGAGTCGCAGATGTATTTAGCCATGAAAAAGCTACGCGAGGGATTTATTGATCAATAACAGTTTCTTCATTTTATTATATTTCTGATTATCTTCTTGATTGATTATAAGCGTTTTGTGATTTTTATCATTTGATATTCAGGGTATTGTGTTTTATTTTGAAGTAAAAATGAAATTCCTGATTGTTTACGGTACTACTGAAGGACAAACGCGCAAGATAGCTTATTACATGGCTAAGGTTCTTCAAAATTCGGGTCATAATGTTTTGGTCGCGGAAGCCATAGAAGAGCCGCCATCACCTATTGAATTTGATGCGGTATTAATTGGAGCTTCCATTCATATAGGAGCTTATCAAAGTGCTGTAACGCACTATATCAAAAATTATTTGAATATACTCAATACAACACCTGGAGCTTTTTTTTCTGTCTGTCTGGCTATCGCATCAGATATAGAAGATGAGCATCAGGAGGTAGCGCGAATTACAAAAACCTATTTAGACAAAGTGGGGTGGAGGCCAAATAGTGTAATTCAGATCGCCGGGGCCTTAAAGTATACCCAGTATAACTTTTTTAAGCGGTTGCTCATGAAGATGATAGCTAAAAAGGAAGGTCGTACTACGGATACTGCGCAAGATTATGAGTATACCGATTGGGAAGCTGTTAAAACCTTTGTGTTGGAATTTGAGAAAGAAGTCTCAAATGCATAGGAACTACTCAATTTGCTATTAATAGCTGGTTTGAATATGAGATGTCGATCATTTGCTCATCCAATTTAAAGTATTGATATGCAAATAGAATAGTTGTGGAATATAGAAGCTATGATATATGTAAAGGATCATTTTTTAATCGCCTCATATGCCAATCAATGCAATAAATTTTATAACTTGTATGTAACTAAAATTTATGATCTCATGAAAAGTATTAGTTATATAGTAGGGTTGATAACCCTCGTTTTAGTATATAGTTGTGGAAGTACCCAAAGTGCTGTTTCTGAATCCGATATGGCCGCCTTGTCTGATCTTGTTGAAGGGCGGAAATTCAGAATTGAGAGTGATTGGGCAGACCCGACTGTAACCAGGGCTATGATGCAGGTAGGTGCTATTTTAGGTCCGCAGAATAGTGTGGCAAGGATTAATTTAATTGGCAATGATAACTACCTGGAAGTACGTGGAGATTCGGTGAAATCAGACCTTCCTTATTTTGGTGAACGGCAAATGGGAGGAGGATATAATACTAATGATATAGGTATAAAGATCGATGAGGTCGCCAGAGACATGGAATTGCATTATCTCGATAGTAAAAAGAAGTATAAAATGTCGTTCAAAGCGGGAAATGTGGATACGAATGAATCCTATAATGTAGTAATAGAGATTTTTTCTAATAAGAAAACAAGTATTATTGTTACCAGTACAGAACGGAACTCCATAAGATACGAAGGAACTATTATGCCATTATTGGAGGAATAAACTTTAGCATTAGTATCATTTAATAAACCAAACCGTAAACATAAATGTTACGGTTTTTTGTGTTTTGAAGGGTTTGAGTAGTTTGTTATAAATTAATAAAATGATAATAGAATTGTTTGCAAACAAACACAATTCTCATAAACTGTCTCGTTTCACTGTTATATTAGTATAATATTGTTTATTTTACCATGCCAGATTATTTGTTTAGTCAGGTTAATTAGATGAAGCCGTCGATAGGTTTTGTAGTATAAGGGCATTTTATGATTAACTGAGCATTAATTAAACCTAATATTTATATAAAAATGATGAAAAAAGTAATGAAACGAAGAATTCATTTTATCCTTTTAGGATTGGCTGTATTTGCTTTATCATGTAAAAACAATACCGCTAATAAAACAGCTGAAGAAGAACCAGCGAAAGATGAGGTGGCATCTTCTGATGAATGGATCTACCTTTTTGACGGAACCAGCACCGAAGGGTGGCGAGGTTATAATATGGATTCTCTTCCTCCGGGGTGGACGGTTAAGGATAGCGTTTTAACCTTTGATACTAAATTAGGATTGGAGCAGAATTATAAAGGAGGTAAAGATATTTTATATGGAGCAGAAGAGTTTGATAATTTTGAATTATATATAGAGTGGAAACTACCAAAAGGAGGAAATAGTGGTATCTTTTATCATGTAAAAGAAGGATATGCCGGACCCCCTGTTGTTGCACCTGAGTATCAACTTATAGATGATGAGAATTATGCGAGCATTCACGATCTTACAGACTACAATTTAAGTTTAGGATATACCGATAAACCGGAAGAGTTGAAGCCATTACAGCAAACCGGAGCAGATTATGCAATGCATCCTCCGAGTCCGGATAAAATTTTAAATCCTGTTGGAGAATGGAATAGCACAAAAATTGTGTTTACTCCGGAAAAGGTAGAGCATTGGTTAAATGGAAAGATGATACTTTCTTTCGTGCCTTGGGATGAGGCTTGGGAAGAAAAGAAAAATTCAGATAAATGGAAGAACAGTCCTGATTATGGGAAATTTAAGTCAGGTTATATTGCCTTGCAAGACCATGCGAGTCCAATTTGGTTCCGAAACATTAAAATTAAAAAATTATAATTCCTTAATTACCTAACATGAATAAAAGAGAGTTTATAAAAACCACGACTGTTGGTGCCCTGGGCATAATGCTTGCACCATCAATATTAAGAGGATCAAGTACTAAAGACCGTTTACGTACGGCTCATATTGGAGTGGGAAATATGGGGTTTGAGGACCTGAATTCTATTTCATCGCACAGTGCTGTTGATGTAGTAGCGTTATGTGATGTAGATGCGGTTAATCTATCTAAGGCGCGTAAACTTCATCCAAACGCACGGGTATTTTTTGATTATCGCGTGATGTTGGAGGAAATGAAGGATGAAATTGATGCTGTAGTCGTATCAACTCCAGACCATACACATGCTCCTGCATCAATGATGGCTATGGAAATGGATAAACCGGTTTATTGCCAAAAGCCATTATCACATTATGTGTCGGAATCCAGGGAAATGAAAAAGCTGGCTGCAGAAAAAGGATTGGTTACGCAGATGGGAATTCAGGTACATTCTTTTTATGATTATAAGTTGGCAACACTTTTAATTCAGTCTGGAATTATTGGGAAAGTACATACCGTACATGCATGGTCTCCTAAGAACTGGGGCTATGACGGTCCAGTTCCGGAAGGAGAGGATCCTGTACCACCACAATTAGATTGGAATTTATGGTTAGGAACATCTGCTAAAAGACCTTATAAAGAAGGGGTATATCATCCGGGGAACTGGAGAAAATTAATGGATTATGGCTGCGGTACTTTAGGAGATATGGGAGTTCATATTTTTGATACCCCTTATAATGCACTGGAACTAGACGTTCCGCGTACTATTATGACGGAATGCAGACCTTCAAATGGTTTTGGATATCCTGAACACAACACGGTAACCTATGAATTTCCAGGAACAAAGCATACTACAAAATCTCTAAAATGGATTTGGTATGATGGAAAGGGAGCTCCTGCTATGCATGAAGACTTGGTACTGCCGGGGGCTGAACCTGCCAAAAAAACTAAAAAGAATGACAGGGAAGCTAGTGTTGAAGAAAAAATGTCTTTAGATGCCAAGGTTGCTGCTCAGAATGAGTTGCCACAACAAGGAGCAATGTTCGTTGGAGAAAAAGGACGTTTATTATTGCCACACTTTATGCAATTGCCTAGAAAAATAGTAAAAGGGAAGTATGTAGATATTTCTAAAGAAATAGAAAAGGTAAGTAAAAAGCATAATTTAGGTGCACCTATCCGAAACTATCAATCAGAAGGGCCTAAACATTACCATCAGTTTGTTGATGCGTGTTTAGGTAAAGGTGAAACCACTGCACCATTTGATTATGCTGCGCGATTAACAGAAACAATTTTGTTAGGAACCATTGCCGGAAGATTCCCGGGTGAGACTTTACATTGGGATGCTGAATCAGCAAGGTTCAAAGAAGAAAAGGCTAATCAATATTTAGCAGGAGATTACAGAGAATTTTAGTATCATATTGATCCGATGTTAGTTATAAATAATTAATGTCGGATTGTTTTATTTTTTTTGAAAGCCTTATTTTAAATAGGGCTTTTTTTATTTTAAAGGGTATGCAGTTACTCCTTGCCTGGTGATTTTTACAGGTTTAATCAAACCTGTATCATCAAACTCCATGAGATCGATACACGTTTCTCTAGAGTTAGGATCCGTTTCTGTTAAAGGTCGACGATGGTAAACAATAAAGTATTTATCAGTTCCTTCTGGATGAATGACACTGTGGTGACCTGCTCCGGTTGCTACTTCAGGATCTTGCTTTAGTATTTTTCCAATACGCTTAAATGGCCCCAGCGGAGACTCTGAAATGGCATAGGCTACGCTATAGTCCGGACCTCCCCAACCACCTTCAGACCACATAAAATAATATTTATCATTACGGATAAACATAAAGGGACCCTCTACATAATTTTCTGGAGTTACTTCTTTAAATATACGACCGTCTTCAAAAGGAATAAATCCGGTAAAATCATCCTTAAGCTTTGCTACATTACAATGCCTCCAGCCACCGTAGTAGAGATAGAAGGAGCCATCTTTATCCTTAAAAACAAATTGATCGATTGGCTGGGCGCCATTGTGAAATTTATCGATCAGCGGTTTACCCAGATGGTCTTTATAAGGTCCTTCCGGAACACTGGCAACAGCAACTCCGATACCTCCGACTTCGTTATCGTGCTGAATGTCATTTGCTCCAAAAAATAGAAAATATTGATCTTGGTTCTTTATAATTGAAGGAGCCCAAACAGCACGTTTTGCCCATTTAATGGCAGAAGTGTCTACTATGCGCTCGTGTTTTGTCCAGTTAACCAGATCGTCGGAAGAAAAAGCATCAAAAAAGACTTGTTGGTCATAAGGGGCTGAATAAGTTGGGTAAACCCAGTATGTATTCTCGAAAATAATACCTTCAGGATCAGCATACCAACCAGGGAAAACCGGATTATTTTGCGCACTTATTGAGAAGAAGCAAATGATGAAATATAATAAACAGAAATTCTTCATAAAAATTAAGTGGATAGTTGAACTTAAATTAGTGTAACGTATTTCGGTGAAGCTTTAATGTATCTATTATTATGGTTTAATTTAATGGTTACCTACCTTGTAATTGGTGCTGATTTCCAATTTGAAAAGTTCTTTTATTTAGAGAAGAGCTTTACAATCCATAAAATCAAATAAAGTCCTAAACCAGTTCCAAAAACAAAGAATAAAACAACAAATGCAATTCGAATATTCAATACATTCCACCCTAGTTTCCCACTAAGCCATTCGCAAACTCCTAATATCATATTTTATACTATTTAATTCAAAACCAAATTAATAACACTATTCAATTCTATAAAATTAATTAAAATATAAGTAATTTTTCTTACCAAAGGAGGTTTTCTTTTTTAGAGGTTCCTGAATCCCGGTGCTTTTGTTTCGTGCCAAAACTTATCTATATTTACTAGATATCCAACTAACAACGAACTAATTTGACACGAATATTATTCTTTTCATTCTTATTACTATCCTGGCTATCTATAGGTCAGGAACAACCCCCTATTTTAAGATTTACTCCGGAAGAATATCAAGGCGCTAATCAGAACTGGGGTGTCTCTCAGGGAGAGGACGAACATATTTATATAGCCAATAATGAGGGGCTTTTAGAGTTTGACGGGTCAAGCTGGCAAATTTATTCCAGTCCTAACGAAACAATAATGCGTTCAGTGGCAGCAAAGGATGACCGTATATATACAGGTTGCTATATGGAGTTCGGGTATTGGGTGAAAAATGAACTTAATAATTTGGTATATACCTCGCTGAGTAGTAAGGTAAAGGATCAACTGAAGGAAGATGAACAATTTTGGAAAATAATACCTTATGAGGATTGGATCATCTTCCAGTCGTTGGATCAGATATATGTATATAATGTTAAAACAGAATCGTTCAATATCATTACGCCTGAGAATGGAATAATATATGCTTACGAAGTGGCAGGTAATATATATTATCAATCGCCGGGACTGGGTATTTATGAAATAAAAAATGGGAAATCGAGGCTGCTGATCGATGCCCCTGAAATTAATGAGGAGCGCGTTGTGGGGATGTTCTCTAATGAAATGGGACTTGTACTTGTTACGGAGTCTGAGGGACTTTATATCTTTTCAAACGATGTTTTAAAGCGATGGAGCATTCCCGTGGGCGATTTAATAAAGAACTGGAGTATTTATAAAGCTATTCAGCTATCCAATGGCGAAATAGCCCTGGGTACCATTTCTCATGGGATCATTTTACTTTCCAAGGAGGGGGTTAAGAAGTACCACATCGATCAAAATAAGGGATTGGGAAATAACACTGTACTTTCTCTTTATGAAGACCATAAAAATCATCTCTGGTTAGGATTGGATAATGGTGTTGATTGTTTAAACTTTAATTCCCCTATTGTAACCCATTATGACGGTGCCGGAATGCTGGGAACGGTTTATGCGGCTACTTCTTATAATGATAAGTTATATGTAGGTACAAATCAGGGTTTATTCTATAAAGGAAAAAACACAGACAGCTATAAGCTCATAGAAGGTACCAAGGGACAGGTCTGGTCTTTATACGTGTATGACGACACCTTGTTTTGTGGGCATAACATAGGTACGTTTATAATTAAAGGTGATCGGGCTGATTTGATATCGGATGTTCAAGGTGCCTGGAAGTATAGTCAAATGCCAGGAAAAGAGAACATGCTGTTACAAGGAAATTATCAGGGAATTTATGTCCTTCGAAAAAACGAATCCAATAATTGGCAACTTAGTCATAAAATAGAAGGTTTTGATTATTCGTCCAGGTATTTTGAAGTTAGAAACGATTCTGAAGTCATAGTGAGTCATGAGTATAAAGGGGTGTTTCTTCTAACCTTGGATAAGTCCTTAAAAAAGTTTGATAAGGTTGAGCGATTGTCAGTACCTGAAAAAGGTAAAAATGCGGGCTTAGCTACATTCAATCGTCATATATATTATGCCAGTAAAGATGGGGTGTTTGCTGCTCCCACAGAGGGTGGTGAATTTAGTAAGGATAGTTTATTAAGCACATTATTTGAAAACGACACTTATTGTTCAGGAAAACTGGTTATTGACGAAACCGGAAAGCTGTGGATTTTCACGACGAACAATATTAATTACGTATCTACCGGAAAGTTAACGACCAATCCGGTGATCAATAAAATTCCGATACCCCTCAACCTGCGAAATACGATCAATGGTTTTGAAAATGTCACGCATTTGTCCGAGAATAATTTTCTTTTTGGAGCTACCAATGGTTATTTTATCATTAATACAGATAAGTTATCATATCAAAATTATGAGGTGGGTATTAAAGGTGTTTATTATAATGATGAACGGCTAGCCCGGCACAGCTTACCTATTGAGGGTGAAACAGCACTTGAATATAAAAAGAACAATATTAATATATCATTCAGCGTTCCTGAATTTGAAAAATTTATAATTCCAGAGTACCAATATAAACTGGGGGGATTTGCAGATTACTGGAGTCCGTGGACAACCAATACGACTATAGGCTTTGAAAACCTTCCCTTTGGGACCTATACTTTTTTCGTTAGAGCCCGAATAGGCAATACCCTTATCGATAATGTAGCCTCTTACGAATTTACAATAAACCGGCCATGGTATTTGTCAAATGCTATGATTGCAGTGTATTTGGTTGTGTTTATCTTTTCAGGATTCGTTATACATAGAATTTATAAGGTTTATTATGAAAAGAAAGAGCAAAAGTTAATTGAGGAAAACAAAAAACAATTAGAGATCCAAAACCTGGAAAACAAGCAGCAGTTAATGGAGCTTAAAAATGAAAAGTTAAGGCAAGATGTAGAAAGTAAAAACCGGGAGCTTGCAGCTTCAGCCATGGGGTTAATAAGTAAGAATGAAATTTTATCCCAGATCAAACAGGATCTTACCAAGGATGGTGATTTAGAGAAAAATGTCAAATCCGTAATAAAAACAATAAAGGTTAATACCCGTGAGGAAGATAACTGGAATATCTTTAAAGAGGCCTTTAATAACGCTGATAGTGACTTTCTCAAAAAGGTTAAGGAATTGCATGGAGAGTTAACTCCGAATGATTTAAGACTATGTGCTTACCTCAGACTAAATTTATCATCTAAAGAAATAGCACCACTTTTAAATATTTCTGTAAGAAGTGTGGAGATTAAACGATATCGTTTGCGTAAAAAAATGGATCTACCACGAGAAAAAAGCCTTGTTGAGTACATTTTAGAGATTTAGATCAACTCACCATTTAATAAAATCACCTCAACATTACCACAACATAGCCGATATTTTATTGAAAATCAGTATTTTTTTATAAGTAAAATTATTGGCTATGAATCTTTCAATTTCGCAATATACATGGGTTTTATTTAGATAATTCATAAAATAAGCTGTTTATTTTATGCATGTATAATTTTTGTAGAGGTCTTTTTTCAGGTTTGTTGCTTTACTAAATGTAATTTGAAACATCAATTTAAAAATATATGAGAACTAAGCTAACTTTAACAATTTGTGTACTCAGTTTTTATTTGGGTTTTAGTCAAAACATTCAAATTAAAGGAACAGTATACGATGCTAACACAAACGACCCCTTGCCGGGTGTGAGTATTATTTTAAAAGGTACCTCAAAAGGAACAACTACTGATTTTGATGGACTATTCACCTTAGATAATATAACCCCCGGATCAACCCTTGTTTTTTCCTATATAGGATTTAAGACAAAAGAAGTAGTAATCAATAATCAGCAAAGTTTGTCTGTTGCTCTGGAAGAAGATTTACAGAGTTTAGATGAGGTAGTTGTAATTGGTTACGGTACGCAAACGAAGAAAGAAATAACAGGAGCCGTTTCGGTAGTTGGCTCTGAAACTATTGAAAAGCTAAATCCAGTCAGAGTGGAGCAAGCCTTGCAGGGTCAGGTGGCAGGGGTGAATATTACTTCGCAATCAGGTTCACCTGGTAGTGCTTCCACCATTAGTATAAGAGGTATTACTACCAATGGAGATAGTCGTCCGTTAATTTTAGTGGATGGTATTGTAATAGAAGACCTCAGTACCATTAACCCTTCAGATATAGAAAGTGTTAATGTATTAAAAGATGCCACTGCCGGAATCTATGGAGTGCGTGCTGCAAATGGAGTTATTTTAATAAGTACGAAATCCGGTCGTAAGAATACAGCACTTAAGTTTGATGTGGATATGTATACCGGTGTTCAAGAAACTTCAAGAGAAATACCAGTTCTGAATGCCACAGAGTATGCATTGCTTGCCAATGAGGCCTTTGCTGCCGGCGGAGATGATTTACCTTTTCCTAATGTAAACAACCTGGGAAGAGGAACCAATTGGCAAGATGAAGTTTTTAGAACTGCACCAATGTCGAACTTAAATGTATCTATGACTGGAGGGACGGAGAAATCAACTTATTCTGCGGGAATATCGTATTTAGATCAGGACGGTATCGTAGGAGGAAGTGCCTCCAACTTTAACAGACTAACAGGAAGAATTAATTATTCGTTAGATTTTCTGAAGAACTTCACCTTTAATGCGTCTGGTTTATATGCGCTTACGCATAAAAATAACCTTTCGGAGAATGCTTTGGGTTCAGTATTGTTTAATGCCTTAAATATGGCACCAACGCTTGGTGTCAGGGATGAAAATGGTGATTACACCCTGGCGGAAGGTTTGGGGAATGAGGTTATTAACCCATTGGCTCAAATTGCGAATAACTACAACAATACGCAAGTCGATAAAATCGGAGGTGCTTTGGGACTTAAGTATAACTTCTTAGAGCATTTCAATATAGAAACCCGTTATCAGTTTAATTATTCTGAGGTGCAAGGAAAATCATTTGCTCCTGTAGCATTTTATGGAAGTGGTAAAGTTTTTAATGTAGATAGAAACAATGTTACTGAATCTAAAGATATTTACAGAGATTATACATGGGATAACTTTTTGACCTATGAAAACAGTATCAATGATATCCATAATTTTAAAGCCTTATTGGGAATGTCTGTTTTTAAAACTACCGGAGAGTTTTCAAGCTTTACGGGGTATGACATTCCGGATAATTCCTATGGTAATGCAAGTATAGATAATGCTTCTGATGTGGTAGATAATTACCGAAATGGAGGCAATACATTCGATACTCGATTACTGTCCTATTTTACAAGACTTCAATACGATTACGACGGCAAATATTTAATTTCCGGAGTGCTTAGACGCGACGGATCAAGCAAATTCGGACCTGCTAACAAGTTTGGTTATTTCCCTTCAGTTTCAGTTGGATGGGTGTTAACAGAAGAAGAATTCTTAAATGAAAGTAGTACGCTTAATTTTATGAAGTTAAGAGGTAGTTATGGTATTATTGGTAATGACCGTATACCTGACTTTAGATTTGTATCCTTATTAAATGGAGAAGGTACCTATGTTATTGATAACGAACTTGTATTCGGAACTGCGGCAGGTGCATTGGCAAACCCTGAGATTAAATGGGAGCGACAAAAAACATTTGATGTAGGTTTAGATGCTAAATTGTTTAATAATACCATCGACCTGACCTTCGATTACTTTCAAAAAAGAACTGAAGACCTACTGGTGGTATCACAGGTTTCCGGAGTCTTAGGTGCCGGAGCACCAGGATCATCACCCCCTATTATCAATGCAGGTATTGTAGAGAATAAAGGATTTGAGTTTCAAATAGGTTATAGCAAATCCTTTTCTGACGATTTCAAGTTTAACATGAGTTATAACTTTACTACTTTAGAAAATGAAGTGTTATTTGTAAACAGTGATAATGGGTTCATTCCGGGGGGTAGTTTTGGAGTTGGTCAGGACCCACCAGCTCGTATGGAGGTAGGTCAGCCAATCGGATATTTTTATGGCCTTGAGACGGATGGCATCTTCCAGACACAAGCGGAAGTGGACGCTCATGCAGATCAAACGAATGCGGCTCCCGGCGATTTGAGGTTTGTAGATCAAAATGGAGATGGAATAATCGATCCGGATGACAGGACCTACATTGGAGATCCTCTGCCCGATGTAACTATGGGACTTAATATAGGATTTACCTATAAAAAGTTTGATTTTACATCTTATTTATTCGCTTCCATCGGAAATGATATTGTTCGTAATTATGAACGTAATCAATCGCTGACCAATAAAAGTGTATATTATTTAGACCGATGGACCGGAACAGGCTCTACAAGCGAATTCCCAAGGGTTACTACTGCGGCAAATTCGAATATTCAATTTTCAGATTTTTATGTTGAGGATGGGTCTTATTTAAGAATGCAGAATATACAATTAGGATATTCTTTATCGCCTGATGATTTAAGAGGAATTGGCCTAAATAAGCTTCGTTTATACCTTGCTGTAAATAATGCATTTACACTTACCGATTATAAAGGATATGATCCTTCAGCTTCATCAGGAGCGCCAATAGGAGGAGGAATTGATCAAGGATTTTATCCTGTACCAAGGGTATATATGATAGGAATCAATGCTAAATTTTAAACTGACGACCATGAAAAAAAATATAAAATACCTATTAGCGGCTGCTGTGATCTTAACGATAGCAGTGGCGTGCAGTGATGACTTTGTAGATGTTTCTTCTCCTGATCAGAACTCTGAAGATTTCTTTAATTCAGAAGAGGATTATCAAGATGCACTTATTGCTGCTTACGATCTTTTACAGTCTACATACCTTAATGTAATGTTAGGAGAAATCGCTTCAGATAATACATTAGCTGGTGGTGAGAGTGCTACGGATGTTCCGGGTATTCAGGAAATTGACGACATGAGACATACCCCCGTTAATCAGCAATTGCGCGATATTTGGTCCTGGATGTATGCAGGAGTAAACAGAGCTAATTATATACTTGAATTTCAAGATAAAACGGACTTTCCAACTAAAAATGAGGTTATAGGGCAGGCTCGGTTCTTAAGAGCATACTATTATTTTGAATTGGTAAAATGGTTTGGTGATGTTCCATTAGCTGTAGATAAAAGAATACAGTTTGGTGAGCAATTCAATATTGACAGAACACCTAAAGCTGAGGTATATGGACAAATCGAGCAAGATTTAATCTATGCATCAGATAATTTACCTGCAGTACAAACTGAAGCCGGACGAATCACCAAGGGAGCTGCACAAGCGTTACTGGGAAAAGCGTATCTCTTTCAAAATAAGTTCGCAGAAGCTGCTGCTGTTTTAGATCAAGTAATCAACAGTGGTCAATACGATTTATTGGCTGATTATACCACCATGTTTGAAAACGACAATGAAAATAATATTGAGTCTGTTTTCGAGGTACAATATTCAGATGAAGAAGGTGCTGGCTTCGGATGTTTACAATGTAGCGAAGGTAATGTAGCAGTTGGATTTAATGGAATCAGAAATTATTCGGGTCCGGTTTTCGAATCTGGATTTAGCTTTAACGTGCCGGTTCAGGAAGTTGTTGATGCTTTTGAAGATGGTGATATCAGAAAAGATGTTGCTATATTGGATATAGAGGCTTGGGCAGCAGAAACAGGAGCAACCTATGCAACCGGTTTCGAGCATACGGGGTATTTTAATAGAAAATATATTTCACGTCAAGGTGATCTCAATACAGGAGATGCTAATCTTACAAACCCTAATAACTACAGAGCTATTCGTTTCGCAGATGTCTTGTTAATGGCAGCTGAAGCTCATAACAGAAAGCCATCAGCAGATGATTCACAGGCCAGAGCGTATCTCAACAGGGTTAGAAACAGAGCAGAACTACCTGATGTTACAGACTCAGGATCATCACTAACAGATGCTATTTATCAAGAAAGAAGAGTAGAGCTTGTAGGTGAAGGACATCACTTTTTCGATTTAGTGAGAACAGGAAGGGCAGCGTCTGAAATTGATGGCTTTCAATCTGGAAAACACGAGTTGTTTCCTATTCCTTCAATCGAAATTGAATTGGCAGGTAACAGATGGGAACAAAATCCTGGGTACTAATGTTAATATTTAAAAAGATGAAAACATTTAAAAACATCATAATACTTTTCATTACGGCAGGATTATTTTTTGCATGTAATGACGACGAATATGGAAATCTCGACGCCTTAAAGTCGGATGTAGCTCCTACCAATGTTAAAGCACTTTTTAGTGTAACTCAAGATAATACCGGAACCGTAACCATAACGCCATCGGCTGATGGAGCAACTTCTTTTAAGGTTGATTTTGGAGATGGTGAAACTGTTAGTGAGGTGTTGAAGGCTGGTGAAAATATTACTCACGTATATCCCGAAGGAGAATACAGTGTTAATGTAATGGCATACAGTCTTACGGGACTGGAAACGATAGAGGAGTTACCATTGATAGTTTCTTTTAAAGCGCCAGAAAACCTTGAAGTTGCAATCACCAATGATGAAGCGATTTCAAAACAAGTTAATGTAACGGTCAATGCAGATTTTGCGGTTTCTTTCGATGTTTATTTTGGAGAGGCCGGAAATGATGAACCTGTTATGGCAAATATTGGAGAAACGGCGTCCTATGTTTATCAGGAGCCTGGTACCTATACCGTTCGGGTAGTAGTAAAAGGTGCTGCGATTGCTACGACAGAGTATACTGAAGAATTTGAAGTTACTGCAATTCTACAACCATTAGCTTCAGCACCAATGCCTCCTGCAAGGTTCGGAGGTGATGTAATCTCTATTTTTAGTGCTGCTTATGAAGATGTTCCCGGAACTGATTATTTCCCTGATTGGGGACAAGGCGGACAAGGAAGTAGCTGGGCAATGTTTGAACTAAATGGAGACCAGATGTTACAATACGTCAATTTAAGCTATCAGGGAATTCAATTGGAAAATTCAATTGACGTATCTAATATGGAGTATTTACACCTCGATGTGTGGACTGCAGAAGATGTTAATAGTATTAAGACTTCAATCATTAATAATGCCTCAGGGGTTGTTACGGAAGCTCCGGTAACCAGTATCTTAACACCTAATGAATGGACAAGTATAGATATTCCGATTTCAGACTATATTGATCAGGGCTTAACGGTTACTGAAATTTTCCAAATGAAGTTTGAGGGAGAACCATGGGCTGCAGGAACTGTATTTATAGATAATATCTATTTCTGGAAATCTCCGGAACCTGCTTCAGGTTTAGAGGGAATCTGGCAAATAGCACCGGAAGCCGGAGCCTTAAAGGTCGGACCGAGCCCTGGTAGTGGTGAATGGTGGTCAAATGACGCTCAAACAGTTACTGACAGAGCATGCTATTTCGATGATACCTATGTATTCTCTTTAGATGGTTCCTTCGCAAATGTTTTAGGGGAAGAGACCTGGTTGGAAACCTGGCAGGGAGTTGCTGCAGAGCAGTGTGGAACTCCTGTAGCACCACATGATGGATCAGGAGATGCTACTTTTGTGTACGATGCCAATATGGGTACATTAACCCTTGATGGTTCAGGAGCGTATATCGGACTTCCGAAGGTGAATAACGAAGGAGAATTACCAAATGTTTCTGTACCAACATCAATTACATATGACGTCAGTTTATCTGATGATAATAATACAATGACTATTGGAATTGAATCAGGATCCGGCGTATTCTGGACGTTTAAACTTATCAGATATATTCCTCCGGTTGCAGGAACCTGGCAGTTAGCTCCTGAGGCAGGAGCCTTGATGGTAGGACCGAGCCCCGGAAGTGGAGAATGGTGGTCTAGTGATGCCCAAACAGTTATAGACAGAGCTTGTTATTTTGATGATTCTTATGAATTTGGTTCAGACGGATCATTTAAGAATGTACAGGGAACTGAAACCTGGTTAGAGACATGGCAAGGCGTGGCAAGTGAACAATGCGGCACTCCGGTAGCTCCTCATGATGGATCAGTAACTTATACTTATGGGTACGATGAAACCAACGGAACCATCACTCTCAATGGTACCGGAGCGTATTTAGGACTTCCAAAAGTGAATAACGATGGGGAATTACCAAATGTAGCCGTCCCTGCATCGATCAGCTATGATGTGAATATGACAGATAGTAATACCATGATTGTTACCATTGAGGCTGGTACCGGTGTATTCTGGACTTACAAGCTCGTTAAATAATATTTATAATAATCAGAATATGAAAAGAATAGCATATATATCAAGTCTTTTGTTATTGACACTACTATCCTTTAGTAGTTGTGATGAGGACAATTATGAATTTGGAGATATTGTTTCTCCTTCAAACCTGAATATTGAAATAGATATTGTAGGGGCAGATAGTGAAAATCCTTACGGAGATGGGAGTGGCGTTGTGAATTTTTCAGTGAATGCTGATAATGCGTTGTCTTATAAGTTCGCTTTTGAGGGTTCAGAAGCGGTTGCTACCTCTGGTGAGTATACTTATAATTTTAGTAAAACAGGTACGCACGTTTATACGGTAACGGTTATAGCCATTGGCACAGGTGGTGTTGCCACCAGTCAGGCGGTAGAAGTGGAGGTGTTAGCACTATATGCTCCACCACAAGATCTTCTTGATATGCTTTATGGTGATGGTTCACGTACCTGGAGAATTAAAAATGAAGCAGCCGGACATTTTGGAGTAGGACCGGCAGAAGAAACTTCTCCTATATGGTATGCTGCATCCCCGGATGAAAAGAGTGTGACAGGAATGTACGACGACCGATATGTGTTTACCCAGGAAGGTGATTTCCAACATTTAACACAAGGGACCGTATTTGGTCAGGCGGCGCCATTAACAGAAGATTTTGGAGGCGACAAAGGTCAGACGGCCAATAGCAATAATGAGTTTGAGAATTATCCGTTGGAGGATTACACCGAATCATGGTCGCTATCCGCACCCGGTGGACAAGAGACTATTTCTTTAACCGGAACTGCATTCTTCGGATTCTATGTTGGAGGTTCTCATAATTACCAGATCATTTCGCGTTCTGAAAATGAGATGTTAGTGAAGACGATAGGTAATGATGGAAATGCCTGGTTCTTTATACTGATTGCTGAAGATTAATATACTTAAATCATTAAAGCAAAAGGGGTTACCCCTTTTGCTTTACGATCTCATTTAATATGGAAAACAATAAAATAAGAACGGTAATATCTAACATTACGATATGGATGTTGTTTTTAGGTACGGCAATCGCCTGCAGTAAAGAACAGGGTTCACCAACGGAGGAGGAGGTTGTATATCCGACCAATCTAAAAGTGGATATTAGTTTAGCGGGGCAGGATGATTATCACCCTTATGGTGATGGAACTGGAGTGGTAGTTTTTAACGTAAGCGCAGACAATGCGATTAAATATGAATTGACCTATAATAATACCACTATTGAAACCAATACAGAGGGATATTTTGAATATCAATTTAAAAAAGAAGGCCTTGATGAATATAAGGTAGAAGTGATAGCCTATTCGGAAACAAACCATGCCGCTAAGCAACAAGAGACGGTAACCATTCATGTTAATGAAAATGGATTTTCGGAATTGGTTTGGTCTGATGATTTTGATGGTGGTAGTGGTAGGCTGGATGCTTCAAAATGGAACTATGACCTTGGAGATGGTTGTCCTTCCTTATGTGGTTGGGGAAATGGAGAGCAGCAGTATTATACAGATCGTAGTGACAATGTAAAAGTTGAAGACGGATTTTTGAAAATTACGGCTAAAAAAGAAACATATGGAGGAAAAAGCTACACCTCGGCTCGCATTAAAACTCAGGGGAAATTCAGTTTTACTTATGGAAAGCTTGAAATTTTAGCCAAACTACCTAATGGTGGAGGCACCTGGCCGGCCTTATGGATGTTGGGTGAAAATATTAGCAGTGTAGGATGGCCTCAATGTGGAGAAATTGATATCATGGAACACAGGGGGAATTATCCAGGACAGGTTTCTTGTGCACTACACACCGAGAGTAGTTATGGGAATACCAATAACAAAGGTGAAGTTAAGGTGGATAATGTTTCGGGTGAATTTCATTTGTACGCTATAGAATGGACGGAGGAGAAAATCGATTTTTATGTAGATAATAAATTGTTTTATACCTATCAGCCATCTACGAAAACTGAGGCTTCATGGCCTTTTAATAAAAATCAGTTCATAATTCTAAATATTGCCATGGGGGGTACGTTAGGAGGTGAAATACCTTCTTCTTTTAATGAAGCTGAGATGGTGGTTGATTATGTAAAACTCTATCAATAAAATGAACATTTTAAAGAACAGTTTACTGTTACTTGTTTTGGTAACAGCGGGATCCTGCAGCTCTAAATCAGAGGGGGGAATGGATCAAAAGGCAAGTAAAAGTACCCATCTTAATCAGGAGGTGGAACGAAAAATAGATTCCCTGCTTTCACTGATGACGCTGGAAGAAAAGGTGGGTCAGATGAATCAGTATAATGGTTTTTGGGATTTAACGGGGCCAGCTCCCAAGGAGGGAGATGCAGCTAAAAAATACGATCATTTAAAAAGTGGTCTTGTAGGTTCTATGCTGAATGTCACCGGGGTCGAAGAAGTTCGTTCGGTTCAAAAAATAGCAGTAGAGGAGACCCGTCTGGGGATTCCCTTAATTATAGGTTTTGATGTTATTCATGGTTTTAGAACCATAAGCCCGATCCCGTTAGCTGAGTCTGCAAGTTGGGATTTGGAGGCTATTAAGAACTCTGCTGCGATGGCAGCAAAAGAAGCCGCAGCATCGGGAATAAACTGGACTTTTGCTCCCATGGTTGATATCTCAAGGGATGCTCGCTGGGGAAGAGTAATGGAAGGTGCCGGAGAAGACCCTTATTTAGGAAGTAAAATTGCGGTGGCAAGAGTAGAGGGATTCCAGGGAAGTGACCTGGCAAGCCCATATACCGTAGCGGCATGCGCAAAACATTTCGCAGGTTATGGCTTTGCTGAAGGTGGACGCGATTATAATACGGTTGATGTGGGTACATCAACTTTGTACAATACCATTCTTCCTCCGTTTAAAGCAGCGAAAGAAGCAGGGGTTCGTACTTTTATGAACGCTTTTAATGAATTAAATGGCATCCCGGCTACGGCAGATCGATTTTTGCAAAGAGAACTTCTTAAAGATCAATGGAACTTTGATGGATTTGTGGTGTCAGATTGGGGTTCTATGATTGAAATGCAGGCTCATGGATATGCGAGAGACAGAAAGCATGCCGCTGAGCTGGCTGCAAATGCTGGTTCGGATATGGATATGGAGTCGTATGCCTATGTCAATGAACTTGTTGACCTGGTAAAGCAAGGCAAAGTACAGGAATCGGATCTGGACGATTCGGTTCGTCGAATTCTCAGGGTGAAATTTGAATTAGGGTTGTTCGAAGATCCTTATAAATATTTAAATGAAGAACGAGAGGATGCTATTGTTGGAAGTAAGGAGATCAATGATGCAGCTCTTGATATGGCCAGAAAGTCAATCGTATTACTAAAGAATAAAAACAACCTGTTGCCGCTAAAAAGAAAAGGACAAAAAGTTGCCTTAATAGGCCCTTTTGTATCAGATAAGACAAGTCCGCTGGGGAGTTGGCGTCTTGCAGCAGAAGACGGAACAGCAATTTCTTTAGCCGAGGGCATGGCTTCTTATGAAGACAATACTGTAAGGGTATCCGAAGGTGTTAAGCTTTCAAATGGTTCTAATTCATTCCCTATGGAAGTCAAAGTTAATTCCAGAGACAGGAGTGGTTTTGATGAAGCTGTAAAAGTAGCTAAAGAAGCAGATGTAGTGGTTATGGCCCTTGGAGAGGATGGATTTCAGAGTGGAGAAGGAAGAAGTCGGGCCGAGCTCGGACTTCCAGGTTTACAGCAGGAACTATTAGAGGAGGTTTATAAGGTAAATAAGAATGTTGTGTTGGTATTACATAACGGAAGACCCCTGGCTATCGAATGGGCCGATCAACATATACCTGCGATAGTTGAAGCCTGGCAGCTAGGTACCCAAAGTGGTCATGCCATTGCGCAGGTACTTTATGGAGATTATAATCCAAGTGGTAAACTCCCGGTAAGTTTCCCAAGAAGTGTCGGACAGATGCCGCTTTATTACAATTATAAGAATACAGGAAGGCCAACATTACCGGGAGAAGGAGTCGTGTTCTGGTCGCATTATATAGATGAAGAGAATACGCCATTGTATCCGTTCGGACATGGTTTAAGTTATACCGAGTTTACTTATGACACTCTAAAAGTAAATAAGCATACAGATGGAGTACAGTTAACTTTAACAGTTAAGAATAATGGTGAAGTAGTTGGAAAAGAGGTAGTTCAGGTGTATATACGTGATCATTTCGCTACGGTTACGCGGCCTGTTAAAGAATTGAAAGCTTTTGAATTAGTGTCCTTGGCTCCGGGAGAGGAACGACAGTTACAATTCAATCTTACTAAAAATGAATTGGGATATTATTTAAACGACGGTTCCTTCATTCTCGAGCCTGGCGATTTCACAGTTTTTGTCGGAGGAAGCTCTGATACAGTTTTAGAGGAAACCTTTACGATAGAGGCGCTTGATGAGTAGGCGTGGCGTTGGAAGGTTTTTAAGTTAGCTGAAAGGCATAACCCTTATTTGGAGTTATGCCTTTTTTCATACTAAAAAACTTAAATACTCCACGATTTCTAACAGGATATAAAAATGTATAAGGGTAATTTAATTGGATGACATTTTTGTCGATTTTCAAATTAAATAGGTAATAAGATAATGAATAGTAATGATCTGTGTTAATTAATTTTATATTTTTGGGCATAAGGCCTAATGTAGTGATGTAAAATTATTAGGTTAGGTGTATTTAATTAAAAAATGGAGGTAATGAAAAAATTAAGATTCTGCAGTATATTCATTTTTATTCTAGGTCTGGGAGCTTACGCTCAGACTGAAGAAGTTTCATGGGAAGACATCAGGGAGGGGTATGAATTTCCTGAATGGTATACCGGTGCCAGGTTTGGAATTTGGGTGCATTGGGGAGCACAAACGGAGCCTAAAGAAGGAGGTGGATGGTATGCCAGGCATATGTACATGCAGGATGTGGGGAATGAAAAATGGGGTTCGGCTGCGTATGAATACCATCTTAAAACATATGGTCATCCCTCTGAGAAAGGTTATAAAGATGTTCTCAATGAATGGAAGGCAAAAAATCTTGATACAGATAATTTGGTGAAGTATTTTAAAAGTATTGGAGCTATGTATTTTGTCGCATTGGCCAATCACCATGATCATTTTGATAATTTTGATTCGAGCCATCATCCATGGAATTCAGTTGAAATAGGTCCTAAGCGAGATATAATCAAGGAGTTTGAAGTTTCATGTAAAAAATATGACATTCCATATGGTGTAAGCTCTCATGATGATCGCTTTTTGTCGTGGTGGTTACCTGCTTTCGGGTCGGATACCTCAGGGGTATACAAAGGTAAACGTTACGATGGCTATATGACCCGTGAAGATGGTAAAGGTACATGGTGGGAAGGACTCGATCCGGCAGATTTGTACGGATTGCCACCAGAACAGCGTACTCCTGAATACATTAAGAGTGTTAAAGAAAACTGGATGAGACGCCATAAAGAATTAGTTACCAGGTATGATATTGATATGCTTTGGTTTGATGGTTATGGATTTCCATATGGTGATTATGGTAAACAAGTCTGTCAAACTTTTTTTAACCATAAGATGAAAACGGGTAATGGCAAGATAGATGCAGTGGTGGTTGGTAAGTATACTGGAGAACCTTCGACGGTTAAAGACATCGAACGAGGAGGTGCACATGAAATTCTGCCATACCCATGGCAGGGGATTACAACGTTTCGCACTTGGTTTTATAAAGAGGATAAGGAGCGTTTAGCTTACACACATAATACCCGTACCGTTATAGAGTTACTTTCAGATTACATGAGTAAAAACGGAAACCTGCTTTTAAATGTAGAACTGTTACCGGATGGAACCATACCTCCAAAGCAAAAGCAGATGCTTGATGAAATTGGGGAGTGGGTGAACCTTAATAGCGAAGCGATCTATGAAACGAAGCCTTGGTTGATCTATGGCGATAACCTTAATTCTTATTTAAAACGAACGGAAGACGGAACCACAGAGACCGATCTACAGGCATTAAAAGACCAAAAAAAGGCGGCCCATTTTAATGAAAGAACCTTGAATAGTCCGGAATATGGTCCTGATGAAGTTCGCTTTGTAACTAAAGGAAACAAGCTTTATATGATCGTTTTAAATCCACAGGCAGGTATTATCGATATTCCGTCATTAGGTTTGGGATCGAAGCAAAAACCTGGAAAGATTACAGCCATTAGTTTAATCGGCAAGCAGAAGCCTGTTACATATAAACAATTGAATAAGGGGCTGAAACTTAACGTGCCTGAAGATCGACCAAATAGGTATGCCGCAGTGTTTAAATTGGAAGGAGTACTTTAATTTAACGGTCAAGATTCAGAGGTAAAAAGCTTCTGTGGTCTGCGACCATATTCGTATGGAGGTAACTTTATTTAAGAAAGATGTCCCAGATTTTTTCCAGTCTTTAAAAGAATCAATTAGCATTGTTCATTATTTAAATGTTTGTTTTTATTTGGAACAATCATTCTGATATCGCTATATTTGTTTACAGAATGATCGTTCTAATATAAAATAATAATCAAAAATTAAAGACTATGAGTACATTAAATGAGAAAGTTGCGGTTGTTACGGGAGGTAATAGCGGTATCGGATATGCATCCGCTCTTAAGTTAAAAGAACAGGGGGCCAAAGTTATTATTACAGGCAGGTCTCCCGAGCGTGTAAAAGCTGCAGCCACAGAATTGGGTGTTGAGGGATTCGTCGCCGATGTTAGCGATTTAACCGCAATTGATGCTCTGGTAATAAGTGTAGAGGCCAACTATGGTAAAGTAGATATTTTATTTGTGAATGCCGGTATTTTTCAACCAGCAGGGATAGGTCAGATTACAGAAGATCAATTTGATCATCAAATGGATATCAATTTTAAGGGGGCGGTTTTTACTATTGAAAAATTTCTTCCAATCCTTAACGATGGAGCCAGCATAATTAATCTTTCGTCGATTAATGCTTATACCGGAATGCCAAACACAGCTATATATGCGGCATCCAAGGCTGCTTTAAATTCGTATACCAGGACTGCCGCATCAGAATTGGCAGCACGAAAAATTCGTATAAATGCTGTGAATCCGGGTCCGGTATCCACGCCAATTTTTCAAAAAACAGGGATGTCTGCAGAACAATTAAACGGATTTTCTAATGCGATTCAAAATCGTATACCGTTAAAACGCTTTGGTGAACCTGAAGATGTAGCTAATCTGGTTGCTTTCCTGGCATCTGATGAGGCTTCATTTATTACCGGAGGAGAGTATAATATTGATGGGGGGATTAATGTGAATCCAATTTTAAGCTAATTTTTTTAACCAATTTTGGAACGTATGTTCTGATATGGTATCTTTGTGGGAGTATCTAAATACTCCCATTTTTATGCCTAGAGTTAAAACATTTAATGAGCAGGAAGTCCTGGAAAATGCCATGAACCTCTTTTGGGAAAAGGGGTATGCAGCTACATCCATTCAGGATTTGGTGAATCACCTGGGAATTAACCGCGCAAGTCTTTACGATACCTATGGAGGTAAAAAGGAGCTGTTTTTAAAATCGTTTGCTTATTATCGAAATAAGAATATTTCCGGGTTGAAGGCCTTTTTTAAAGTGCATCCTGATGTTAAAGAGGGATTTAAAACGCTTTTTAATATAGCTGTTGATGAAGCTGTGAACGATCCCGCCCGGAAAGGATGTTTTGTAGTCAATACCACCACTGAGCTTATTCCTGGTGATACTGAAATACTTCATATTTTATCCGAAAATAAAATCACCCTTGAAAATCTGTTTTTTAATTATCTTCAGCTAGGTGAAGAAGAACAGCAGTTTGGGCGTGGTAAAGATTTAAAGTCAATCGCCTCCTTTTTATACACTTTATACAGCGGAATAAGAGTAATTGGAAAGGTAGCTCCTGATAAAGGTAAAATCTCAAAAACAGTTGACATAGCGTTATCTGTATTGAATTAAAGAATATCTTTTTTATTACCTAACCCATAAGCAAGCTTGGAGAGGAGGTTTGTAGCCCTTGGAGTCTTTGTAACCTCTGTAGCCTTAGTCATTTCGCCCAATGTCATTCCGCATTTATTACGGAATCCTCGCTCCACTCATCACTCCCAATGTTATTGCACAGGCATTGCGGAATCTCTTGATGCTATGCTTAATCCATTAATATGTTAACTGGAATCAGACCATTTTATTCCAATGTCATTCCGCACCAATGTAATTCCACATCTATTGCGGAATCCACGCTCCACTCATCATTCCCAATATCATGACGCATGCATTGCGGAACCTCTTGATGCTAACCCTAATCCGTAAATATAGTAACTGGAACCAGCCTATGCTTTTCCATTGTCATTCCGCACCCAGTGTCATTCCGCATTTATTGCGGAATCCACACTTCACTCATCATTCCCAATGTCATTGCACATGCATTACCGAATCTCATGATGCTATGCTTAATTGGTTATTCTTTCAAACATCAATCACAGTTTTTACATGAACACAACGATTAGGCATGATCCTAAAGGAGGACCGAGCGTTGAAAAAAGGTCTAGTGGACCTTTTTAGCGATGGGGCCAGCTGGCGCGATGGCAAGCAAAGAAAACCGGATCTTGCATGGCAAGCCCCTCTGTTTTTTATGCCCTTTTGCCTTCGCTGAAGCGAGCTTTGATTAAAATATAAAAGGGGTTATTCGGAACGTTGACACGTTCCTCATGATCCCAGGTGGGGGGTCCTTGCAAAGAAAACCGGATCTTGCATGGCAAGCCCCTCTGTTTTTTATGCCCTTTTGCCTTCGCTGAAGCGAGCTTCGCTTGGCTTTAGGGCATAAAAAAACCGGAACGTTGCCGTTCCGGTTTTCTTTGCGGAGAAAGAGGGATTCGAACCCCCGGAGGTGTGACCCTCAACAGTTTTCAAGACTGCCGCATTCGACCACTCTGCCATTTCTCCTTTGCGGTTGCAAATATAAAAACCTTTTTTATTTCTCAAAAGTAAAAATACACCTTTTTTTAAATCAATTTGTATGTGTCTTTGGATCAGTTTTATACAATTCAAAAAAAATTATAATAGGAAGAGTTTTGACTAATAATGTACATTTGCAAGCAAATAATATTTATGTCACCTTTATTAGAAGCAGGCTTACTGATAGCAATAGGTTTTATTGTCGGGATTATAA
This sequence comes from Zhouia amylolytica AD3, assembly GCF_000511935.2. Lineage (NCBI taxonomy): Bacteria > Pseudomonadati > Bacteroidota > Flavobacteriia > Flavobacteriales > Flavobacteriaceae > Zhouia > Zhouia amylolytica. The sequence goes on along the minus strand of NZ_AYXY01000019.1, from coordinate 669,840 downwards.
ATACCATTTCGGGTGGAGGTTCGACCCTTACCCTTCCGATACTTATATTTTTAGGTTTAGATGCTCCTACGGCTAACGGAACGAACCGGATTGCCATATTAACACAAAATATCACTGCAATAGCCGGCTTTAAGAGTAAAGGAATTAAAGTGAGTAAAATTAGTTGGTGGCTCGGAGTGTCAGCTTTGATAGGATCTTTGATCGGTGCTAAAATAGCAATTGACGTTAAAGATGAAACCTTCAACAGAATACTTGCCGTGGTGATGATTTTTATTGTTGGTCTAATGGTTTTTAAACCCAAAAGAAGCCTTGATGAAATTGCGGAGCGCTTAACCGGGAAATATTTTTGGATGTCGCTTGTTGCTTTCTTTTTTATAGGGATATATGGAGGTTTTATTCAGGCGGGTACCGGTATACTAATGATGTTAGCACTTTCTTTTATCAATAATATGAGTTTGGTAAAAACCAATGTCGTAAAGGCCGTAACCATGTTGATCTATACGATAGCCACACTCATGGTATTTTGGTTAACCGATAATCTAAACTTTAAATACGGACTTCTCATGGCTATTGGTCAAGCCGCCGGTGGATGGCTGAGCAGTAGATGGTCTGTAAATAAAGGTGATGGATTTGTGAAGCTTTTTCTTATCTTAATGGTGATTGTAATGGCTGTTAAACTTTGGTTTTTCTAATAGCCGGATAACAAAAACCTATTTATTAAATTAGTTATATTCTCGGCGAAGCCCTTATTTTGTTTTAAATAAAGAGAAGTCATTTTGAGGGAGAAAACATTAAAGAGACTTCAGCAGAACATTTAATATAGAACACTATATCATGGATATCTTAAATAAATTACAATGGCGTTATGCTGTTAAAAAATTTGATTCGGATAAAAAGTTACCGGCAGAGAAACTGGAAGTACTAAAGCAGGCTTTCAATTTAACAGCCACTTCCTATGGTTTACAACCTGTTAAATTATTAATTATTGAAAACCAGAAACTAAAAGATCAACTGGTAGCTCATTCCTGGAACCAGCCTCAGGTGGCGGATGCCTCGCATTTGTTGGTGTTTTGCATTCATAATGATGTTGATGAAAACTATATCAAAACGTATTTTAACAGGGTTAAACAGGTAAGAGAAACTCCGGATGATGTTTTAGAGCCTTTTAGAAATTTCCTGATCGATGACTTTGGAAGTAAAACACAAGAGGAGATTGATACATGGGCGATTAAACAGGCCTATTTAAGCATGGGTAATCTGTTAACCGTTTGTGCAGCTGAAGACATTGACTCTTGTCCAATGGAAGGATTTGTTTCAGAAAAATATGATGAAATTCTGGAGCTTCAAGCAAAGAATTTAAAATCGGTCTTAGTAATGCCTGTTGGTTATAGAGCTGCAGATGATATGTTTGCAGATTTTAAGAAAGTAAGGAAGGAACTTTCAGAAGCTATTGAGGAGATTATTTAAGTAAAATTGTCGAATATTTCCTCAGATTGATTTTTTTTTAGTTATTTAGGTGGGTAAATCAGAACAGACCAATACCCAAATAATACATCAATGAAAAAATCAATCTCCTACCTTTTGTTTTTCCTATTCATTAGTTTATCGCTTCATGCCCAGGTAAAACCCAATAAGTTCTGGGATGCCATACTACAAAACAATAGAGATCAGGCCGAAAAACATATAAATTCTTTAGGGAAATCAGATATTGAAAAGGCACTTCAAAAGCAATTATTAAGTATTGAAAAAGGAAATATACTTCCGGAAAATACTTTTTATAAAGCTATTGCTAAGTACGATCTGGAAGAATTGGAGTATTATTTATACGCACTCTGGAACCAGCCATACTTCTTTGACAATTATCTCGAACAGGGCTTTTCTAAATATAACGCCAATGCCGTACTTACCCTGAGTAAATTGAACTTCCCGGCAGGAACGGTTAAAGAGGCATTGAAGTATTTGAATGCAATCATTCATCGTAATAATAATGAATGGGAGGCTTATTACGCATCAAATAATAGTGTAAATGCTATTAGAGGATGGCAATATTGTGGAGTTTTTGAGAATCTCAATCAAAGTGGTCATGAGGTGGTGTATCCTCCGGAATCCATAGCACATACCACCACAGATTTTAATGCGAACAGCAATGGGTTTATAAATTGGTATGATGCTAAAACCGACCCAAGAGAAGCATATCAGTTTTTTATTAATCACAATGAGTATGGAGCTGGCGTAAGTTATGCCCAGACATTTATCACTTCTAATGAAACTAAAAGAGTGACCTTGCGATTGGGAAGTGGATCGAGTTATAAAGTATGGGTGAATGATGTATTATTATTGGAGAATAATAAAGATGTTCAGCGAGAGATGGATGATGCTCAGGTAGCTTTTGAGTTACCATCAGGAACCAACCGCTTACTCATAAAGTTATCTGAAAGTAACGATCAAACTTATTTTATCGCCCGTTTGACTGATACTTCGGGAAATCCGGTTTCAGGAATAACATCTGCTCCTGCATACAAGGAATATAACAGAAGTACACAATCTTCCCTCGAGGCAAAAGTGTTACCAAATAAGTACCATGCTTTTTTTGAAAACAAATTAGCTGAAGATCCCAATAATATGTTCTATGCATTTTGCCTGGCAAATGCTTACTTAAGGGTTTCGAAATATGAAGATGCAAAAAGGGTGATCAAGCCATTTATTGAGGCCTATCCACGAAGTTCATTCCTCAGAAAAACACTTATAAACTGCTATACGATAGAAGGCGATGCTTCTTCAGTAAATAAGATCAAAGAGAATTTGGATAAAGACGATCCGAATTATTATTTGCCACTACTGTTCAAGTTTACAGACCAAGGGGAGTTAACCAGGATGGATGTGAACGAATTGGAAGATTTTTTAGTGCGTTTTCAGAATAGCTGTAAATCTCCCATCATTGCAAAGACTGCCGAATTTATGCTAAACGCCAAGAGACTTGATAAATCGGCAATGAAAAAGAATCTTGATGATCTGCTTGAAATAACCAAAGACAGAATAAGTTTAAGAGTAACCTTTGCTCCTGCGTACGAACAGGTGTTTAATGATAAAGAGCGGGCCATTGGAATTTTAGAAGAAGTGAATCGTAATTATTTTGACTATAGTGCATTACTCAGTCTTTCTAATTATTATCAGAAGGAGAATAAAAAGGATAAAGCACTGCAGCTGTTTGAAGATAAATACGAATACTTTAAAACCGATAATACTATTATTTCAGACTATGTAGCACGCCTGTTGAAGTATGAAATGTATAAGGAGGCCATACCTTATCTGGAACGATCCCTGTATAACTTTCCCTATGCATTTACCGCCATGGAAGAACTTGGTGATGCCTACCTGCAACTGGGCAAAAAGGAGGAGGCAATCAAATGGTTTCAAAAATCACTTTCCCATAATAGTAGCAGCGCTGCATTACGAACGAAAATAAATAACATTAAAAAAGTTGGTGATCCAATCAACGACCTGGTAAGTGAAGGGGTATATGAGCTTTTAGCGGAAGAAAGAAATAAGATATCAGAGAATCATTACGGGTATAATATTTTATTAGATGAAGTCGCAGTTCACCTGTTTGAGGAAGGAGGCGGAAAGTATCGATTTAGAATGGCTTATGAGATTACGGGTCAAAATGGGATCGATACCTTTAAAGAGTATAATATAGGACTAACCGGTAGCTTTACGGTGCATAATTCAGAAATTGTTAAAAAAGACGGATCTTTAGTGCCAGCCGATAGGAGTGGAGCTAATTTAGTCTTTGAAGGTTTGGGTATAGGTGACGTAGTGTATATAGATTGTGAATATATCTTCAGTGAGTATGGTAGGTTTTATAAAGATTTTATTGATACTTTTCAAATAGATGCTTCACACCCGGTAGTAAAACAATCATATAAAATCCTTGTTCCTAATTCCATCTCGTTAGGTTATAAAGTTGTGAACGGTAGCTTGAAGGAACATACCAAAAAGTATGGCGATTATAAACTGATTGAATGGACCCTTGAAAATAATGAAAGTAAGCCCCGCGAAGAATCGTATATGCCACCTTCATCAGATGTGTATCGAACATTGCATCTAAGCACCGTAAAAGATTGGAGTGTTATTGCTAACTGGTATTCGGATCTGGTAAGGTCTACAATGGAAATTAATGACGTCGTTTCCCAGACCTTTAAAGAGATCTTCCCGAACGGATATAAAGGACTCACAGAAAAGGAGAGAGCTGAGAGAATATATGCATATATGACTGCTAATTTAAATTATAGTCATGTGAGCTTCAGACAAAGTGGATATGTACCTCAAACCCCGTCCAAAACCTTAAAAACCAAATTAGGAGACTGTAAAGACTTTTCGTCTTTATTTGTTACGTTGGGGGAGATGGCAGAACTCGAGAGCATAATGGTGCTGATCCTTACCTCCGATTATGGTAAAAGAGCTATGGTGTTACCGAATAAAAACTTCAATCATTGTATCGTCAAAGTTAAATTCGATGGGGCATATCAATATTTGGAGTTAACAGACAAAAACCTGCCGTTTCAAGCCCTTCCGAACTCTTTAATATGTGCTAGTGCTCTTGATATACCCAGAAAGTCGGAAGCGGGTAAAGAGAGTGAATTGTATAACCTCGGGGATGTTAAGCGCGCAGCAACTGTTTTTTATAATGCGGCTGATATTAAGATCACAGAAGATCAAAAAACATATGATATCACAACGAAAGTTTCCGGGAGCTTGAAATCCAGTTATGCCGATTTATTTGCCTCAAATGGTGATGAAATTTTAAAACAGCAAATTCAATCAGATTTCAAAAAGCGAATGGGGATAGACCTAGTTTTAAATGAGATTACGAATGTTCAGAATGAAAGTAAGTCAGCATCCTTGAGCTTTGATTCTAATATAACAGTTAATGAAACAGATAATAAGATAGGAGAAGTTAAAATATTTAAATTACCTACCCTGGCCAATGCGTATACTACCAGTATTGTAGACGAAAAGGAGAGGCAATATCCAATCGATTATATACAATATGAAAACACGGATGAATACATCACCGAATATCATATAAGTCTGCCGCAAGGTGGTCAATTTGTGGAGATTCCTCAAAACAAATCATTTCAATTTCAGGATCACCGTTTTAATATTACTTATAAGCAAATCTCAGACGCAGTCCTCGAAGTGAAAATGGTGGCTAAGGTAGATCGCAAAGAAATAGCTACGGATGATTATTTAGCCTTTAAAGAGTACGTAAAGGGCATATTGGAGGCTAAGGAAACGTTTATTGGGTATAAGTTGAAGTTATAAGGACAATAGAAAACGGAGAGGAAGTTTTGACTCCCTACTATCATGGATTCCGCAACGAGTACGGAATGACAAAGGAGGAGTATTCGTGTTCATTTTGACATGGATTCCGCAATAAATGCGGAATGACAGGAAGAGAAAAAAACAATTCTCCCTTTAGGGGTACAGGGGGCAAGGAATTGTTTTGTATAACGTCACTGCGAGGAGGATAATAATCCGACGTGGCAGTCTCATCAATTGTAGTTGACAGCCTACAAATGGATTCCGCAACGAGTACGGAATGACAAAGGAGGAGTATTCGTGTTCATTTTGACATGGATTCCGCAATAAATGCGGAATGACAGGAAGAGAAAAAAACAATTCGCCCTTTAGGGGTACAGGGGGCAAGGAATTGTTTTGTATAACGTCACTGCGAGGAGGATAATAATCCGACGTGGCAGTCTCATCAATTGTAGTTGACAGCCCACAAATGGATTCCGCAACGAGTACGGAATGACAAAGGAGGAGTATTCGTGTTCATTTTGACATGGATTCCGCAATAAATGCGGAATGACAGGAAGAGAAAAAAACAATTCGCCCCATTAGGGGTGCAGGAGGCAAGGAATTGTTTTGTATAACGTCACTGCGAGGAGGATAATAATCCGACGTGGCAGTCTCATCAATTGTAGTTGACAGCCTTCAAATGGATTCTGGAACAAGTGCGGAATGACAAAGGAAGAGTATTCGTTTTCATTTTGACATGGATTCCGCAATAAATGCGGAATGACAGGGGGTGACAATATCTCGTTCTGATTCTGATTAAATAGATTCCGAAACAAGTGCGGAATGACAGGAGAATAACAATAGAAATAAAAAAGGCAGCGATAAGCTGCCATTTTTATTTCTAACATGAAGTATTAATAATTTTTATAGTCAACAATCTCTAAACCATACCCAATCATACCCACACGTTTTGTGTGTTCTGAGTTGCTCATTAAAATAATTTTAGAGATATCAATATCGTGTAAGATCTGAGCACCTATACCAAAATCTTTACTGTCCATTTTAATTTTAGGAGCTTTCATTTCACCTTCGGCTTGAAGCGACTTTAATTCTTTTAAACGTCTTAACAAGTCTAATGCACGAACTTCCTGGTTAATAAATAAGATGGCTCCTTTGCCTTCTTCATTTATTTGCTTAAACATGCTGTCTAACTTCTTGTCAGCATCATTGGTAAGCGTTCCTAAAATATCATTGTTTACAAGCGTAGAGTTAATACGTGTAAGTATCGGGTCTCCAAGCTTCCAGCTACCCTTCGTTAGAGCGATGTGTATGTGTTTGTTGGTGGTTTGTTGGTAAGCTCTTAGTCTGTATGTACCGAAACGTGTTTCAATGTCGAAGTCTTCTTTTTTGTCGATCAGACTGTCGTGTTGCATTCTATAACCTACCAGGTCTTCGATAGAAACCAGTTTAAGGTCAAACTTTTTAGCCACCTCTACTAATTCCGGCAAGCGGGCCATGGTACCATCTTCATTCATGATTTCGCAGATAACTCCAGCTGGTTGAAACCCTGCAAGACGAGCAAAATCAATGGCTGCTTCCGTGTGCCCGGTTCTACGTAAAACACCACCTTCTTTGGCAGTAAGTGGAAATATATGCCCCGGACGTGTAAGTGCGTGCGGTTTGGTTTCCTTGTTTACTAAGGCTTTTATGGTTTTAGCACGGTCAGAAGCCGAGATCCCGGTAGTAACACCTTCACCTTTTAAGTCGACAGATATGGTAAAAGCAGTTTCCATGGCATCTGTATTATTCTGTACCATGGGTTGTAATTCGAGCTCACGACATCTTTTTTCGGTGAGCGGAGCACAAATTAATCCCCGGCCATGAGTAGCCATGAAATTGATCATTTCCGGAGAAATCTTATCAGCTGCAGCAACAAAATCACCCTCATTCTCGCGATCTTCATCATCTACAACAATAATCACTTTTCCATTTCTTATATCCTCAATAGCTTCTTCTATCGTATTGAGTTTTATCGTATTTTCAGAAATTGTAGTTGCCATAACAAATTTTGTACAAAATTAAGTATTACTGCAATATTAGGCAGTATCCTTTTTAAAGAAGTTTTTCGTGGCATTAAAAAAGCCAACTATTTTTAGAAATATTTTATTAGAGAAAAGCCTGTCCATACTCATTACTGCTTTATCAGCCGTTGCTCTTCGGGTAAACAAGATGCCTAACGGAAGCATTATAGCGGTTGCTAACCACGAACCAACAAAAGGAGGGATGCTTCCATCCTCAGCATAGTTCTTGGCAAAAATGCCGATAAAGTGATAAGCCAAAAATAGCAGGATGGCAACCACCATAGGCAAGCCGATACCTCCTTTACGGATGATAGCACCTAAAGGGGCTCCAACAAAGAATAAAATAATACACCCTAATGCCAACGCGAATTTATCGTTGATCGCAATCCGGTGAAGCATGTAAATTTTATTTCTTCTGTTCAGATCAAATTTTTTATTACTAATGGTGGTAACGGAATTGGAGATATTATTCAAGGCGTACTCAAATAATTGTACTCTCCTGTAGTCTTCGTATTGATTGACAATATCTTCTACTGAATTAATCGCTACCGTATCTTTTATTTCCTCCTTAGGTAGGGAAATATTTAAATTTAAACTGTCCTTTTCCTCCACCGGAGCAGCATTCACAGATTTGTTCAGGTATATGATTCCCGATCTTTTATAGATATTGTCACCAAATTTGGTAATTATTTTATTGTTTTGATCCTTAAGGGAGTCTATAGCCTTTCTAAGTTCAGGAACCGTAAGCATTTTATGGGTGTTATTCACATCACCCTCCTCCAGATCTTCATTGTTTAATTCAGAAAGGTCTACATTAATGGTGTAGGTTTCAAAATGCGCCTTGGCATGCGGATAGTTTGTACTTCTATTATTCTTGGGTTTGATGTCTTCGTAATAGTTTCCATCCTTTAAAACCAATTGTAGGATATCCGATTTTTCACTACTCACCAATTCCCCTTCTTTTGCTTTAATCACGTTAATATTATCACCGGAATTATTCCGTTTATGGATAATGATGGATTTTAGCATCCGGTCATCCTCACCGTATTTATCATCCACTTTGATGTTCATGTTTGATTCACCAATATCCGAGAAGACACCTTCGGTGATGGCCAAAGCAGGTTTTACTTTCGCAATATTCCGTCTCAGGTTATACGACTTGTATTCCGCTGCAGGAATGACATTGTTAGCAAAGAAGAAAGTTCCGACCGCTAAAAATAATATAAATATAATAAGAGGTTTCATGGCTCGCTGTAAAGAGATCCCTGAAGCCTTCATGGCAGCAAATTCATAGTTTTCAGCTAAGGCTCCGAAGGTCATTATAGAAGCCAATAACACCGTTAGCGGAAGTACTTGCGGTACCAAATTAGGCATAAAATAGAATAAGAACTTGCCAATAATGACAAGATCAAGCCCTTTACCAGCCAGTTCATCAATAAACATCCATATGGTCTGGAAGACGAATATGAACATCAGGATAACAAACGAACTAGTAAAGTTGAATAAAAACCTCGCTAGAATATAACGGTCTAATATTTTCATTTAAAACAATCCTAAACTATGGTTGAGTGCTATATAAATATAGCTCAACAGCGCTGCTAAATAATTAGTTCTTTATGATATAATATCCTTCATCCTCATATTTAGCCTCGTTAAAGGTAAATAACGATTTTGAAAGAGGCTGGTTCGTTTTAAAAGAATTAACAGTTATCGTTGTTTCCGTTCCGTTTTTACCAGTCTCAATAAGGTTGTAGATGTGCTTAGTCTGTGCGTCTATACCCAAAAGGATTGTTTGTGTTTCCGAGTTTGAATCAATAGGGGTAAGTTTTACGTATTGAATTTGTCTTCCCTTCACATTTTTTGCAGCATCCCAGGCATAGCGATAGCCATCTCTGTAAAAAGTAAGCATCTTCGAAGGAGTAATGGTTCCTTCTTCTTCAGCATCCTTACTTTCGATAACTACCTCTTCATTTTCAGGAATAACGGTATAAATCTTTTGTCCATCGAACATTTTTGTTGCTCCAAGGTAATTAAAAAGATATTTATCACCCGCGATGGTTACATTGCCACGAGTTTCCTGGTGTATACTTTCCTTTTTATTTTCGAGTACGTATTTAAAGTCCACGTATATATTATCGTAACTTTTCACCTTATTGTATACTTCATCCAAAAGCGATTTAGCTTTACCACTGTTCTGAGCAAACCCTGTTAATGTAAACATTACTATCGATACAAAAAGTGCAATTTTCTTCATTGTCATTTAATTATTATTTTGTTCGTTTTCTAATAATTCTTGCAAAGATACAATATCTGGTACTAATACCTGACGAGCTTTGCTTCCTTCGAACGGACCAACGATACCGGCAGCTTCTAATTGATCGATAATTCTACCGGCGCGATTATAGCCTAGTTTTAGTTTACGCTGTAGCAAAGAAGCAGAACCCTGCTGTGCAGTTACAATTACTTCGGCCGCCTCATTAAATAGTTTGTCGCGATCAGAGATATCTACATCAATCCCCGTGCCAGAATCTTCCCCAACATACTCAGGAAGTAAAAGGGCTTCAGGGTAAGCACGTTGCGATCCGATATAATCTGTTATTTTTTCTACTTCAGGCGTGTCGACGAAGGCACATTGCAAACGAACGATATCATTCCCCTGGGTGTAAAGCATGTCTCCACGACCGATTAATTGATCGGCCCCAGGTGAATCTAAAATGGTTCTTGAGTCTATTTTCGAAGTTACTCTAAAGGCCACCCTCGCAGGGAAGTTAGCTTTAATTATACCGGTAATAACATTTACTGACGGACGTTGGGTTGCAATAATCAGGTGAATACCGATAGCCCTTGCTAACTGTGCAAGTCGCGCAATAGGAGTTTCAACCTCTTTTCCCGCGGTCATAATTAAATCAGCAAATTCATCTACCACCAAAACGATATAAGGCAAGAATTTATGTCCATCATTAGGGTTGAGTTTTCGAGCCTTGAATTTGGCGTTGTATTCTTTAATGTTACGAACCATGGCATTTTTCAAGAGCTCGTAACGGTTATCCATTTCAATACACAGAGAGTTTAGTGTATTTATAACCTTAGTATTGTCGGTGATAATGGCATCTTCACTATCCGGTAGTTTGGCCAGAAAATGTCTTTCGATCTTATTGAATAAGGTAAGTTCTACTTTCTTAGGATCTACCAGTACGAATTTAATTTCGGCAGGGTGTTTTTTGTACAGGAGGGAGGTCAGGATGGCATTCAAACCAACCGATTTACCTTGTCCTGTAGCACCAGCCATCAGTAAGTGAGGCATTTTAGCCAGATCGACCACGAAAGTTTCGTTACTCACATTTTTACCAAATGCAATCGGAAGTTCCATTTCTGCCTTTTGGTATCTGGAGGAAGCGATCACCGAACGCATTGATACAATAGATGGGTTCTTATTTGGTACTTCGATCCCTATGGTTCCTTTACCCGGGATAGGAGCAATTATTCGGATACCTAAAGCTGCTAAAGACAATGCAATATCGTCTTCGAGGTTTTTGATTTTAGAGATTCGCACTCCGGCCGAAGGTACAATTTCATATAAAGTAACCGTAGGCCCGATAGTAGCCTTTATCTGCGAAATCTCAATTTTATAATCCTTTAGGGTGCGTACAATCGTATTTTTATTTTCTTCCAGTTCTTCCTGGTTGATGGTAATACCGGTATTACCCCCATAATCTTTCAGGAGTTCCAGCGTCGGAAATTTGTAATGACTTAGATCCAGTTTAGGATCAAACTCACCAAAATCTTTTACCAGCCTGTCAGAAAGAATATCAGTTTCTTCTTTTTCTTCTTCTACTTTTTCTACCTGTATTTGAAGCTCATCGCTTGACGCTGTCGCCGGTTCAGGTTTAGCGGTAGCAACAGGAGCATCGTCTTTAGCAAGTTTAACCTCAAAAGAGTTTTCGATGTCTACATCCGAAATTTCAGAGGCTTTGGTATCATTCACAATGGAAGTGGTGGCAGCAATTTCGTTGTCTTCAACCGTATCTGTATTTTCTTCAACATCCTCGTTATTGGACGATGGTTTTTTACTGGCCAATTCCGAGGCAAGGTCCTTTTTGGCAGACTTAAAGAAATTGAGCACTTTTTCCGGTGTTGCTCCCCAGCGTGTTACTGCGTAAATTACAAAGGTGAAGGTCAGTAGGAGAACAATCCCTAACTTACCGATATATGACTGTAAGAAGTCATTGAGTTCATATCCGATGACACCACCTAATAAGGGTTCCTGTTGGGCAAAGAATCCAAGAAGGATAGAGAACCATAAAATGATTAAGATGCCCCAGAACCATCGGTTGTATAGTTTTTTCTTCTCTAGGTTTAAAAAATAGAAGCCGCCTGTAATAAACATGAGTACAGGGATTACAATGGCAGTAATACCAAAACCTTTATAGATGAAAAGGTGACTGATAGAAGCGCCAAATTTGCTCAGCCAGTTTTTGGCTTCGGCATTCCTGTTACTAAACTCAGAGAGTATGCTTTGATCTTGCTGCCATGTAAAAAAATAAGAAACAAAAGCCATGAGGAAGGCTATACTCAACAGCATGAGAAGGCTACCAAAAATAATTTTTTGCTTATTAGAGAATGTAAATTTGGGAAGCGTAGTAGTAGTAGCTTTTTTAGTCTTTGGTTTCGATTTTTTTCTAGCCATTAGCAAAGTTAGGTTTGTAACAAAAATACAAATTACAAACGTATAGAATCAATTTATATTTTTAAAATATTTTAGGGAGGTAGATGATCAGTCCTACAACAATAGCGGCAATGGCAGTCATGAAAACCGCTCCGGCAGCTATGTCTTTTATAAAACCGATTTTTTTATGGTGCTCAGGATGTACAAAATCAGCCATTTTCTCAATCGACGTGTTCACTCCTTCTACACCCATGATAAGACCAATGGTTAAAATTTGAATGGCCCATTCAGAGGCTGAAATTTCAAAAAAGAATCCGGCTATAGTTACCAGAATGGCAATGCCTGTTTGTATTTGAATACTGGATTCGGTTTTAACTAAAAGATACGCCCCGCGAAAGGCGTATCCAATACTTTTTATCCGATCTTTTATAAAGTGATTCATGAATTCTTTAAAGCTTCAATCGCACTATCATAGTCAGGTTCTTCAGTAACTTCCTGAACTTGTTCGGTATACGTCACTTTACCATTTTCATCGATAATAACAATAGCCCTGGCCAATAGTCCTTTAATAATGCCATCGGTATAGGTCAGCTTGTAGTTTTGCCCGAATCCATTTCTGAAATCAGAAAGGGTAATCACATTGTTCAAACCTTCAGCGGCACAAAATCGAGACATCGCAAATGGGAGGTCTTTGGAGATGCATAGCACTTTTGTGTTGTCTGATTCACTTGCTATTTTATTAAATCGGTGCATGGAAGCCGCGCAAGTGCCTGTGTCAAGACTGTGGAAAATGTTTAAGACCACTTTAGAGCCTTTATAAGTATCCAGAGTTACTTCCTCAAGATCTCCGTTAACCAGGCTGAAGTTCGGAGCTGTTTCTCCTTTTTTCGGCAATTCACCTTCTGTATGTATAGGCGAACCTTTAAAGTATACTGATGCCATAATTTTCATTTTTTTTAATTCCCTTTAAAGGTAGAAATTAATACGAAGGAAATAAATTTTATGGAAAGAAAAATCCCCGAATGTTTCCATTCGGGGATTTTCTTTTTCTATAGCATTTTTCCCTTATTTGTCTATGGACCCAAGCACACGTTCCATAAAAGTATTAAGAGCTTCTTTTTGTGACATACCATCTTTCTTCATTTTATCAACTTCGATGGCTCCATACATGTTTGAGATGAGTTCGCCAATTACGTCGAGCTCTTCATCTTTTAAAGAAGATACTTCAGTGATCGACTCTAACGTTTCAATTGCTTCGATGACAAAATCTTCGTCGTTTTCCTCAATAAAATTAGTGAGGTGTTTAATTATTGGCAGCTTCATCTACAAAGGCTTTTAATACGTCTGTTTTATTTGTTTGTACCTGGTTTACCAATTCACCACCTTTAAAAGCAGCAAACGTTGGTAAGTTGTCAACTTTAGCCAGTTTTCTGGACTCCGGAAACTTCTCCGCATCAACGATAACAAATACAGCATTTTCGTGCTCCTGTGAAAACTTTTTAAATTTGGGCTTCATAATACGGCAGTTACCGCACCACCCGGCAGAGAACTGCACTAATACGTTATCGTTTTCAGCTACTATATCCTGCAAGTTGTCTTGCGATAATTCCTGTATCATGATCTTTTTCTTTTTTTAGTTTAAACTTAGGTAATCAGCAACACCTTTTCTGTCCGCAGTCATAGCAGTTTTACCTTCTTCCCAGTTTGCAGGACATACTTCACCGTTTTTCTGAACATGAGTGTAAGCGTCAATTAATCTTAGGTATTCGTTTACGTTTCTACCTAATGGCATATGGTTGATGCTTTCGTGGAATACAGTTCCTTCCTCGTCAATAAGGTAAGTAGCTCTGTAAGTTACGTTGTCACCTTCGTAAAGGTAAGTGTTTGTTTCCTCGTCAAAAGTCTCATTGGTAAGATCTAAAATACCAAGTACGTTGGCAAGGTTACGGTTACTGTCAGCTAATAGTGGGTAAGTAACACCTTCGATACCACCATTGTCTTTTTCTGTGTTTAACCATGCAAAGTGAACTTCAGCAGTATCACAAGAAGCACCGATAACAATTGTATCTCTCTTTTCGAATTCGCTTAAAGCTTCCTGAAATGCATGTAACTCAGTAGGACAAACAAAAGTGAAGTCTTTTGGGTACCAGAAAAGCAATACTTTTTTGTTGTTCTTTTTTGCTTCTTCTAATACGTTTAGTTTAAAAGTGTCTCCCATTTCGTTCATAGCGTTAACAGCTATGTTTGGGAATTTTTTACCTACGAATGCCATATTCTTTTGTTGTTTTTATGGGTTAATAATTCGAGGGCAAAATTAAAAAGGTTTTCGTTATTGAAAACCTTTTTGAATTGTATTCGCTTATTTAATTATAAGTTTTGTATATGGAGTCTGAAAATCAGATAGTTTACAGTTATGAAAGCACATCTTCGAGTTTAGCCTCTTTTTGTCCAGCCAGCCTTCTTATTTTAATATTCAAAGCCGCATAGAGTAAGGTCATAAACGGACTCAGGTAGTTGAAGAAGGCATAACCTGCAAAGGCGAAGGTGTCAACCCCTAAAACTTTACTATGGTAGGCTCCGCAAGTATTCCAGGGTATTAATACTGACGTTACGGTTCCTGAATCTTCAAGCGTTCTACTTAAGTTTTCAGGCGCCAGTCCTTTGTCTTTATAGGCCTGTGCAAACATTTTACCAGGTACTACAATAGCCAGATACTGATCAGAGGCAGTGGCATTTAGAGCAAGACAAGAGGTTACTGTACTTGCAAACAATCCAAAAGTGGTATGGAATAATTTCAATAACGCCTCTGTTATTTTGCTTAGTGCTCCAATTGCTTCCATGACACCACCAAAAACCATGGCACATATAATAAGCCAGATGGTGCCCAGCATACCATACATTCCACCTGCCGAGAACAAATCGTTCAGATCTGCATTGGTAGTTTCGATAGCGGTATCTACCGTCATGGAATTCATGATCCCAACATAAGCACTTCTAAAGTTTAACTGATCACCACCTCCAATTGTAGCCACTACGTCCGGTTGGAAAATGATAGCAAAAAGGCCTCCTAACAAAGTACCAATGAGTAAGGCTATCAGTGGTTGCGTTTTTCTTATAATCATAAAGATGACCAGTACGGGTACCAGAAATAGCCATGGGGTTATATAAAAAGATTCTTCTATAGAACTTAGTATCCCTGCCGTGTCCGGTGCACCCGATGTATCAATGGTGAATCCAAGTATAATGAATATGATAATTGTAACGGTAATGGTGGGAACAGTGGTAAGTGACATATAACGGATGTGGGTAAATAAGTCCGTTCCGGCCATAGCAGGTGCCAAGTTAGTCGTATCACTTAAAGGCGACATCTTATCCCCGAAATAAGCACCCGATAGTACAGCACCGGCAGTCATACCTAAAGAGATTCCCAAAGCATCTCCAATTCCGATCAGTGCAATACCCACGGTAGCAGAGGTGGTCCAGCTGCTTCCTGTTGCGATCGAAATGATCGCACAAATGATTACGCAGGCTGCCAGGAAAATAGTCGGATTTAATATCTGAAGGCCGTAATAGATCATCGATGGAATAATACCGCTGATAAGCCAGGTTCCGGAAAGAGCTCCAACAAAGAGTAAAATGAGGATGGCTCCGGTGGTTGACTTCACATTTTGCGCCACCTCTTCGATCATGGTGTCATAAGGGACCTTATTAAAGAATCCCACAATGGCAGCCACAGCACCTCCCATCAATAAAATAAATTGGTTCGAACCACTCAATGCATCGCCTCCATAGACAAAAACATTATAGGCCAGCATTCCGATAAGTGCAAAGACAGGAATTAACGCTTCCCATATATTTAATTCCTTATTCGTGATAACTTCCTCGTCTTGAGGTTTTTGGGGTTTTATGTCTTTGCTTTCCATGTATGTTTCGAAATTATAAAGCCGTAATTATACAATAATATTTGATGTTCTGCAAATAGAAAAAAGCCTGAAGATTTCTTCAGGCTCTTGGTTTTTAGTGTGTGTTAAACTAAAGAATATTCAACTCAATCATGCATTGTTTCATGAGTGAATATGTACGTTCTATATCGTTATCTAAGCCGATAGAAAATCTGATCAACCCATCGGTAAGTCCCATTTCTACTTGCTCTTCCTCTGGTATTTCAGAAGAAGTTGAAGTTCCGGGTGCACTGAACAAAGTCTTATAGAAACCTAAACTTACAGCAAGGTAGCCCAGGTTTCTGTCTTGCATAAGTTCCATGAGGTCATTAGCTTTTTCTAATGAACCAACATCTATGGTGACCATTCCTCCATAGCCATATTCTTTGTTTACTTGTTTTTCCATGAGGGTATGCCCCGGATGAGAGCTCAAACCGGGATAGCTTACTTTTAAACCGTCTTGTTCGAATCGCTCTGCCAGGTAATGAGCATTTTCACTATGCTTTTTGACACGAATGTGTAGCGTACGCATGTTTTTCAAAATAGAAGCTGCTCTGTAGCTGTCCATAGTGCTTCCTAGCAACATACCTGCTCCGTCATTTACGTCTTTTAAGCTTAAACAGAATTCGGTAGTACCACAAACCACACCGCCGACACAATCACTACTTCCGTTAATAAATTTTGTTAAGCTATGGATTACTACATCTGCCCCAAGTTTTGCCGGAGAGATATTAAGCGGTGAAAAGGTATTGTCTACAACCAGTGGAATATTATGTTTCTTAGCAATTTCAGAAAGTCCTTGAATGTCTGCTACTTCCAAAAGCGGATTACTGATGGCTTCGCAATACAAAACTTTTGTTTCCGGGGTAATAGCCGCCTCAACTGTATCAAGTTTAGTGATATCAACAAAGGAGGTGTTAATGTTGAGTTTTGGCAGGAAATTTTTCATAAAGGCATAAGTCCCCCCATATATTGTTCGACTGGTAACGATATGATCACCTGTGCCGCATAGCTGCATGATCACAGCAGTAATAGCTCCCATACCACTGGCGGTAACATTGGCCGTTTCGGTACCTTCCATGGCCGCAAGAGCCTCACCCAGGTATAGGTTAGAAGGCGAGGAGTGACGAGAATATAGGTAACATCCTTCCGTATTTCCTTCAAAGGTATCGAACATGGTTTTTGCCGATAAAAAGGTATAGGTGGAAGAATCGGAAATCGATGGATTGACCCCTCCGAATTCACCAAAATATTGCAAGTCTTGTATTTTATCTGCCGGTTTGAATTTCATATGTGTGTGTTTAAAATGATCAATAATTAGGTCTTATAATGCGGAGGCCAATTATGATGAGCTAACGCATCTATTTTTCATCAAATTGAATTATAATTGGTTAAATAATCAATAGTATGTGTGTTATTTAGAAAATAAATCTTTAAATTATTAATATGGTAGATATATATTCATATTTTTGATAAAAGTGTTTTGAAACGATTAAAATATTTCAGCTATGTTGGATGCCACCGATAAAAAATTATTGAAGTTGCTGCAAACCGATGCTAAAAAAACAAACAAAGAGCTGTCTGTTAAGTTAGGATTGTCGGTTACTGCGATCTATGAGCGGATACGTAAGCTGGAGCGTAACGGGGTGATAGATCGCTATGTGGCGCTGGTAGACAGAGCCAAGGTTCGCAAGGGGTTTTCCGTTTTTTGTCATATTAAGCTCATTCAGCATTCACGTGACTATATAAAAGTATTTGAAGCAAAGGTGGCAAAGCTTACCGAGGTGCTGGAGTGTTATCACGTAAGTGGTGATTATGACTATATACTGAAAATTGTTGTCGACGATATGGATGCCTATCGGGAGTTCATGATCAATAAATTAACCACGATAGAGTACATTGGAAGTACCCACAGTATCTTCACGATTGGAGAGGTTAAGAATACGACCATTGTGGAGGTATAGTCTAAAACTATGTTAAGGAATCGGGAGCTTGTTCATTAATAGCGTAACTTAAGAGTTTAAGTAAATCGTTATGAATAGAAAACAATTTATGAGAACCGGTATTGTTACGGCTTTATTTCCTGCTATGACCTTGCGGGCGGGTACCCAGATGGGTACTGATGAAAAGTTAGATCCGTTATTGGTGAAAGAATTTGTTGGGAAGGCTCATACCGATATCGATCGGGTTAAAGTCTTGTTAGCAAATCATCCTACCTTGTTAAACGCTGCTCATGACTGGAAAAGAGGTGATTTTGAAACCGCTTTGGGGGCCGCTTCTCATGTAGGAAACAAAGAGATTGTGAATTTTTTAATAGCTTCTGGCGCCCAGACCAATATATTTACTGCATGCCTGTTCGGACAGTTAGAAGTGGTAAAGTCATTGATTCAATTATTTCCCGATACCCTTCATGCTTTGGGACCTCACGGATTTACCCTATTGCATCATGCAGAGCGGGGAGGAGATGAAAACCAGGAGCTTGTTAAATATCTTAAAGGTTTAGGTTTAACCAGGACAAAAGTAACTTTATACTAAGAAAATGTAAACATTATGGCTGTCCCGTAAAACATTTGTATTTTTGTTTCCGGTTTGAACTCGTTTGATCTTTGCTAATAAAGATAAAATGAGTTCTTTAAATGTTTAAAACTTACAACAAAATATATTATGAACCAATACGATGTGGCCATAATTGGCTCAGGTCCGGGTGGGTATGTAGCAGCAATTCGTTGCGCTCAATTAGGAATGAAAACTGCTATCATTGAAAAGTATTCAACCCTTGGAGGTACATGTTTAAATGTTGGATGTATTCCTTCTAAAGCCCTATTAGATTCTTCTCATCATTATCACGATGCTGTTAAACACTTTGAAGAGCACGGTATTGAAATTCCGGGTGAGGTAAAAGTGAACCTTGAAAAAATGATCGCTCGTAAGCAATCAGTTGTTGAGCAGACATCATCAGGGGTGAAGTTTTTAATGGATAAAAACAAGATTGATGTGTACGAAGGTCTGGGGAGTTTTGCAGATGCTACGCACATTGATATCAATAAAAATGATGGTTCTACGGAGCAGATAGAAGCTAAGAATATCATCATTGCTACCGGTTCGAAGCCGTCGACCCTTCCATTTATTGAAATCGATAAGGAACGTATCATAACATCAACGGAAGCTTTAAAGTTAAAAGAGATCCCTAAGCACCTTGTAGTAATTGGTGGAGGGGTAATCGGATTAGAGCTTGGTCAGGTGTATCGTCGTTTAGGTTCAGAGGTAACTGTGATAGAATTTATGGATCGAATTATCCCTACCATGGATGCAGATCTTTCTAAAGAATTGAATAAGGTTCTTAAAAAGCAAGGCTTTAAGATCAATGCCAGTCATAAGGTAAAAGAGGTGACCAGAGACGGAGATAAGGTGATCGTAAAAGCAGACGACAAGAAGGGTAAAGAAGTAGTATTTGAAGCTGATTACTGTTTGGTTTCTGTTGGTAGACGTCCGTATACAGATGGTTTGAATGCAGATAAAGCAGGCGTGAAGCTTAATGAAAGAGGACAAGTAGAAGTAAATGATCATTTACAGACCAATGTTTCTAATATCTATGCGATCGGTGATGTGGTAAAAGGAGCGATGTTAGCGCATAAAGCGGAAGAAGAAGGAGTGATGGTTGCTGAGATCTTAGCAGGACAAAAACCACATATCGATTACAACCTGATTCCTGGAGTGGTTTATACCTGGCCGGAAGTAGCAGCAGTAGGGAAAACCGAGGCTGAGCTTAAAGAAGCAGGGGTGAAGTACAAGGCAGGGAAATTCCCGATGCGTGCCTTAGGACGTGCAAGAGCCAGTATGGATATCGATGGATTCGTAAAGATCCTTGCCGACGCTGAAACTGATGAAGTATTAGGTGTACACATGGTAGGCGCTCGTGTAGCTGATTTAATTGCAGAAGCAGTAACCGCTATGGAATTTCGTGCAAGTGCTGAAGATATATCACGTATGAGTCATGCGCATCCAACCTATGCTGAAGCGGTAAAAGAAGCTGCTTTAATGGCAACAGACAACAGACCATTGCATGTTTAAAAGCATTGATGTATAACATAAATAAAAAAGGAGGTGAATATTCACCTCCTTTTTTTATATGGTTCTTATAATTGAGTCTTAAAACTCAAAATCACGTTTGGTATTGATGACTGCGCGTTCTAAATAAGGAATTAGTTTCTTAGAAACCTTCAACTCTTTTAATTGTTTAAGGTGACGTTCGTGGTGTGCATCGGTAGCAATATAATCGATCATGCCGTTCGTAAGCAATTGCTCTGCTTTTTTCTGCACTCCCGATCCGTAATTTCCGCTAAGCGAAAGTATGTTCAGTTGAAAGGCACATCCTCTTTCTTTAATGCGCTCATAACTTTTTAGTCCGCTGATATACATATAGCGTTCCGGGTGAGCAAAGACCATTTCATATCCCTGGTTCCCCATTTCAAAAAGCATATCGTCGAATTGCATCGGTTTTGAAATAAATCCCGTTTCAACCAAAACGGTATTTCCTTTCAGTGGTAACAAGGTTTTGTTGGCTGTCATATTCATGAATTGCTGATCCATTAAATGTTCGGCAGCAGCCATCACTTGAATGCCATGGTCATCAAAGTTTTTGTCCGATGAAAGTGTTTCCAGGGCATTATTGATCTTATGAGCATCCAACTTATAGTAGTCCTCCATCATATGAGGGGTAGCAATAATATTCTTAAAACCAAGCGATTTATAGAGCTCGAGCATTTTGAGGCTTACATTCACATCCTTGGCACCATCATCAAGAGATGGTAACAGGTGACAATGGATATCTGTAAAATCCTCAAGCAGGTCTGCAACAAAATGTTTTGAAGAAAATATTGATAGCATAAAATGTTTGTTTTGTTGTTTTAAAATATAGATTTGGGGAAATCTTCATTCAAAGTTTCGCAAAGATAATTGGAAAAAATGGAACGATTAAGGAATTAACATAGAATCCTTGCGCATGAACTATCCGACACCAACAAACAAAGTTATAGTGAAATCAGCTCGCCATGGCTTAGGGTATTTCGCTTCCTGATTGTTAATAACTTATAGGAGCTTTGAACATGTTAAAGTTATAAATATGGGTTTGCTTTTAAATTAAGTGCGTATCTTGAACGCAACCTTTAGACAGAAGTGGCATCTAAATAAAAAAGAGGTGATGTGTTCACCTCCTTTTCAATCTAAACTAACTAACTCAAATTCTGGTAAACGGCTAGGTTTACCAAATGTTTTTAAAAATCAAACTGGGCATGATGTGTGAGAACATTTTTTTGTTTAGTGGATCTAAAAATATGTATACATGTCCAGTTTGATTTATTCTTCTCATACGCTTTATTATTAATTATTTTTATTTATTGATACTCGTAAGTTTCCTTCGAGTGGTTTATTTTATTCTTGATGTTGTTATCGTAATATCGGCAGTGGCCCAGCTATCTGCTAATAATTTTTCAAGCTCCGATACTTTATCTTTATTGTTCATTTTTTCATACGCCAGTTTCATCCCCTGTTGCGCCCAACCATTTCTAGGGAGTATCTTCAAGTCCGCTTCATAAGTAGCTATGGCATCTTCATAAGCCCCCGCCTCAATTTGCACAGCCCCCAGGTGATGGCGAACAGAAAAGAACCAATCAGGCGGTTCCTGGTAATTCAGGGCATCTTCGATAGCTACCGCTTCTTTAAGCAGGGCGATACTTTCATCGTATTTTTCTTCACTGGCTAAAAGTTCAGCCTCCAAAACCTTTTCAGCAATTTGAACTATGTTAGACATAGAGTTGATGCCCCAGATGGTCATATCTTCCAGCGATTCATCCTGTGCTTTCAGCTTAAGAGCGGCCAGTTCTTTCTTAGCCTCATCCAAATTCCCTTTTCCTAAATAAGCCATTCCTCTGGCGTAATTTTGTACTGCATTAGGGTATTTCAGGGTATCTGTAACCAATTCCATGGCGAGGATATCATCCCATTTTCCTAATTTCACTGCCACATAATACGGTATCATATAAAAGTGTTGCAGGGTGAACCATTCCGGTTGTTTCATAATATCCGGATGAATTTGTTCAGCCAGTTTTTGGGCACCTACCATGGCCCAATGACTATTCCCTTCAAGGGTAGCCGTTGCAGCCAGGAAGTGATAGTTATGCGGGTAGTAGGCTAGCGGATAAATTCCCTGGGCGTGACAAGCCGTTACATAGGCGCTGTCTACCGCTACCGCATTAATATTAGCCACCGTTCCCTTATGGTAATGCCCCGTACGAATGTAGGTATGCGAAGGCATATGGGTCAGGTGTCCGGATCCTGGCACAAGTCCGTTATCGAACATAGCAGCACTTTTAAGCGATCTTTCTGGGTTGGTAGAGGCCTCGACGGCATGAATATAAAAGTGATGTGCGCCAGGATGGTTTGGGTTTTTTGTCATTATATCTTCGAGCAATGCCACTATTTCCGGGGTCCACGATTTAGGAAACCCGTCTTTGGTATATAGATCCCACGGATGCAGATCCATAACCGACTCTGCATAGAGTGCAGCGATCTCAGGATCTTCCGGGTATTTACCGTATAGTTCCTTCATGGCGTCCGAATAGGCGATATCCAGGTGACTGCGATCATCAATAGGTTCAGCTACATATCTTTCGGCTAGGGCAGCAATGAGATCTTTTTCTTTGGCAGAGGCATTAGCTGCCAGTTCTTTAGCTTTTTGAATGGCCTTATAGGCACGTTCGTAGTTATCAGGCTCCATCCCGGCGTTGTAATTCGGTCCAAGCACATAGGCATAGCCCCAATAGCACATGGCGCAATCCGGATCGAGTTGGGTAGCATAGTAGAACGATCGTGCAGCTTCGGCATGATTGAATCCATAAGCTAATACCAATCCCTGGTTAAAGTATTGTTGAGCTTTTTCGTTTTTGGTGGTAATCGGGTAATTTAAAACATCAAGGCCTTCAATAAGTGGAGCCTTGTTGTTAGTAGTATACCAATCCGCATCCGTAGTTTTAGGCGCACAACCGTATTTTGAAGTAACCTGTTCTTCGACGGTGGCTACGTCTTCACTACTCTTGGATTCTTTTTTACAGGAAAGTAAAAAGAAAAGTACACCTATAATATATAGGGGCGTTCTTTTCATAGTGGTTTAGTTGGATTGGTTAGGTCTTTTAAATTTACAAAAAAATATTTATTAACAAGTTATAAACAATTGATTTTTAAATTTTTATATCAAAAATTTTTTGTTTCAAACGGGGTGTAGATTGTAATAATGCCTAAAATAAAGGGTTCCGGCCGGTTACAATAAGGGGTGAAAAATAAAACAGGTATGATATCTCAAGCCGGTTAGTTATATTTGTTAATAGCCATTAACCAACTTTGAAAACGACAACCATGATAAAAATCTTAGCTTTTGCCGGAAGTAATTCTTCCACCTCCAAGAATTTTCAATTGATCCAGCATACGGTTTCTTTAATAGAAGGGTATGATGTTCAGGTACTTAATATGAGTAAGATGCCTTTTCCGTTATTCAGTGAAGATCTGGAGCGGGAGGAAGGTTATAAGAATTCATTATTGGAATTAAAGGATGAAATTCAGAAAGCCGATGCCTTGATTTTATCAGTAAATGAACACAACGGAAATCCGTCCGCGTATTTCAAAAACCTTATCGATTGGTTATCGAGGGTAGACAGAGATTTTCTGGAAGACACGAAGGTCTTTTTAATGAGTACCTCTCCGGGTAGAAGAGGTGGTGCCGGTTCATTGGCGGTCACCAAAGATCTCTTACCCCGTTTTGGAGCAGAAATTATAACCACCTTTTCGCTACCTTCCTTCAATCATTTTTTCTCTAAGGAAGAAGGCATAACCGAAGAACCTTATAAAACAGATCACCACGAGCGATTACAAGACTTTCTTTTCGCCCTGGAGTTCTAGTCATTCCTGTCATTCCGCATTTGTCTGTCATTCCGCATTTATTGCGGAATCCATTTCTAATGGCGCAAACAATTCCTGCCCCCTGCACCCCTAAAGGGGCGAAATTGTTTTTGTTGCTTTATGTCATTCCATACTCGTTAAGGAATCCCTCACCCAAAGTTTTACAAATAGTAAAAACACTTTTATCAATAGTACAAACCCAAAAACTTATTCACTAACTTATTAACTTTAAGCCTAAAACCATTAAAAAAGGAACTTTTGCTCTGCGTCACGTAAGAAAATAACCTATACGCCGTTATTGATTTTTAAAAGCATTCTTTATATTTGCCGAAATTTAATTCAAATGATCAAAAGCAATACGATGAAAATTGGTGTGATTTGTGGTTTAGTCGCATTAGTTTTATCTTCCTGCGTATCGCGACAGAAACTGGCCTATTTCCAGAATATGGAGCGTATCGACGGGAATACTACCCCGAATTACTATACAACCGTTATTGAAAACAACGACCTATTGAACATTACGGTATCCCCATCAGGGGCTACGGAAATGGATTTGAAGTTGGTTCAGCCTTTTAATTTACCGGTTACACCTGCTCCTAATGTTACAGGTACCATTACCGGGCAACCTCGTCTGCAATCGTATTTGGTGGATAATAAGGGTAACATCGATTTCCCGGTATTGGGGCAATTGCATGTAGCAGGCTTGACCCGTCAGGCGTTGATTGAGTTGTTGAAGACCCGCATTTCGGAATATGTAAACAACCCGATCATCAACGTCCGTATTGACAATTTTAAAGTATCTGTCTTGGGAGAGGTAAAGATGCCAGGTTCCTATCAGATCGAAGACGAACGTATTACTTTACCCGAAGCATTGGCTTTGGCCGGGGACATGACGATTTACGGTCGACGCGATAATGTGTTGGTCATCAGAGAAACAGAAGGGATTAAAAAGTACGCATACCTTGATCTGACTAAAAGTGATTTTATCGATTCTCCATATTATTACCTACAGCAAAACGACGTGGTGTATATAGAACCAAATAAGGCACAGATGCAGGCATCTGCTTATAACCGTAACATCCCCATTTTTATATCCGTAGCTTCGGTTTTAATTTCCATAGCTATTTTAATTACCAAGTAAAGAACTTATGAGTAAAGAACCTGTTTATTTAGATGACCAGCTGGAAGACGATATCCACTTACGAGACCTCGTAGAGAAATACCTACGCCATTGGAAATGGTTTGTTGTCGGTGTTTTTGTTAGTGTGATAGCGGCATTCTTTTACTTAAAATACTCAATCCCAGTATTTCGTACGGAGGCTAGTATTGTAATAAAAGAAGAAGACAATGGTGGTATGGCTTCTCAGTTGTCTGCTTTGCAGGATATAGGGATGTTAGGGAGTATGGGTGGTGCCAGTGTTGAAAATGAGGTAGAGATCTTAAGGTCAAAACGCTTGCTGCAAAAAGTAGTTAAAGAGTTAGGCTTGAACGTGAGTTATTATGTCGAAGATGGAATTAAAACGAAGGAGGTATATAGTAATATTCCTTTTTATGTAAAAGTGTTAAAGTATAACGATCAGGTGAACCTGCCAGAGGTGATGCCGGAGGAGCCTTATGTTTTTACCCTTATTAATGATAATGAGATAAAAATTGATAATGGTGAAGAACAACAAAAATACCAATTAGGTTCAAAAATTATCTTACCCTTTGCTGAGATCATGGTGGTGCCTAATATTGTCAAGAAAAAGCAATTAATGGTAGATTCGAATCGATTTTTAGTGAGATTTAATACCATTGAGGGCGCAGCGATTGGTTTGGAAGAAACTATTCAGGTTAGTTTGGCCGATAAAAATGCGACGGTGATCAATTTAGGCTTAGAGCATCCTGTAAAACGAAAGGCACAAGATATTCTCAATGAATTGGTGAATCAATACAATGAAGATGCAATCATCGATAATAACCTGGTTTCTAAGAACACTGCTGAATTCATTGACGAGCGTTTAAAAATTATAGGGAGTGAACTTGATTCAGTGGAGACAAATAAGGTGAGTTTTAAAACAGAGAATAAACTGACGGATATTGAAGCGGAGTCGGTATTGTTCTTGGAGAATGTAAATGAAGTAAGTAAAAGGCATTTGGAATTAGCTACCCAGATGGAAGTGACGAATACTATGATTGCTTATCTGCAGGAAGGGGATAATTCAAAGCTTTTGCCTACAAATCTAAGTGGACAGGAGAGTGAAGGGATGTCAGAGTTGATTAATACCTATAATACATTGGTGATTCAGCACAATGAAATGTTGAAGAACTCTTCGGAGAAAAACCCGGTGGTCAAGAATATCAATAGTCAAATCGATCAGTTGCGTTCTACGGTATTAAACGGCTTGGAAACCCAAAAAACAGGCTTGCGTATTGCTATGAGCGACCTTAGACGTCAGGAAGCGATGATGGATAAAAAAATAGCTAAGGTCCCTGGTAAGGAAAAGGAATTTAGAGGGATAGAACGACAACAGAGTATTAAAGAGGCATTGTATTTGTACTTATTGCAAAAGCGTGAAGAGGCATCCATTAATATGGCGGTAACGGCTCCGAAAGCTAAGATAGTAGACTATGCTAATAGTACCATTAAACCGGTAGCTCCAAAGAAAATGATTGTCTTGGGTGGAGCTTTCTTGATGGGTTTATTAATCCCGTTCTTGGTGATCTATGTGGGAGATGTGTTGAATAATAAGATCGTGACCCGCAAGGATATTGAACGTGCCTTACCGAGCTTACCGATTATTGGGGAGTTACCAAGTTTAGGTGATAAGGAAGATAAAACCATTGCAGAAGACGATCGTTCGGTATTAGCAGAAGCTTTCCGTATTCTTCGTACGAACCTACAATATATGTTTGTGAACCACCACAAGGAAGATGGTGCTAAAACGATTTTGGTAACCTCTACCACCAAAGGAGAGGGGAAGTCATTGGTTTCTTCCAATTTGGCAGTAACACTGGCGGATACGAAAAAGAAAGTGGTCTTGATAGGGGCGGACTTGAGAAATCCACAGCTAAAGCAGTATATTCAACATAATAAGCGTCAGACCGGTTTGTCGAATTATCTGTATAATGAAGATATTGAGTTGGATGAGATCATCAACCCATCCGGTTTGAAACAGAATTTGGATATGATATCTTCAGGAAGTATTCCGCCAAATCCTGCAGAATTGTTAATGGGTGAAAAAATTGGCGTCTTTTTTGAAGAATTGAAAAAGCGATATGACTATGTAGTGATCGACTCAGCGCCACTACTGTTAGTTACCGATACCTTCCTGATTAACAAATATGCAGATGTAACGGTATATGTAATGCGTTCCGGCTATGCGGAAAGTAAGTTCACTGATTTCGTAGCCGATACCATCAAGCAAAAGAAATTGGATAAAGTAGCGATGGTATTGAATGATGTAAGCATGGCGAACTTCGGTTATGGTAACAAATATGGTTACAACTATGGAGGTGAAAAGGATAGTATGTTAACCAAGATTAAGAAAGTGTTCATAAGATCATAACCATGATTTTATCAATAAACAAAAAAGCCTGCCAGGAGCAGGCTTTTTTTATTTCTACCTGTCATTCCATACCCGTTGCAGAATTCATTATTCTTTGTCATTCCGTACTTGTTACGGAATCCATCTTCAAAGAAATCATTATTAGAGTATGTTATTCCGTATTTATTATGAAATTTCACGCAAAATATGAAATACCATTACCGCTGTACTAGCAACATGGCTCTTATTTATGTGTTTTGTTGGTCTAGTTTTATTGAAGGTTTTGAAGAAATAACTGTAGCTCAAGTGAAATTGCGTCTGCGTAGCTGACAAAGCATGGAACGCTAGAGGTATCAGTGGTTTTACGTTAGTGAAAATTTCCTTTAAACCTTCTTGACTTTTTGGTTCGTTTTGTGTCAAGAACTGCAAAGCACATCATGAGTACCTTTAGAACAATAAGTAAGTTTACGAATACAAAATGAACAGATGTTTAAGGTTATCTTCGAAGTGTTTTATGGATGATTTATAAAAAATAAATATTTCGGTTATTTCACTAATTTCTTGTCATTTCACACTCTTGTGCTGAACTTGTTCCAGTATATTACGGAATCTATCAGAGAAGTAAGTTGAAATCCTCCCCAGTCATTCCGCAATCATTGCAGCATTCATTATTCTTTGTCATTCCGCATTTATTGCGGAATCCATTCTTGTTGTGGAACCTAAAATATCATTGATTAACCAGAGTGTTATTACCTTCTAAGTATTCCAACAGAATAGAGAAGAAGAAAAGTAAAATTATGCTTACTTTTGATGTTTTTAAAACAGAAGAGAAATACGGAAGTAGTATATCTTGCGTTGTTTTAAGGAGAATAATAATATTTAGCTCAAAAAACAGATATGAACTATAAGTTTCCGTTAGTTTTACTACTTATTACCCTGCCAATATTATCTAATGCTCAAAACACAGAAATCTCCGGCCGAATAGAACTCGGCGGATATGCCTCGGTCCGTGATTCTTTACCATTCTGGATGGTGTCCAATACCTACGGAAGAATGGAACCCGATACTAGAGCAATTGGTTTGGCAGAAGCCAGGGTACAGCATAGGTTAGGAGAACAATCCTTTCTAGAAGCCGGTGGCGGACTATTATTCAATGATGCTGTAGCCCCTGTGTTACGAGGAGATAGCTGGTATGCTCAATACCAGAATAAATGGATTGGAGTAATTGGAGGAAAGAAACAACGGCCAATGACCTATGGCGGATTGTCCACCAGTGGTGAAAGTATCTTGTGGAGTGACAATGCAAGACCCTTGCCGGGGATTTATTTATATACGACCGAACCGATATCTTTGGTGCGTTCCAGGAAGTTTTTATTCGATGGGTATTGGGGGGAGTATTTAATGGATGATGAGCGCTATGTGGACAATACCCGGGTTCATAGTAAGGGCTTGACCTTTGTCTATCGTTTTAATCCAAGTACAGAAATTTTGGTAGGTTTAGAACATGTGGTTCAGTGGGCTGGGACACATCCAAGACAGGGGAAGCAACCATCTGGATTTAAAGATTATTTAAGGGTTGTTACTGGGGCGTCTGGAGGTGATGGCGCTACTGCTGGAGATCAGATCAATGCTTTGGGGAATTCACTCGGTTCATATCGGATCCGTTATAGAAAAAAAAATGACGGCTATAATATGGAGTTGTTTTGGAATAGTGTATTTGATGATCGTTCTGGTCGAGAACTCAGTAATCTGCCCGATGGTCGCTATGGTGTTTTTTTTGAGAAGAAGCAGTCAAAAGGAGTTTTTCAAAACTTTTTATATGAATTTTACTATATGAAAAATCAAAGTGATACTTCTCCGCCTCTTAGTCAGAATGATAACTATTTTAATAATGGGTTTTATAAATCAGGTTGGACATATCATATGAATACTGTCGGTTCTCCCTTGTTTATAGAAAATTCTTTAAGGTTTGATGAGGGTTCACCTTATAATGAATATTATAGTATAATAAATACCAGGTTTACAGCACATCATCTAGGTATTGGGGGGGTTATTAAGGACTTCCGGTATCGATTGTTATTAACTTATACTAGAAACTATGGGATGAAATATAATTCCTTTCAAGGAGGAATTCACCAGGAGTTAGAGTACTTCAAGCCTCGAGGCTATAATGTGTTTTCTACTCGTTTTGATTTGAATATCCCTATAAGTTTCGCTGAGTTAAAATTTATCATGGCTTCAGATTTTTCGGAAGTCTCCAAGCCCAAGTTTGCTCTAGGTCTTCATATGGTAAAACGATTTTAAGAGAATAATTTGTAAATAATCTTAAGCAAATATCTAAGGTTTTACTGTCATTCTATTATCATTCCCTTGTCATTCCGCATTTATTACGGAATCCATTAGAGAAGGAACTCGAATTAGACATTCACATGTCACTAGTGCTCTTGTGCTGAACTTTGTTAAATATTTTTTTGATAAAACCCCGCCCTCAGTAATTTCATCGGGACCCATAGCTGAAATCACCGTTAAAATCAAAAAGCTGTTTGAGCTCCGTTGGTAAACGGAGTGAGTTCTTTTTGTTTAGGTTATGAAGCGTGGTGGGTGATAGAAATTAATGCAGGCTAGACTTTTTTTGTTACTTTTTTTTGGCAATGTAAAAAAAGTAAAGGCCTTTAATTCACTAAATATTTTGCCACATCCTAAGGCGGGTGTTGTTGATGGAGATCAATCATAAATCAAAAACCTTCCAACTTCATTACTCCATAACAAGATAACTTCATAACTCGATATTTTGACAGATGAAACTATAATATAATGCTGAACTTCATTAAAATTTTATTAGAAGGCACTCCGCCCTAGGGTTTGGCAGGTGAGGATCCACTATTCGCGGGGAGCGTTAAGAACTAGACGCTGTTTGAGCCACGCCTAAGCGTGGTGAGTTCGGGTGGTTTAGCGACCAAGAATCTAGTGGATCGCCGAAAACCCAAGGCTTGATTTTTTTGGTTCGTTTTTTTATCAAGCAAAAAATGAATAGAAGATAAATGAAAGAACAGAAGTTAAATGAAAACTAAAATTATACGCTCCACTTCACAAACCAAACCTAACAGTTCAGCCAATCAACATCAAAACCCACCAACACATTACCCCAACATTACCCCAACATTATCATACCAAAAATCATTAACAATTTAACCCCACCCTGTTAATAAAGCACTATAAATATTACGGTTTCCCTTACAACTTTTCTAAAATATTATGTAATTTTGGGGCTGTTTGAAAATAATGACAGAAATGAATAATAGATGCTGTGGTGAGTCGTTGTTTTTTATGTGGTAAAAATTAGGTTTTAGAAAAGCAATTAAATGCATCAATGTATTAATGTCATATTAAGCGGAGGTTCAGGCACACGCTTGTGGCCACTATCCCGCCAATCCAATCCAAAACAATTTCTGAAGGTTTTCAATAAGCAGTCCTTGTTTCAGCATACGTTGAAAAGAAATCAAGGGTTTTGTGATAGTTATATGTTGATTACCAATGTGACGCAAAAAGTTATGGCAGAGACGCAGGCTGCCGAAATGGAGATAAGCCTAAACCAAAAAGTTATAGAGCCAGTGGGGCGAAATACAGCCCCCGCAATTGCCTTAGCATGTTTAAGTGTAGACCCTGAGGCTGTTATGTTTGTAACTCCATCTGATCATATGATTGACGGCGGGCAGGCTTATCAAAATGCTATTAATAGAGCTGTTGAATTAGCGCAAGAAGGAAACGTCGTTACGTTTGGTATCGATCCTCTCGGGCCTGAAACCGGCTTTGGCTATATCGAGGCTCGTGGCGAATCCGTTGTGTCATTTCGGGAAAAACCAGATCTAAAAACGGCAAAAGAATTTTTAGCTTCCGGAAATTTTTTATGGAATTCAGGGATGTTTTGTTTTAAAGCAGGGGTGTTTTTAGAAGAGTTAGAGAAACATCACTATGAGATGTTAAAGGCTTGTAAGCAGGCTTATTCAACGATTGAAAATGGGTTTGTTGATTTAGAATCCATGTTAACCATACCTGCTGATAGTATTGATTATGCGGTCTTGGAAAAATCTGATAGGGTAAAGGTGGTACCATCATCCTTTTATTGGACAGATTTAGGTACTTTTGATGCTTTGATTAATTATGCCCAGCTTAATCAAAATCGGGTAGATATGTTAAGGCCGGTAGAAGGTTGTAGTAATGCTTATGCTTTTACAAATAAAAAGGTGGTGGCTAATGGGGTAGATAATATTATGTTGGTTGAAACAAAAGATGTAATGCTGGTGTTGCCAATTGGAGAAAGTAACAGGGTGAAAAGTGTTTACAATAGTATAAAAGAAAACGATAGGAGTTTAGTAGAATAATGGCAAAGATGCAAGTAGAAGAACTAAAGGACTACTCCCATAAGCGGCATATCGCCAAAGCTATTACCTGGCGTATTATAGGTACGCTTGATACCATTATTTTGTCATGGATTATTACGGGCAATCCTTTTACGGGTTTAAAAATTGGAGTGTCTGAGGTGATTACCAAAATGTTATTGTATTACCTACACGAAAGAATTTGGTTTAAGGTAAACCTATCCAATTCAAATACACGACATATTTTAAAGACCATAAGTTGGCGTGTGGTAGGAACCATCGATACTATGTTGCTAGCATGGGTGATTTCGGGTGACCCGATGATGGGACTTAAGATAGGAGGAGCCGAGGTAATAACTAAAATGTTGTTATATTACTTGCATGAAAAAGCCTGGTATAAATTAAATTTTGGTTTGTCATTTAGAAGACGAAAAAAAGAAAACAAGAAATAAATGGAAAAGAATATCATTCCACATACTTTTAAGATTTCCAAAGAAGTGCGCAATGAGCAAAACAAACATCGATCTTTCCTGATCTGGCTAACAGGTTTGTCGGGTTCCGGAAAATCGACTATTGCCTGTGCTTTAGAACAAAGGCTACATGAGCAAGATCTTAAGACCTATGTGCTAGACGGTGATAATATCCGAAGAGGAATTAATAAAAACCTGTCGTTTAGCCCGGAAGACCGTTCTGAAAATATCCGTAGAATTGGGGAGATCGCCAATTTGTTTATTGATGCCGGAGTAATTGTGTTAGCGGCTTTTGTATCTCCTTATAAAGAGGATCGGGAACATGTTAAGGAAATTGTAGGGGCAGATAATTATGTGGAAGTATTTGTAAATGCAAGCCTGGAAGAATGCGAACGTCGTGATGTTAAAGGATTGTATGCTAAAGCTCGTAAAGGTGAAATTAAAAACCTTACTGGAATTTCTGCACCTTATGAGATTCCTGAAAACCCAGATGTTGAGGTGACGCATATTCAAAGTGTGAAAGTATCTGTAGAAAGTATATATAACGTAATTAAAGAGAAGATACAATTAGATAGCCATGAGTAGCAAGTATTATTTAAATTATTTAGATGAGTTAGAATCGGAAGCGATTTATGTATTGAGGGAAGTATGGGCACAATTCCAGAATCCCGTAATTTTATTTTCAGGAGGAAAGGATTCGATTGTCGTGACCCATTTGGCAAGAAAAGCCTTTTGGCCAAGTAAAATACCGTTTGCTCTGATGCATGTAGATACTGGCCATAATTTTCCGGAGACGATTCAATTTCGTGATGACTTGATAAAGGAATTAGGAGTGCAATTGATCGTAGGATCAGTACAGGAATCTATCGATCAGGGACGAGTAGCGGAAGAAAAGGGTAAAAATGCTACGCGTAATGCGTTACAGATAACGACCCTATTGGATGCAATAGAAAATAATAAAATAGACTGTGCTATCGGTGGTGGACGTCGTGATGAAGAAAAGGCCAGGGCTAAAGAGCGTTTCTTTTCACATCGAGATGATTTTGGACAGTGGGATCCGAAAAACCAACGTCCGGAATTGTGGAATATTTTTAATGGACAGTATTTTGAAGGGGAGCATTTCAGAGCTTTCCCGATCAGTAACTGGACAGAAATGGATGTGTGGAATTATATTCAAAGAGAGAATATACAAATTCCTTCACTTTATTATGCACATGAAAGGGAAGTCGTATGGAGAAATAATTCGTGGATTCCGAATTCGGAGTTTTTAAGGCTCGATGAAAATGAAGCGGTAGTTACTAAAAAGATCCGTTTTAGAACCCTGGGTGATATTACGATTACTGGAGGGATAGAATCGGAGGCTGATACGGTGGAGAAGATTGCTTTGGAAGTATCTGCTATGCGACAAACAGAGCG
Organism: Zhouia amylolytica AD3; assembly: GCF_000511935.2. NCBI lineage: Bacteria > Pseudomonadati > Bacteroidota > Flavobacteriia > Flavobacteriales > Flavobacteriaceae > Zhouia > Zhouia amylolytica. The sequence goes on along the minus strand of NZ_AYXY01000019.1, from coordinate 636,106 downwards.
TGGTAATCGTAGTGATGACAAACGTTCAGAAACAGCAATGGAGGACCGTAAAAAGCAAGGTTATTTTTAGACTAAATTGGAAAGAAGTAACCTAGAAATCGCTAACAATTAAGCAAGAAAAACAAAATGGAACTAGATAATAATCAATTACTAAGATTCACCACAGCCGGAAGTGTAGATGATGGAAAAAGTACACTTATCGGTCGTTTATTATACGATTCAAAATCAATTTTCGAAGATCAACTGGAAGCCATAGAAACTACCAGTAAAAAGAAAGGACATGAAGGTGTAGACTTGGCGTTGTTTACCGACGGTCTAAGAGATGAGCGCGAGCAAGGGATTACTATAGATGTGGCGTATCGTTATTTTACTACCCCTAAACGTAAATTTATTATAGCTGATACTCCCGGTCATATTCAGTATACTCGAAATATGGTGACAGGAGCGTCAACAGCTAATGCGGCAATTATTTTGATAGATGCGCGACATGGGGTGATTGAGCAAACGCGTCGTCATGCTTTTATCGCTTCATTGCTTCAAATTCCGCATATTATCGTATGTATCAATAAAATGGATTTGGTAGACTTTAAAGAAGAAGTGTACAATGATATAATTAGTCAGTTTGAGGATATCTCTTCAAAAATGTTGGTGAAAGATGTTCGTTTTATCCCGATTAGTGCCTTGTTGGGCGATAATGTGGTGAATCGATCTGAAAATATGGAATGGTACCAGGGAGCTCCATTATTACACACTTTGGAAACCATGCATATTAGTAGTGATGTGAATAAAGTAGATGCTCGTTTTCCCGTACAAACAGTATTAAGACCACAGCGTGAAGGCTACATTGACTATAGAGGTTATGCCGGCAGAATTGCTAGTGGGGTATTAAGAAAAGGTGATGAAGTTACAGTAATGCCATCCGGATTCACTTCCAAGATTAAAACCATTGATACCTTAAATGGTGAGCTGGAAGAAGCTTTTGCACCGCAGTCGGTTTCAATAACCTTGGAAGATGATATTGACATCAGTAGAGGTGATATGATCGTTCGATCAAATAACAAGCCTGAAGCTTCGCAAGATGTAGAGGTGATGTTATGTTGGTTGAATGATGGTGCTGCTAAGCCAAGAGCAAAATATACAATCAAACATACTTCTAACGATCAAAAGGCAATGATTAAGGAAGTAGTGTACAAGATCGATATCAATACTTTAGAGCGTAATGAAGACGATAAGGAAATAGGAATGAACGATATCTGTAAAGTAAAGATCAGAACAACCAAACCATTAATGTTCGATTCATACAGGGAAAACCGTACCACGGGTAGTATCATTTTAGTTGACGATACCACCAACGAAACCGTAGCAGCGGGAATGATAGTATAACAAGTCATTCCGAACTGTCACCCTGAGCGTCATGCTGAGTTTGTCGAAGCACAGTCGAAGGGTTGTTTCGGAATTTGTTACCAGTATGTTCTGATTAAGAATGTTAAGTGACAATTTAAAAAGCTTCTGAAATAAATTCAGAATGATTATAAAAAAAACCGCCATAGACTGTGGCAGGCGTGGATCCACTTTCGCAGGGAGCGTAAATAACCAGACGCTGTTTGAGCTTCGCCTTAGTGAAGTGAGTTCGGGTGGTTTAGAGACCGAGAACTAGTGGATCGCCGAACAGTTCGGGCTAGCGTTTTTTGATTCTTTTTTGGGCAATGCAAAAAAGAATAAGTTGAATAAAATGATTTAATAAGATAAAATTAGATTCCTGCTTTTGCAGGAATGATAAAAATGAAAGACCTACTCCATACCGCCATAACAGCAGCCCTCTCCGCAGGAGAAAAAATAATGCATATCTACGAGAATGAAGACTTTGAAGTAGACTTTAAATCTGATGATTCACCCTTAACGAAAGCTGATCTTGCATCGCACCAGGTGATTATGAGTTTTTTAGAGAAAACCGATATTCCTGTATTGTCGGAAGAAGGGAAGCATCTGCCTTACGAAGAACGTAAAACCTGGAATCGCTTATGGATTGTAGACCCAATTGATGGAACCAAAGAGTTTATTAAGCGAAATGGAGAGTTTACAGTAAACATTGCTTTGGTAGAGGAACAAAAACCAATTCTAGGTGTCATCTTTGTACCGGCTTTAAATGAATTGTATTTTTCAACAGTGGAGGATGGTGCATTTAAAGTGAGAAATGTATCTATTTATACTAAGGTTAATGAATTGATACAGCTGGGAGAAAAACTTCCATTAGACGTTCCAAAAGAAAAATATACCGTTGTAGCCAGTAAGTCGCATTTATCACCGGAGACGCAGGAGTATATTGACGAGTTAAAAACTAAGCATGGTGAAGTTGAAGCTATTTCGAAGGGAAGTTCGTTAAAACTCTGTATGGTAGCCGAAGGAGTAGCCGATTGTTACCCGCGTTTTGCCCCTACCATGGAATGGGATACAGCAGCAGGGCAGGCTATCTGTGAACATGCCGGTTTTACTGTAATGGACTATAAAACCAAAGCCCAGATGTTGTATAACCGTGAAGAGTTATTGAATAATTGGTTTTTGGTTAAATAGTTTTTTGTAATTGATGAAAGAAATAAAAAACATTTGTTGTATTGGAGCCGGATATGTTGGAGGACCTACCATGGCGGTGATTGCAGAAAAATGTCCAGACATAAATGTAACCGTAGTAGATATCAATGCCGATCGAATTGCGGCATGGAATGATGAAGATGTCAGCAAATTGCCGGTATATGAACCGGGATTAGATACCGTAGTAGCGGAAGCCCGAGGAAGAAACCTCTTCTTCTCTACCGATGTCGATAAAGCGATCGACGAGGCAGAAATGATCTTTATGTCTGTAAACACTCCTACCAAAACCTATGGTAAAGGTAAAGGGATGGCAGCCGATTTAAAATATATTGAGCTGTGTGCACGCCAGATAGCACGCGTAGCTAAAGACGATAAAATCGTTGTAGAGAAATCTACGCTACCGGTACGTACGGCCTCGGCGATTAAGAATATTCTGGATAACACTGGAAACGGGAATGGAATTAAGTTTCAGATCTTATCAAATCCGGAGTTCTTAGCTGAAGGTACAGCCATAGCTGATTTAATGAACCCAGACAGAGTCCTTATTGGAGGTGATACAACCCCGGAAGGCCAAGAAGCAATTCAGGCGCTGGTTGATGTGTATGCCAACTGGGTTCCACAAGAACAGATCCTGACAACCAATGTTTGGTCGTCGGAGCTTTCAAAATTAACGGCCAATGCCTTTTTAGCACAACGGGTATCATCAATTAATGCGATGTCTGAACTATGTGAAAAGACAGGAGCCGATGTCAATGAGGTGGCTAAGGCCATCGGAATGGATAGCCGTATCGGACCTAAATTTCTTAAGGCATCTGTTGGTTTTGGAGGGTCTTGTTTTCAGAAGGATATCTTAAACCTGGTGTATATTGCCAAAACCTATGGCTTGGATGAAGTAGCTGATTACTGGGAACAGGTAATTATAATGAACGACCATCAGAAAAGACGTTTTGCCGATAATATCGTAAGTACGCTCTATAATACCGTTTCAGGAAAAAAGATAGCCTTTTTAGGATGGGCATTTAAAAAGGATACCAACGATACCCGGGAGTCTGCAGCAATCTATGTTGCTGACGATCTTTTGAACGAACAAGCTAAAGTGAGTGTGTACGACCCGAAAGTAGTGGCAGAACGCATGTATGCGGATCTGGATTACCTAAATACTCGTACAGCAGAAGAAAACAGAGAAGGTTTAGAGGTGTGCAAAGATCCATATCAGGCCTGTGAAGGCGCACATGCCATTGCAGTGCTTACGGAATGGGATGAGTTTAAAACTTACGACTGGAAAAAGATCTATGATCAAATGCAAAAACCTGCTTTTGTATTTGACGGTCGGGGAATTCTGAACAAGGAGCAATTAAAAGAAATAGGATTTGTATATTACATAATCGGAGAATAAAAATAAACTATATAATACATTATGAAAAATATACTAATTACCGGAGGAGCTGGATTTATTGGCTCACACGTCGTTAGACAATTTGTGAATAATTATCCTGATTTTAAGATTTTTAATTTAGATGCACTTACTTATGCCGGTAATTTAGAAAACTTAAAGGATCTCGAAGATCAGCCTAATTATACCTTTGTAAAAGGTGATATCACTGATGAGATTTTTATAAATAAATTATTTGAAACATATAAGTTCGATGGTGTGGTCCATTTAGCTGCAGAGAGTCATGTGGATCGATCGATAACAGACCCTTTGGCCTTTGCCAAAACCAATATTTTGGGTACCATGGTACTTTTAAATGCTTTTAAAAACCTTTGGAATAACAATTGGGAAGGAAAACGTTTCTATCATGTAAGTACCGATGAGGTATATGGTGCATTGGGTGAGACGGGATTGTTTACTGAGACTACATCTTATGATCCAAATTCACCGTATTCGGCCTCAAAGGCGAGTTCCGATCACTTTGTAAGAGCCTATGGGGAGACTTACGGTATGCCGTATATTATTTCTAACTGTTCAAACAATTACGGTCCGAATCATTTTCCCGAAAAATTAATTCCGTTGTTTATCAATAATATTATCAATAACAAATCGCTTCCGGTCTATGGTGATGGTAATTATACCCGCGATTGGTTGTATGTTATTGATCATGCCAGGGCTATTGACTTGGTATTCCATAAAGGAGGCAATCATGAGACCTATAATATTGGAGGTTTTAATGAATGGAAGAATATTGATCTGGTTAAACTATTATGTAAACTGATGGATCAAAAATTAGGTAGAGTAGAGGGTACTTCAGAAAAGCTTATAACTTTTGTGAAAGACAGACCCGGGCACGATTTGCGATATGCAATAGATGCTTCAAAGATCAATAAAGAGTTGGGTTGGGCTCCATCTGTAACTTTCGAAGAAGGACTTGATAAAACCATTGATTGGTATTTGGATAACGAGGAATGGTTAAAACATGTAACCTCAGGATCGTATCAAGATTATTATAAAGAGCAGTATCAATAAGGATTACACGGATTATAAACGGATTACTCTGATATGGGAAAACTGCTTTTTGAAGATGAAACATATAAGATTATCGGCTGTTGCATGAGCGTCCATAAAGAATTGGGTCCGGGATTTTTGGAATCTGTTTATCATGAGGCTTTAGGGAAGGAGTTTTATGATAATGAAGTACATTTTAGGACGAAAGATAAATTAGAACTTTATTACAAAGGAGAACCGATGAACAAGTTTTTTATAGCAGACTTTGTTTGTTATGACAAAATTATTCTCGAAATAAAAGCTTCTAATTTTATACATCAGTCAAATGAAGCACAAGTAATAAACTATTTAAAGTCAACAAATAAAGTATTAGGATTGTTAGTTAATTTCGGAGAAACAAGTTTAAAATGGAAACGGTTTATTAATACAAATCCGCGTAATTAACAATAATCAGTTTAATCAGTGAAAATATGAAGGGAATTATTCTCGCCGGCGGCTCCGGCACTCGACTATATCCAATTACCAAAGGCGTGTCTAAGCAATTATTGAACGTTTATGATAAACCTATGATCTATTATCCTTTATCGGTTTTGATGTTGGCGGGTATTAGAGAAGTATTGATTATTTCCACCCCTCAGGATCTTCCGAATTTTGAAAAGTTATTGGGTGATGGATCAGAGTTGGGTATGAAGCTTTTATATAAAGAGCAACCCAGTCCTGATGGATTGGCACAGGCCTTTATTATTGGTGAAGAGTTTATAGGAGATGATGATGTGTGTTTGGTGTTAGGAGATAATATTTTTTACGGACATGGTTTTACCTATTTATTAAAGCAATCAGTGCAAAATGTAGAAGAAGAAGGTAAAGCTACCGTGTTCGGTTATTATGTTAATGATCCTGAGCGCTATGGAGTAGCAGAATTTGACGAAAAAGGTAATGTAACGAGTATTGAAGAAAAACCGAGTGAACCAAAGAGTAATTACGCAGTAGTAGGTTTATATTTTTATCCAAATTCCGTTGTGGAGATTGCTAAGAATGTAAAGCCGAGTGGTAGGGGAGAACTGGAGATTACATCAGTGAATGAAGCCTATTTAAAGCAAGGTAATCTCAAAGTAGAATTAATGGGACGAGGATACGCATGGTTAGATACCGGTACCCATGAATCGATGTTGGAGGCTTCAAATTATATCCATACTATAGAAAAGAGACAAGGATTAAAAATAGCCTGTTTAGAAGAAATTGCTTTTGAAAAAGGATATATAAGCAAAGCGCAGCTAAAAGCATTAGCCGAACCTTTAAAGAAAAACGGCTACGGACAATATTTATTAAAAAGAGCTGAGAAAAAGAGATAATAAAAATTGATAGTTTAAATAATTTATGAAAAAATATTCCTTTTCTGCAGGATAGATTCAGTAAAGCTCCGAGATTCAGTGGAGCATAGCGAAACGCGGAGTTTACAAATCGGTTCAGTCAGTTTCAAATATGCTTAATACTATTATCAAGTTTGTTTTGACTGAAATCCCTTGGAAAAGGCGCCTTTTCTTTGATTCGTTTCTTTGGGCGAGCAAAGAAATGAATAAACGTAAGAGAGAAAATGAACTTTATAAGAACCCAAATTCCTGATGTTATTATTTGTGAACCAAAAGTTTTTGGAGATCATCGTGGGTATTTTACAGAAACCTTTAGAGAAGATCTATTAACCGAATTTTTAGGCTATAAGATTAATTTTTGTCAGGATAATGAATCTAAATCAACCAAAGGCGTATTAAGAGGGTTACACTATCAATTAGCTCCTTCTGCGCAAACCAAACTGGTAAGGGTAATAAGCGGTAAGGTGTTGGATGTAGCATTAGATATCCGCAAAGGATCATCGACATTTGGTCAGCATGTAGCAGTAGAATTATCAGAAGATAATAAAAGGCAATTAATAGTACCTCGAGGCTTTGCCCATGGATTCATCGTATTGAGCGAGGAAGCAGTTTTTGCATATAAGGTAGATAACTACTACAGTCCGGAAAACGACAGGGGGGTTTTATATAACGATCCGGCATTAGCGATCGACTGGCAACTACCAGAAGAAATACTACAATTATCCGATAAAGATACTAAGCAACCACTGTTAAAAGATGCTGACGTTTTTGATATAGAAATGAATTTATATGAGTAAGATATTGGTGACAGGAGCCTCAGGACAATTAGGTTCAGAATTAAGAGTATTGTCGGAGGGTCATTCCGATCAGTTTATTTTTACGGACAGGGCAGAGTTGGATATAACAGATAGAGAAGCTGTAGTTTCTTTTTTTAAGCAAAATACTCTCGATGTTTTGATTAACTGTGCCGCTTATACGGCAGTTGATAAGGCTGAATCTGAGGAAGTATTGGCAGACTTTGTTAATCATAAAGCGGTTGGTTATCTGGCAGAAGCTTGCAAAAAGCATAATATAAAAATGATACATATTTCTACAGATTATGTGTTTAATGGCAAACATTACAAACCCTATAAACCTAACCATCCGGTTGATCCTGTAAATATATATGGAAGAACGAAACTTGCAGGAGAACAGGTAATGAAGGAAATTAATCCTTTAAATAGTATCATTCTCCGAACCTCATGGGTATACTCGTCTTTTGGGAATAATTTTGTAAAGACCATGTTGCGTTTGGGTAAGGAAAGAGAAAGTTTAAATGTAATTGTTGATCAGGTTGGTACGCCGACTTATGCCAGGGATTTGGCTGGAGCTGTTTTAAAAATTATACCACAATTGAATAACGATAAAATTAATACTTATCACTATAGTAACGAAGGGGTATGTTCCTGGTATGATTTTGCTAAGGAAATCATGGATATTACAGGTTTAGATTGTAAAGTGAATGCCATTCCGACCGAACAATACCCAACCCCTGCGCCAAGGCCGTATTATTCGGTGTTGTGTAAAGATGATATTAAAAATCAATTTAACTTAGTAATTCCACATTGGAAGGAAGCCTTAAAGGCTTGTTTAAGAGGAATTAAGGAAATAGCAAATCATTAAAATAATACGTATAGTGCTTAAAGCCTATAGCATAAAACCAATAAAAATAATTGATACAAAAACTTAAAAATAAATTATACTCGTTAGATGCTCATACCCTAGAAGTTGTTAAAAAGTCGGGAGCCTCAACTTTGGTTAAGGCTTCTGGAATGGTAATTGGGCTGTTGGTGAGTGTTTTTTTGGGACATACTTTGGGTGCTGAAGGATTGGGGATTATAAACTTGTCAAATAAAATTGTGTCTATTTTATTGATTTTTTCGCTATTAGGGTTACCACAATTATTAATAAAAGAAATTGCGATAGCATACCATAAGAAAGAATGGGGGAAGGTAGGGGGCTATATGCTTTCTGCATATAAATTATGTGGAGGAGTGGCTATTATAATAGTGCTCATTTTTATTGCATTTGCCCCATACTTATCTGAAACAGTATTTAAAGATCCAAAGCTTAGCATTCCACTTACTATAGCTTTAGTGGCGATGATTTTTCAGGTCTTTTCAAGAATATTTTCATCTGCACTTATAGGTTACCGAAAAATTTGGCAAAGTAATTTAGTGAATGAAACCTTCAGTTTTGCAGTTATAGGGATAGTTTTGGCAATAATGTGGGCTCTAAACATAGAAATAACTATAGTCCGGACAGCTATTGCTTATGCTATAGGTCGTGTATTTGTAACATTTAGCGTAGGTTTGTACTGGAAAAAATTGTATTCACATAAAACTCCAGTATCTAACAAAACAAAAGAGCTGTTTAAGTCGGGAAGACCGTTTTTATTAATAACTGGGGTAGGTGTAATAGCTTCAAGTATTGATAGTGTTATGATAGGCTGGTTAAGTGGTACACGGGATGTTGGATTGTATTCTGTAGCATCAAGAGTTGCTCTATTAACAGTATTCTTTTTACAGGTAACCAATTCTGCTTTGTCACCTAAACTTGCTGCCTTATATGCAGGAAATGAAATAGAAGAAATGAATAAGATGGTTCAAAAGGTAACATTAGGATTATGGGTTATCGGATTATTACCATTGATCTTTTTTTTCGTTTTTGGGACTGACGTCTTGTCATTGTGGGGACATGAGTTTAAGGAGGGCTATTTAATTTTAGTGGTGTTAAGTATTGGACAGTTTGTCAATATAGCTACTGGTGCTTCAGGTTTAATTCTTATGATGTGTGGTTATGAAAAATTACATGCATATATTTCTATATTATCAGTTATTTTAAATATAATACTTAATTACATTTTAATACAATCCTATGGTGCGCTAGGAGCTGCCATAGGAACAGCTATTTCAATTGCGTTTATCAACATCGCTAAAACGGTCTTAGCTAAGAGGTATATTGGTGTAAGTACATTTCCTAATATAATTATTAAAAATAAATTCAATGATTTGTCACAAAAGTAAAGTAATCTATATTCATATACCCAAATGTGCCGGGTCTAGTATTGAAAACTATTTTGGAGTGCATCCTTTCGATTGGAAGACACCGAACTATGAAACGCTAACGGGTTGGTGTCCTAAAAGGAAAATACATTTACAACATGCTACGGCTAAACAGTTACTAGAATTGGAATTAGTAGACGAAAAGATATGGAACTCGTATTATAAATTTACTGTTGTAAGAAATCCTTGGGAGCGCATATTATCAGCTTATTTTTGGTTTAATGGTAATAAAGTTATTAAAAGTAGTTTTAGAAATTTTTTAAATAAAGAAGGATTGTATAAAAAGACTTTGACAGACTTTTCAGTTAAAGAGTATAGGGGTGATCATTTATTATCCCAATATGAATTTATAACTATAAATGATCAAATAATGGTTGATAAAATTATTCCATTTGAAAATTTAAAAATTGATTTTTTTGAATTAGTTAAAAATCTAGGTTTAACATCTTTCGAACTTCCGCATAGAAAAGAACGTAAAAAAGCTGTATCCCATTATTCTCATTTTTTTAATGGAGAGGATATTGAATTAATAAAAGATAAATATTCTTTAGATATTCAGATGTTAAAATATAAATACGAAGATAAAAGAAATGAACTTTCTACTTTTGAAAAGTTTAAGATTAATTTTGGTCGACTAACGCATAGGATTTAATAAAATTAAGAATGATAAAGAAGCATATTTTTTCTAAAAGTATAGATTTTATTGTTAAATCTCCTAGAATTATTAGTTTAAAAAAGTTGAATGTGGATCCAATTTTTATTGGAGGTTGCGGTAGATCAGGAACAACATTATTGTTATCTGTTTTAGGTGCCCATCCGAGAATTCAAGCGATTGATCATGAGGCCTATTTTTTTAATAAATTTAGAGAGGGTGTGATTAATGATTGGGTGCGAAGAAGAAGAATTGAATACAATATAATTCAAAATCCAATAAAGAAAACAGCACATCGTTGGTGCGAAAAAACACCTTCAAATATTTTGTATATAAATCAAATAGAACGCTTTTTTGATGAAAATTATAAATTTATTCATTTGGTTAGGGATGGTAGGGATGTAGTAACATCAAGACACCCACTTTTAGAGAATGAATACTGGGTTTCTGTTGATAGGTGGGTTAATGATGTGCAGGCTGGATTGAATTATAGAGACAATAAAAATGTACTACTGATTAAATATGAAGATTTAATTATCAATTTTAACCAAACATGTAAAGCAATAATGGATTTTATTGATGAAGATTATGTTACAGAGGTAAGAGACTATCATTTACACACAAATGTTAAAAAGGATAGGGCATGGAAGGGTCAAGTAAGAAAAATAAGTGCTGATTCTATAAAAAAATGGGAAAAAGAGGAACATAAAGAAAGGATTAATGAATTTTATCAGAATCATAAAGCGATAGAGTTACTTAAAGAATTGGGTTATTAGAATGAGTAAAAAGTGTATATATATATATCATGAATATGGTAGTAATAGTCATTATAGGGCTTTAGAGTGGTATTCAATTAAAAAAGAAAATGTTAAGATTATTTATCGAGAATTTTCCGTTTCTAAAAATTTATTTAAGTCATTAATGACTCTCAATTATGCTTTATTTTTAAAGCAATTAAAAAATATATACTTTTTCATTGAATTGATTTTTTCCAAATCTAAAACAATAATTGTAGGTATAGCTCCTTATGATTGGCGGTTATTAATTTATTATCCAATTTTTAAAAGGCATAAATTTTATTATCATACTTCTTTTACTAGTTGGGGATATTTGAATTATCCTAAAAAGCTTTTTGCCAGCACACAAATAAGTAAGGAAATTTGGAGAAAATTTATAGAAAGCTCTAAAGGTGTTTTTTGTGTTTCAGAAAAGACAAGAAATGAAATTGGGTTGCACTATTCTATTAATGGTAGTAGTGTTGTTAATCATTCTATTCCGGACACATATGTGTCTAAAAAGATTTCATTAATGAACAACAGTAATAGTGACTTCATTAAATGTCTTTATGTAGGACGTATGTCTGAGTCAAAAGGAATTAAATCAATATTCGAATTAATCAAATCAATTGACCCTAAAAGGTTTTATTTTGAATTTGTTGGTAAAGGTGAGTTAGAAGATGAAGTTGAAAAATTTTGTAGAGAAAGATCTAATTGTAATTTTAGAGGATATAAATCTTCTTCAGAATTAAAATTGATATATGATGCTTCTGATATTTTGTTATTACCTTCTGTAAGAAAAGGAGCATGGGAGGAATTATTTGGAATGGTATTAATTGAAGCTATGTCAAGGGGTGTAGTACCATTTAGTACTAATCATACCGGCCCTACAGAAATTATTGATAATGGTATTAATGGATTATATTTTTCGGAAAATGAATTTGTACAAAGTACAATTCAGAATTTACAGAATTTTTTTGAAAATAATCCAGAGTTGATTCGAATGAAGAAGGAAGCTTTCAAAAAAGGGCAAAACTATTCACCAAGAATTATCTTTGACAAATGGAATAACTTGTTAGAATTGAAATAGATTATTAAATAAATTTATTTAAATGAATGACCCAATTTATACTATAATTGTTAATTACAATAATTGGAAGGATACTATTGTATGTGTTGAAGATTTATTACGTCACAGTTTTGATAATAACAACATTATAGTTGTAGATAATGGATCTACGGATAATTCCTTAATTATTCTTAATAAATATATATCTAATCAACTTGAAGAAGAAGATATTAATTATTTGATACCTAAATGGAACGAAAGGGATAAGAATGTCACGAATTTTCGAGATAAAGTTTTGGTTATTCCTACAAGTGTTAATGGAGGTTTTTCCTACGGTAATAATATAGGTATAAAGAAAGCTATTGAATTAAGCCATGGTAAATGTTTTATATGGTTATTAAATAATGATACTGTTGTAGATAAGGAAGCACTTACCAATTTAAAAAAGTATTTTGTGTCTGAGAATTATGGTTTAGTGGGGTCTAAAATATTAAATTTTGAACCACCACATGAAGTTCAATCACTTTATGGGAGTTTTAATAAATATACTGGAAGGGTTATCGTTAAAAAGGAATTCGGAAAAAGAATATCCTATCCAATAGGAGCTTCAATTTTTACCAATTCAAAAATAATAAAGGAAATTGGTTACATGGATGAAGATTATTTTTTGTATTTCGAAGAATTAGATATGTCAACTAAGGTTAAGAAATTGGGGTATAAGATTGGAATTGCAGAAAAATCTATTGTATATCATCATCAAGGCGCATCTACTAAATCAGATGAAAAACAAAAAAGAATGAATCCGAAAACTGAAATATATAAATATAAAGGAATTAAATTATTTTATGATAAAAATTTTCCACGGCTTAAATATGCTGCATATTTATTTTTGCTAATGAAGGGAATTAAATTTTTTATAAAAATGGATATGAAAAATATGTTGTTAGTATTCAGGTCTTTATAGTATATTTTTATGGGTTTTGTTATTTCTAAAAGTAGGGTTGCAAGTATTTTATTATCGCTGTGTATTTATAATGGTCTACTTGTAGCTATTGTAAAGTTCTTAAATATTGATTTGAGAATTAGTCCTATTAATATTACTGTTCTTCTTTTTTTACCAATATTATTAATTACTTTTCTTACGCAAAAGAAAAATGTAATATCAAATTTTGCAGCAATTACTTTTGCCCTTTTTATATTCATTTTATTTAAACTTATATCATTATCGTTTATATCAGTAATCTCATTTACAGATATAATGGTCTATTTTGTTTATTTATGTGCATTATTTTCTATGTTTTTTTTTATAAGTATTAATACAAATGTTATACCTAAATTAATTAACATTTTTAGAAAATCATTTTTCATAATAGGATCTATATATTTTATTCAATATTTTTTTCATGCTGTTTTACCTGAAGCATTTACCGAAATTCCAAACCTATTTATTGAAGCTGGAGTTGAACGATATACAAGGGAATTAGAGGATTTTATTATTTATAGACCTAATGCTCTAATTGGTAATCCTATAAATTTGGGGTATTTTTTAAATTTGTTATTAAGTATAGAGTTACTTTTTTGGAATAATACACGATCTAAAAAGACGTTAATAAAACTAATTATTCTAGGGTCGATGATATTTCTACTTTTTTCAAGAGCAAATATTCTTTTAGCTCTTAGTTTAATATATGGAAATATTCTCTTAACAAAAGGAGTTATAAAATCTGTTTTGCGGTCACTTGTGATATTAATATTATTTTTTAGCACCATTGCATTGATGTACGGTAAAAACCGATACGTAACTTACGCGGTTGATAGATTTACTGGAGAAGAAACATATGCATCTGCTTCAACAGAGGAACATTTTAAAGACTATCAAAATGCCTATTATACTTTTTTAGAAAATCCAATTTTGGGGATTTCTCCTGATCAGGAAATTAGTCAAAATATTATTACGGATGGGGCTATATTCATTGGATTATTACATTTTGGCTCTTTAGGATTCATTATTTTAATTATTGCATATATTATGTTAGTAAATCGCATTAAATATATATATGTATCAAATAAGAACTTTTCTCCTCAATTTATTTTAATCATTACAATTTTACCTTATTCAGTTTTAAATTCGGCAATTTTGGACAAAGGAATTCTCATAGTTTCAAGTATTTATTTTGGAATATTTTTAAATATATCATACCAAAAAAAAGAGAGCAGTAGATATATTTGGCCTTAAATAATATAATATTTAAATATGAAAGATAAAAGCCCTAATAAGCAGTTGTTATTATATTTTTCGGCTCAGTTACCATCTAAAGATATCCCAATTGCTGGACAAAAAGTAGCTTATTCTCATCTCACTGAATTATCTAAGAAATATGATATTATTTTGTTTTCTTTCATTAATAAAACAGAAGAGCCTTTTTTCGATCCTAAAATTTATAGTTTCTGCTTAGAAACGAACTTTTACAGACTTAATAAATACAGGAAGGTGATTAATCATTTATTTAGCATTAATTTTCCGTTAAAAGTGTCAGGTCGTTTTCAGTATAATATAATGAACGATCTTACAAATACAATAAAACGTTATGGAATAAAAAATATGTTCTTTGAGTTTACATCTTCCATGTTATATGCAAGAAAAGTAAAAGATATATATAAAGAAATTAATATTGAGTTTGTTGAACATGATGTAACTTACCAAGCATTTGAGAGGCTTTCGAAGAAAAATAATTTACTATTTAAGTATTTTTATAAATTCGAATATAGAAGAATGAAAAAGTTTGAAATAGAGAGCCTAAAGTTCTTTAATAAAGTTTATACTTTAAATAGGAAAGATAAAAAGCTTCTGGAACAGGCCAATATTAAAGATACACATGTATTATATCCAAAGGTAGATGATTGGATTTGTAAGGTAAAAAGAATACCTGAGATAAACACAATTCTTTTTCTAGGAGCCATGCACAGAGAGGAAAATCAAGATGCCATACTGTGGTTCACAAAGGAAATTTTTCCTGAAATATGCATTAAGTATCCCAATACAATTTTATATGTTGTTGGAGGAGGAGTTCCAGATAAAATTAAAAGATTAGCATCTAACAATATTAAAATAACAGGGTTTGTCGAGAATTTGAAACCATATTTTGAAAAATCAGGCGTAGCAGTCGTGCCTTTGCGATATGGTGCAGGTATTAAAATTAAGACACTGGAAACAATAACAGCTAAAATTCCGACAATTGCAACAACAGTTGGAGCTGAAGGAATAGAACCTAATGATTACCTATCTGTTGCAGATTCTTCCAAGGATTTTATTAATAAATTAATAGAAAGACTAAGTAAGAACTAAAATTTGATATGATACGACAATTTTTCACAATGTGGTTATTAATCTTGATAACAAATAATTTGTTAGGGCAAAATTCCGTTTATTATTATATCGAAATAGATAGCAATACCACCAATCATACAGAGGTGTTTAGAAATGCTATTGAAAAAAGTGATAAAATATTTATACCCAAAGGTAAATACTATTTAGAGTATGACAAGTTGAAAACCACTGGTAGTATCGAATTATGTGGTGAGAAAGGAACTGTCATTGAAGGTATTGGTAATGCAAAATTTAATTCATTGAAGCCCTTGGCGATTTTTGAAATTATTAATCCAGAAGATGTATATATACATGAAATATCATTTACTGGTAAATTTAATGTGGCTACAGCTATATCTCTACAACAATCCTTGTATGATAGTCCAAATAATAAAACGAATGTAACTATTGAAAATAATTCAGTTTCTGAATTAGGGTTAGTTTGGATAGGTCCTAAAAATGGATTTACATTTAATAGATTACATGAAGAATATGAGAATTGGGCTCAATCCGGACCAATTAACACAAATAATTGGGTGTCAAATATAAAAATCAAGAATAATAAGTGTATTGGTGATAAGACCTTTTATTCAGGAAATTTTAGAGGTAGCTCTATTTCTGCGATTACCATGCTTTATTCTAATAATATGCTAATTGAGTTTAATATTATTTCAAATTATAGGTTTGGAATCTGGAGTTATGGAGGAGCATCTAAATCCAGGAATGGGAATAAATTATCTAAAAATAATATTCTTTCGAAGAATATAAAAGTAAATAATAACCATATCGAAGAAACATATTCTCCAATATGGTTTAGTAGGACAAAAAATGTAGAAGTTTATGACAATTTGACGATAAATAATCAAGATGTTGCTTTAGATGTTGAAGGTTGTCAGGATGTTGTAATGTATAACAATACGGTTAAAAATTCTCGTGGTGGAGCTCTTGTTACTCTTAATGGGTCAAAAAATGTTATTTTCAAACATAACAATATATATATGGAAAATTATAATAAACATAATAACATTGTGTTTATACGGGATGGTAATAGTGATATTGAATATCTAAACAATTATATGGAATTTAATGATAATAGAATTATAGATAAGAGAAATGCGAGAGTATTTATTAAAAATTCTTCAATTGAAATTCCTTCAAATGTTCGAATAATTTTTAAAAATAATGAACTCAATAATGTAGGATTTGACGTTCGAAATGGAGGGCAGATACAGTTGAATAATAATAAATTCCGATCTAATATAACTTCTAAACAAAGAAATATAAAATTAAGTGAGGATTCCAAAATAATGAATTATTAGAAATAATAATATGAAAAATGTACACCTTTCTGTTGTATCCCATAATAATGAAGAACTAATTATAGATAATTTTTTCAAATTACCAAGGATATACGGGGGCTTTAAATTAAATATTTATGTAATAGATAATTTAGGGTCAACACAATTCAAGTCATTATGTAAGCAAAATGATGTTAATTATTACTCCGATATGGAGACAAGAGGTTATGGTGGTAATAACAATAAGAATTATGAGATAATATCTCCTGATAGCGAGGATATTTTTATTGTATGTAATCCAGATGTTACAATTCAACCTGATCAGTTTGAAGAACTTTTGACAACCTTTGAAAATAGTAATGCTGATATTTTTGGAGTTAAGGTTTATGAAAGTATAGATTTAAGTACTTTTTCTTCGCATAACAGAAAGTATCCAGCATTATTAGACCCTTTGGTTTCGTTGTTATTTAAAGTAAAACTTTTTGCTTTGGATCCAAATATTATCGCTTATCCAGATTGGATTGGTGGAGCTTTTATGATTTTTAAATCTGAATCATATAGAAAATTAGAAGGATTTGATGAAAGTTTTTTTATGTACTATGAAGACGTAGATATTTGTCGAAGGGCAAAAAGAAAATATGGAATGAAATTAATTTATAATCCTGGCTTTTATATAGTACATGAAGCTCAGCGCGAAGGAAGAAAATTGTTTAGTAAACATTTTTTGATGAATTTAAAAAGTATGATTAAATATTTTTTTAGATATCCTACTTTAAGACTTATAACCATTAAAAAATGAGAGGGAAACAAAAACAACTTCCGGATTTTTTAATTGTGGGTGTGGCGCGCTGTGGCACTACCTCTTTATTTCATTATTTAAATCAACATCCTAAGATTGGTTTTCCTGTTAAAAAGGAACCTAAGTATTTTAGTAGTTTACATATTAATTTTCCTCAGAAAGGAATTGGTGATTCCACTGTTGATAATAAGATAGTAAAGGATCTAAACACTTACACTAATTTATTTAATGGACTGAAAGATTTTCCATTATTAGGTGAAGCAAGTTCAGATTATTTCTATTATCATAAAAATACAATTCCAGAAATTAAGCGAACGCTTGGTGATGTCCCTATTATTATCTCTATTCGAAACCCTATAGAACGTAGTTTTTCTGCCTATAATAATTTGGTTAGAGATGGGAGAGAAAACCTCTCTTTTAGTTTAGCCTTAGAAAAAGAGGATGAAAGATCGAGTGCAGGATGGGATTGGATGTGGGCTTATACTCAAGGCAGTCTATATGCTGAAGGAATTAAGGCATTTCAGGAAAATTTTTCCAAAGTTAAAGTGGTGCTCTTTGATGAAATACAAGAAAACCCAGCTAAAGTTTTAAATGACATTGAGCAGTTTTTAGATATAGAAGCGTATAACGATTATGATACTTCAGTTAAGTATAGCCCTTCTGGAAGTCCAAAAAATAAATTAATTAAATTAATTTCCTCAAGAAATTCAAAAGTTATTAATGGGGTGAGGAATTCTGTAATGAATATTATACCACGCAGCGTTTTAGAGAAAATTGCGAAAGGTTTTTATGCTAAAGATGATTTGGACAATATGCTTAAAAAGCAGCTTAATGAAATTTTTAAAGAGGATATTGAGAAAACAGAGGTCCTGATTGGCAAGTCATTAAATTCGTGGAAAAAATGAATATATTAACCTTCGACATAGAAGAATGGTTCCACGTCCTGGATAACAACCATACCAAGACTGAAAAGGATTGGAGTAATTTCGAATCACGTATTCATCAAAATATGAATACTATTTTTGAATTGCTAGATAACTCTAAACAAAAAGCTACATTTTTCTGCGTGGGATGGATAGCTGAGAAATATCCCGAAGTAATTAAAGAAATTATAAGCAGAGGTTTTGAGGTAGGTTCTCATACGCATTTACATCAGTTAGTTTATGACCAATCGCCTAAACAGTTTGAAGAGGATTTAAAACGTTCTATTCAAACCCTGGAAGATGCTTCTGGACAAAAAGTAAGAAGTTTTAGAGCCCCCGGATTTTCAATAACTTCTGAAACTCCTTGGGCATTTGAGACTTTATTGAAGAATGGCATTGAAATAGATTGTTCTGTATTTCCGGCATCACGTGCACATGGAGGATTTAATTCTTTTGGACATGCAGAACCTGCTTATATTGAGTTAAACGGAATGCGGTTAAAAGAACTACCTATTAATACTCATGAAATAGGAGGAAAGAAGCTTGTTTTTTCAGGAGGAGGGTATTTTAGATTATTCCCATATGGGGCAATTAAAAGCTTTACACAAAAGTCCGATTATGTAATGACTTATTTCCATCCACGTGATTTTGATTTTGATCAACCTATGTTGCCTGGGTTGTCTCTAACGCGAAAGTTCAAATCGTATTATGGCTTAAAGCAAGCAAAACCAAAACTACAAAGATGGTTGAATGATTTCAACTTTATGGATATAGCATCGGCAGAAAAGAAGATTAATTGGGATAAGGTTAAGGTCGTTAATTTATAAAACCTTAAAGAATAGATTTTAATATTATCCTCTTATATTTACCCCAATAACCTAACCAAGACAACCACATGCTATTATACACCATAGCAATCTTTCTAGGCTGTTTTGTTTTTACCTTGTTGACCATCCCTAAAATTATTAAGGTGGTTAGGGATAAAAACCTAATGGATGATCCCAATGTGAGGAGTTCCCATAATAGGAAAACACCAACCCTGGGAGGAATTTCCTTTTACTTATCCTTAATAGGGACGCTGTTTTTTATCAGGTCTTTTGGTCCTAATGAAGAGGCGATTTATTTTATGCCGGCAATTACAGTTATGTTTATATCGGGTTTGAAAGACGACCTGGTATCTATAAGTCCAAAGGCAAAGCTGTTAGCTCAATTTTGCGCTATAGCTTTCATATTGTTCATCCCGGCCTTATCAATAAATTCTCTGAACGGATTTATGGGGATAGATAATATACCATTTAGTTTAGGAATGATCTTGGCTGCTGTTTTTATGATTGTTGTCATCAATGCTTTTAATCTCGTAGATGGTATAGATGGGCTCGCTTCCATGGTCGGTATGGTAATTTCAGGAGTGTATGCGTATATATTTTACAGTGTGGATGCTCCATTTTTTATGCTCTTATGCTTTGCTTTGTTAGGTTCCCTCTTAGGGTTTCTTTATTATAACCTCTCAGTAAACCGTAAGATTTTCATGGGCGACACGGGCTCGTTGTTATTAGGCTTTATAATTAGTGTGTTGAGTATAAAGTTATTGTCTCTCAATACTATAAAAGTGGCGGAATTACCATTTCTTAAGGAGAATACACCAATTATTGTTGTTAGCATATTAATTGTTCCCTTATTAGACACAGCCAGAGTTTTTGTGTTGAGGGTTTTGGAGAAGCGATCACCATTTTCTGCAGATAGAAACCATTTACATCACTTATTTACTGACGGACTCTTATTGTCACATAAAAGAGCCAGTCTGTTTATCAGTGTGCTCAACTTGTTATTTGTAGGTTTTATGGTAGTATTGGCTAATTATTTAAACTATAAGTGGTTGTTGCCTGTTTTTATAATTACCGTCTTTTTATTGGTAATGTATTGCATTCCTCTTAAAAGGAACAGGGACCGCTATGAAGAAAAGTCCGAAGCATTAAAGCGATTAATGGAGAAGAAGAAGTAATAGCTTTTTAATAGGACGGCTTTACCAATATTCATGCATCCGAAGCAGATAAACAAATAAACTGGAATCAAGCCAAAGTCATTACATTATAAAAATTCAACCAAAAACAGCCATTCATTATGAATGGCTTTTTGATTTTATAAGAAATTAAGTTATTCCTCAACAAAACCTTCCACAGAAAAATCGAAATCAAAATCAAAAAGATCTTTCATTTCGATTCCCAGGCCTTTGGCGATGGGTAGGAGGGTAGTGATCTTGGGTTCATTTTCAGCACTGATGATTCGGTATACTTGTTTACTTTCGATATTACCAATAGAGGCAACGGTCTGTACATCGGTATTATGGCGTTGAATCAATTCCTTTAAATGTTCTCCGAATTTCTTTGTGTAAGCAGCCTTTAGTTCTTTCATAACAACAAGATCATGGCTTTTAATCGAAAATAATTGTCAAGTTTGACAATATGTAAGAAAATTTATTATATTAGCTACGTATTACATATTTTTGCGATTCTTCTATAAGAAAAATATTAGAGGCAATTGCTTAGAGTCTTGAACTGAAAACTGGTAATTTTTGCACACAAGACAATAAGTACATTAGCTCACAACCCGGGTGTGGGCTCACTTATTCGTGTGCGGGTATACCAGTACCTCAGTTCGGTAGGTAGAGTTCCACGCCCATCAGTTTAAAACAGTCCGTGTTACTTTACTTCTAAGTTTTGGTTTCTTGGTTTTCGTTCGAGGTTTTGCATTAAGATGTTAATTCTTAGTCGAAATGATTATTTGGAAAATATTAAAGGATAGGATGAAACAACAAACAAAACAAAGGATGACTACCGTATATGAATTGCAGCTTACTGTATTTTATATATTATTTAAAAAGAAACCGAAGAACCCGGTTTAAGATTATTATAGTTACAGGAGTGACGCTAAACTATAATTCTGCACCCTTTTGCTGAACTCGTTTCAGTATGTCGCAGAATCCAGATACAGAAATTTATCATGCTGTGTCCCGGAAATTCGAAACTCTTTTTCTCCTGTAACTGACGACTACATATAACACAGTATCCGGCTGTGCGTGTTCAAATAGATTATTTACTGAATTATTGTTCATTTCTTTTGCTTGTCCAAATGCATTGCATTCATGAGTATTTGTATAAAATGGATAACAACGTGAGCATAAGAAATGAATCAATAGATCCGTCCGAATGTTATGTTTGGTATGGGGTGAATATCTTTTGCCTTTACAAAAATGAACATAATAAATAATTGAGTTAGTCGATGGATGTCAACCAGGCCTGTGGTTTGTTTAGAAGATAATTAATTGTTCCGCAGGCTTGTCCACCTGGTTACTATTTGAGAAAACTAAGGAACTCATAAACTAAAAAAACCTGCCGTAGGGCAGGTTGTAATCGGATTAAAAAAATCTATTCCCAAGGGGATAGATCTTGTTTGGGTAAACGAACAATTAAGCATTGATCATAATGTTCATCATAAAGATATGAAAATTAAACCAACAAATAAAGTAAGAATTGTTACTAAAAAATGAAATATATATGAAAGAAACACTCAAAGTAAATGGATTCCGCAACAAGCGCGGAATGACAGATTGGAAAAATCAATTTATCCAAATCATCCAACGCGCCAGCTCGCCCCATCGCTAAATCAGACCACTGGACTAATTTTAAACGCTTGGTCGCCCTTTTAGGGGTACAGGGGAAAGGCATTGTTAGCACCATTGCATATGGATTCCGTAACAAGTACGGAATGACAAGAGAGTAATAAACAATGTCCCCTTTAGGGGTGCAGGGGTAAGACATTGTTAGCACCATTACATATGGATTCCGTAACAAGTACGGAATGACAAAGAATTAAAAAACCCTCTGACAACATTGGCGTGGAGGCAGAGGGTAAATTCAATTAAAACCAAGTTTAATTAAACCATTCAAAATTATGGAAAATAATTTCTTGAACAAGACCAGGATCGTGCTGTTACTTATCCTGTTTTTATGTATCATGCTATTAGGCTATACCGCTTTTGGCAAACCCAGGACTCCCTTACCTATAGTCCAGCAACAAATAACCGGCCTCGTAACCGATAAGCAGGGTAAACCCATTCCGGGAGCTACAGTAATTATTAAGGGATCTACGGATGGCACCTTTACTAATGATAAAGGAGTTTATAATATTACGGCAACGCCCAATGATGTCCTGGTATTTACATTTATAGGATTTAAAACCGAAGAGGTCCCGGTAGAAAATCAATTACAACTCGATGTAATCCTTACCGAAGATGTAACCGCTCTTGGGGAGGTTACAGTAAATGCAGGGTATTATACCGTATCTGAAAAGGAGCGTACAGGGAGTATCAGTACCATTAAATCAGGCGTAATTGAGAAACAGCCCGTCAACAATCCGCTCGGGGCCATGCAAGGTTATATGTCCGGGGTTAATATTCAACAGACTACCGGAGTACCCGGAGGAGGATATAACATTGAGATACGAGGTAAGAATTTTATAAACGGAAATACCAATCCACTATACATCATAGATGGGGTTCCATTCAATGCAAATTCACTGGCATCAGCCAGTGTATCCGGAAGTATCAATAATGGTAATGTGAGTCCGCTTAATGCATTAAATCCATCAGATATCGAAAGTATAGAGGTGTTAAAAGATGCCGATGCTACCGCTATCTACGGTTCAAGAGCGGCAAATGGAGTGGTATTAATTACCACCAGGAAAGGAAAATCCGGTCCCACACAGTTTCAGGCAACTATTAATAGTGGCATGGGACATGTTTCTCATTTTCTCGAGCTGATGAATACCCCACAATACCTGGAAATAAGGAAAGAAGGGGTGGAGAATGACGGATTTGGTAGCTTTTTAGAAAACCCGGCCTTTGATTTTGTATGGCCCGATCTAAAAACATGGGATCAGGACCGATATACCGATTGGCAACAAACCTTATTGGGGGGTACCGCCTATCGAACGAAACTACAACTATCAGTTTCAGGAGGTAGTGATCAGACTCGATTCCGGATCAGTGGTGCTCATTTAAATGAAACTACAGTTTTTCCCGGAGATTCAAAGTATCGGAATACTGCAGTACACAGTAACCTGAATCACCGTTCAAAGAACAAACGATTTGCTTTGAACTTAACCTCGAACTATACTGTTGAAACCAACAATTTACCTCGTACTGACCTAACCCTTTCCGCTTACAAATTGGCTCCAAATGCCCCAGCGTTATATGACGACGAAGGACAGCTAAACTGGGAGGATAATTCCTGGGATAATCCATTGGCCATGTTATTAGAGAAGTACAAGACACAAAGTAATACCCTCATGGCGAATGCCCAGGTGTCTTATCAGATCTTACCAGCACTGCAGGTTAAAACCAACCTTGGCTATAATAACTATCAGATGGATTCGTATAAGCTCATGCCTAGTACCGCCAGGAATCCGAAATATGGATTCACCCCTGAGAATTATTCCTCTCAAACCCGCAAAAGGGCTACCAATACTTCCTGGATCATAGAACCGCAATTAAGTTGGAACCATCAATGGGATGACGCCAGTTTCGGTGTTTTGGCAGGGGCTACCTTTCAACAACAAACAACCGATCAAACGGTGCTTAAAGCAACAGGGTTTCCTAATAATCTGATGTTGGAAAACCTTGCTGCCGCCAATACCATAGAAATTTTAAATGATGGCCAAAGCGAATATCATTACCAGTCAATTTTTAGCAGGCTGAACTTTAATTGGAGAAACAGTTATATCCTCAACCTAACCGGTCGAAGAGATGGATCATCGAGGTTTGGGTCGGGCAAACAGTTTGGTAATTTCTGGTCTTTAGGCTTGGCTTGGATCTTTAGTAACTCGTTGTCCTTAGATGAAAATGGATTTCTGAATTATGGTAAACTAAGAGGGAGTTACGGGACAACAGGGAGCGATAATATTGGAGATTATAAGTTCTTGAATACCTTCGGGGTATCGGGAAATGATTACAATGGAATTACCCTGCTATACCCTACAGGTATATATAACCCGGTTTTTGGTTGGGAAACTAATAAAAAGCTTGAATTAGCTTTAGACCTCAATTTCTTTAAAGATCGTATTGTACTGAATTCAGCATGGTATCAAAATCGCTCCTCCGATCAGTTGGTAGGAATACCATTGGCAGCTACTACCGGTTTTCAATCTTTGACAGGTAACTTTCAAGCAACCGTTGAAAATACAGGCTGGGAATTCGATCTAAGAACGGTAAATATTGCCGGGGAGGATTTTAATTGGACAACTACACTTAACCTGACACTACCTAAAAACAATTTAGTAGCGTTTCCCGACCTTGCTACCTCTACCTATGCCAATAAATATGTGATAGGAAAACCGTTGACCATTGTTAAACTTTATGAATCCCTGGGTGTGGATTCTCAAACAGGAATCTATCGGTTCAGAGACTTTAATGATGATGGTGTTATCAATGCTATTGATGATAAACAATGGATAGAGGATTTAGCACCGGAACTCTATGGGGGGATTGGGAATACTTTTACCTACAAGAATCTTTCTTTAGAGGTATTCTTTCAATTCAAGAAACAAAAGGCCTATAATTTCTATAGATCTTATCCAACCCCCGGGTATAACTATAATATGCCGGTTGAATTATACGATCGCTGGAGAAATGAAGGTGATGATGCTTCGATTCAGCGAGCCACATTCGGTCAATTTCCCGGAGTCTGGGAGGCAGGGCAAAGGCAAAGTGATAGCAATAAAGCAGTTTCTGATGCCTCTTTTCTTCGTATGAGGAATGTAACCTTGTCTTATCAACTTCCTGGATCACTTAGTAAAGTAATGGATGTGACATTATATATACAGGGTCAGAATCTGCTCACCATCACCAACTATGGCGGACCCGACCCTGAACAACCCCGAAATTATATTTTACCACCGCTGAGACAAATCACCTTAGGGGGGCAACTTAGATTTTAACCATTAATATTTCGAATGATGAAAAAGCATAGATATATAAATAAAAAGAGCAGGATACTAAGCGTTTTTCTGCCGGATCGTAACAGTACATTAAAAATAGGAATTATCAGCCTGTTGGCACTGATAATGATAGGATGTGAGAAGTTCGTCGAAGTGGATCCCCCTAAAAATGTATTGATCGCAGAGGAAGTTTTTCAAGATCCTAACACGGTAGCCTCCACTATTGCAAATATGTATTATCAAATGCGTGAGCAAGGAATGGTTTCCGGACTGAACGGTTTGAGTATCGTTATGGGGATTTATTCCGATGAACTCGATTACTATGGCTTTAGTAATGATTATTTGGCCATGTATACGCATAATGTAAACGCCTCGAACGGCCTGGTAGATGAATGGTGGCGTAACGCTTATCAAATAATTTACCTGGCAAATAATATCCTGGAAGGGGTCAATAATGCAACAGAACTTAGTTCAAACGATAAAGAAAGATTTATGGGGCAGGCCTATTTTGTACGCGCTTACCTTCACAGTTTATTGGTAACCATGTATGGAGACGTTCCCTATATAACTTCTACCGATTACCTTTTGAATAACAAGGTGGCAAGGGATGATGAAAATGAGGTGTACGAGCATATTATTGAAGATTTAAAAAAGGCCTCTGAATTATTACCCGTTGAAGATGAGAGTGGTGAGCGAGTGATCCCCAATCAAATAGTGGCAAAAGCCTTGCTTTCAAGAATGCATATGTATAGGGGTAATTGGGAACAGGCACAAACGATAGCCACTGAAGTAATTAATACAACAGGATATTATTTACAGGAGGATCTCGACAAAGTATTTTTAAAGAATTCACCGGAAACCATCTGGCAGTTTAAACCTGAAGGTATTATCCAGTTAAACACCTATGAAGCAGCTCAGTTAATTATAGAGTTTATTCCGGGACAATCCTATTCATTACATAACAATTTATTAGCTGCTTTCGAACAAGACGATTTAAGAAGAGTTCATTGGGTTAATAGTATTTCAAGTACAGCAGGCGATATCACCTTGTATTTTCCATATAAATACAAGCAAACAATAAATACTACCAATGAATCTTTAGAATTCTCCATCGTATTCCGAATGGCGGAACAACACTTAATTCGCGCCGAGGCCAGGGCGCATTTAAATAATATAGTGGGAGCACAGAATGATTTGAACACGATTAGAGAAAGGGCAGGCTTACCGCCAGTGAATATTGGAAGTTCAATTGGACTCATAGAAGCTATTACCAGGGAGCGGCGGGTAGAACTGTTTACAGAACACGGACACCGCTGGTTCGATCTTAAAAGATTAAAGAAGGCCAATCAGGTTCTTGAGAATCTGAAGCCTAATTGGAGAAGTACTGATACTTTATTCCCAATTCCCATTAATGAATTGGAAATGAATCCGAAACTACAACCACAGAATAGTGGTTACTAAAAACCAATTTCATTAAATAAATATAAAAAAGGACCATGAAATTACATTCAATATTATTCATCATACTTTCATTGATACTGATGCATAACAGGGGATACCCTCAATCGCAAAGTAGCCAGGAGGAAAAGGACTGGAAAGAATTTAATGAACTAAAGCTCCTGTATTACAATACCCCGGAGCAGGAAGCTAAAGCCAAAAGCCCAAGTTTATTGGTATATAAGAGATATGAAGATGAAGTGTATAGCAAAAGGTCTGTTATGGCTGAAAAATTTATGAATAATTACCCGGAGTCGAAGTATTATAAAGAGGTACTGCAGTGGTATTTAAGCGCATTCTTTTTACCGGTATTTATCCCGGAAACTATAGAAAAAGAGCGACTTGAAATTCTTAATGCATTCTATGGTCCTGATAAATGGAAAGGAGCTGACCGTTTTCGAAGGGTCCTACCCATTAACAAAAGCGCAATGGAGTTGTGGTTGGAGAAAGGAAACAAGTATGTAGAAAAATTTTTAGCATCAAATGCCTCGCCACAGGATAAGTTTGAAATCGAACAGTCACTGATTAATCGGGATGTTTTTATAGCCAATAGGTGGTTTGTTGGATTGGAGAGAGAATCACTTGAAGAGGATTTTTGGGAACAATTTTATCAATTCTATTGGGAAAGTATTTATCAGCGCATAGAACAATTATTTTACAAATATTCCGAATTGGAATCCATGACTCACTATGCAAATCGGTTTGTGAAATATGTAACAGATCACTCAAAGGTTCCTTCTCTTAGGAAATATTATTGGCAACGCTTTTATGAATTTACTAATGAAAACCAAATAGCGAAGCATAAAGGAATAAAGGCATTGCAAAAAGTGGCCCTTGAGAATATAAAGGCACTAAACACCCAGGATATGAACGATAATAATGCCAAATCAAAGGCTTTAGAAATGAGTTTTACTGCTATGGATGGTACGAAGGTAAACCTGAAGAATTTGAGAGGAAAGGTGGTATTAATTGATTTTTGGTCAACTTACTGTCCTCCGTGCATTAAAGAAATGCCCCATGTGAAAGAACTTTATGACAGGTATAAAGACAATGGGTTTGAAGTAATTGGGATTATAGCCAATGGAGAAGAATCCCGAGAACAGATAATGAAGATTATGGAAAAAACCGGGGCTACCTGGCCGCAGCGTTTAGATAAAGCTTCAAATGTGTCGGTTAGTTATCATTCACTATATAACATCAATAGTTTGCCGACAGTTTGGTTATTGGATAAAGAAGGAAGAATAGTAGATAGAAATGCCAGGGGAGAAAGGTTGGAACCTTTAATACGTAAATATTTAGAGTTAGATTAGTAAGTGTAATATAAATAGGCTGCCTTAAATTAAAAGGCAGCCTTTTAATTTAAAATAAACTACTATTCAACCCTTTTTAAAGGATTCTCCAGTGATGGCTCGTCGTACAATTGGTAACCATTATGAGTACATAATTCACCCGTTGCCATTGGCGAACATTGAGTTTGCACTTGCTGAATTCCGGGAATAAAAGGATCGTCGTAATAACCAATCTGACTACTACTGTTTGCATCTGCTGCAAATGCAATACCTATTGCTACTAAAAAAGCAAAGGCTGGTAGGACGGTTTTAAAAACTTTTGTCTTCATTTTTATAAATTTTAAATAATGCCTACTCTTTAAGGTTTTCGGCTTCCCCTTCCTTAATTGCGCAATTAAGTTTTTATGTATTGTTTGATATTTTTCTCATGTATTGTAGAGATATTATTTGATTCAAGGATTATTGCGATTACTGCCAGAAACATAAATACTATATTAAATACCAAGTGTTCCGTCCACCCCAGTTGTTCGAGCACCCCGCCACATGAACAAGGGATATGGTCACTAAAGTTTAAAATGGCTATGATGTACATACTGAAAGCCATCATAAGACCAAGACTCGCATATAAAGCTGGGATGCGAAATTTTTTGACTATGAGTAGCAGCGCAAGTGCAAGTTCAATAGAAGGAACACCATAGGCCACCAGCCCCTTAAAATTGGTGAGCATGGGAGACTGCCCCAACTGCACCCTGAAGGTTTCAAAATCCAATAGCTTACTTACCGCAGCATATACAAACAACAGGATGTAGAAGAGGCAGATGATATCAATAATAGTGGCTTTTAGTTTCATTTTTCAGGCATTAGTAGTGTATATTTTAATTATTATGCCTTGTAAGTGTAGCTTTTGAAACCATTGCTAAAGTATTGCAAAGGATTGAATAGACACTTTTAAAAAACCTTTAAATAGATAAGAATACTATAAAAGTTGGATTTTATATGTTTTGAAATTCAAGTGGAGGAGGTTTTGAACGTGCTAAAATTCATTTATTGAACATTAAATGGTTCCAAACAGACAGTCATTCATTAAAGACCCCGTTTAAGTTCTTCGAGAAAGTAGGAGGTGCTAATCCCCGTTTTTGATTTAAAGGCTCTCGTAAACCGTTGTGTAGTGCTAAAACAAGCTTCTTTGGCCAGGGCAGCATTGGTGTATTTTCTTAAAATGGGTTCCTTTTTTAATCTCGCCACGATAAAATCTATTTTGAGGTCATTGATGTAGTTGGCAAAACTTTTACCTCGGAAACGAGCTATAATTTTAGATAGGTACTTGGAGTTTACATCAAGTTGAGCGGCTAATTTACTTACAGATAAATTTTCATCCAGGAACTGCTGCTTCTCCTCAAAAGTTTTTAGCTGCTTGATGACTGTACTCAAAACATCTTCACTAATATTTAGATCCGAATAGTTAAGGGGGGCAACAGGAGATACTACAGATTCCTTCGGTTCCTCATCCATCAGTTTTTTAAACTGCTCCTCATAGCGTTTTCTGATTTTTAAATGCCTAACCACAAACAAACCTAATAGCGAAAAAACGATCCCCAACCCTGCAGTTAGGTATCCTGTTCTTTTGTGTTCCTTGCGGAGCTGTATTTCCAAATTAGATTTCGTGCGCTCCAGTGCTTTGGTATCGTACTCCTTGAATATTTTTTTGTAGAGGTAGTAGTTATGTTGGTTAAGAACACTATCTAGGCGCTCCAACTGATCAATATAATAAAGTTGTTGCTCGGTATCATCAGAAGAAATAGCCTGCTTTAGCAGGATCTCAAAACTTTCTCTTAGGTCTGCCCGGATATAATGATGCGCATTAAAGTTTTCATCAACGGTTTTGAAATCATCCATAGCCTTATCCTTTTTACCCAGTGCCAAGTAACTTTTTCCACGATAAAAATACCCGATAGCACTATTAGCGAAGTCATCCCTTTTAGCAATACCTGGTAATACTTCATTAAGTAAGGTAAGGGCATTGTGGTAATTGTCTCTGGAGTATTGATTAACCCCTTCCGAAAGTTTAAAATAGATTTCCATGGTTGCCATACCCAATCGCCTGGATGCTTCTAGTCCTACTTTGTTAGTCTCAGAACAATCCCCGTAATTTCCCATGCGATTCTGGCATAGACTTATTTGGTGTAAGGTGTTCAGGTAGGCTCTTTCTTTATGATGCTTAAAATAAGGAAGGCATTCATTGAGTAATGACAATGCTTCCATATAATAGCCCAGATAGTACTTAACCTGTGCGATGAGGTATTGGTTCTTGTAATATAAATAGGGTGTTTTATCCAGGGTAAGATACTCTGTTGCTTTGAGGTAGCTATTAAGAGCTGCAGTATGGTCTTTCGCTCCATAATGAACAATTCCTCGGGTGAGGTAACTACTCGCAATTAAACTACTGTCTTGAATACGTTTGGCGACCATGAGCATACTATCTGAAAATCGGATTTTTTGAACATGATCGGTGCGATGGAGGTAGTATTTGTAGGCATAAAATTCTTCAGTATCGTTTTTTTCTGCTCTGGCCTTCATTAAATAGGCCTTTAAATACGCTTGCTGTGAAATACTGCCTTTGGACGAAAGTTTAATTTTATGAGCTAAGGTAGCGTAGTCGTTTGACACTAAACTATCGAGGTTGTTTAGACCCTGTGTTTGTGCACTGGCGGTTACGAAGTGTAAAGGCCACAACAGTATATAAAGTAATATTTGAACTGATATTTTCAAAATAAATGATATCGAATACAGGGTATTTACTTATATCTGTAATCTTTATAAATGTATTGAATTATTGCTAAAAATAGCGGTAAAAAGATTAATTATTTACAGAAAATACGTATTTAAATTTACGAAAATGCATTTGTAGTCATTTGATTGATGTATGATTCTCTTCTAGCTTTGATTCGAATTCAAAAGCCAAATAGGCCCATAAACAGGGCTTTGGTTCAACTTTTCCGGAATACTGAACTGATTCACAGATTAAAACAACATTAAATCAAAATCATGAAAAATTTATTCAAATACTTTATATGCATTCTTTTTGTTTCCTGTAGCAATAATGAAGGAGACTATACTGATAATCCGGAACATAAGGCCTCTAGATCTATAATAACCAATGAAACTAAATCGCTTTATACATCAATTAAAGCCGATTACTTAAAACAAGTAGATCGTCCGTTAAGCACTGCGCAAAGAAGTGCCTTAATTCACAAACTCTCGGATAAATATGGATTAAACACCTATACTAATACAGGTATCTCTTTGAGAATTAGTTATGAGGATATTACCAGGCAGGAGCTTCGGCAACTCATCGAGAATTCAGATTTAAGTACTGCCGCGAAAAACAGTTTGTCAAACTTTGCTAATACCATATTGATGGTCCAGTACCAACCGGATCCTGAACTTTATGATTATTTAATTCAATATCAATACAATGTACTAACAGACAACCAGTTTAATAGCTATGATATACAGGTGTTAAATACCACCTCAGATATGGCAATGTTGACAACCTATGGCGATGACGAAGAACGTGAAGATGAAGATTGGGATATAGCCGTCGGTCATATAGCTTCCTGGATTAATAGCGCCCTGGAAAGCAATGAGGAGGCAGCTTTAGAAACACTAATTCAACAGTTAAAATAATCCCCGAATAAACCTCGGAGAAAGGGAGGGGTCATTCACAGGGCACCTCTCTTTTAATTAAATTAAAGAAGCTTTTATTTAATGATGATTTAAGTTATGGATGTTGATTACAATATGAGATCCATAGATAGATCGGAGCATATAAGGTTACAAACAAGTAATTTATACCTGATCATTATTCAATATGGAATACTACAAGTGTCTGGTGGGTATGTCAATTCTAGTTTGCATCAAAAAGCGCTATTTCTAATCGGAACTAAACTTCCGGTATCCTTAAACATAGTCGGTACCGATTTTAAGGCTTGGCTTATTCAAATTAACTTAACTGTTCTCGGAAAGTATAATGCTTCGGGCTTGGCTCAATTATATTTTCATTCGATTGAAAAAGAAAAGTCCTTCAATTTAAGATTAAGTAATAGAACATATATCATATTAAAAATATTAACGAGTTATATATGGTATAAATCAAACTCACAGACATTTAATTCTTTAGAAAGTAATTTGAAACAGTTGGCCTTTGTAATCTTTTTTATGGAGGTAGAAAAGATACTCCCTGTTTCAGAGCATTATATACTGGTTGATCACCAAATTTTCATAGACTTTTTAAAATTAGTGAATCAACACATTTCTAGCGAACATCAGGTGCAGTTTTATGCAGATCGCCTTTGTGTTACTCCACAAACCCTGTCTTTAAAACTTAAAAAAATAAGTGGTAAAACTGCTAAATATTATTTAAGTGAAGTCCTGTTACAACGAGCGGAAATTGCATTATCCGGCTCTTTATCTATTATTGAGATTTCAGAGAAATTAGGCTTTAAGAATCCAAGCTGCTTCAATATTTTTTTTAAATCTAAAACCAATCTAACACCTACATCATATAGAAAAAAGCTCCAGAAACTTACCAGTAAAACTAAATATTAAAACTATGACCCAAATTTTACTTACCGCAGAAGACCTTGAAGGATTTAAAGATGAATTAATTAATGAAGTTAAAATGCTTGTTAAGGAAGCCTTGCATACTTCCACCACGAATTGGATTAAATCGGCAGAAGTACGGAAATTACTCGGAATAAGTCATAGTACTTTATGTAAAATGAGAGCCAACGGGACCCTGCCTTGCACTAAAATTGGAGGCATATATTTCCATGATAGAAAAGCGATTGCCCAACTTTTAGGAGTAAATATATCCTTTGAAGAAGCATAGAATGACAATCTTAATTTAAAATAATTTAAAACTATTCAACATGCAAACTGAGTTTCGTGTAAAATCATACATAAACAGAGCTAAGCAATATTATAAAATAAAAAACTTCAGAAAAGCTGCTCAAGTCTATACCTTATTAATCGCAAGTAATCCAAGTCATGCAAGTCTTTATTACCACAGGGCTAAATGTTATAGCAAACTGTGGTGGTACAGGAGCGCCTTAAAAGATCTTAATACCTGTATTAATATTGATCCGAAGTATTATAAGGCCTATAGTTTAATGGGATTTATATTCACAGAAAAAAATAAATACGATTTGGCTAAACTTCATCTTCAGCATTGCGTTGATATTAACCCGAACTATCCCAAAGTATACAAACACCTGGCTTTTTGGGAGTATGCCAATAATAATTATAAGAAAGCGTTTGATCACCTGAATAAAGGATTGATGTTATCCCCTGAAAAACCATTATTCTATTATTTAAAAGGGATTGTCTATGAAGAACTTAATAAGTTCACTATAGCCATAAATCATTATAAAAAAGCTATTGAAATTAATCCTTGTTATGCCATTGCTATTTTGAATCTTGCAAATTTACTAGCAACCATAGGGAAACACTCTGATGCATTAAATGTATACGATCAATTATTGGAGTTAAATCCGAATAATGATATTGCTTATGTAAATAAAGGAGCTGTTTACCTGGAATTGACTATGACTGAAAAGGCCTTAGCATGTTTCAACAGGGCAATATTGATTAATAATCAAAATGCGGATGCTTTTTATAAACGTTCAAAGCTAATGTTGCTTCGTAAAGAGACGAGTCTGGCATTAAATGATTTAAATACTTGTTTACATATAGACCCTTATTGTATGGAGGCATACTACTATAGAGGTTTTATTCATTTAATTAGAAAGAATTATAAAGACGCCCTTTCAGATTTTAATAAATTTATTGAAATGGAGGATGAGGAAGCGGCAGCCTACCATTACAGAAGCGAAGTACATATGAAACTTGGAAATATCGCGGCGGCTCTGGAAGACAAGAACAGAGCCCACAAACTCGACCCGGATAACTTTACACTCTAATCGAATCATGAGTGCGAATCATGGTATCAAATCTTTTTCTTTGAGAATAAAAGACTAGCAGACCATTACAGTCTTCAGGTTTTGATTTTGTAATTTTACCATGCTTCCCAAAAAGCCACTGCATCACTAGCTTGTCTTTTTGGTTCCTACGACATACAGATGAAAAATAAATTACACATTTTTAAAACAGTAGCGCATTACAATAGCTTTACCAAAGCGGCAGAGCAATTGTCCATTTCACAACCCGCCATTTCCAAAGCGGTTCGAACCCTCGAAGACACCTATAAAACCACCTTCTTTGTTAGAAACAGGAACGCTATTGAGCTTACCGACGAAGGCAAAGCGTTTTTAGTATATGTGAATAAAATACTGGATGTCTATGCTAAAATTGAAGAACAATTTTTAACCAAAAAAGAATTGTTTCCCGAACGTATACAAATGGGAGTAAGCACCACCGTGGGGAATTATATTTTACCTGGCGTAATCGCTAAATTTAAAACTCAATTTCCTCAGACAAACTTTAAAATAACCTCCGATAATTCGGAGAACATCGAACAGTTAATACTAAACCAACAACTGGATTATGGTATTACGGAAGGAAAAAATACCAATCCGAAACTACATTTCAAGAAGCTGATCAAAGATGAAATTGTA
This sequence comes from Zhouia amylolytica AD3, assembly GCF_000511935.2. Classification (NCBI taxonomy): domain Bacteria; kingdom Pseudomonadati; phylum Bacteroidota; class Flavobacteriia; order Flavobacteriales; family Flavobacteriaceae; genus Zhouia; species Zhouia amylolytica. The sequence continues at coordinate 601,302 of NZ_AYXY01000019.1, read as the reverse complement.
CTGGTTACCAATGCGGCTAATCGAAGCTTTAAAAACGAAACCATCACTATCGAAACTTTAAAGGAAATCAACATGGTTGGCAGGGAATCCGGCTCCGGAACAAAAGATATCATCGCAAGTGCCTTACGAGACCATCAGGTTGATCAACTTCATACGGTGGTGAGTTTTAATAGTACCGAAGCCATCAAAAATTACCTGTATTATTCAAATGACTACGCCCTGCTATCGATACATTCCGTCACAGAAGACTTGCTAAATAATAAACTCAAGGTTATTGACATTAAAGGTATTGCGATCGAACGATGGTTCTATTTTGTTTGTCGTACAGGCTATCAGTCAGGAACTATGGATGCATTGGAAAATTTCATACATAACAACTATAACTTTTAGTTATGTAACATAGCTAATTACTGTGCTTAAATGTTATTGTTCGACCATACCTTTGCAGGTACATATGAATAACATGAAAGCAGTTTTATCACCTTTAGTTTATACAACCCTGGTAATATTGATCCTCTTCGGTATTATCAATAGTGGGGTGGCCCTGGTACTAGGTTTTTTATCTTCTGTTTTTTTAGAGAACCCTTTTAAAAAATATACGCATACCCTTGTTAGTGTACTCCTCAAAATAGCGGTTATCGGCCTGGGTTTTGGAATGTTCATCAAAGAAACGATCCAAGTGAGTGGGGAAGGACTGCAGCTTACCCTGTTATCTATTGTGCTAACCGTTGGCCTGGGATTATTGCTGACACGCCTATTGAATCTCGACCTTAAACTGGGGCATTTAATTACCTCGGGAACCTCCATTTGTGGAGGTAGTGCCATTGCAGCTATTGCCCCGGTAATCAAGGCGGAAGCCGGGATCATTAGTATGGCCCTGGGGGTCGTGTTCTTTTTAAATGCCTTAGCCTTATTTATTTTTCCATCAATAGGGCATTGGTTTCATTTGAGTCAACAGCAATTCGGAATGTGGTGTGCCATAGCCATCCACGATACCAGCTCTGTAGTAGGAGCTGCCATGAGTTATGGAGATGAAGCCTTAAAAATTGCCACCACCGTTAAACTGTCAAGAACCCTGTGGATAATTCCGATGGCGATCTTTTCCATGTTTTATTTTCGTACCAAAAAGGAGAAGATTAAATTCCCATATTTTATACTCCTGTTTATAGGGGCCATCATAGCCAATAGCTACCATATCATCCCGGCAGAGCTGTCCCTTACCATCGTTTTGGTCTCAAAAAGATTACTGGTATTTAGCCTGTTTGTAGTAGGGAGTACTATTTCTTTAAAAGATCTGAAGAAGGCAGGTATGAAACCGGTGGTTCTCGCACTGTTTTTATGGACCTTTATCTCGGTCTTTTCTTTAGCCTTTATAATTTTATAGTACCCGGACCACCACCTGGCATGGTATCATAACAGGATAAGCTATTAAAGCCTGTCGGGATATTACTTCTCCGAAGTCTCCCGGGCTTCCCTTCTTTCCACAAACTCGATAAAGTAGTCTTTAACCTTTTTGTTTTTCCCCTTTTCCTTTTCAAATTTCTCCAGTAACTCAGGATCAGTAGCCTCCAATAAATCATGCATGGTGTATCTGTTCAATTCCATGAACTTACCATTGGCCAGGTTAAAGAAGCCATGTGTTTTGTTATAGGAACTACTGGTGTGAGAACCGTTTCGAACGGTAGATTTTTGAAGAAATTCCAGGTAACAGAACTGACCGTAGAATTCAACCTCATAGAAATTGGTCTTAGAGTCAAATTCTTTCATGGCAGCGGGATTGATATAGACATGTGTCCCATCGCTGAAGCCGATGATGCCACCGATCTTTTCTGCTTCCTTACGCTTTAGCTTAAAACGTTTTACCGGATGCCCTTCAAGTCCCATAAGTCCGTGCGAAGCTTTTTTATCCTGGATATCAAATTGAGAGAGCTCCAGGGTAGGAGCATTGGTGATAAATTCGCCATATGTTTTATAAACACCGGGTTTGTAAGTTGCCTGATCCCATATAAATTCCTGCGAAATACCGAATTGACTGAATACGATCAAACAAAAAATTAGTAGTGATTTTCTCATAGTTTGGGTTGATTTAGTTTAGTTTTTGGTGGGTAAAACTAATATTAATTTTTAACCTGCCTAAATTTTAATCCAAGAAATCCGGTGGATTTAAAAGGATCATAAGAGTGGGGAAGGAAGTGAATAAATTAGTGATTGGATATTTGATGGTAAAAGATAAGGATTGAGAACACCAGTATTGTAATTAATAAATTGAAATTGATGACATCTGAGATAAATTTCAAATAACCCGGCTCACAACCGGGTTCTTACTAGCAAATTTTTGGGCAATTAATTAAGTTTACTACCTATTGTATTTTTTCATTCGGTTACTTTAATAATTAAAAAGCTTTCATAGTATCACTTTAGCCGCCATCATTAATTTTATCGGGTACCCATAGCTGAAATAACCGTTAAGGACAAAAAGCTGTTTGAACACTGTTGCTAAACAGTGTGAGTTCTTTTTGTATAGGTTATGAAGCGAAATGGGTGATACTAATTAATGCCGGCTTGACTTTTTGTTTCTTTTGCGTCAAGGCAAAAGAAAGGAAAGGAAAGGAAATAAAATAAAATAAAATAAAATAAAATAAAATGAATTTGGTATTAGGGTAATGGCAGCTAATTACTATGTTGTAATATTTTATTGCTTTTCCATATATAAGCATAACTTATTAAATTCTCAATTTTTGAATTGTAAAAAACAATTTATAAAAAAACCCGGCTCACAGCCGGGCTCCTTCATATTACTTCTTCAACTGCTCCATCACCCATTTCAGTAATAAACTAACCAAAAAACTGGCAATGGCACCTGTAGTAGCCATAATTAGGGTCAATACAAGGTCGTCGTACCGTATGCCCGGGATCATCCCGAAAACGGTACCGCCGGTAAAACTAAGCTTATAAACCGTATTACCGTCCATTATTCTAGCCATGTTTGTGTGGGTATTTCAGTTTCATCACTAACTACCGCCTGGCTCACCGCAGTAGCCACCGTACCCGCAACTGCCAGGTACGAAGCAATGGTAACCACAATAGCAGGTAACGAAATGGGCGCAGCAACAATGGCACCGCCGGCAGCAGCAAGGGCAACTCCGAAATTTCGTAATACCCTGAAAAACTTAGGGGTAGGTTTACTAAAACGTTCTGTAATTTTCATGATTTTAGATATTTAAGATTAATTATGAAGGCATAAGTGCATCAGAATGATCCTTGGATTCAATTCTCAAAAACAAATCTTCTTCTAGATTTCGAGATCGTTCATAATACAAAAACAACTTATCCAGGGCATTCTTAGAAAAAATCCCTTTCCCAAGCCCTGTTAACTGGCTTACAGGAGCAATGCATCCTTGCAATTCTTCCTGGGCATTGTTAGCCGGATGAATTAAGATGCCATCCCTTTCCGATACCTGTTCCACCCGAAAATGAGGCCCTAGTCTATAGGTGTTTCGATGCTTTAATAGATAGTTTCCATCAGGGATACATGAAATATTCCGCTGGTTATCCTTCCAGGGCAATTCTATGGTGAAACAAATAAAATTCCCTCGGTAATAGAGAGCACCCAGGGTGCTCTCTTTAAAATGGGTTCTTAATAAAACCAATTCCATTGCTTAAGGTGTATCGATCCCAATAACATTAAGCGCATTAAAAGCACCATTTTTAAGCGGGTACATTTGCCCGTTAACCTCCTGGTAAAAGCTAATCCCCATTACCTGAAATAGTGGCAGGGTGCTGTTAGCGGTTACCGAAGCCGATAGGTCTGTAGCCGGGATTTCTTCTGCATTCCATGGAAGAATACCGGTTTCATTACCGTCGAAAATGAAAGTTTCGTTCTCAAAATCCAACTCCGTTAAACCAATGATTAGCTTAAAATGGGTGGTCCCTTCAGGAGCCTCTATACCAATAGAGGGAGTTAAAGCAGGTAATTGTACTTGCATGCTTCCTGCTGCACGATCAATATTCGTTGAATAAGGGACAAACAAGGTAGTATTCAGTTTTCCTTTGATATTAAAATCGAAACCTTTAAGAAGAGCTAATTCACCATCTTGTACAGTTCTTTGCCCGCGAGCATTCGTAGTGTCTGTTTTAACGATGCTCACAAGGATTTTTAACAACCTGCTGGTTACGCGTCTGTCTTTGGCATCACGCATCAGGGTGCGCAATGCCATGCGAAGGAGTTTACTTCCTTTACCTGCCCGACCAAATTCAAATCCGTTTTCCCGGGTACGCTGAAAAGCAGGATCACTTTCCATCCTGGATTTTTCAATTCCTCCTTTTTCACGAGCTAAATAGCCGTCGGCGGTTTTATAAAAGGTAATACCTCCCATGGTGCCTTTTAGTTTAATGATTCCTTTTTGTTGTGGCATGATTTAAATTTTTAAAGAATAAAATCCTATGAGACCTTCCCATAGCGATTGAAAATGAATGGTTTCCTGCAGTACTTTTTCATTTCATGTCCAAACATATAGGAAAGATGAGCCGATCGAAAATTTGAAGAACCCTGATCATCCTAAATAGCCGTTTTTGCAGGTTTTTGCCGCTAAGTATAAATCCGTACAGATCGTATTAAAATGTTTCTTTGGCCTTGAAGTTGGTCGATTTTCGGCTTAAAAATTAGGGGGTATAGTGGGGGTTCCTTTATATTTAAAGTATGAGAGGAATTAAAAGAGTGTGTATTTATCCAAAAGATATCCAGCGAATTACCGGAAAAAGTATCCGGAATTCAAGAGCGATCTATAAAAGGATAAGAGAATATTTTGAAAAAGAACCCCATCAGATGGTAACGGTTCATGAGTTTGCTTTGTATATGGGGATCAAAAAAGAAGTCGTTCAGGAATATATTACAGATTAACAGGAAAACAAGTTTTATTTTCCACCTCTCAGTGAGATTCCTGCTTGGCGGAGCAACCAAAAATACCTATAACCATACCTCTTTGCTTGGGAATAAATGGAACAACGATGAATAAAGTAAGTAAATGGCTAATTATAATTACAATAATTTTCCAAAAAAATAAGTATTTTCAAACACTGAAAATTGCAGCAAATCAATCAAAATGCTTGTCAATTTTCATTGTTTTATGGCTGTAACACACCATAATACGCCATTTTAAAAGGATATTATTACCTGTGTTTACTGATGATAACACACTGATAACCACCTTATATAATCGTTTAATGGTGAGGTGGGATGCTCATTTTTGATGTATTTTTAGGTTTTTAATTAATTATTAACTTATAAATCATTTACAAATGAAAAAAGTATTATTATTGTTAGTAGCAGTTTTAGGAGTTTTAACCTACGCATGTACCCCAGATACATCGCATGAAGAAACCCAGGAGTTGTACGGAATTGACAAAGACAAAGTCGTACCTCCGATTAACAAAGGAAAACAACAAGAAGTCTATGGAATCGATAAAGACAAAGTCGTACCTCCAATCAAAAAAGGAGAACAAGGCTAAAAAAGATGTTATTCTTATTGGAGTAATAGCCTTTATAGGGGCTATTGCTCCCTTTTTACATATATTCTATGCAAGTTCTGACGCAGAAGGCATTTTCGGATTTAAAGAAATGTCGTCCTTCTTATTTGCCATAGGTTTTCCCGTCCTGGCCGTTTGTTATGGCTTTATTCTCAATTTTATCAGCTATAAACTCGAAGAGCTGAGAGCTACCTTTCAATTAATATCCATTGTCGTAATGTCTATTGGTTTTTACTTTATCTCATGGGCTATTATTCCGTCGGTACAAGATTATCCACCGCTGATGTACTACGGCTTTATGATCCTGATCGCTATTGCTTGTAGTTTATTCATGATCAACTTACATAACCTCTTACCATCGAGCGACCATTTAAAATTGGTGGTACGCTACCTTACAACCGTTATTGAATTTGAAGGGAAGGAACATGCCAAAGACAAAGATGCTTATGAACGTAATGTCAGTAAGCCGATAAAAGATTATGTCGATGAGCAGACTAAATAACCCTATTGAAATCATGAATCAAGTGGTTCTAAGCCAACTCCTCTTTAAAAAATTCAATGGTTCGGCTCCAGGCTAATTTGGCAGCAGCTTCATCATAACGAGGTGTTGAGTCGTTATGAAATCCATGGTTGGTATTCTGATAGATATAAGCAATATATTCCTTATCGTATTGGTTCAACGCTTTTTCATAAGCAGGCCAACCGGCATTGACACGTTCGTCCAATTCAGCATAGTGTAATAATAAAGGGGCATTGATATCCGGAACCAGTTCCAGTGGGGGCTGACTTCCATAGAACGGAACAGCAGCTTTAAGGTCTTTTAACTTTACAGCCATCATATTCGAGATCCAACCTCCAAAACAAAACCCTACAACCCCCACATGGCCTGTACATTCCTTATGATTCCTTAAATACTCAAATGCAGCTATAAAGTCCTCCAGCATCTCATTCCGGTCCCGTTTGCGCTGCATAGCTCTTCCATCATCATCATTACCCGGGTAACCGCCCAAAGGCGACAACGCATCGGGTGCAATGGTGATAAATCCAGCCAGTGCCCCACGACGAGCCACATCGGCTATATGCGGATTTAATCCGCGGTTTTCATGTACCACCACAATCCCCGGTAACTTCCCGGTCGCACCCTTGGGGCGCGATAATTGAGCCTTGATCGTACCACCGCCCTTAGGCGACTCGTATTCGATGGTCTCCGTATGAAGCTCCTGGCTTTCCGCCGCCACCTGTATGGTATTTTCGTAATTAGGAAGCACAAAGCTCAATAACGATGAAATGGTAAGGCCACCTACAGCATACAGCGATAACTTTTCAATGAATTCCTTACGATCCATTTTATTGTGTGCATAGGCATCATATAAGTCGAATACCTTTTGGTCGATGTCTTTCTTTTCAATCTTTTTCATAAGTGATGGTTGCTAAAGTATTGGTAATAATAATCTTAAAGTTAACGGTAAAACGGAAATAAACCAAAATTAATACGATCGGTAAGGAAATAGCGGGAGAAAGGGTAAATAAAAAAAGAAACCCCGCCCGAATGAGCGAGGTTATCAACCAAATTAATCAACTGATCTTATTTTCAAATAAGAGCGTCAATATGCTTGTTGCCTGATTAAAGATGAGGTGCTACCTGCTTTTCAAAAGGCACCGAATTCCGCAAGTGCACACACATCTTTATTGTAGGTACTGTTCATCGTTATTCTAACATAGCGCAGACTGAGCGGATCGGCAAAAGTTCTGATCTGTCGCTCCTGTATTTGCTGCAAGCTATAATCACCTAACTTCGTCCAGTTCGTCTGGTCGTTACTGATCTCGATGGTGTAATTTTTAATATGTACTTGTAACGGACCACTGTTGTTCGGGTCGGTTTGCTGTCGTTGCGCAAATGTGAAACCGTTTACCGTTTTAACAGCGCCGAGGTCTACAATAAAGTCTTGTGGAATCTTACCGATCTGAGGCGAACCCCACCATTCGCTGTGCCATAAGGTATTACGATCGTTATCGATTAGGTTTTCTTTTCCTTTGCCGGCTTGTTCCGATTTTATATAGGTCACCTGCCAGTCCGATTTATCCATTTCATTGATGGTTTCATTTAAGTGCATATCCAGACGAGGTTTCCCGTTGAGCATGAAATACCCGAAATTGTCTAAACTCTCCAGGGTTCCGTCCTCAAAGACGATACGAAGTTTTAGTCGGATAAAGGCCCAGTCTTCAAGCATATCAGGGTAAAACCCGGCCAGTGGCATCGTTAATTCTGCATTACCGTTCTCATCGAAGGCGGTGGTCCAGTTAATAGCATCGTAATCGTTATTCACCCATGCAGGGTACTTATCGTGATAAACCGCCAAATGAGCCGGCTTGGCCCCGGTAGCTGCCAGGTGCGCCTTGATATAGATGTTTTCCTCGTCCGAAGTGAATTCGAAATTGTCCAAACCAAATTCAGGTGAGGTATAGTACGGACTGGCAGTAGTCTGAAAGATCGGGTTCTTATCCAGGATAGCGCAAGCTGCCTTAGTGATATGAACCTTCCCCGCATATTCTTGTCTCGACAATCGGCCACCACCGCCACTCATAATACATTCTCTGAAATTATCAGGATCGTTATAACGCTCGCGATCATGAGGTACATTTAAGGAATGCAGTAGTTCGTGCATATTCGACCCCACTTTTAAACAATCGCCCTCAGTAGTTCCGTTTCTAAAGTATTTCATGTCTAACTTCTCGTAATCTATTAAATAGGCCAGGTTGTTTATACCTGTGAAAAAGAGCTTGGGATCTGGATTAAAATCACAGCCTGATCCGTTGCCGGTACCGCGTTGGAAAATGGCAGTATGAGGACCGGCTTTCTCATCAGGATGCTCCGCAAAATAAGCGTTTACTTCTTCTGCAATGTATTTTATATTTTGTGAACCACTACGGTAGTCTTCGTACTGCCCCTCAATAGGAATGATTTTCACCAATGAGTCATTGTAAACATCCCTGAGTAATCCAAACTTTCTTCTTTCATAGCCATAACTCGCTAATTCGTCAGCCAGGTGTTCCTGCCAAAATGTTAATACCCCCGAAAGTCGCTTCTGATACTTTGGATGGGGCTGGGTGCCTTTAGGATAAAAATAGACCACGTTAAGGTTATAAGGCATATCCGAACGATAATCCGGTTCAGGATCTTCAGTACCTTTTAAATGCTCGTAGGTCAACGTCTCCGAAGTGTCATATTCACTGCATGCGTAACACAGTGTAAACAAAATGACCGCACCTATCAGGTGGGGCAGGCGAAAAGTAATTGTTGATAGTAATGTTTTCATAATAGATAAAGTTTAAAAGTTTATCAGTTTTATTGGTGTGGTTTTTAGTGATATAAAGAGCGTGATTTATGGCTAAAAAAACGGGGAATTGGTCGTTGAATACCCATGACATTTTTGTTTTTTGAGATTTTAAGCCCAGTAAACTTGTGGTTTGAAGAACAGAACAATTCAATTCCAACATTTTTTATTTAATGAGCAAAGCGGCCTCAAGTCCTCAAAGAATCGATTGATCCTGCCATACCAGAACCCATAACCTTCATGACCAAAAGTTGAAAATGTGTATGATAGCGAAATGTTCGTTACTTGTCGAAAACGAACATAAGTGTTCGAAATCGAACACATTCTTATTTCTTTATAAAACATAAAGATTTGATTATGAGGTGTTTATGACTTTGGTATGCAATTGGCACATACCCTGGCATGGATAAAATTATTGATAAGAAAAGTCAACGTACTAATAAGTTAAAGCGACTTAAGGTTCCTATGGGAATTGGAGGCGTGGTTATTTTCCTGCTGATAGGGTTGCCACAATTTTTCAGATCTTCTCTGGAAAGAGATGCAGTAATTATAGAAACAGTAAAAAGAGGGAGCGTTGCCAATACGCTTTCTGCGGAAGGGATCGTGGAACCTTTTGGTGAAGTGGTCCTGGTAAGTCCGGCAACCGCAAAAATTAAAAGTGTGTTCCGGGAAGCCGGGGCAGTGATCGATTCCGGACAAGCCATCCTTCAGCTCGATGCTGAGTTTATGGCAAGAGAATACAAGCGCCTGGAAGACGAATTAAAATTGAAGGATAATAACGTACAGAAATTAAGACTTGAACTTCAAAAGAATTTACGCCAGATAAAATTAGAAAACGAAATAAAAGAACTGCAGGTTAAGAACTTTATAGCTGCAGTAGATCGTATGGAACGCCTGTATGAAATTGGAGGTGCTACCAAAGAGGCCTTAAACGAAAGCAAACAAAACCTTGAGATTGCCCGTTTAGAAAAAGAGAAGCTACAGAGTGAATACGAATATAAAAAGGCATCCTTCGGACAGGAGTTGGCCAACGAAAGTATTTTGTCTTCTATTCAGCGTCAAAAGCTGGAAGAACTCGGCAAGAAACTCGAAGATGCTTCCTTAAAAGCACAGCAGGCAGGAATGCTTACCTGGGTAGAAAAACGCATCGGAGTACAAGTACAGGAAGGGGAACCCTTGGCTAAAATAGCAAACGTTTCTTCCTTTATCTTAACCGCCAGGATCTCTGACCGCTATATGCAACAATTGCAAATAGGATTACCGGTACTGGTTACGGTTAACAGTGAAGTAGCTAAAGGAGAAATCGATCAAATTTCACCAACCGTTGAAAATAATGCCGTTAATTTTAAGGTACGACTGGAAGCCAATAGTCAGGATATGCTTAAACCAAACCTCTCTGTTCCGGTTTCTGTGGTAATCGGGAATAAGGAAAATACCTTGTTCTTGCCGGATGGAGCTGCTTTTAAAGGTGCCAAAACACAAAAGGTCTTTGTGTTAAATGATGATAAAGCAATAGCTAAAGAGGTGGAACTGGGCATACAGGCCGATGGAAAAGTAGAGATCTTAAGCGGACTGGAAGAAGGTGATCAGGTAATTATTTCTGATATGGAAAATTACAAGAATAAATCTAAAGTCAATATCCGATGAAGAAGCTTTTAATAGGCATAATGTTATTGATTTGCGGGATAGGACTGGCACAACAATCCAACTATACTCTGGAACAGCTTATCAACCTGGCACAGGGAAATGCGATGAGCCAGAAAGAGGCCGTCCTTACCCTTAGAGAAGCGGCGTTGGATTATGAAGCGATTAAAGCTGCATTAAAACCGCAACTTAATCTGAAAGCACAATTACCTAATTTCTATAAAAGTTCTTCAGCCGTTACACAACCGGACGGAAGTATTAGCTTCCTTCCAATCTCTCAGGATGACAGCGATTTGCAATTGCAGCTGTCTAAACAAATAGGCCCCACCAATACCCGCCTGTTTACCGAGGTGAACCTGCAGCGCTATGAAAACTTTACGGCCGATGCGGTACTTTACAATAGTGTGCCCTTTAGAGTGGGTATACAACAGGGAATCAATACCTTTAACAGGTTTAAATGGGATAAATCACTGAATCAGATCGATTATCAGATCGCCTTAAAAAACTCAGAGGTGAACATGGAAAAGGTAGCCCTCGAAGTGGTTTCCGGTTTTTTTAACTTACTATTGGCCCAGGTGAGTCACGAAATAGCAGAAACCAATCGCGATAGTAATGAGAAAATCTATAACATCGCAAAAGAACGCTATAGTTTGGGAGTGCTTTCGAAGGCAGATCTGTACCAGTTGGAATTGCAATTGAATAAATCGGAGGAACAGTTGATCAGTGCAAAAAGACAGTTATTAAGTTCTGATAGCGCCCTCAGACGTGCAGTGAATGTATTCTCTGATCAGGATAACTTATTCAAAGTACTGGTTCCTCAACAAGTAAACCATTTCTTTATCGATCCGGATAAAGCGGTTACTCTGGCATGGAACAACCGACCGGAGCAACTCGAAAATGAACGGGCCCTTATGGAAGCGGAAATGGTTTTGGAACAAGAAAGAAAAACTCGTGGCCTCCAGATGCAACTTTACGGAAGTGTAGGGGTAATAGGTTCCGGAATGGATATAAGTACGGCTTATCAAAACTCAAAAGCTGATGTATTGGTGCAATTAGGACTGGAAGTGCCTATTTTTGACGGAGGGCAACGCCGTATCGCCATCGAAAAGCGTAAAACCCAGCTAGCCTTCAACCAGGCCGAAAATACCTTTAGAGAACAAAGTTTTAAGCAAAGAGTACGACAATTGGTCATTCAATTCAATGAGATCCAGGAGGAACTGGAGTGGAGTCAGAAGAATTTAGATCTGGCACAGAAACGCTATGAAATAGCCAATCAACGGTATGTCCTGAACGGGATCAGCGTAACCGATCTAACCCTGGCCTTTGCAGAACGGGATACCACATGGCGCAATCATATTATCCTTTTGCAAAGCTATTGGACCCTCTATTACACCATAAGAGAATTAACGCTATACAATTTTGAAACATCTAATTATTTATACCAATGATAAAGATAGAAAACCTTAACAAATCGTATTTCACAGATACACTGGAAACACAAGCACTGCAAAATATCAATTTAGATATAGCTGAAGGGGAATTCATTTCAATAATGGGCCCTTCAGGATGCGGGAAATCCACCTTATTAAATATGATCGGTTTAATCGATCAACCAACCGACGGACAGATATTCATCAATCAAATGCAACTGGAAGCCCTACCGGAAAAGAAACTGGCCGAGTTTAGAAACCAACACCTCGGTTTTATCTTTCAGAGCTTTCACCTAATCTCGGATTTGTCCGTAATTGATAATGTGGAACTCCCGCTTCTTTACAGAAAAGTAAATGCTAAGAAACGCAAAGAAATGGCTGAGGCGGCTTTGGAAAAGGTCGGATTGCTGCATCGTAAGAATCATTACCCAAATCAACTCTCGGGTGGACAACGACAACGAGTGGCCATTGCCAGGGCGATTATCGGTCAGCCTTCTGTATTATTAGCGGATGAGCCTACCGGAAACCTCGATAGTGTATTGGGAATACAGGTAATGGACCTGTTAATGGAGCTCAACAGCGCTTCAAAAGTAACCATCGTAATGGTTACACACGATGAAGCCATTGCGCAGCGAACCAATCGTATTGTACGATTATTTGATGGAAACATCGTCAACTAAAAACTACTGAGATGTTAAAGAACTATTTAAAAATAGCACTAAACAGCCTTCGGAAGAATGTGTTGTACACCGGGGTAACCCTCTTTGGGATTAGTTTTACCCTTATGGTACTCATATTTGCGGTGGCCGTGCTGGAAAATGAATTAGGAAGCAATAAACCCATGACAAACTCAGATAAACTCATGTTTATTCCGAGTATGACCGCCAAAGGGTACGAACGACAAAAAGAAACAAAATACGATAGTATTTGGGTAGACGATACCCTGAAAATAGATACCATTACCACCACCAAGATCAATAGGGCCAATGTGGTTAATGAATCGAATGCAGGCTTGTCTTATTCGGTGTTTAACGATAGACTTAAAACCATGACGACCCCCAGGTTTAAATCAGTATATTTTCCTAAAATACCGATCAATGTATATCCATCGAATGCCAAATTAGAATTAGAGGCTAATCTGGTGGATGCGGAGTTCTGGAAGATCTTTGACTTTAAATTCCTCGAGGGTAAAGCATTTTCCGAAATGGCTGTAGAAAATAGGGTTAGAGAAGTGGTCATGAAAAAAGAGGCCGCTAAAGCTTATTTCGGAAATAAGGATTCTTATCTGGGGAGTGAATTTACCTGGGGTTCCAATGGTACTTTTAAGGTAGTGGGGATTGTAGATAAATCCGTGTCCTCCAATGAAGCAGTAAGTGTCGATTTGTTTTTCCCGGTTACATTTACCAACAGCGACGACCTTAACTACAGCTTTGGTCACCTCGGATCCGGTCACGTGGTCCTGATGGCTCATAACCATAATGATTTCGATAAAATATCTGCGGAGCTCGATAAGGTGGAAAACAACATTCAGCCAGTCGATGATTTCGACGAGTTCATTTTTAATGAAAAAACGCTGGAGGATATGTACGCTTGGGGCTTTATAGGAAATCAAACGCAACGATTTGGTAGTAAACTATTAGGGTATATTTTCACGGGCCTCGGACTCTTTTTGCTCATTCCTCTTATTAACCTTATCAACCTGAATAGCACCCGGGTCCTTGAAAGATCGGCCGAAATCGGAGTTCGAAAAGCCTTTGGGGCACAAACAAAAGATGTGCTGGTACAGTTCCTGTTTGAGAACCTGATCTTAACCCTTATCGGAGGTTTTATTGGCCTGATTCTTAGTCAACTCTTATTAGGACTATTTAACGCAAACCAGTGGCTGGGAGAAACCCATTTGGCCATCAATCCGATGGTTGCCTTTATCGGGTTGGTTATCATGATCGTTTTTTCATTTCTGTCAGGAATCATTCCTGCCTACAGAATTTCTAGAATTGCTATTTCCAACGCTTTAAAAACTGCCTCATTATGATAGTTCATTATTTAAAATTATTGTGGAAACGTCGCAGAAGACACACCCTTCTGTTCCTGGAGTTTGTATTTACCTTTTTTATTCTGATTGCAGTACTGCACTATACTTTGAATAAGGTAAAATACATGAATGAACCGATGGGGTTTGATTCCGAGAACCAATATATTGCCAATATACAATTTGACAGAGAACTTTTGAAAGACTCTGCGGGCTTCTTTAACCTTACCAATAAACTAAAATTAGGATTAAAATCCCTTCCGGAAGTAGAGACCGTAAGTGTCTCTAATTATGTATATCCCTACGGAAATGCAGAATGGTATACCAATAATGAATCTGATAACTTTTCGTATAGAACATCTTATACCCAGGTCGATGAAGAAGCAATTAATGCTTATAATTTGAATATGGTGGCAGGACGATTCTATACCAAAGCAGATTACATCAGAAAGAAAGTGCCTATCGTGGTTAACCAGGCATTTGTGGATACCTTTATGGAAGGAAAAGATCCGGTGGGGTTTGTACTTACCCTACATGGCGAGGATGCAGAAATAATTGGAGTAACCGAAGCTTTCAAATATAATGGAATCTTTTTGGAAGGTGAACCTTTTACCTTTTACCCGCTGAATTACAGCTGGGGCAATTCGGCGGCCTTGGTCATAGATATGAAACCGGGTACGCCCGCAACCGTGCAAAAGGAAATGCATGAAATCCTTAAAAAAGAACTCAAACACGAGAACTTTTCTCTAACCACCTTAGACGACCTAAAGCAAACGTTTAATAACCGTTTTTGGGTGCCATTGATAGGAATGCTCAGCGTGAGTCTGTTTTTGATCATTAATATAGCAATGGGGTTATTCGGAACCCTGCGATATGCTATCAATAAAAGAAAATCAGAGATCGGATTGAGAAAAGTACTGGGAGCCACCACGAGAAATATTCGTTTTCAGGTAGTCGGAGAGGTAATATTACTTATGATATTAGCTTTTTTCGTAGCCTTGATTCCTGCTGTCCAGATATTTGAATTTGGAAACCTGATCACCGATTACAGTACTTTTATAACATCTATTGCTTTGAGCTTGCTTTTAATTCTTATTTTGGTGTTAATTTGTAGTATTATACCAAGCCAAAGAGCTTCTAAACTTATGCCAGCGGTAGCTTTACATGAAGAGTAATACAAAACACCCATATAAAATACTCGTGCTTGACGACGACGAAACCGTTTGTCAATCACTCCGATATTTGTTTATCAAACAGGGTTGGGAGGTGCAAACACTTACCAACCCGCTTAATGCAGTGGCTTTCCTGAAAAATAACCCTGCCGATCTGATTTTGCTGGATCTGAACTTTAGAGTGGGAACCGATGGAAAGGAAGGCCTGGGGATATTAAAAGAAATTAAAAGTCATACGAAGGAGGTACCGGTCATTTTATTTACCGCCTGGGGGAGCATGCAGTTAGCGATTGATGGAATGAAGCTGGGGGCTGCTGACTTTTTAACCAAACCCTGGGATAATGAAAACCTGATTGCTGCCATTCGTACACAATTACAGCTAAGAGGTAAAAATGAAGATCGACCAACGTCACATTCCAGCCTGGATGCTATTATTGGAACTTCTGAAACCATTAAGGCAATTAAAGAATGGATCGTTAAAGCTGCACCCACCGATGCTACCGTTTTAATTTCAGGAGAGAGTGGTACCGGAAAAGAATTGGTGGCTAAAGCCATCCATGACCTTAGCAAACGACAAGATCAGGCTTTTGTCTCAGTCAACCTGGGAGCCATTCCTGATTCTCTTTTTGAAAGCGAACTCTTCGGTCATAAAAAGGGGGCCTTTACTTCGGCTGTTTCTGATCGGGAAGGACGTTTTAAATTGGCTGAGAAGGGAACCCTGTTTCTCGATGAGATCGGAGATTTAGCCCTGGCCTCACAAGTAAAGCTTTTAAGGGTCCTTCAGGAAAAAACCTTTGAACCCCTGGGAGGTTCGAAACCGATCAAAACAGATGTTCGCATCATCTCCGCCACGCATAAAGATCTTTCAGATATGGTGGTACGCGAAACTTTTAGAGAAGACTTGTTCTATCGAATCAACCTGTTGCATATACATCTCCCTGCCTTATCAGAACGTCGTGAAGACATTCCGCTTTTGGTAAATCATTTTATTCAACAGTTCAATGCAACTCAGAATAAAAAGGTGAAAGTAGAGTCTCATGCGCTGGAATGGTTAGAAAAGCAGGTATACCCGGGTAATATTCGTCAGCTTAAGAACTGTATCGAACGGACGGTGTTATTAACTGCAAAGAATAGTTTGGGTATCAAAGATTTTAAACCTCATTTAGAAGCAAAACCTGGGGGAAGTAATAAATTCCCAAAGGTGGGCGAACTTACCCTCGATGAAATGGAGAAGACACTAATAGCAAATGCTTTAGAGTTTTATGCCGGAAATATTACCGATGCCGCACGGTCCCTCGGAATAACCCGTAGCGCCCTATATCGCCGAATCGAAAAATACAATATAAATTATGACGCTTAAATGGCGATACCGCTTATATCATGGGGTAGTGTTCTCTTTGTTCACCGCCCTGGTGATATATACCTTTCACGATCGATTGTTGTACCTAATGATAGCCGAAATCATGGTGTTCGTGCTCATCGTTTTATCATTTTACCTCTTCAAGTCATTGTTCTTGCCTATCGAACAGATTAATCTGGGGATCGATACCATAAAAGATCAGGATTTTACAGTTAAGATCAGTGAAACAGGAATGAAAGAAGTGGATGAGATGATTAAAGTTTATAATTCACTCATTGAAAACATCAGGAATGAACGACGGTTTCAAAAAGAACAACATTTCTTTCTCTCGCAATTACTGGAGAGCCTCCCGATTGGGGTCCTTATTTTAGATTACGACGATCAGATTGCCGAATACAATCCTGCAGCATCTAAATTTTTTAATCTTGAGAAAACCGATATAGGAGCTCCAATATCGAAAGTATTACCTTTTGTAAATAGCACGGAAGCCACTACAACATTTCCGATAAAAAGATATCAGAACAATTATTACCGGGTAATAGCAAACACCTTTGTTCATAAAGGATTTCATAGAAAGATCATCATGCTCGAAGAAGTGAGTAAGGAAGTCTTTGCTATCGAAAAAAAGGCCTACGATAAGGTGATACGAATGATGGCCCATGAGGTTAAGAATTCGGTGGGAGCCGTAAACTCAATATTGGAGGAATTAAAGAATGATCTGGATACCGAAGAGGCCAACCTTTTAGAGATAAGTGTTCGAAGAAATAAGGCCCTGAATCAATTCATTAATAATTTTGCCAGGGTGGTTCGTATTCCTGAAGCTCATAAAGAACCAATAGAATTAGGGACCTGGATTGAAGAGGTATTGATCCTGATGAAGCCTAAAGCTGAAGCTAAAGGGGTTTCGATGAGGTTTATAAATCCAGGATTTAAAGTGTATCAATATATCGATGCGACCCTCTTGGAACAAGTGCTTATTAATGTATTACTCAATGCAATAGATGCCTCGGAAAATGCAGCCCAAAAGGAAGTAAAAGTCGAACTAACTAAAAATCAGTTAATCGTTACAGATTTTGGAATTGGAATTCCTGAAGAATTGCAAAAAGAACTTTTCACACCCTTTTTTACCACCAAACCTAAAGGACAGGGAATCGGACTAACCATGGTGCGTGATATCCTCGAAAAGCACGGGTTTCAATACCGTTTGAGTAGTGATAATGGAGCTACCCGATTTCAAATTAAATTTTAGGCAACTGCCTGCAAGGACTCCAAAATTAAAGTTAATCCGGAATAATACCGCCTGAATTGGGTGAAAAACCCCTGTTTTTACGCTTTTAGATTTTGTAACTTTATTTGAGAAGAGGGACGTATTAACCTTAAATCTATGGCAATGAAACATCTGGGTATATCTGGCGGAGGTACTAAAATTGGAGGCCTTTTTGGAGTCGCCGAATCCATCATCTTTGAAAGGGGATATCAACCTGATATTATAAGTGGAATTTCGGCAGGAGCGGTGCTATCACTTCCATTGGCATTGGGGAAACGAGATTTGATAAAAGAAATGGTTCTTGATTTTAATCTGAAAACATTTTTTAATGTACCGCCCGTTAAGGAAAATGGTAAAATAAGACTATTCAATGCCATAGGAAAGATAATAGCAGGTAAACCTTATCTGGGAGAACAAAAGAACCTTGAAAGATTATTGAAACAAATAGTTTCAAGAGAAGAGTTTGAGCATTATAAGACAGCTGATAATCTACCCATTTGTATTGTCGGAGCTGTCGATTTTTATACGGGAAAACGTTTTTATATCAATCTTAAAGAGGTGAGCTACGACGACTTTCCGAAGTTTGTAAATGCTTCGGCATCCCTGCCAATATTTACGCCCGGAGTGAAATTCAATACGAAAATAACTGATTTCGAAGGAGTTTCTAATGCCCACGATAAGGTGCTGTTGTTTGACGGAGGTGTCAGAGACCATAGTCCGAGTGCAAAGATCCTGAATAGTACGAATCCCAATTTTAATATCACAGAAACCTGTACCATCTTTTCCAGACCGGAAAGTTTGTATGATATTTTGAGCCCATTCGATTTTCTTCCTCGCAATCTTCTTAAAATATTGGAGCGCTATGTATCAATCACCAATGCCGAAGTATCTAAGAATGATCAGGCTCAGGAAGCACAAATTATTAAGGAAAAGGAAATCCTCGATCATGGAACCTTTTACTTACCGCGCATCATGAAAGGAGTCTATGATGTAGACAAAAGCCGCCTGGCAGCACTTTATGAAAACTCCAAGGAAATTGTAACAGATGAAAGTTGGAATGATGTAACGCTTTTCGCTTAAAAGTGTATTATTATATGAGTTTAAAACTACTACGTAATAAAGCTGAATGCTTTTAAAAACAGGAACAATAGAGACTTTGAATAGACATGTACAATCAGTTTTGTAATAAAAAGTTTTAGGAGGCCTGGAGGATTACATACCCATAAATCTTATTAAGATCTTAAAGATTTTAATTAACTGATTTTTAACTGTTTAACTTTTTAGGGTTAAGTCTTTTGTATCTTTGTACAACGTATTAAAAATGGAGCGATCTAAAATGAGGAAGCGAAGATGTATAAGTCTGCATATGATATGGGTCATGAAGATTTACTCCAAAAACTCAGACAGATTGTTTTAGACAATCTGGAAAATGAGAATTTTGGAGTTTCTCAGCTGTCTGAACATATCGGAATGAGTCGCTCAAATCTTTTTAGGAAATTAAAGCAACTAACAGGAAAGTCAATAAGTTGTTTTATTAGGGAAATCAGGTTAGAAAAAAGCCTTGAACTTTTATTAAATAGCTCCGATACAGCATCTGAGATCGCTTATAAAGTAGGCTTTAACAGTCCTTCCTATTTTCACAAATGTTTCTATAAATATTATGGCTTTCATCCTGCTGACGCCAAAGACCAATCTGCAGACATTTTGTATAAGAGAATAAAAAGTCAAAAGGTGGTAAAGCCTGGTAGACCGTGGATTATATCAAGAATTGTTTATCCCGTGGTTATTCTTCTTATAATCATTTTTGGGGTGGGATATACCTTGCTGAATACTGATAACACTCAAAGTTCAACCGGGGAAATTGAATTGGAAAAGTCCATAGCCATTTTACCTTTTCAAAACTTAAGCTCGGATGCAAGCAACCAATACTTCGTAGATGGCCTGGTGGACGATCTGATCAATAGACTTTCAAAAGTGGAAGGTATCAGCGTGATTTCCAGTACTTCATCAGATTTGTATCGGGAGCGAGGTACCAAAACAGTACCACAAATTGCCCGAGAATTAGGGGTCGCTTATTTAATAGAAGGTAGTGTACAGCGGGATGCCAATAATATTCGGATTAACGTTCAACTGAACGACGCTAAAAATGATGAACAAGTGTGGTCTCATATTTATGACAGGGAGCTCAATGATATATTTTCTACCCAAACCGAGATTGCGATGATGGTAACCTCTGCCATGCACCTCGTGCTTACCCCTGAACAAACTAAAGAATTATCGAGTTCTGGAACTATGAATTTAAAGGCCTTGGAACACTATCAGTTAGGGAGGTTTCATCATGATAAAATGACTACCGAGAGTGTAGGGAAGGGGATTTCATATTTTAAGGAAGCCATCGAGGAAGACTCAACATTTGCCAGGGCTTATATAGGGTTGGCTGACGCTTACAGCATGCTGCCCGCCGAACCTTATGTTCCTAATGTTAAATTAAAAAGAGAATTGGCGTTAAAAGCTTTGTCTTTAGACAAAAGTTTAGGTGAAGCGTATGCTATTCTTGCTGAGTGTTTTGAAGCGGAAAAAAACTGGAAAGCCGCTGCAACTGAGTACATGAAGGCTATAAATTTAGAACCTAATAATCCCAGAATTCTTAGACCTTATTCTCAGTTTTCGTATTTGACCAGGAAAAAGCAAGATGCTCGGTTATACATCGATAGAGCCATTAAATACGATCCATTATCCTTTTTAAATCATCATTTTAGTGCCTTTATTTATGCCAACGAAGAACAATATGAAAAGGCCATGGAAGAACTGATCATATGTGAAGAACTCAATAAAAATCAACCATGGATGCTGTTAGGGAAAAGTCATATCAACCATTATTTTGGTAATGACCATGAAGCCGTTGTTGCATTAAAAGCCTATGCTAAAGTTGCTTTTGGAGCTGATTATTCCAAAGAAATTGACAGTATATATGCAATTAGTGGGTATAAGGGACTTTTGGAATGGCAAATACCAAAAACCAATTTCCCTCAATATCAGTCGGAATTATATGCAGCTCTGGAAAATGAAGAAATGGCCATACGTACCTTAGAAAAGGCCTTGGATGAAAATCTACTGAATAACTATTTCGTATATAGACCTTGTTATAAAGAGTATGTGAACAACCCACGTTTTAAGGCCATTGTGAAGAAAAAGAAATTATATAAATTTTACTACGATAAAGATGGTAACTACATTCAATAGCACCATAAGTTACCACTCATGCAACCTGATTCCCTCTGCAACATAATTTTTCAAAAAATTACATTTTTCTACAACATACTTGTTAAGTGCAACTTTCATAATTATTGCAATTTTGAATAGGTTTTTCTAGTACCTATAAGTACTCCACAAAAACGCTCATTAAATAAGTTTTAGATATGAATTGTATTCCAATAAATACAATAATAGTAGATGTTTAACCTTAAAAACAATGAATTATGAAAGCTTTAATAATGGTTTTATTATTTGGTCTGACCAGCCTCGGATTTGCACAGTCTAATCATGGTATTTTTGATGGGATTATTTTGGAGGATGTGGTAGTTACTCCCTTGAACATGGATTATTTAAACACGGTTCGCGATGAATGGACTCCAAAGAAAGCATTGCAATTACAAGAACGAGCCGCTCGTTTTGATATCAGGGATACGGAAGAATTTAAAGATGGATTGTCTCCATTTGCTGTAGAGTTTTATGGATCACACGGAAAGATTAAGGCCGTTTACAGCGAAGAAGGGTACATCATATCAGCCGTTGAGCGTTTTAAAAATATTGCACTTCCGGCAGCAGTAATGGAAATGGTTTGCGAAGAACATCCCGGTTGGGCAATTGTAGCTGATAAGTATATCAATCAATACAGCGATAATGATATTGTAAAGCGCGAATATCAATTAAAACTCAGCAAGGATAAATTGAATAAAAATATAACGATAAATCTCCTGGCTGTAGTCAAAGAGTAAAATTTAAAAGCATGGTTGAAAAACCATGCTTTTTTAAAGTTAGAAATAAGCATTCTTTACATACCGTATATTATGGACGAATAACCTGCTCCCATGTTATACCACTGATATCCGTAAGAATTAACGTATAGGCCTTGTTTGTATGTTTCAGATATTCAGGGAGTTGGAGGTTTATAATTGCCTTTGCCCCCAAAGGAACTATCAGGCTGTGTGCACCTGGCTTTATCTTAGCGATATAACGATTGTTTATTTCAATAGATTCTTTTTGGGATAGAGCCTTCCCATCTAAATGAATAATGGTTTGGTTTTGTTCATCTCTCAGGCTTATTCCAATTAAAAATGAACCGTATACATCGACCCCTTGGGTTCTGTACATTTCAAATGATAATTGGTTCTCATTAATTTGAGCATCTGCTATTTCAATTTTTGGTTTTACCGATTTGTTATGGAGGTCTCCCCAAACACCACCGTGGAAATATTGATTGGTAAACAAGGTTATAAATAAGATGATTCCCGAACCTATGGCAACAACTCGAGGTAGTTTTTTCGATTTAACGGGAAGGATACCTGATCCTAGCGGTGAGAACCATTTTCTTTGAGCAATCGACGCATGGTTCCGGATTATAAATGAATCCAATGAAAAGGTACCTCCACCACTCATAAATATGGTAAATCCGGCAGCGATTCCCAAAACACCTATTTGCCATTCATCAAGGCAGGTGGTGCCTATCCATCCTGCACCGAGTAAAATACCCATGGCCAAACCAAAAACGCCTATGCTCATGAGTCGCGTTAGAAACCCAAACATAAACAGCAAGCCTACAATCCCTTCTATAATGGTAAAAATCACCATGGTCCACCATAAAGTTTCCGGATGCGTAACGAGATACTCGATAAAGCCCTGTATCCCTAATGCATTTGGTAAAAAATGATTGAATTTCTCCCCGATATAGCCTGTAGTATTCGGATCGAGTTTATTGGCTAAAAACAGGCGTCGCCAAAAAGCTGAAAAATAGGTCCACCCTACAACCAAACGCAAGGCGGTAGTGAATAATCCGGATAGCTGATATGCTTCCAGTTTATTTTTATACTGAATGTTTTCCATTTTAATTAATAAGTTAAATATTGATTATTTAAAAAAAATGCCTGTAGTACCGGTTCGAACTACAAGTCTTATGTTTGTTGATGTAACGAAAACATTACAGATGAAGTCGAAGCTTTTTGAATAAAATATAGCCCGGTATTTTCGTCATTGCAGGCCATCCTGATTTATTATGGCCTTTTAGAAGTATATCTTCACCTTCCCGGCTACGATAATTTAATTCGTTAGGGGAAATAAACGGAAGGCTGAGAACTATTTTTGTTTTGGAATGCCCAGACTTGGTTAAGGCGACTTTTTCACTATAATCATAACAGGATGCTACCGTGTTAAAAGTTGATTTACCAACATTGAGCTGTTTAGCAACAGAGAGATCTAAAAAGTGTTGTACCGGTTTGCGTAGGGAACACGAAGACAACAAAACCAACACAAAAAAGAGTAGGGCGGTGCCTCCTCTTAATAATTGCTTTATATATTTCGTGTGTTTTTTCATGTCGTCAGACAAAGATGTAAAAAAATAAGTGGAGAAAAATCACCTTTAAGATAACTTTAAATATCCTTTTATTAGCGAATAGAATTCATAAGGAGTGGTTATAAAAGAAGAATCTAGTTAGCGTTGTAGAATAAATTAAATTTGTGTCCATCCGGATCGGCAAAAACGCAAACATAATACCCATTTTCATCGTAAAATTTCTTTCTGTCCTTCAGCGAATTAAAGAAAATTTTGCCCCCGGCATTTTTTACTTCATCAATCCAAGTAATAAATTCATCCATGGTTTCGACCGATAGGGTAAACATGATTTCATTTCCTTCATTTAAATCAGCTATGGCCCCCTCAATACTATTGCTCAGTTGATCCCTATGAAAAAAATGAATTACAAATTCATCCTCACCAAATAAAAAACTGACCAATTCTTTAGTGGCATAGCCGTTTTGTTTAAAACCTAATGAAGAATAGAAGGCTTGTGTTCTTTCTGTGTTTGCTACGCCAAAATTTGCCCAGATATTTTTTGGTTTCATGACACCCTGTTTTTAGGTTATTAAATAGATTTGATCGTTCGAAGATATAAAATAAAGATCATGATTGAAAAAGCATGTGTTAAAAAAGGAAAAAGCCTTATTTTTAGTAAGTTTTATCTTATATATATACAGGGGTAGATCTGTAAAATAATCTAACACCATTATAGCTAATCGTTTTACACTTTATAATCAAACCTCAATAAACGTAAGGCATTGAATACGACAACAAGAGTTGAACCCTCATGCATTAATACAGCCGGACCTATAGTAGCAATCCCTGCAACGGTTAATGGTATTAAAATTGCAACCATGCCCAAACTAATGAAAAGGTTTTGCCTGATGATATTTTTTGCCTTCCTGCTTAAGGCAATGGCAAAAGGTAATTTGTTGAGTTTGTTTCCCATCAGTGCAATATCAGCAGTTTCCAGGGCCACCTCACTACCGGCAGCACCCATGGCAATGCCAACTGTACTATGTGCCATGGCCGGAGCATCATTAACTCCATCACCAACCATAGCTACTTTTCTATGTTGTTCTTTAAGCTTTTTAATTGCAGTAACTTTGTCTTCAGGTAATAGTTCGCCCCAGGCGTCAGTGAGTCCGATCTTTTGAGCAATAGTTTTAGCGACGAGCTGATGATCCCCCGAAATCATGATCATTTGTTCAATGCCAATATCCTTGAGTTGCTCTAATGTTTCCCCGGCTTCTTCCCTTGGCGTATCCATAACAGTAATAATGCCGATAAAAGAATTATTTTTACAAACAAGCATGGTCGTTTTTCCTTCTTTAGCCAGGGCGTTTATTTTTGATGAAATATGTTCCGGAGGGGCCAGGTCAATAGCCTGAAACAACTCTATATTACCAATATAGACGGATTCCTTATTTAAGATAGCTTTTATTCCTTGTCCCATATAAGCTTCCAGATCTTGTGCTTTTGGAAGTTTTAAATCGCCAATTCGTTGCAATCCATCTTTTACAATTGCTTTGGCAAGGGGATGATCACTTAACTTTTCTACGGCAATTACCGTTTGTAACAGTTCATTTTCAGTAGTTGCTGATAATGGAAGTACATCAATTAATTTTGGTTTTCCTTCCGTCAGTGTACCTGTCTTATCGAAAGCTATGGCTTTAAGAACTCCTAAATCTTCCAAAGGTTTACCCCCTTTAATGAGCACGCCACTCCTGGCTGCCCGAGCTACGCCACTTAGCACGGCACTGGGTGTTGAAATAGCTAAGGCACACGGACTGGCGGCTACCAAAACAGCCATGGCTCGATAAAAACTCTCACTGAAGCTTTCATCAATGACTAAAAAAGCAAAATGTAAAGCTACCACTAGAATTAAAACAGATGGAACAAAGTATTTTTCGAATTTGTCTGTAAACAATTGTGTGGGTGATTTTTGCGTTTGGGCCTCTTTAACCAGTGTTATAAGTTTGGCCAGTGTGGTATCGGTCGACTTTTTAAGGACGAGCACTTCCATCGAATTACTCCCGTTCAGTGTTCCTGAAAAAACCTGGTGTTCCAAAGGGATAGTCTTCGCCTGTAACAATTCATTGACCGATCCTTCCATAGCAACTTTATCTACCGGAATACTCTCCCCGGTAATTGAAGCCTGGTTTACACTGCTATTACCCTTAATGACAACACCATCCGCAGCTATCTTAGTATGTGGTTTTATGAAGATGATATCTCCGGGTTTAAGGGTATCAATAGCAACTTCTGTTGTTTCTCCATTTAATTTTAAAAAGGCAGTTTTAGGAGAGATCTCAGCGAGTGCTGCGATCGAACTTTTGGCTTTGTGCATAGCGAAATGCTCTAAAGAATGCCCAAGACTAAATAAGAAAAGTAAAAGAGCTCCTTCTGCCCATTCACCTAATATGGCCGCTCCGATTGCCGCTACAAGCATTAAAAAGTCAATTTCAAACCCTCCCTTGACAACCGCTTCAATAGCTTCTTTGGTGGTGTAAAAACCACCAAAGAAGTATGCCAGCAGGTAAAGAGCAAAACTACACCACAAAGGAACAGTTACTATATAACTCAAAGTAAACCCTAGTCCGAGGACAACGCCACTAATGATCGAAAAAATAAGCTCTGTATGCTTTCCGAAAATTCCTTTATCGTGATGATGATGATTGCTAGTCTCCATGGCATTGATATATTATTTAATTAAAAGAATAATTAATGACTATGTTCTGCTTCTCCTTTTTTCATTTCCGCTAATAAATAATAAGCATTGTTAAACGCAAACCTGGAACCGGGAGGTATAGAATCAATAAAGTTAACCGCACTCCATTTCAGGTCTTCACCTGTTTTAATGAGCTTTACAGGTGCGAAACTCCAGCCGTTTTCTTCTTTTTCTGCAGTAAATGCATAAAATGTATCCCCGTCTTTAACAATTCCTGAAGTAGGAATGGCAATTACTCGGGTATTATCGATCTCTACGCGACCCTGTATATACATCCCTGGAATTAAATGTCCCTTTTTATTTTCGATCTCAGCATGTATATGGACGGCCTTCGGACTTTCTTCAAAAGTTTTACCCACAGAGTAAATCTCAGCAGAAAGCTCTTCATCAGGTAAAGACTGAACCTGGAAGCGAACTTTTTGCCCTTTCTTCACTTTTTGAACGTCTTTCTCAAAGACCATTAAATCTGCATGAACATGATGCGTATTTACCACCTCAAAAAGTTCCGTTTGCGGCGCTACATATTGGCCTGTTTTTACCTCTACCTTTTGAATGAAACCTTCTATCGGACTTCGCAGCCCTACCTTTTGTTGTATGTTTCCATTACGCACTGCCGCAGCATTAATGTTTAAGATCTTTAATTGTGCTTCTAATCCATTAATGCGCGCTTTCGAGGCTAAATAGGCGGCTTCAGCTTTTTGATAATTCATTCCGGAACCGACCCCCGCATCATATAGTTTCTTTTGTCGCTCGTAGTCTTTTTTTAAGAACTCCCCATCGCTGAAAGCGTTTAAATAGTCAGTCTGTATATTTATAATGTTTGGATGCGCCAGGTAAGCTATTATCTGACCCTTTTTAACTTCATCTCCCTCAATAACCTCGATATCGGTAACATTGGCTCCAATAACGGCAGTTACAGAGGCTTCATTCTGAGGAGGAACTTCAAGCGTTCCATTGGCTTCAACATAACCACTCATGTTTCTGTTATGAAGTGTGTCTACCTTCATTTGTAACGCTTCAAATTGACTGTTAGACAGGGTTACTTTATCATTATGAGTCTCCTGTTCAGCATCTTCGTTATGTTCATGGCCATGACCATCGTTATCACTTTTATTAGTTCCACAACCGACAATTGTGAAGACGGACAGGATTAAAAAGAGGCTTTTATATATTAACTTTTTCATCATATTATTGTTTGAAATATTGTAATTGAAACATGCTGTTTAAATAGTTGGCCAAAGCTTCCTGAGCGGCAACCTCAGAAGCAATAGCATCTTTGATCATCTGTGAAAAACCACTATAGTCAATGGCTCCTTCCTTATAAGCCATTAAGGCTCCGGATCGTTGTTCTTTGGCCAGAGGTAAAACTTCATTAGCATAAAATTCCCACGATTGTGCCCATTTTTCAAAATTGGCAACTGCCTGAACCATTTCAGATCTGATCACTCGATTTTGATAATTTACTTCCGATTTTACAATAGCGGCATCATATTTAGCTTTCTTGATTTTAGCCCGATCTTTTCCCGAAAGAAAAGGCACCGAGATTCCGGCCTGGTAACTATAAAACCCCGTATTATTATTAACCTCCTGCAGCCCTCCCTGAAGATTAAATTTAGGTAGCATCCCGGCCTTGGCATTTTTATAATTCGATTCAGCCAGTTCGACACGTTTCTCATTCGTTAAAAATGCCGGGTGACTCTCAAGATGCATTTCCTTTACATCTATAACAGGTATAGTTAAATCATCAGTAACCGTATATACCGTGTCTGCACCGAGCCATAGATTCAATTGCTGCAAGGAAATCTCATAATCCTTTTTCGTTTGAGCTAATTGGTTCTGTATTTTCAAGGCTTGATTTCTCGCTGCTAAATATTCCAGTTTAGAAATAGCCTCTACCTCATAATTTAAGGTAACTGCTTTTGAGAAATTCTTATAAATGGAGTCCAGTTCAACATACAGATTAAGTTTCCTTTTTTGTTGCAAAGTATGGGCCCATGCTTTTTTCACTTCGGTAGAAACCTCCAGTTGTGTTAACTGATAAATGTTTTCCGCCAATTCGATCCTTTTTTGTTGCAGTCGCTTTTTGGAAAAAATACCAAGGAGATCAATATTCGATTGACTGATACCAACGGTCGTATATATACCGGCTTCCTCATTTATTTCTTCCCCTCCGGTAAAAACCTGGGTAGTTCCAAGGTCGAACGCCGTGCCTTGCAATGCTTCCTGTTTTTCCATTTCCAGTAATTGCTGTTGTAGCAACGGATAGTTTCTTTCGGCTAATTGTATAGCCTCTTCTAAACCGATCTGAGGATATGGTTGGTTTTGTGCATTAATGCTATTAGGAACAATAATGATGAAGATAACAGCTGTAATGGTAGCTAGTTGTTTCTTAGGTACTTTCATCGGTTTCGATTTGTTTTCAACCCAATGATATAATATCGGTAGAATGAATAAGGTGAGTAGAGTAGAAGTGATTAATCCTCCAATAACCACGGTTGCAAGGGGTCTTTGCACTTCAGCTCCAGCCGAAGCAGATAGGGCCATTGGTAAAAATCCAAGCACATCCGTAAATGCAGTAAGCATAATAGGACGAATACGTCTTTTCGTTCCTTTCAGGATTCGTTCTCTCAGGTTGGTAACTCCTTCTTCCTTTAATTCATTTAATCCGCTAATCATTACCAAACCATTTAATACCGCTACCCCAAATAGCACGATGAATCCAACACCAGCGGAAATACTGAATGGTAAATCGCGGAACCATAAGGCGAGTACCCCACCGATCGTAGCCATAGGAATGGCAACGTAGATCATTAAAGTCTGAGGAAATGATTTTAACGCAAAATAGATAAGAATGAATATCAGGAATAGTGCTATGGGAACCACCGTCTGTAGTCGGTTGCTGGCTCGCTCGAGATTTTCGAAGGCTCCCCCGTAACGAATATAATAACCAGGAGGCAGCTGAAAGCTTTCTTGTAATTTTTGTTGTATGTCTTCTACCACCGATTTAACATCCCGGTCCCTGATGTTAATCCCTACATAGGTACGACGGTTAGTGTTGTCTCTGCTTATTTGCATGGGACCCGGTCGATAGCTTATCTCCGCCACCTCCCTCAAGGGAATCTGACTACCGGATGGCAGGGTAACAAATAGGTTTTTGAGATCGGAAATATCCGTACGACTGTTTTTCTGTAAACGCACCACAAGATCGAAGCGCTTTTCACCCTCAAAGATAACCCCGGCATTAGCTCCTGCGAAAGCAGCTTCTACAATGGTATTAAGTTCATTGATTTGTAAGCCATATTGTGCAAGTTTACTTCGGGTATAAGCTACAGAAATTTGCGGCTGACCAGTGGTTGCTTCTACTTTCATATCGGCCACGCCTGGAATGTTGGCAATGAGTTTACCGATTTCTTCGGCCTTTGCAGCCAGTACCTCCAGGTCTTCACCGAAGAGTTTAATGGCAACATCTTCACGTACTCCTGTTAACAGCTCATTAAAACGCATTTCTATAGGTTGGGTAAATTCGTAATTTACACCGGGTACAATGCTAACTGCCTCTTTTATTCGATCCACCAGCGCTGCTTTATTAGGTGCAGAAACAAATTCGGAAGGGTCTTTTAAAATAACAAAGACATCGGCTATATCCATCGGCATTGGATCGGTAGGAACGTCCGCAACACCAATCCTGCTTATAACTGATGTTACTTCGGGAAAATCAGCTTTAATGATGCGCTCTATTTTTGTGGTGGTTTCAATGGTCTCAGAAAGTGAACTGCCGGGTTTTAAGATAGCGTGAAAGGCAATATCTCCCTCATCGAGCTGTGGAATGAATTCACCACCCATTCTACTGAAAAGGAAAACGATGAAAGCAAAAATAACCACCGCACCTCCAACAATGTATTTACCTTTTTCTAAAGCCTTTGATAAGATCGGTTCATATTTACTTTCAATCCAATGAACAAAACGATCCCCATAAGATTGTTTCTGAGTTTTTGACCCCCTTAAAAACAAGGCAGAGACCATTGGCACGTAAGTCAAACAAAGGATCATAGCACCCACCATGGCAAATATAAAAGTAAGAGCCATGGGTTGGAACATTTTACCTTCAACACCTTCTAATGCTAGAATAGGTATGAAAACAATAAGGATGATGAGCTGGCCGAAGAAGGCAGAATTCATCATTTTTTTGGATGCAGATGCTGCGATTTTATCGCGTTGCTTTTCTGAGAGTTCTTTATTACTGTTGGCTTTAGTGACAATTAAGAATACAGTACTTTCTACAATGATCACCGCACCATCAACGATAATTCCAAAGTCAATGGCACCAAGACTCATTAAATTGGCCCAAACCCCGAATAGGTGCATTAGAATAAAGGCAAACAATAACGATAACGGAATAGTGGAAGCCACAATAAGTCCACCCCTCCAATTTCCTAATAAAAGAACAAGTACAAAAATTACAATAAGACCACCCTCCAGCAGGTTATTCGTGACGGTACCTGTAGTTTCACTGATCAGCTCACTTCTATCCAAAAATGGTTTTACCGAAACTCCTTCGGGTAAGGATTGCTGAATTTGCTGCATACGATCCTTAACATGATTGATGACGTTATTAGAGTTGGCACCTTTTAACATTAAGATCATTCCACCGACTACTTCACCTTTACCATCTTTTGTAAGAGCTCCATATCTAACGGCGTTGCCAATAGTAACATTGCTGATGTCCTTGATACGTATGGGAATATTGTTGACATTCTTGACAACAATGTTTTCTATATCAGAAACAGATTTTACTAAACCTTCACCCCTGATAAAATTTGCCTGATGGTTCTTTTCAATATATGCACCACCAGTATTCTGATTGTTATTTTCCAGCGCTTTGAATACATCCGAAATGGATAGTCCGATAGCCCTGAGTTCATCTGGTTTAACTGCAATTTCATATTGTTTCTTGTTACCTCCAAAGGCATTTACCTCGATAACGCCCGGTACCATAGCCATTTGCCTTCTGATAATCCAGTCTTGAATAGTGCGCAATTCGGTTTCATTGTATCGGTCTGCGTAAGAGCTGTCTACCTCAAGGGTGTATTGGTAGATTTCACCCAACCCGGTCGAAATCGGACCCATTGTCGGTTTTCCAAATCCCTCCGGAATTTGTTCCTGAATTTCGGGTAACTTTTCAGATACCAACTGTCGTGGCAGGTAAGTTCCCATATTATCATTGAAAACAATGGTTACGACAGATAGTCCAAAACGTGAGATAGAGCGTATCTCTTCCACCTCGGGTAGGTTGCTCATTGCTAATTCCACGGGGTAGGTTACAAATTGTTCAATTTCTTCGGTACCTAAATTAGGGGCCTGGGTAATTATTTGTACCTGGTTATTGGTAATATCGGGTACTGCATCTATCGGAACTTTGGTCATACTCCATATGCCCGTTCCAATAATAGCCAGGGTGAACAACCCAATTATAAATTTATTATTGATTGAGAAATCAATGATTCTGTTAATCATGATTATGGTTTTAATTCAACTTAATTATAGGGTATTGGTAATCTGTCTGTGTATTTCAGAAGATTATAAAATAATACGTTATTTAAAATATTGAATTAAACCTGTGGTGGTCGAAGTAACCTGTTTAGGTGTGAGTCCATCACTAAGTCAATATAAATACTCGTAAAAGACAATATGATAGTGGAACCTTTGGTTTCAAAAAGTTGCGTAGGAAAAGTAGTGTGAGAATGGCAACACTGACATACACAAAACGGAGAACATAAGTCTACATGTTGTTCGTGATCACTGTGGTCAGAGGCAACCTGCATTTCACAATCCGCCTTAACTTCTGCATCAGAGCAGGGAGCCATGGATAAGCTGATTAGAAAAATTGCGAGTATGAATGCTATCGTTTTCACATGGTAAATATAGTAATTAATTTATGCAACCAATTTGCAAAAGTTAAGATTCACAATTAGGACATACCCCTGTATAAACCATGGTGGCACTCGTAACCTTAAAACCAGACGGGATATTGGTGGAGGGAATCTTGGACTTCATAAAGCAAAAGGTTTCTTCACAAACAGAGCAGTGAAAATGTATATGCTGATCTTGCGGTTCACAGTTACAATTTTCTTCGCACATGGCGTACTTTAAAGAACCGGTACCGTCTTCAATACTATGGATAAGCTTTTTTTCTTCAAATGTCTTTAAAGTACGATATAATGTGGTTTTATCCACGCGATCAAAACAGGCTTCCAGATCACTTAGGCTCATAGCACTTTTTGAGGATATAAGCTGCTTTAAAACTAAGATCCGCATGGAAGTAGGTTTGATCTGATGTTTATTTAATGCATTCTCAAGATTCATTTCGATCATTATTACTATCTTCAAAATTACAAAATACGACTACATATTGTGATTTAAACTGACTATATTTAAGTTTTAAGTTACTGTGTATATAACGACCTCATTAATGTTCGAAAATTTTAAAGCCTACCTGGTAGATAAATCGGGAATTGAATCGTCAAAATGTGAAGCGCTGTCGAGAACGGTAAAATCCTTAGATTTTAAAAAAGGATCATACTTATTACGGCCTGGCGAGATATGCCATCATACATTTTTTGTCGAAAAAGGACTCCTCAGATCTTATACGGTCGACGAACAAGGAAAAGAGCATATCATTCAATTTGCCCCGGAAAGTTGGCTGATGTCCGATCGAAGCAGTGCTTATTTTAATGAACCGGCAGATTATTTCATTGAAGCTATTGAAGATACAACGGTTATTTTAATCGATAAAGAGCTGATCAATGCTTTGTCAAAACAAAGTGAATCTTTTAGGAGACACAATAATAAACTCTTACATAACCACATCAGACATCTTCAGAAAAGAATCAACATGCTTTTGGGAGCATCTGCTGAAAGCAGATACCTCGATTTCGTTCAAATGCATTACGATTTAACCCTGAGGGTACCACAGTGGATGATTGCATCATATTTAGGGATTACCCCCGAAAGTTTAAGCAGGGTTCGGAAGGAGTTGGCAAAAAAGAATTTCAAGCCATAAAACTCGTTGACTTCAAGGTTGTAAATATCTCCTCAATGCGCCTGTGGTTTTTATACTTCTTACCATACATCAATGCATAGGCCCTTACCTTAGTTTAATTTTACAGTGTAATTAAAAGGAGATTTATAATGAAGACAAAAAAAGTAGAATTGGTAGTAGCACCACCAGCACCGCATTTCGTTGGCGATGGTTTTAGGGTGCATAATTTTATACCCGGTGGATACCATTTAGATATGCAGCGAATGGACCCGTTTATTATGTTCGATTATAATTCTAAGTTTTACTTTCCACCAAGCGATCAACCGAAAGGAGTAGGGGTTCATCCACATAGAGGGTTTGAAACTGTTACAATTGCTTATAAAGGAAAAGTAGCACACCACGATAGTGCGGGCAACAGCGGAGTTATAGGTGAAGGTGATGTACAGTGGATGACAGCGGCCTCAGGTGTTTTACATAAAGAATATCACGAAGAGCATTTTAGTAAGGAGGGTGGTGATTTCCAAATGGTACAATTATGGGTTAATCTTCCCGCAGCATTCAAAATGTCTGATCCAAAATATCAGGGGATTAAAAGTGACCAAATGGGAAGATTTCAACTTCCGGATGATCAAGGGGAGGTAGCGGTAATAGCCGGAGAATACATGGATGTGAAAGGCCCTGCTACTACTTTTTCACCGGTACAGATGTACAATGTATCATTAAACAAAAATGGAGAAGCTCAATTTTCCTTTCCCGCACATTATAACACCGGGTTATTGGTTTTGGAAGGTAACATTATGGTAAATGGATCGGAACAGGCCGAAACCGACCGTTTTGTGTTGTTTGAAAATGAAGGCGAAACCTTCACTATTAAAGCATCAGAAGATGCTAAAATACTGATTTTAAGCGGAGAGCCCCTAAATGAACCTATCGCAGCCCATGGCCCCTTTGTAATGAACTATAAAGCTGAAATATTACAGGCTTTTGAAGACTTCAATCTGGGGAAATTTGGGTATCTTGAAGATTAATAGTTTGATTTTTTAAAAACATTAATACATGCAATCATGTCTAATATTCAATTAATTATTGAAGAACGTGCTGCGGATATAGGCAATTTTCTGGTAGGTAGGTTGTTACCATTCAGGAAGAAGCGAATGGTCGGCCCCTTTATTTTTATCGACCACATGGGGCCAGCTGCTTTAAAAGAACACCAGAATATAGATGTAGGACCACATCCACATATCGGCTTGTCTACCCTTACGTATTTGTTTGAAGGAAGTATGATGCACCGGGATAGCCTGGGTACTGAAATAGAAATAACACCTGGTGCTGTGAACTGGATGACGGCGGGCAAAGGAATTGTTCATTCCGAACGAACCCCGGAATACCTCAGGACATCGGAGAAAAGTATGCATGGATTACAAATTTGGGTGGCCTTGCCAAAAGCACTGGAATTTATGGATCCTACTTTTACTCATGTAGAAAAAGAAGACCTGCCGGCATGGACTTCCGAAGGGGTGCACTATAAACTTATAGCAGGGAAAGCCTTCGATAAAGAATCACCAGTTCCGGTACACAGTGAACTCTATTTTGTTGAAATTAAAACGAAAAAGCATTCAACTATAAATATAGGGAACCATTTATTTGGAGAAAGCGCACTGTACATTTTGGAAGGAAGCGTAATCAGTGAAGGAAATGTATTTGAACCAAAGCAAATTTTGGTCGCTAAAGACAGTACCCTTTGCGAATTTGAAATGGCAGACAACACTACTGTTTACATTTTTGGAGGTGTTCCATTTCCCGAAGAAAGACATATTTATTGGAACTTCGTCGCCTCTGAAAAGGAAACCATCGAAAAAGCAAAGGAAGATTGGAGATCAGAGCGATTTCCGGTAATTCCAAATGATGATGGAGCTTTAGTGCCGTTACCTCCGGAAAAAACAAATGGCTTGAAACATAAATAATAATTAATTATTGGAAAGGATAAACAATGAAAACGATATTGCATAAAAGTGAAACAAGAGGACATGCAGATCATGGCTGGTTAAACAGCTATCACACTTTTAGTTTTGCCAATTACCACAATCCGGAAAGAATCCATTTTGGAGCTTTAAGAGTATTGAATGACGATACGGTAGCCGGTGGAATGGGGTTTGGTACCCATCCTCATGAAAATATGGAAATAGTATCTATCCCCCTCAAGGGAGCTTTGGAGCATAAGGATAGTATGGGGAATATCGGCGTGATTAATAAGGGAGATATTCAGGTTATGAGTGCCGGTACAGGCGTATATCATAGTGAATACAATAAGAATAAAGATGAAGAGGTCAAGTTTCTTCAGATATGGGTTTTTCCCGATAAAAGAGGGGTTGAACCAAGATATGATCAAATGACCTTAAATGATGATGACAGACATAATACCCTACAGGAAGTCATTTCCCCGGGTTTTGATAAAGGCTTATGGTTACATCAAGATGCATGGTTCTACCTTGGTAAGCTCGACACCGATAATACGCAGGAATATCACTTAAAAAAGGATACCAATGGGGTTTATATATTTGTTTTGGAAGGAGAAATAACCATTGGAGATCAAAAGCTTCACAAAAGAGATGGATTTGGTATCTGGGAAACGGATATATTCACTTTAAAAGCAAATACCGATGCTGAAGTACTTCTGATGGAAGTCCCTATGGATATTTAAAATTGCCGACCTCTTTAGATTATTCATTATATTTATATTACAAGATGCTAATTATTAGATTGATATGGATACATCTAAAGAGGTCGAAATCGTCGACTTCCTCGCCGAAGTTTTATTCTTTTCGGAGGTAAGTCAAAAATCACTTAAAAATTTTGCGGCAAAATTAACCATAGAAGTTTTTAGAAAAGGTGAGGTGATTTTTGAAAAAGATGAAATCGGCGATTCCATGTATGTTATTCTTGACGGAAAAGTGAAGGTATACGAAAGAGATCATACCTATGGCATCCTGGAAAAAGGAGAGTGTTTTGGAGAATATGCCCTTATTGACAGTAAAAAACGATCTGCCGCCATTGCCGCGCTCGAGGAAACCCAGGTATTAAAAATAGACCGAAAATATTTTTACGAACTATTATCAACAGACATTGGATTTGCAAAGGGTATCTTATCAGTAATGATCAAAAGGCATAGGAAGCTCGATGAAACCCAGGAGCAATTAATGCAATCCAGAAAAGAACTTCAGGAACTTAATGATAAGCTGAATGGTTTGATAATGGGAGCCACCGATGCCATTATTATGTTCGATAAATCATTTAAAATTATTTTGGCAAACCCTTCTGCGCATCAAATTCTTGAGAATAAGGATGCCCTTAAAAGAAACGTTTTATTTTTTTTAGATGAACCATCTGCTTCAAAAATTGAGCATCTGGTGTCTCATCAATTCCTCAAAGAGGGTATTCAAAAACAAACTTTTATTGATGATGTTATAAAGGTGATTGGCTCTGAAGGAAAGGAATCTAATCATGAGGGAACACTTAGCAGTTATGATCATGAAGGAGAACACTTTTACCTTTTGATCCTCAGGAATATCGAAGAACGTCTTATTGCAGAAAACAAAATTACAGCCCTTCAAACCCAAACCGCCTATTTGGAAGAAGAGGTAAAAGAGCTTACCAGGTCGTTTGGAATTATAGCCAACGACCAAAGCATGATGCAAGTGTTGAAACAAATTGAACAAGTAGCCCAAACGAAGGCGACTGTGCTCATTCATGGAGAAACAGGAACTGGGAAAGAATTGGTGGCCTGGGCAATTCACAATTCAAGTAATAGAGCCAATAAGCCAATGATACGGGTCAATTGCGGAGCGATACCTGGCAATTTAATCGAAAGTGAACTTTTTGGACACGAAAAAGGGGCATTCACCGGGGCAGTTACCAGTAGAAAAGGACGCTTTCTGCTAGCCGATGGCGGGACTATATTTCTCGATGAAATCGGAGAACTCCCTATCGAATTGCAACCAAAGCTTTTAAGAGTCATTCAGGAAGGTGAATTTGAACCTGTAGGTAGTTCAGAAACCATAAAAGTAGAAGTGCGCATTATTGCTGCGACACACAGAGACCTTAAAAAGTCAATTTCTAAAGGACAGTTCAGGGAAGATCTGTATTATCGTTTGAATGTATTTCCAATTAACGTGCCATCCCTGAAAGAAAGAGGAGACGACGTTTGCCTTATTGCACAAAGTATGATAGAGAGATTCAGCAAAGAGTTGAATAAGAATCATGTAACCCTGTCCGAGACCGATAAGATCTATTTCAAAAATTATGACTGGCCAGGAAATGTAAGAGAACTTCAGAACCTCATAGAAAGAGCTGTGATAATTTCTAAGAATGGCAAAATAGATTGGTCAGATATTATTCCAATGAAAAATAAGGAAGAAGAAGCCTCTAAACCCCTGGATAACCAGAAAATATATACCACTCAGGAAATGCAGGAATTGGAAAAAGAAAACATTGTTAAGGCGCTTAAAATTACGCGTTGGAAAATTTATGGTAGTAACGGAGCTGCAGCGCTATTGAATATCCCGCCAACGACTTTAGCTTCCAAAATTAAGAGCCTGAAAATTGAACGTCCGCTATAATTATCACTATATTTCGTGTTTTCTACAACGAAAAATCATTTTATAACGAAATCTCGTTAGTGTTTAAAATCGCATAAACCTCATAAATACTTGATAGACAGTGTTTTATAAGTTTTGGCACGGGGTGTGTATAAAGTTAGACATCAAAAATGTTTAACTAAATACATACTAAAATGATTACTACAGAAAATGTAAAAAACGGAGTGAACGTAGATCAATTAATGGCTACTATCGAAGCAGTTCAAGGAAATCCTGAATTAGCAAAGTTTAAATTCAGATCAAAAAACAATTGGATCGAAGGAGGAAATTGTGTTTCCAGTATTAAAAGTTTTTATGGGGTTGGAGAAGAAGATACTACCCGTGATAAAACTTTTACCTTAGAGTGTGATCATCCTCAGGTATTACTGGGTAAGGATAAGGCACCAACACCACCAGAGGTAATTCTACATGCTTTAGGATCTTGTTTAACCGGGGCGATGGTATATCATGCTGCTGCTCAAGGAATAGATATCGATGCCGCAGAATCCAGCATGGAAGGTGATATGGATCTTCAAGGGTTCCTGGGTCTGAAACCCGAGGTTCGAAAAGGATTTAACGGTATTACATTTAAGATTAAAGTAAAATCTGAAGCAACTGATGAGCAATTGGAAGAATTAGCCAAATATTCTCCAGTATTTGACATGATCGTTAATCCAACACCGGTTCAAATTGTATTTGAACGCTAAACCTCAGAAAAGTCCATAAATCACTTTATGGACTTTTTCTTTTTAATCAAAACGCGAACAACTCATGGCACTTCTACAAACGAATAGTATTACCGCAAATCAGGCCGTTGCCTGCATAGCTTTTAAAACGAACGAGATTTGCTCTATTTATCCTATAACTCCTGCCTCTGGTATGGCAGAATTAGCTGAAGAATGGAGTGCTGCCGGATATACAAATGTATGGGAAAATACTCCAGTGGTCTATCAGCTCCAAAGTGAAGCGGGAGCAGCAGGAACTATGCATGGAGCATTACAAACAGGAGCCCTGGCTACAACATTTACTGCCTCCCAGGGCTTATTATTAATGATGCCAAATATGTTTAAAATAGCAGGACAATTATTGCCGAATGTTATTCATGTAGCCACCAGGTCGATTGCGACTCACGCCTTATCTGTTTTTGGAGATCATAGTGATGTTATGGCCGTTCGAAGCACAGGATATGCAATGTTGAGCTCTTCATCTGTTCAGGAATCAATGGATATGGCATTAATTGCGCAAGCAGCGACGTTGGTATCCAAGGTACCTTTTGTTCATTTTTTTGATGGATTTCGAACTTCACATGAAACCAATACGATTTCACTAATTGAAGATAAAGTTATAAAACAAATGATGCCTTCAGATGCTATTGAGGCTCATAAAGACAAGGCTTTAAGTTTTAATAACCCTACCGTGAGAGGGTCCGCACAGGGGCCGGATATATTTTTTCAGGGAAGGGAACGAATCAATACTTATTATAACGAATGTCCGAAAATAGTTTCAGGTTTGATGGAGCAATTTAAAACATTAACAGGACGTTCGTATAAGCCTTTCGAATTTATTGGAGATCCTGATGCAAACCACGTTATCATATCGATGGCTTCATCTACCAGTACTATTGCAGCGGTTGTACATGAATTAAATAGAAAAGGTAAAAAGCTCGGATTGATCAATGTCAGACTTTACAGACCATTCAGTGCGGAGTACTTAGTTAATGCCATTCCATCAACTTGTAAATCTATCGCGGTTCTGGATAGAACAAAAGAACCGGGAGCATCTGGCGAACCTTTGTATCTGGATGTATTACAGGCTTTAACAATTCAAAAAGCAACAGTAAAGTTTACAAAACCTCCCAAGGTATATGGAGGTAGATATGGATTGTCTTCAAAAGAATTTAATCCGGCTATGGTACATGCGATTTATAAGGCGTTAGAAACCAATAGCCTGATAAATAATTTTACCGTTGGAATAAATGACGATGTAACGAATTTAAGCCTGAAAACAGATACCGGTTTTCAACTTCAAAAATTTGCTAAAGAATTCATTATTTATGAAGATAAATCAACAACAGATCGTAAAAGCCTGAGTCAGCTTTTTCAGGAATTGAATAATCGTGGTAAAAATATACAGGCCTATACTGAATGTAGTTATAAAAAAAGTGAGACCGAAAGTGTGTGCCACCTTCGGGTTTCAGATAACAAACTCGAAGCTCCTTATCTCATAGATCATCCGGATGTTATTTTATGTGACTCCTTAAAGCATTTTAGCAATGAGCGGTTTATAGAATTACTTCACAAAGCCTCCAGTTTAATTATTAATACGAAACTCGATGAACAAGAATTACTTCAAAGGCTAACGAGTTCGCAAAAACAATTAATAATAGATAACAATATTGCCATCTATTCGTTTTCGGAAAATGATTTGCAGCAAGGTTTCTTAACTCCTTTACACCATCTGGTTCTTGAAATTTTTAAAACAACCGACACCTCTGGTTGGGAGGAGGGCTTGGCCGATACCTTAAGCCACATATCTTTAGCTCCTTCAGAAGAAGACGTCCCTTTTACAGGAATAAACCATCAGCATTTATCCCTCACTAAGGCACTTGTATTGAATAAAGGAAATCAACTTAGCGTAGGCGACTTTCCCGCAAATGGGAGCTATCAAATCAATGATAAAGTATATGGACAACCCAGAATTTCTGAATTCATACCTGTTTGGGAGGCATCAGATTGTATTCAATGTGGAGCCTGTACTATGAGTTGTCCGCAGGCTGCATTGAGAATGAAAGTTTTTCAAGCGGAAAAGCTCCCCATGGAGGTCATGCAATTAAATAGTGCAGAGCCTTCAGTACATGAATGGAAGGAAGAAGATTTTCAATTAACTATTCAAGTGAATCCGGATCAGTGTAATGGATGTAATAACTGTATAGATAGTTGTCCGGTAAAAGCCTTAATTCCTAAATCAGATAAAGAAACCATTGAATTAGAAAGAGTGCGATGGGAACTGTTCGATGAACTCCCGGAATTTGACAGGTCTAAAATCGATGTTGAGTCCTTAGGGCAACAACAATTACAGGAACCCTTATTCAGGTATCCATATGGTGTTGAGGGATGTGGTGAAGCTCCTTACCTGAAGTTGCTAACACAGTTATTTGGAGATCGTATGCTGGTAGCAAACGCTACCGGAGCAAGTTCTATTATTGGAGGAGCTTTACCACAAACCCCATGGTATAAAAATAATGATGGAAGAGGACCGGCCTGGGCTAACTCTTTATTTGAAGATAATGCAGAATTTGGTTTAGGTTTTAGACTGACCTATGATTTTAATAGGAAAAAGGCAGAACACCTTTTAAGAAAACTGAAAAGTCAGTTAAATCCTGGTCTTGTAGAAGACCTTCTTTCTGATCAAAAACAATCAGATAAAAATGTTCAGGATCAACGCACACGAATTAGTAACCTAAAAGAAGCATTAAAGGCCATTGAAAGTAAACAGGCAAAAGACCTTTTTAAGGTAGCCGACTATTTATTAAAGCCAGCTATCTGGATCGTTGGAGGTGATGGATGGGCCTATGATATTGGGTATGGTGGCCTCGATCATGTAGTGGCTTCAGGTGAAAATGTAAATATCTTAATTTTAGATAATGAGGTCTATGATAATACAGGTGGACAAATGTCAAAAGCAACTCCTTTCGGAGCCTCTGCAAAATTTGCCAGTAAAGGTAAATACAGAAAGAAAAAGGATTTAGGACTTATGCTAACTGCTTATGAAGATGTATATATAGCCTCCGTATCGATAGGTGCAGATAAGGAACAAACCTTACAGGCTTTTTTAGAAGCAGAAAGCTATGATGGACCATCAGTAATTATAGCTTATTGTCATAGTGTTTCCCAGGAAGTAGATATGAAACATCCATCCCAGTACCATAAGGCTAAAGTCGCCAGTGGCCAATGGCTGTTGTATAGATTCGACCCCAGAAATAAAGAATTGGGAGAGAGCCCGATGATCCTAGATTCAAAGATCACCGATAAAACCATTGAAAATTACCTTAAAATGGAAGGTAGGTTTGACAATTTGTTGAGGCATAAAGACGCAGGTAACTTAGTGGATGAACTTCAAAGACAGCAGGATCAACGTTATGTGAATTATTTACGACGTACATCAATATTAAATAATCATAGTTAT
Source organism: Zhouia amylolytica AD3 (assembly GCF_000511935.2). NCBI lineage: Bacteria > Pseudomonadati > Bacteroidota > Flavobacteriia > Flavobacteriales > Flavobacteriaceae > Zhouia > Zhouia amylolytica. The sequence goes on along the minus strand of NZ_AYXY01000019.1, from coordinate 559,378 downwards.
GTTTTATAACATGAGTCCAAGGGGATATGACTCGATACATCATTTATAAAGTCGTATCCTCATATTATTTTTCAGTAAGGATATTAACATCTTCCCAGTTATCAGGTACTCCATTTATAGTGTATTCAGCAGAAATTGTCAAAAAGTACTTAGCGACTTGATCATTTGGATTTTCTGAAAGCACGGCATCAAATAAAGAAGTTGCTTTAGGAAATTCCTGGTTGAAATAATGTTGCATACCATTATTAAATGTGGTGAGAGTAGCTAGTTTTAGCGCAACTTGTTCTTCTGCGTCACCATCAAAACATTCATAGATTCCAATAGCTTTAATTTTACCCTTTACCCGCACCTTACCAAGGTATCTTAAATTAAATTGATCTTGATTTTCAATGGTTTGTAAACTATTTTCACTCAGAATTATTTTGGCACCGTAAAATTTAGTAACACCTTCCATTCGGGAAGCCGTATTAACCGTATCCGCGATAATCGCAGTGTCATTACGATGAGAGTCGCCTATAACACCCATAATTAAAGGTCCGGTATGAAGTCCAACACCGGCACTAATAGGTTTAAAGCCTTCTTGTACACGTCTTTTATTATATTCAATAATGCATCGTTGCATCTCTATAGAAGCAGAAAGAGCTAAAGAGGCATTGTCAGGAAATAAAGCCATAATACCATCACCCATATATTGATTGACAAAACCCTCATACTTTTTAACGATGGGCCCCATGCGGCCAACATATGCATTCACGAATTTAAAGTTTTGCTTCGGTGACATGGTTTCAGCAAGCGTAGTATAGTCTCTTATATCTGAAAATAAGACTGTAATGTTTTTTTGAATATGATCTCCCAATTTAACTTCGGTGATAATTTCTCTTCCGACCGATTTTAGAAATTCTGTTGGCACGAACTTCGATGTAGCACGGTGAATTCCTTTCAGATTTAAGTGTGTCTTAATTCTGCTCAATAATTCATTTTTCGAAAATGGCTTCGTAAGGTAGTCATTCGCACCCACCTGAAATCCGTTTACAAGATCGCTGATTCTGTTCTTGGCAGTTAATAAGATAATGGGAAGATCATTCGGAAGATGTTCTTCTCTGATTCTCTGACATACTTCATATCCGGAGATTCCGGGCATCATGATATCCAGTAATATAAGATCAAAGTCTTTTTCTTTTTCGAGAACAGATAAGGCTTGTGTTCCATTCGATACCTCCGATATTTCGTAGCCTGCAAAACTTAAATGATTATGTAAAACCTTACGGTTAATCACTTCATCATCAACAATAAGAATTTTTATAGGTTCGTTAGACGAATTAGTGTCTTTAGGGTCACTATGGAGTACTGGTTCTTCCTTGATATCAGCGTAAAGTTGCGACTGGATGGTGTCTGCTTGTATGTGATCCGTCGAATGGGTAAGGGATTTAGTTTCCGGAGAGATAGGTATCGTAAAAGAAAAACGGGACCCCTTATTTAAGGACGATTTTACCCAAATATCACCTCCGTGTAATGCTACCAGTTGCTTGGTAACCGCAAGCCCTAATCCGGTTCCTCCATATTTTCGCTCGGAGGAACTATCTACTTGTTCGAAGGAATTGAAAATGGTATTGATTTTGTCGTCGGGTATGCCTATACCCGTATCTTCTACATGGATGACGAGAAATTTATCACGTTCCTCTGTACTTATCGTGATCGTCCCTGATTCCGTAAACTTTATGGCGTTTCCGATAAGGTTATACAAAATTTGTTGCAATCGATTCTCATCGGCGTTGATTAAAGGAACTTCCTTGTTGATTTTATTGATTATTTCTACCGATTTTCCATTCAATAAAGGTGTCATTAGTTTGAGAACCAGGTTAGAAATAGGGTAAAGGTCAACAGCATTTATGGAGAGGGTGAGATCCTTGTTTTTTAGTTTTGAAAAATCAAGAATATCATTAACCAGATGCGCTAAACGTTTCCCGCTGTTTTCAATGAGACACAGGTTCTCTATGGCTTCAGGCGATAAAGGACCGGCAACTCCATCTTTTAGAGATTCAGTGATTCCAATGATTCCGTTAAGTGGAGTTCTTAATTCATGGGAGGTGTTGGCAAGGAATTCATCTTTTAATTTATCTATTTTTTGTAATTCGGTGACACGCTGTTTCTCAATGGCAGTTTTTCTACGCTCATCAGCCAACATTCTTTTCTTTTCTTCGGCTTCTTGTTTGGCCCGCTGTTTATGTTTGTAACGATTAAAAAGGACCAGGAAAAATAAGAGGACTCCAATGGTAGTTCCTATAGTGATATTTCTTAGTGTTGTCTGTCTTTTTAATCTGAGGTTTTTTATTTCTGCATCTTTTTGGAGGGTAGTAATGGCATCTTGTTTTTTTTGAGTTTCAAACTTTGTTTGTAATTCTTGAATTTGTCTGGATTTAGTTTCGTTGAAAAGGCTGTCTTTTAAAACAATAGCCCTTTCTTTATAGATAAGCGCTTGCTGAAAATCTCCCTTCTTTTTATAAATCTTCGATAGCTCTTCATAGGCTTGCTGACTTTCAGCCTTAGCCCCAATTTCATCAGCTATCGTAACTGCCTTCTCAAGATGATCAAGAGCCAGAGAACTTTGGTTCGTGCGCTCGTAATCAATAGCCACCAAAATATGACTGAATGCCAATTCTTTTTTTTGGTTCAGCTCTGACCTGATTTTTAGTGCTTTTAGGTGGGCTTCAAGAGCTTCATCATGAAATCCTTGATTGCTGTAAACTTTTCCCATAGCCTCATAATCATAGGCAATTCCCCACATGTTTTTTTCACTATGGTCAATTTCTAAAGCAAGATTAAAATAGTTCAGTGCTTTTGCATATTCGTTTTGCAGTGAATAGGCATCACCAATGTTATAATAACAATTAGCTACATCGGAAGTCATTTCAAGATCCTGGTAAATCTTTAAAGCATCCTGATAGCTTTTCATAGCCTCGTCATATTTTTTATTTAATTTATAGATCTGGCCTAAACTGTTTAAAACTGTGGCTATACTATAGCGATCATTCTGATTCTGATAAATACTTAAAATGGTGTGATAGAGTTCAAGACTTTTATCAACGTCCCCAATATAGTCATATACAATAGCCTTCTGATAAAGCGCATTGGCAATAGCAATTGAATCATTTTTTGGAGCTATCGATTTAAGATATTTATCAAAAAAAACAAGCGCAGAATCAAAGGTTCCTTTTTGTCGATGTAATACTCCGTATTGATAGTTTGAGATATCAATTCCTTTCTGAAAGTTGGTAGCATTACTGAGGAGGTACACGGAATCTATATATTTTTCGGCAGTATCAGTATTAGACCTGGTATTCAAATAGGCCCATGAGATATTTTTTAAGATTAAGATTCTGGCAGTATCTGATTGGGTTTGCTGTAGCACATTTTTAAGGCTATCAATTTCATGAATTTGGCCTTGACAACAAATAGATATCAATAACGTAAAACCTAATGTTAAAATTTGACTTTTCATGTCGTTATACTCTTAAGTAGATGAAAGTCAGATCTGGAGGTAGTTAAAGTTACGTTTTTAAATAGGAATGAACAATCTTTAACTATGAGACTGAATAAAAAAGCTGCTTGAGAACAAGCAGCTTTTTTGAATATTTAGATTTCCAGGTTAATTTCGCTTCCTGGATCGTTTTTTATTTTTATTCTTTTTTGGATGAACCAATGTCATTTCGGCGATTAAATTATCTGCTTCAGCATATTTATCGATGATGAATAAGACATAGCGAATATCGACCATAATGTTTCGACAAATAGCAGGATCATAATAGATATCACTCATGGTCCCTTCCCATACACGATCAAAATTAAGCCCTATAAGATTACCATTCGAATCAATAGCAGGGCTGCCGGAATTTCCACCTGTAGTATGATTAGTCCCAATAAAGCATACCGGAAGCTTTCCATTTTCCGAATAGGCACCATAATCTTTCTTATTGTATAACTCAAGAAGCTTTTCAGGTACATCGAATTCGTAATCATTAGGTACGTATTTCTCTATTACCCCCTCAAGATAGGTAACAGGTTCGTAATAAACAGCGTCCTTTGGACTATATCCTTTTACCGTCCCATAGGTAACACGCAAAGTACTGTTAGCATCAGGAAATATTCTGGCGTCCTGAGGGCTTAATTCCAGTAATGCCTTCATATAAGTACGCTGTAGGGCCTGAATTTCAAGATTTAATTGATTATAAACAGGTTCAACCTGCATATGATAGGTCTTGGCAATATCATAAACCAGCGAATAACCCGGGTCGTTTTGTAACTTACCTATAACTTCTTCCGGATTCCCTTCCAGTAAGGTTTTTAACGAATCATAACTTGTTAGTGCGGAGGTTAAATATACTTTAGTAGTAAGCGCTGAAGGATCAATGTTTTTTAATGAGTTAGGTAGAAAATTTTTAGGGGCATCCTTGGCATAAATATCGATCAATGCTTTAAAAACATTCTCATCCACGTTTTTATTGTAATCTTTATAAGTAGCTGCCAGGCGATTAATAAGGTTACCCTTCCTGGCCATGAACGCTTGCTCACCCTTGCTATTCAAAACAAGTTCAAGCTGGACTAATTGATAACCGATTTTTAATAATTCTACGTTCCTGTTTACAATCTCATAAAAGTAATCTCTACTTAGGGCATAAGGGCCGATTTCATCGTAGTATTTTTCAAAATCAGGAATCAAATGCCCATACATTTCATCTTTTCCGGCTTTCTTGATCCATTCCTGAAAAACCTGTTCATGGGCTTTCTTAACAGCAATGGCATTTGACTTTGTTAAGCCCTGATTTTCACCAATCCATTTTTTCCAATAATTCGCAATACGGGCATATTTAGAGGCATATTGTATTTTAATTTGTTGATCATTTCGCATGAACTCATCCTGAACTTTAAGGGCAGCATCTCTTATGGCTATTTTAGCAGGGTTAAGTTCGTTCACAATCTGTTCTACCGCAACCGCAGGTAAATATTCTTGAGTACGCCCCGGGAAACCAAACACCAAAGTAAAGTCGTCTTCAGCGATACCATCTAAAGAAATGGGTAAATAATGCTTTGGTGTATAAGGAACATTATCAGCAGCATATTCAGCAGGACGATTGTTTTTATCCGCATAAATTCTAAATAGAGAAAAATCACCGGTATGTCTTGGCCAAACCCAGTTGTCAGTATCAGAACCGAACTTACCTATGGATGATGGCGGTGCTCCAACCAATCGGATATCCTTAAAGGTTTCCACCACAAAAAGCATGTATTGGTTTCCTTCATAAAAAGTCTTAACTCTATTTTCTTGCCAATCTTCCTTGGGATAGTTGTTGACCAATTGACTAATGTTCGTCTGGATCTTTTGTTGTATTTCACTTTCTGTATTAAGGTGATGAGTTCCTTCAAGAACCTGCTTGGTTACATCTGCAATTTTCACAATAAAGGTGACGGAAGTACCCGGATTTGGAAGCTCTTCATTTAAGTCCTTAGCCCAAAAGCCATCAGTTAAGTAATCGTTTTCTAGCGTGGAGTGCGATTGAATCATACTATAACCACAATGATGATTTGTTAGAAGAAGCCCCTTAGGAGAAATTACCTCTGAAGTGCAACCTCCATTAAAATGAGGAACCGCATCTTTTAAACTGGAATTGTTCACATCATAGATGTCTTTTGCTGACATCTGCATGCCTAATTCTTTCATTTCTTTTTCATTCATTCCTTCTAATAGAGAAGGAATCCACATGCCACCTTGTTGCGCAAATAGTGGGAAAACTGCTAGTAAAAACAGTAGTTTTATGTATTTCATGGATAGATTTTTTAAAAGTTCTGCAATATAAAGGTTTTCGCAAGGGTAATTATTAGGGAATTCTTAAAATAATCGCAGGAAGGTTGAGATTTTTATTACCCTTATTACCCTAGTGAATTATGAAGTCGAACAAAATACCTAAACCTAAAGTCCATAGTATTCAGCCTACTTTTAATAAGGTGAAATTCTAAAAAGAATATTTGGCGATTGGGAGGCTTGAATCTTCACTTATTATAAGTCGATAATCTGCGATTCACGTTATTGAAATGAAAACCCTGATGTAATGAAGGTCAACCAAGATGGCTGAAAACAAGAGAGGTTGCGAACCTACTCACAACCTCTTTTAATTTAGATAGAAATTCTAATGGAACCATTTCTAAAGAAAAGTTCTGCATCAATGTTTATGGGATTACGAGTTCTTCTCGAGTAGTATACATCATCCTCGTAATAGTAATCATCATTGTGGTAAAATTCATGATTACATCTTCTGCATGCTTCCAAATGTTGAAGTTCACGCTCCCTTAAAACTTTATAATATGCTCTTTCGGCTTTTGCCATTTCACGATAATAATGTGCTTCAGCCTTTCGACGCTCCTTGTTATATTTAGCAATCTCTTTTCTACGCTCTTTTTCCCATTTGTGGTGTTTCTTGTGTATTTTATTTTTATGCTTATGACTCTTAGCATGAGGGGGTTGTCCATGGGCAACAAGAGCGGAAAAGACTACAGTGACTATAAATAATAATTTCGCTTTCATAAGATTTAATTTTAATGTTCACTGAAGTCCATTCAATAGTCGTGCCAGAATAATTTTTGTAGCATGTATGCTTATTCCGTATAAGTAGTATGGCAACCTATTTTTTCCTGTAAAGTAGTTTTCTCAATATTAAAATACCATTGGTGACTTTTCGCTTTTTAGTTAAAATAGGAATAGATAGCGTAGCAAGTATGGAGATACATGCTGCAGTACCTAATGCCCCGCCATAACCGTTAAAGAAGTCACTTGTGTTAATATAAAAAAATGAGAAAATAATCCCTGAAAAAGTAATGAGCCAGTAGTTTGAAATAATACGCGAAGAAACCATTCCGATGAATGATCCGCCTATAAAAACAACTGGAATATTATTCGTTAAGTGCTCACTTAAAACAGAAGGGAATAAATAAAAGAAACCACCAACCAATAGGGCCGATAAAGCCGATGCCCGAACAGGACCTTGTTTAAGTTTGGTATTTATGATATAAGTTAACAGGGCTCCGATGATTCCAAAACATACGATGATAAGTTTTTCTATAAACATTAGTAAAGCAAAAATAAGAGAAATGAAGTGAAGGCAACACCACCAAAAGCTATGGTACCTAATTTACCGCCAAATCCGTGAAAAACACCCTTTGAAATAACCATAAATAATCCTGTAATTACACCAGCAATTATGATGAAACTATAATTCGGAGCTACATCTTGATGAGACATTCCGACAAAACAGCCACAATAGATGGAAGCCGGAGCAAGCTTAAACAATCTTGAGTCACGATTAATAGTAGGAATAAATGAGGCCATGGTGCCGATAATTCCTGCAGCCAATACAGGGCCTGTTTTTAAATAATGAGTAACAGTGTAGGTGGAGATGGCACCTAAGGTTACGAATACAATTGCTATGAAATCTTCAATAAAATGTTCTTCATGAATTAGGGGAGCTTTGTAATAGGTCACTGTAGTTAAAAATAAGAACAGTATGAGCAGAAAACTGATGGGGAACGCATTCTTCTTTTCTAAAATTAAAGCCACTAAGAATATAAGATGAAAAAAAGCAATTAATGAAAATGAGATAATGCGGATAATCTTTGGTTTCAAATATGCAGCTGTTTTTAATATTTATTAAATGACTGCAAAAGTATTTAGTAATATCCGTACCACCATAGGTTTGTTGTGTTTTAACTCATCTAATTAAAACATAGGAAAAATGATATAAAACCATTGAATAATCATAAATCCATTATCCATTATCCATTATCCATTATCCATTATCCATTATCCATTATCCATTATCCATTATCCATTATCCATTATCCATTATCCATTATCCATTATTCATTATTCATTATTCATTATTCATTATCAATTATCAACTATCAATTATCAATTCCCTTTAATACGTAACCATAAATCATTCAGAAGTTTCTTGGCATTACTACGGTCTTTAGGTACCTCGGTTATTTGTATGGTATGATCGGTTTTAGTTAACAAATAACTAAATACAAAATTTTGGCTGGAGGGGTCCACACTTAAGGTTCCGAACCTAAGATCATTTATATAGAGCAATTTATCCTTCTTCACAATAGAGTACCACCCATTGGTGATTTTAATCAATCGCCTTAATTTGTCGTTATCTTTTAAGGCTCCCAGTAGGTGATGATTTTTTGGATGGGCCGTAAAATGTATAGGTTTAGAGTCGAAAAATGAATAATACCCAATGAGATAATGATCATCGGTTTCCACATTGGCGGTCCACAAAATACTGTTTAACGGGCTAGGACGAGTTTCAATTTGTGTATAGCTAAGCTGTTGTTGATCAAGAGCCTCGGTAAATTTAGTATAAACGATTCCTTTTAAAATAATCGTTAAAACCAAATAAGAACTACTCACAAACAAACCGATGTTATTTAATCGTCTTCGTTTCGCATGGTCTTTCTTGAAAAACATAGCCCATAAAAGAAACCCCATAAAAGGAAGGGTGTATAACGGATCGATCACAAAAATATTTTTATAGGCTAAACGCAGATCCAGAGGCCAGAAAAGCTGTGTCCCCCAGGTGGTATGCGCATCCAGTAATGGGTGAGTAAACAACGCTAAAAACATGAGTTTCGACCACTCTTTCCAGGTGGCTCCCTTTTCCCAAAGTGAAATTAACCAGCCAAATAGCAAACCAAAGAGTATGGAAAACAGTATGGAATGGGTAAATCCACGATGTATCTCCAGAGCGGTTACCGTGTCATAAAATTTACCAATATAAACGTCAAGATCGGGAATGGTACCGCCAATAGCCCCATAGAGCATAGCTTTATTACCAACTTTCTTGCCTAAGGCAACCTCTCCTACAGAAGCACCAAGTACGATTTGAGTCAGGGAATCCATCGATACATTGAATTGATACCACAAAAATAACCTTTTACGGAGAGTCGGGATAACAAATTATCGGATATTGAAATTTATTTTGAAAAGAGGATGATAATAATTTTGTTTAATATATTTTTGCCTTTGTTAAACAATTATCCCGCTATGATAGATCTCCGTACAAGGCATATACATATTGTAATTCTTTTATTATTTAGTATTTCCTACACTTTCGCCCAACAAGCAAAAGGAACCTTAACAGGGTATGTAACAGATATGTTGGGGTATCCGTTGGAGGGAGCCACGGTTGTAATACAAGGAACTTCTCAGGGTACGGTAACAAATCAAAATGGTAAATATAGTCTTGAAAATCTACAGCCGGGCTCATATCAGGTAACGGCCTCCTTTTTAGGGTATAAGTCTGAAACCATATATAATGTTGTGGTTAAATCGGTAGGAACCGTACCACTGAATTTTTCGTTGATGACTCAAGAGGAGACTTTAGAAGCCGTAATAGTTCAGAAACAACCAACATCACGGCCAAAAGAAACTCCATTGTCATATCAGCAACTCTCGGCGGTTGAAATAGCCACATATCCCGGGGGGAATAATGATGTAGTTCGTGTGGCTCAATCATTTCCAGGGGTTTCACCTTCGGTTGGAGGCTTTAGAAATGATTTAATAATAAGGGGTGGAGCACCCAACGAAACAGTGTATTATTTAGATGGGGTAGAGATTCCTAATATTAATCACTTCAGTACACAGGGGAGTTCAGGAGGTCCGGTAGGAATGTTGAATGTGTCATTTATTGAAGACGTGAATTTAGCCACCTCTTCATTTGGAGCCGTCTACGATAATCCACTCTCGGGTGTTTTACAGTTTAACCAACGCGATGGAAATCGTAAAGATTTTAGGGGAAATTTTCGATTGAGCGCTAGTGATGCGGCTCTCACTGTAGAAGGTCCTTTATTTAAAGGCCGGAATGAAGAAAGTAATACCAGTTTTATGCTATCTGTTCGACGAAGCTACCTTCAGTTTTTATTTAAATTTATTGGATTGCCAATTCGCCCTGATTACTGGGATTATCAATACAAACTGACGCATAGAATAGGGGATTATGATGAAATTAATATCCTGGGATTGGGAAGTATTGATGATTTCTCATTAGAATCACCTGAGGATTTTGATGAAGAGCAACAAGCTACTTTTGAACAAACACCGTTTATTGAACAGCAGACCAATACTATTGGTATATCCTGGAAACATCGCTTTAAAAATAGTAAAGGATATATCAGAACAGTCCTTAGTAATAATACCCTGGAAAATAACTTTACAAGGTATGAGGACAATGAAACGCAGTCGAATCCTTTTTTTATAAACGATTCAAAGGAAGCAGAAACCAAATTGCGGTTTAGTTATAATAAGTTTTTTGACGGATGGAAATTAGAGGGTGGAATCAATACGCAACTATCCAATTATAAAAATAGTACGGTCGATTTGAAAAATGATGCAGCCTATATTACTGAAATTGACTTCTTTAAATATGGGTATTATGCGAATGTTACAAAATCATTCTTAGAAGGGCGCATAGATCTGTCAGCAGGATTTAGAATGGATGATGACTCTTTTACTTCCGAAAACAATTTATTGAATACATTTTCACCCAGAATGGCCGTTTCATATGAATTCATGCCAAGCTGGAAATTGAATGCTACCGTAGGCAGATATTTTAAATTACCTCCTTATACGATTTTAGGTTTTAGAAATAATGATTCGGAGTTGATCAATAAGAATGTTAATTATACCCGATCAGATCATTATGTGATAGGAATTGAAAAAATCCTTTCTGGATCCAGTAGTATAGCTGTCGAAGCATTCTATAAAAAATATGCAGATTATCCGGTTTCAGTTAGAGATAGCGTTTCTTTAGCCAACAAGGGAGGTGGATTTGAAGTTTTAGGGAATGAACCGGTAAAGTCCGTGGGTAAAGGCAGATCCTATGGAGCCGAATTGATGTTCCAGCAAAAACTTACGAAAAACTTCTATGGTATTTTCTCTTATACGTATTTCTTTAGTGAATTCACCGGGTTTGATGAAAGTCAATATCTCCCTTCTGTATGGGATAGCAGACATTTGATCTCTTTCACAGGAGGTTATCAGTTACCAAAACTTTGGGAGGTAAGTACACGTTATCGTTTTAGCGGAAAAACACCGTTTGTTCCTATTGATATCCAATCGAGTACAGCATCTTACCCTGATCTTATTTATGACTACAACAGATTAGGTGAAGAAAAGCTGAAAAGTTTCTCGCAACTTGATATTAGAATTGATAAAAAATGGAACTTTAAAAAGATCTCTCTGGATTTATTTTTTGAAGTACAGAATGTGCTCGCCGAAGATTTGCCACAACCTCCGGAATATGGACTGGCAAGAGACGAATCTGGCCAACCGCTTACACCGAGAACACTTACAGAAATAACCACCGATTCAGGAACTATTATCCCCGTAATTGGTTTAGTGTTAGATTTTTAGTAGTCTTTAGTTAAGTGCTAAACCATGTTGGTTATCTGGATATATTTTTAAATAAAAAGAAAATTTAAAACTTTCATTTGTTTTTTATTTATAATAATTTTTCTTTGTTTTGTTATTATTTCAGAATTTAAGTTGAATTCATAAATTATAAATAATATATCTTGAAAGTTGTTTCGGAAGCTTTAGATTTTAACAATACCACTACAGTATCGGTAAAGAATCCAACTGTAGAGGAGGTGCGTTTTCAGACTGATTCTGAATTATGGGAGGCTTTTAAAGAAGGTGATGAAACAGCTTTTATAAAAATATATAATGATTATTTTGAATCCCTTTGTGATTTTGGAATTCAATTCGCTGCTTTATCTACTGTCAAGGATGCTGTCCAGGATGTATTTATACATTTAAGAACTAAACGAGCGCAATTACCCGCATTAAAAAATTCGATTCAACCATTTTTATTCCAGTGCTTAAAAAGACATTTGTTTAACCTCAATAAGAAAGCAGCAAAGAGTAATTTTAAACTTACTGAGGATATTTTTGAAATAGCTGTATCGCATGAATCTGCAATTATCCTGAATCAGGAACACAAGGTAAAACTTGAAAGACTCAATAGGGCCCTGGGAAAATTGAATGCCAAACAGCGAGAAGCGATCTATTATTATTTCTACAAGGAAATGAGTTATGAAGAGGTTCAGGATCTAATGGGGTTTGATAATGTAAAGTCGGCTCGGAACCTGATTTATAAGATCGTTAAGAAACTCAAACAAACTTTTTTATACTTTTTTTAAAAAAAACTGATGTCGTTTTAATGTTTCGGTTGTCTATAGGATGAAAACTATAGATACATTGAAAAAAGATAATCACGACATAGCCTATTTTCTAACGAATCGTTCTTTTGTTACTTGGGTGAAGAATCCAAATCCTGACAGTAACTACTTTTGGAAAAAATGGATTGAAAATAATCCCCAGAGCAGAGAAAGTTTCTATGCAGCGAAAGCTACCATAGAAAGAATAGATTTTAAAAAGGCAAACGTAACAGAAAAGGATAAGGAAGAGGTCTTAAATAAAATTCTTCAAAACTCTACGTCGAAAGAAATCTCTTTTGAAAAACCTCAAAAAAGGATATTTAAACTTCATAGAACTGTATATGGCGGTGTTGCGGCAGCCATAGTTATATTGATAGTTTCTGTATCATTCCTTAATCAATACAATAATGAAGGAGTTAAAGAGTCTGAAATTAAAACGCAATCTGCATTAATAACCAAAACAGCTGAACGTGGAAAACAAAAGGCCATGTTTTTACCAGATGGTTCTAAGGTGATTTTGAATGCAGGTAGTTCCTTGTCTTATTACGAAAACTTTACTGGCGATACCAGGGAAGTAACTCTTGTGGGTGAAGCCTATTTCGATGTCACACACAACCCTGAGAAAAAATTTATTGTTAAATCCAATGGGATTGCTACCGTTGTTCACGGCACCTCTTTTAATGTTAAAGCATATCCCAATGAAGGCCCTTTGAGTGTTGCACTGGAGCGAGGTTCGGTGGCTGTTCAATCTTTACTGCATAAATCAGATAGCACAACCATTTTTATAAAACCCGGAGAGAAAATAATTGTAGAGGAACAGTTTGAAAATTCTTTGGTCGACGAATTCAATTACATCGAGGAGTTTGGCTGGAAGGATGGCATCCTTGTGTTTAAAGATGCAGGAATAGAAGAGTTTATAGGTAAACTGGAAAGATGGTACAATGTAGATATCAGTGTGGTGGGAAGAAATGATCATGACTGGGAAATAAATGGAATGTTCAAAAAACAAAGTCTGCAAAATGTACTCGAAAGTCTTGAGTTCGCCAGAAAAGTAAAATATACCATCAAAGAAAATCAAATAACGATTTATACCGATTTAAAAAACTAACCAATCAAATAATTAACTATGAAGCAAAACACAACAAATCTTTTATTTCGGAAAGGAATATTCCTTTCATTATTGCTGATTCAGGTTTGTGCCTATGCAGGTATAAAAAATGTACAGGGCAACATGGATTTAGACAATATTTATATTTCCATAAAGGAGCAAAACAGCTCTTTGAAGAAGGTCTTTAAAACAATTGAAGCAAAAACCGATTTCAATTTCTTTTACGATAATAAAATAGTTAATGACCAGCAAAAGGTTTCTATTGCTAAAAATCGTACTTCCTTGAAAAAGGTATTGCTGGAACTTTCTGAAAAATTAGGACTTAAATTTAAGCAGGTTGATAATGTAATCAATGTAAATATAATTGAAAAAAGAACAGTACAGCAAGGTATAAAGATTACCGGAAAAGTAACGTCATCCTCCGATGGCCTCGGAATGCCGGGAGTTACGGTTATGGAGAAAGGAACCAGTAATGGAGTCACTACGGATTTTGATGGTAATTATGAAATTAATGTATCCGATTCGCAGGCAATTATTACATTCAATTACCTGGGTTTTAAAGCCATAGAGCAGGTAGTAGGACAAAAACGATCCATTGATGTTGTACTTCTTGAGGATACTGAAGAGTTGGATGAAGTAGTGGTAACGGCACTGGGAATTAAACGTGAGGAAAAGTCATTAGGGTATGCCGTTCAAAAAGTATCGGGAGATCAAGTCCAGGCCGTAAAAGGTGTTGATGTAGCTACTTCTTTAACAGGTAAGGTAGCAGGTTTATGGATTCAAAATAGTACAGAGTTTAATGAAGCTCCTGATATTCGATTAAGAGGAGGTTCTTCAAACCCTTTATTGGTTATTGATGGCGTACCTTATGGAAATATGTCATTGAGTGATGTGGCCTCCGATGACATCCAGAGTATGGATGTATTAAAAGGAGCAACAGCTTCGGCTCTCTATGGTGCCAGAGGTAGTGGAGGAGCTGTAATCATAACTACCAAAAGCGGAGGGAACGGAGTAAGTGTAAATAGCAATCAAATGTTTTTTGCCGGCTATCTTTCGCTTCCTGAAGTACAGTCCTCTTATAGTGCCGGGTTAGGAGGGACTTATAGTGCCACCGATTACGTATGGGGTGATAAACTCGATATCGGTACCATAGCAGAACAGTGGAACCCTGAAACAAAGACCTATGAAGACATGCCGCTTACCTCAAGAGGAAGTAACAACTTTAAAAACTTTCTTGAGCCAGGTGTAATCGTAAACAACAACATTAGCTTTGCTCGTTCAGGAGAAATCGGTTCCATCCGATCTTCATTTACGCATATTATGAATAAAGGGCAGTACCCTAACTTAAAGCAGAATAAGTTTAATGTAAATGTTGCGGGTAAATTGAATTTAGGTGATAATTTCGATCTTCAGGCTAACCTTGGATATAATCGAAGTATGACCCCTCAGACTACAGGATCCGGTTATGGTAATCAGGGGTATATCTATCAAATACTACTGTGGACCGGACCGGAATATGATCTAAGAAAGTACAGAGATTATTGGGTGGTGCCAAATGAAACCCAAAACTGGCATTACAAGGCCTGGTATGATAATCCATATTTAATAGCTCATGAAAAATTAAGAAGCGATGAGCAAAATATTACCAACGTTAATTTAACCGCCAATTATAAACTTTTTAAAGACGCGAAATTAACCGCAAGGGTGGGGTACGATTTTTATTCGAATGAATCAACTAGTCAAAACCCTCCTGGAATAAACTCTACAAGAGGTTGGAATGTAAATGGATTATACAGTCAAAATCAATATAGAGGTTACAGTTTAAACTCAGACCTTTTGTTCAAATATGGCAAAAGAGATGTCTTGCTGGATGGATTTGACTTTGATTTTACTGTAGGTGGATCCGTTTATAAATGGGAAGACCAGGGAATTGGAGCCTCGACCAGGGGTGGAATCATTGTACCTGGGATATACTCCTTAAACAATTCCGTTGAAAGACCCAACGTATCTTCTTATGTAACCAGAAAGCAGGTGAATAGTTTATTAGGGCTAGCGTCATTCTCCTATAAAGATGCATTTTTCGTTGATGTTACCGGACGTAATGACTGGAGCTCAACTTTACCATCTGATGAACGCTCTTATTTCTATCCGTCGTTGGCAGGTAGTTTAATTTTAAGTGAATTATTTACCAAGCCAAAATGGTTAGACCTATGGAAAACAAGAGGTTCATGGACCTTGTCTAAAGATGATTTAGGGGTTTATGCAACCAATGTGAATTATAGCGTGAGCCAGGGGGTTTGGAACGATTATAATACTGCTGCATATCCTTCTACTATAAAAAACACTTCTGTAGCACCTGAAACAAGCAGAACCTGGGAGGTTGGAACAGCAGCTTACTTGTTCGAAAACAGACTGATGTTAGATGTGGCCTACTATAACATCTATACCTATAATCGCCAGGTTTCAACCAGAGTCCCTTCTTCATCTGGTTTTACCTCCACTTTGATTAATACTGATGAAACGAGAGAACGTAGAGGATTAGAGTTAACCTTGAATATGGGGATTATCAAAAAGGAGAATTTTAGCTGGGATGCAGCTATCAACTGGTCTAAAACACACGCCTATTACAAAGAACTGGATGATGTGTATTCACCAGATAACTTATGGGCGAAACCAGGAGGAAGAATAGATAACTATACAATCTATGATTGGCTAAGAGATCCTAATGGAAATGTGATTCACAGCAGTGGTGGCCTCCCTGTTAGAAGTGATTATGCTTCGTTTTTAGATTACAGCGATCCTGACTTTTTATGGGGATTCACCAATAATTTCACCTATAAAAACTTTAATCTTCATTTAAGTTTTGATGGAAGAGTTGGCGGGAAGTTATTTAATTATACTTCTTATAAGATGTGGGATACCGGTGCACACCCCGATACTGATAATGCATGGAGATATGACGAGGTGGTAAACGGAAATACATCTTATATAGGTAAAGGAGTACGAGTGCTTTCTGGTAGTGTAACCTACGACGAATATGGTCGTATAGAAGAGGATACCAGAACCTATGAAGCCAATGACACTCCAGTTTCTTATGAAACTTATGCACGTCGATTCGGTGATGGTTCTTTGGGTGTTAAGGATCCAACCTTTATTAAACTAAGAGAATTGTCAATAGGATATACACTGCCAAAGAATGTTAGTGAAAAATTCGGATTAAGCAGGGCTAGTATTGCTCTAACCGCTCAAAATGTTTTTATGTGGACCAAAGAATTCGAATTTGCAGATCCTGATTGGAATTCTGACAGCGACCTGTCGTCACCTTCCCAGCGTTTTGTTGGTTTAAATATTAGGTTTCATGCAGGTAATACCTCAAAATAATTTAAAAGGATAATTATGAAGTTATTTAAAAGATACATACTCGCTTTTACAAGTATATTGTTAATATATAGTTGTGCTGATCTCGATAAGATTAATACCAACCCTGATGGCATTACTACAGCCACTCCACAAATGTTGGCAACAAAACTGATTCTTAATATAACCAGGGATGATATAAGTGGAACCAAAGGCTTCATGCGTCCACATATGCTTAATAAGTATATTTTGTGGAGCGAATTTCCCGAAAGTCCTCAGTACAATGATTTAGGAAGAACAGGTTTTGGAAGGTTTACCAGGCTTATTGATGTTCAAAAAATGATTGAATTAACAGAAGGTAAAGAGGAAACTGAAAAAAATGCATATAAAGCCTTGGGACACTTTTTAAGAGCTTATACCTTTTTCAGAACGACCATGGAGGTTGGAGACATCCCATATAGTGATGCTTTAAAAGGAGAATCTGATGGAAATGTGAAACCGGTATATGATACCCAAAAAGAAGTTTTTCTCGGGGTATTAAATGAACTTGATCAAGCTGATCAACTCTTCGCAAGTGCTTCACAATTTGATGGCGATATCATTTATGGAGGCGACCCGCTGCAATGGCGTAAAATGGTCAACTCTTTCGCCTTGAAAGTGCTGATAAACCTATATAAAAAGACAGGAGATGGTGATTTAAATGTGATTGCAAGATTTAATCAAATCATTAATAACAGACCCATTTTTGAAAGCAATAATGACAACTTTAGTTTAGTGTATTCGGATGTGGAAAATCAAAGATATCCGTTTTTTAAAGAGGGTAATCAGTTCGTAATTTACCCAATGGTTTCTGATGTCATCATTAATAAACTAAAAAACTATAACGATTATCGATTGTTTTACTACGCAGCACCTTCAGAAGTGAAGATCGATGAAGGCTATACAGCCTCTGAATATGACGCCTATGTAGGTGTAGATCCTTCAGCAGTTTATTCAGATGTGAGCTCCATAGCTTCTTCAAAAGATTATTCAGATATAAATCAGCGCTATAAAGAAATAGCCGAAGGAGAACCGGTATACCTTTTAAGTTACGCGGAAATTCAATTTGTGCTTGCCGAAGCAGCAGTTAGAGGTTGGATCTCAGGAAATGCAGAAACCTATTATAATGAAGGTGTAAGAGCAGCAATGCACTTTGTGGCCGATCAAACTCCTGATGAAGAAATATTTCATCATAACATGATTATTGACGATGCCTATATCAATAATTATTTGCAAGGACCTGAAGTACAGTTTTTGTCAAGTGCTGAAGAACAAATAGAGCAGATCATCACTCAAAAATACCTAAGTACCTTCTTACAGTCATTAAACAATGCATTTTTCGAAAATAGAAGAACAGGTTACCCGGAATTCCCAATTAATCCCGCAAGTAATGAGAATATACCATCAGATAAGTTGCCGGTACGCTGGATGTACCCTTCTGATGAAGTAGATTACAATAAAAGCAATCTCGATGAGGCTTTGAACAGGCAGTACAATGGGACAGATGATAATAATGGAGTAATGTGGATTTTGCAGTAAGTCTCAACCTTGTAAATAATTCAACGTTTTGTTTGGATTCAAGTTTTAAAAACACGATTACAAAAAATTAAAAAGATGAAAAGTATATTTAACTTTCGAAATAAACACCTTCTATACCTATCTCTCGGCCTGTTATTTGTATTGGTTAATGGATGTAAAGAAGATGAAAACAGCTATTATTACGATGGAAAGTATTTGGTGAATTTAGATGTGTATGTTTCACATCCAAATCCAAATACCGGTAACCCTTATACCGAAGAAGAATTAACGGAATTAACCTACGACCCTCTAAAAAAGGAATCATACCTTGAAGGACAAATGGTAGATTTAACATTGGTTTCTGCAAGTTTGCCATCTGAGGTAAAAGTGGTCGGAGAAAATGATGCAATAATTGAAACTATTACCGATTTTTCTGAATCGGATGGCGTATTCCATGCCAGAAATTTTCAAAGTTCATTAGAAGAACTCGGACTTACGGAACCGGATCAAAAAGCTAAGATATTCTTTAAGGTAACGTACCCTGGAGGACCACCGGTGGTGACAACCTTTGAAGTGAAAAGAATCGCTGAGGCAGCTGAACAGTCAACATTTTATACTTTTCTCAAAAAAGCAACAGGGGAAACGCTTGGCTTACTGGTAGAGGAGGAATTAACCTCAGTTTCCAGTGATGGGCAAAGAGGGTCAATACTAACTTTTGATGGTATAGACGATAGAGTACGTATCCTAAATAATAACGAATTGAATTTTAGAGGAACAGAAGATTTTTCTGTTGGTATTTGGGTGAATACAACATCTTCGATTAGTGATCCTGCTATCATATCTGATAAAGACTGGGGAAGTGGATCCAATCCTGGATTTGTGTTTTCTTTCACCGGAGGAACCTGGAAATTAAATGCCGCAGATGGATCGAATCGTATTGATATAAACGATTTAGGACCGGTAAATGACGGAGAGTGGCACTTCCTGTTAGTTTCATTCGATCGTGATGGAAACGCTACCGCTTATCAGGATGGGGTTGAAGTTGGTAGTGCAGATATGTCTTCTTTAGGTGATATGACCAGTAGCTTACCTATTTATCTCGGTCAGGACGGTACAGGGAATTATAGTTATGGTTACTGGTATGAAGGAATGCTAGGACAAGCTTATATTTTTGATTATGCTTTAACAAGTCAGGATGCAGCTGAATTATACGATGCGGAACTTCCTACAGGAGCCCAATTAACAAATGAAAACGGTGCGATTACCAATATTAATGTTACTAATGATGGCGGTGTTGTAACTACCATGGAAGGAAATAAAACAGTATTTACTTATGATGGTATAGACGATTTAACTACCTGGAGCAATCCATCGAGCCTTGATTTTAGAGGAACCGAAGATTTTTCAATATCCGTTTGGGTAAATACAACCTCTACAAATGATGATCCATCAATAATTGCTGATAAAGATTGGGGAAGCGGAGGAAACCCCGGTTTTATTCTGGCATATACCGGTGGTACCTGGAAGTTGAACGTTGGTGATGGGTCTAACCGGATTGATATCAATGGATTAGGTCCTGTAAATGATGGTGAATGGCATCAGTTGGTCGTTACCTTCGACCGGGATGGTGATGCTGTTGCATACCAGGATGGTGTAGAAGTAGGTAGTGCAGATATGTCAGGTATTGGTGATATTACAAGTGGATACCCTATTCGACTTGGTCAGGAT
Organism: Zhouia amylolytica AD3; assembly: GCF_000511935.2. NCBI lineage: Bacteria > Pseudomonadati > Bacteroidota > Flavobacteriia > Flavobacteriales > Flavobacteriaceae > Zhouia > Zhouia amylolytica. Next base: position 539,358 of record NZ_AYXY01000019.1, on the reverse strand, counting down.
GGTACCGGAAATTATAGCTACGGATATTGGTTTGAAGGTAAACTGGCAAATAGTACTATTTTTAATCATGCATTAACAGCTGAACAGGTAGGAGCATTATATAATTAGTTTGATCGTTTTCGAAAAGACTAAATAAACTTCATAATAAAATAACATGAACTCCTTAGAGTTTTTGTTTATTTGGTTGATTGCGCATTCCCCAGGAATGTAGTTATGAAATAAATTTCATAAAAAGCGGGTGGTAAATAATTTTTACCACCCGAACTTTTGATATGTTAGCACAAAATTACTCATGGACAATAGAAGAGATTTTTTAAAGAAAGCTGCAATGGTAAGCGGCGGGTTGGGTGTATCAATGGCCTTTCCTCCATCAATAAAAAAGGCATTAGCTATAAATCCGGAAGAAGGCTCTACCTTTGAAGATGCAGAACACGTAGTGCTCCTGATGCAAGAAAACAGATCGTTCGATCATTGCTTTGGAACCTTAAAAGGTGTCAGGGGATTTAATGACCCGAGAGCAATTTCCCTGCCTGATAAAAATCCAGTTTGGTTACAGACCAATGAAAAAGGCCAGACTTTTACTCCATTCAGGTTGAATATAAAAGATACCAATGCCACATGGATGGGAGATCTACCGCATTCATGGGAAAACCAGGTAGATGCCAGGAATGATGGAAAGTATGACAAATGGTTGGAAGCCAAAAAGGTATGGAGAAAAGCATATAAGGATATTCCCTTTACACTGGGGTATTATAACCGCCAGGATATACCGTTCTATTATGCGTTTGCTGATGCCTTTACCGTATTTGATCAGCATTTTTGCTCTGCTTTAACCGGAACTACGACCAATAGACTTTATTTCTGGACAGGATCAAACAAGGGAAGTAAAGACGATCCTTCTAATGTTCGTAACTCAGAAGTATATTACAACAAGGAGGCAAACTGGAAAACATTCCCGGAACGCCTTGAAGAAATGGATATCTCCTGGAGAATCTATCAGAATGAAGTAAGTATACAAACAGACCTTAAAGGAGATGATACCTCTTTACTTGGGAATTTTACAGATAATCCCCTGGAGTGGTTCTCTCAGTTTAATATTCGATACGCAAAAGGACATCAAAGATTCCTCAAGAAAAGACGATTAGAATTACCAGGGGAAATAGCAGCGTTAAAAGAAGAAATAGTACGTTTACCAAAAGCTAAAACTCAAAACTTGAGAAATACTTTAGGTAAAAAAGAAAAACAACTTCAAAAGATAGAGGAGGAGCTGAACCTTTGGAATCCTGAAAATTATGAGAAACTGTCACAGTTTCAAAAAAACATTCACGAAAAAGCGTTTACAACCAATATAGATGATCCTCATTATCATCAAACAGAAACCCTTGAATACGATGAACAAGGTGAAAAAAGAGAATTGAAAGTTCCTAAAGGTGACATTTTACACCAATTCAGGAAGGATGTTGATAATGGGAAAATGCCAACCGTGTCGTGGTTAGTGGCCCCTCAAAAGTTTTCAGATCATCCAAGTGCTCCATGGTATGGCGCCTGGTATGTTTCTGAAGTTTTGGATATACTCACAAAAAACCCGGAAATCTGGAAAAAAACCATCTTTATTCTAACCTACGATGAAAATGATGGCTATTTCGATCATGTGCCACCATTTGTTGCACCTGATCCAAATAATAAGCATGCACTATCTGAAGGTATAGATACAGCCACAGAGTTTGTAACCATGGATGATGAAATTAATTTAAAAGGCGTAGATCCAAAGAATGCCCGTGCGGGTGCTATTGGTTTAGGATACCGTGTTCCTTTGATAGTCGCGTCACCGTGGACTCGAGGTGGTTGGGTGAATTCGGAAGTTTCGGATATAACTTCCACGATACAGTTCCTGGAAAAATTTATAAGTAATAAAAAAGGAAAGGAACTTAAAGAAACAAATATTAGTAGCTGGCGTCGTACCATTTCTGGCGATTTAACTTCTGCTTTCAGACCTTATACAGAATCCGCTTTGATCTTTGCAGATTTTGTTGATAGAAATAAGTTTATGGAAGAAATTAATAATGCCAGTTTTAAAGCACCTCCTGCAAATTTCAAGGCATTGTCAAATAGTCAGATTGAACTGGCAAAGCGGGGTGAGGAAGCATTGGAATTTTTACCGCGGCAAGAAGTTGGAATTAAAAATTCATGTCCGCTCAACTACCAATTACACGTAGATGGTATTTTAGATCCAAAAACAAAGGAATTCAAAATAGCCATGGAAGCATCCAATGAGTATTTTGGAGAAAGAGCGGTGGGAGCTCCATTTAATGTTTATGCTCCCGGTAAATATCTTCAGAAAAATAAAAACGGACTCGATACTTTCCAGGATGTAAAGACATGGGCTTTTGCAGTAAAATCAGGTGATGAGATCACAAATAGTTGGCCTGTAGATCATTTTGAGAATAAACAATATCATCTAAGGGTTTACGGACCAAATGGGTTCTATCGTGAATTCTTAGGGAATCTTAATGATCCGGAAATTCAGCTCAATTGTACCTATGAGTACAAAGGTCGTTTACTAAGTAAGCTTACGGGTAATGTGACGCTCAAAATAGCCAACTTTTCAAAAGAAAAGAAAAAGATTACCATTAAAGATAATGCATATAAAAACAGAACTAAATCAATTTCGGTTGCAGCAAATAAAGAAGAATTAATTACACTGGAGGCAGCTAAAAGTTTTGGTTGGTATGACTATTCAGTTCAGGTGGACGGTTTTGATGACTATGGTGTGAGATATGCCGGAAGAGTAGAAACTGGAAAATCGTCTAAAACAGATCCGTTCATGGGTAGAATAGTCTAAATTTTAAATTGAATAAGGAAGAGTCCGGGCCTGTAGTAATAAAATTAAAAAATAACAAAAACCAGTAGGTTCGCGTAATTTTATTATACAGGCTTAAACCAATATAATTACAGGAGGTAATGTCATTTACAGTAATGCATTACCTCTTTGTTTATTTGGAAAAATAATAATAGTTAATTCTAAATGCATACCATGAGGTAAGTAGTTATATTATTCATCGATAATTCATAAATAAATTTGGAAGACCAGGAACAATTTAAGGTGTGGTAATGTGGTAATTTAGTGGGATAATTTAATAGAGTTATGGTATTATCTGAATATAAATTGGTTTTCCGACGCAACCTTTAACAAAAATTAACATCTAGAAGATAAAGGTTCTATGCACCTATACGTTTTATATACTAGGTGTTTACTATGTAGCAACAGGTTCCGTGAAATAATTAAATTATGTAAATGTTAAAATTAGGTACCGTTTAATAAGAAATTATTAAGAATGGAATGCTTAATCCCAATAAAGACTTTTCTAATTTGCATAGAAAATATTTTATGGATACTTTTGATGAGTTTTTGTAAGGTTACATTTTCCCCAAACTGGTAAAAAAAGAATAGCAATTTTTTTAACAGATGTGTAATTACGTAAAAAACGTAAGTGGTTTTAGGAGCATGTCTTTAGCTTTGATAAAGACGAAATTAACAGAATAAACAAATAACTTATGCTGTATGCTATAGGAGTTTTTCTGGGTTGTTTTATATTAACAATCTGGACGGTTCCGAAGATAATTAGAGTTGTTACTCACAAAAACTTAATGGACGACCCCGGTAGTCGTAGTTCTCATGAAACCAAAACACCAACGCTTGGTGGTGTGTCTTTCTTCTTAGCACTCATTGGCGTGTTATTTTTTATTCGGGATTTTGATCAATTTGAAGAAGCCATTTATTTTGTTCCAGCGCTTACTGTAATCTTTATAGCAGGTTTAAAAGATGATCTGGTTTCCATTAGTCCGAGAGCTAAATTGCTTGCACAACTTTGTGCTATTGGCTTTATTTTGTACAATAGTGGTTTTCAAATTCAAAGTCTTAACGGCTTTTTAGGTATTCACGATATTCCCGTGTGGTTGGGAGTGCTGCTGTCAGGGTTTTTAATGATCGTGGTGATAAATGCCTTTAACCTTATTGATGGAATTGATGGCCTGGCCTCTATGGTAGGGTTAGTTATATTGGGAGCCTATGGAACTATTTTTTACCTTATAGATCAACATTTCTATATGCTGCTATGCCTGGCTTTACAAGGCTGCTTGCTTGCTTTCCTATATTATAATCTTTCCATTAAGCGTAAAATTTTTATGGGAGATACAGGTTCGCTCATTGTTGGATTTATCATCAGTGCTTTAACTGTTAGGTTGCTGGCTATGAATCCTTCAACTATGTCTGAACTGCCTTTTATAATGGAAAATGCTCCAATTGTAGCTATAAGTATTCTGATCGTTCCCCTGTTTGATACAGCAAGGGTTTTTACGGTACGACTTCTACAGAAAAGATCACCCTTCTCCGCAGATAGAAATCATATCCATCATTTATTTATTGACGGATTGTTACTCTCACACAGAAGAGCTAGCTTTTTTATAAGTGTACTTAACTTTTTATTTATTTCCTTTATCGTATTAATGGCCGGTGAAATAGGCTATCTCGAGTTAATTGGTGTATTTGCTTTGTCAATTGCTTTATTATGTGTGGTGTGCTATGCCTTAAAGAAAAATAGAGATCGTTTGCAAAGTAGATCCAGTGCGGTGAAACGATTAAAAAGTATTGTGAAACAAAGACAAGCCGATTCCTTGACACAGTTGAATGTGTTGCGAAGGAATGCAGGTTAAAAAATATTCATAATAAAAAAACGCCAGGTTTATTTGAAACTTGGCGTTTTTTTTATGACTATTTCTTGTCGATATTATTCAATTTCTCTTTGATTTTGTCGAGGCATAAATTCCCTAAACTTCCATCATGGGTGTGTTTAATATCTCTTTTTGGTGTAAAAGTGCCGTTTTCAATTTCTTCTCCCATTTTTTTATAGGCATCCCTGAATGGCATTCCACCTAGAACCAGATCATTTAACGTATCTACGCTAAAGAGATAATCATACTTTTGATCCTCAATAATATGGTCTTTTACAATAACATTCTTTATAGAGAAACTCATCATTTCCAAACATGATTTTAACTCCTGAATGGCCGGAACAATAATTTCTTTAGTTAGTTGCAGATCTCTGTGGTATCCGCTAGGCAAATTAGTAGAGAGCATGGCCAACTGGTTAGGAACTGCCTGTATCTTATTGCACTTACCTCGTATAAGTTCAAATACGTCAGGATTCTTTTTATGAGGCATGATACTCGAACCGGTAGTTAATTCGTTCGGAAATGTAATGAAATCAAAATTTTGACTCATATACAAGCAAATGTCCATGGCAAACTTAGATAATGTAGCGGCTATACCACTCAATGCCATAGCTGTGGCCTTTTCTGATTTACCCCTGCTCATTTGAGCGGCGACAACATTGTATTTCTGACTCGTGAAATCTAATTCTTTTGTAGTGAATTCTCGGTCAATAGGGAATGAGCTACCATATCCCGCAGCACTTCCCAGTGGATTTTGATCTACAACACGATAAGCTGCCTCAACAAAATATAAGTCATCAATGAGGCTTTCGGCATAAGCTGAAAACCATAACCCGAACGATGAAGGCATTGCAATCTGTAAATGAGTATAACCCGGTAATAAAACCTCTTTGTATTGATCGGCTAGCGTAATTAAGATGTCAAAAAGCTCCTTAGATTGCTTCTTTATTTCCTGTAATTCATTCTTTAAATAAAGATTTACAGCTACGAGCACCTGATCATTTCTGGAACGTGCCGTATGAATCTTTTTTCCTGTATCACCTAACTTCTCAGTGAGTAAGAACTCTATTTTACTATGAACATCTTCAAATGAATCTTCGATAGTAAAAGTACCCGCTTCAATCGTTTTGCCTATAGCCTCCAAGGCATCAACCAGGTTGTTAACTTCATTTGCACTCAATAATCCAATTTCACCGAGCATTTTAGCATGAGCCTTTGATGCTATAACATCATATTTGGCAATGACTAAATCGAGTTCTCTATCCGAACCAACGGTAAAGATGTCTATCTTTTTGTCTGTTGAAAAACCTTTGTCCCAGAGTTTCATTTTTCTGTTGTTTTTGATCTGATTTTTTAAAATTATATTTCCTGCATTGAACCTGTTAGATCGAGCATTTAAAGATATAAAGTTGGATGACTTCTTACCTTAATATTCGATCTTCAAGACAACCTCATTATAATACTTTATCTAATATTTTAATATAAATTTCAATTCCTTGGTGAATTTCGTTTACATAAATAAATTCATTTGCCGAGTGCGAACGTGTTGAATCGCCCGGTCCAAGCTTTAATGATGAACAATACAATACGGCCTGGTCTGAAAGTGTTGGAGAACCATAGGTTTCTCTGCCAATTTCAATCCCTGCTTTTACCAGGGCATGATCAGCTGGTATTGAAGACGAATTCAATCGGAGTGATCGGGCAGTCATTTCACAAGGTGCCTGCTCTTGTAAAATAGTATTAATTTCTCCATTACTGTAACAATCATTAACACGAACATCCACCACGATAGCTACTTCAGAAGGAACTACGTTGTGTTGTTTCCCCGCATTCACCTGGGTCACTGTCATTTTTACTTTGCCCAGTACCTCAGATTCCTTTTTAAATTCAAAATCTTTGAACCATTGCAAAACATCAATGCTATTGTAAATGGCATTATCATCATTCGGATGGGCAGCATGACTTGGAGTTCCTTTTATGATTCCATCAAATACTACCAGTCCTTTTTCAGCTATAGCCAAATTCATCAGGGTAGGCTCCCCAACAATAGCAACAGCTACCTCAGGTAAACTTTTCAAAACCGAATTTAAACCGTTCGGCCCCGAGTTTTCTTCTTCGGCCGATGCCACAATAACGATGTTGTATTTTAAATCTTTTTTATCGTAAAAATGAGCAAAAGTAGCCAATAACGAAACAAGGCAACCTCCGGCATCATTACTGCCTAATCCATATAGCTTTCCATCCTCAATATGTGGATCGAAAGGATCTTTGGTATAGGCATTATTGGGCTTTACTGTATCGTGATGTGAATTAAGCAATAGTAAAGGTTTACCTTCCTCAAAATACTTGTTAAAAGCCCAAATGTTGTTATTTTCCCTCTTAAACGGTATATCATGAGATTGAAACCAATTTTCAATATGTTTTGCTGTTCCTTCTTCCTCCGTTGAAAATGAAGGAGTCGCAATGAGGTTCTTCAAGAGCTCAATAGCCTGATTTGAAAGCTCGTTTGTTGTCATAAGGTGATGGTTGTTTTTTTGGTTTGCGGGTCGGTTATCATTTTGATGCTTCCAATATATACTTTCGCTACCTCGTGCTCCAGGGCATTAAAGCAGTTGAAAAGTTTAGGAAGCATACCATCGGCGATAATTTTTTCTTCTAATAACTTTTGATATGAATTGGTGTCGATCTCTTCGATAACAGAAGTGTCATCATTGATATCTCTGAGCACACCATTTTTCTCAAAACAATAATATAAATGGGTTTCAAAATCTTTACTGATAGCTTTAGCAATTTCTGAAGCGATGGTATCTGCATTGGTATTAAACAACTGTCCTTCTTTATCATGTGTGATCGCACAGCATACCGGAGTTATTTGGTGGTCAAGTAATAGTTTTAATGCTGCTGCATTCACCGCTTCCACATCACCTACAAATCCAAAATCATGGGTTTTAACCGGACGCTTAACGGAACGTATAAGGTTGAGATCGGCACCTGATAAACCTATGGCATTGCAATTCCTTGCTTGTAATTTGGCAACAATGGTTTTATTGGCATAACCTCCATAAACTTTGGTAATGATTTTTAAGGTTTCCGCATCTGTTATTCGGCGGCCGTCAACCATTTTTGTTTCAATACCCAGTTTCTCCGCTAATTGCGTGGCGAGCTTTCCACCTCCGTGAACCAAAATTTTTAATCCTTCTAATTTAGAAAACCCTTCAATAAATTCATCTAAAACGGCTTCATTCTCGATAAGGTTGCCACCTATCTTTACTATAGAAACTTTTTCCTGCATTTTATAAACTTTCTAAAATATTCTTTAAAATCACCTGGGCCGAAAAGGTTCTGTTATTGGCCTGTTCAATCACTAATGATTGTTCGCTGTCTAATACTTCATCAGAAACGATTACATTTCTTCTTACTGGTAAACAGTGCATAAACTTGGCTTCACCTAGTTTTTCAGAGGTCATCATCCATTTTTCATCAGTGCACTCAATTTCTCCATAATTTATATAGGAACTCCAGTTTTTTACATAGACAAAGTCCGCGTCAACAAGCGCCTTTTCCTGATCATATTCAATCGGTGTGTCTTTGGTGATTTCAGGATTCAGCTCATAACCTTTAGGGTGGGTGATAACAAAATCAACGTCTAACAATTGCATCATTTTAGCAAATGAATTGGGAACGGCATGAGGCAATGCTCGAGGATGAGGAGCCCATGAAAGCACCACTTTTGGTCTGGGTTTTTGTTTTTGTTCCGTTATGGTAATTGCATCGGCTAACGCCTGTAATGGATGCGCTGTAGCACTTTCCATATTAACGATCGGTACCGTTGCATATTGTTGAAAACTTCTGATTACCTGTTCTTTCTCATCTTTCTCTTTATCGTTTAGCGTTGGGAAAGCGCGGATAGCCATAATATCCACATATTGTGATATTACTGCAGCTGCCTCTTTTACATGTTCGGCAGTTTTTGCATTCATTACGGTACCATCCTCAAATTCAAGTCCCCAGCTATCAGAATTTATGTTTAAGATCATGGTTTCCATTCCAAGAAGTTGAGCAGCCTTTTGGGTGCTTAAACGTGTACGTAAACTTGAATTAAAGAACAGTAATCCAAGCGTCTTATTTTTCCCCAGGTATTGATATTCAAGGGATTCTTTCTTTAAACAGATGGCTTCTTTAATTAATTCGTTAACGTTTGGAATATCTTCCAGATCTATAAATTGTTTCATTTTAATATTTCAATTTTATTTTTTTGATAACTTCATTAGATTTCTTCCAGAGCTTCTTTTAAAGCCCCGATAAATACATCTATATGTTCTTTCTGTATGGTAAGAGGAGGGAGGATTCGAAGTAACTTCTTATTGCTGGAACCTCCTGTAAAGATACGTTTTTCGTAAATAAGTTTTTTACGTAACTCACCAACCTCAAAGTCAAACTCGAGCCCTGCCATAAGACCACGACCTTTGATTTGCTTAACTTGTGGAATCGATTTTACTTGTGCTGTAAAATACGCAGAAATCTCCTGGGCATGGTGCATCAGGTTTTGCTCTTTAATGACGTCTAAAACGGCAATTCCGGCGGCACATGCTAAATGATTCCCTCCAAAGGTGGTGCCTAACATACCGTACTTGGCTTCTATTGAGGGATGAACAAGAATTCCACCAATAGGAAAACCATTCCCCATGCCTTTAGCCATTGAGATTATATCAGGTTTGATGTTATGGTGCTGAAAAGCAAAAAACTTTCCACTTCGACCATATCCCGATTGCACCTCGTCTAAAATAAAAAGTACACCATGTTTTTTGCAGAGTTCCTGAGCTCCCTGAAGGAATTCGGTTGTTGGTTCATCCAAACCACCTACACCTTGAATAGGTTCTATAATAACCGCACATACGTCCCCTTTGACTAATTCATAATCTAAAGAGTGAAGTTGGTTTAAAGGTAGGAAGGAGACGTCGTGCTGGTTATTCAATGGTGCGTTAATGCTTTTATTATCAGTCGCAGCAACTGCTGCTGAAGTTCTGCCGTGGAAGCCATTCTCAAAAGCAATTACCCTGCTTTTCCCTGTAACAAAAGAAGCCAGCTTTAATGCATTTTCATTGGCCTCTGCTCCAGAGTTGCATAAAAATAAATTGTAATCATCACAACCGGATATTGCACCCAGCTTGTCCGCAAGTTCCTGTTGTAACGGATTCTGAACCGCATTAGAATAAAATCCTAAAGCCTGTACCTGATCGCTTATCATTTTTACATAATGCGGATGTGAATGACCTATAGAAATAACAGCGTGCCCGCCATAAAGATCGAGATACTTTATGCCTTGATCATCATAGATATAAAGGTCTTCTCCCTTTACAGGAGTGGTGTTATAAAGTGGATATACGTCGAATAATTTCATTAGATGTAAATATTATATTGTTATGAGCTGGTATGAGGTTTATATAAACCCTTTAAAACTTTATGATATGAATCCTGCCAGCTATACATTACGTATTCTTAAATACTATGTTTTTATTTAGCAATTTGATTGATCTTCTCATAAGAGCTTACAATCCCTTTAATTAAAGATGAACTGAGTCCCTGATGTTCCATTTCATTGAGGCCTTCAATAGTACATCCCTTTGGCGTGGTTACCTTGTCAATTTCCTGTTCGGGATGACTTCCGCTCTGAATGAGTAAACTAGCAGCTCCGGAACAGGTTTGCATCGCCATTTCCTGGGCTTCAGCTGCATCAAAGCCTAACTGGATAGCACCTTGGGTAGTGGCTCGTATTAAGCGCATCCAGAATGCAATACCACTGGCACAAATCACTGTTGCAGCCTGCATTTGTTTCTCAGGAATAGAAATGGTAGTCCCTAGTCGGTTAAAAATTGCTTTCGCAAGGTCAATACGTTTTTCACCTTTTTCATTGGCACATAAACAAGTCATCGATTTACCAACAGAAATTGCTGTATTAGGCATACTTCTTATGATATAATGGTCTGAACCGATCACGGACTCCATTCTTGGAATTTTAAAACCTGTAATGGTGGAAATCAACACATGATTTTGATGAAGTAGATCCTTAATATCCAGTAAAATGGATTCAAACTGAGCAGGTTGTACAGCGAAAATAATAATATCCGATTGCTGAACAGCTAATTTATTGTCATCAGTTACAAATACATTTTTGTATTCTTCATAGCTCTTAATGCCTTCCTTGTTTCTCCTCGTAAGATACAAAGTGGTGATGGCATTGGTGGTTATCAATCCTTTAGCGATTGATAGTCCCAGGTTTCCTGCACCTATGATTGCTACTTTCATTATTGTGGTTGGTTATTAAAATTATTTTAAAAGTGTTAATGGTTACGTTCTGGTTTTAAAAGATTCCTGATGCTTAAAAGTAACTTGCTTTTAAATTCAATCCTTCTGTTTCCGGAAATCCAAATTGTAAGTTCATATTTTGAATGGCCTGGCCGCTGGCACCTTTTAAAAGATTATCTTCTGCAGTAGTGATCAACAGGAGGTCTTCGTGTTTATGAAGGTGGACATGACACATGTTGGTGTTGACAACTTGCTTTAAATGAATTTCCTTGTCTGATACTTGGGTAAATGGAGCATCCTTGTAAAAATCCTGATAGATTTTTTTCGCCTCCTCAAGAGTTCCTTCAAATTTTGTATAAGCCGTTACAAAGATCCCTCTGGCGAAATTTCCACGCTGCGGCATGAAAATAAGAGAAGTCTCTGCTCCCTGTAAAGACTTTAAGCTTTCTCCAATCTCTCCAAGGTGTTGATGCGTAAAGGGTTTATACCAGGAAATGTTATTGTTTCTCCAGCTAAAATGTGATGTGGCTGAAGGACTCACACCGGCACCGGTACTACCTGTAATGGCATTAACATGTACATCTTTCTGTAATTTCTTTGAAGCAGCCAGTGGCAATAATGCTAATTGAATAGCCGTAGCAAAACACCCGGGGTTCGCAATGTAATTAGCTTGTTTTATTTTTTCTTTGTTCAGTTCAGGCAAACCATACACGAACTCCATCCCGTTGAAATTAGAATCATTTTCAAGCCTGAAATCATTACTTAGGTCAATGATTTTGGTGTTTGTCGAAAACTCATTTTCATTTAAAAAGTTAGATGAATTACCATGTCCTAAACACAAAAAAAGTACATCTACCTCAGGATTTACATTTCCTGTAAAGGTTAAATCTGTTAGCCCTAATAAATCTTCATGTGCATCGCTCAAAGCCTTACCGGCTCTTGTTGTACTGTATACAAAGTCGATGCTTGTTTTCGGATGATTTAACAATAACCTGATTAGTTCGCCCCCGGTATATCCCGAGCCTCCTATAATACCTACTTTAATCATAACTTTTCTTGTTTACCGCCTGGTGTATTTTAGCTGAATTCGACATTATTTTAATAAACCCTTTAGCGTCCTCTGCAGTCCATCCTTTATTCATTTCACCATAGGCACCGAATTTTGCACTCATTAAATCGTGCTCAGATTTAATACCGTCGATTACAAATCTGTACGGGTGAAGACTTACCCATACATCTCCGGATACATTCTTTTGAGAGTCAATTAGGAAAGCCTCGATATTTCTCATCGCTTCATCTAAATACTGCCCTTCATGAAGAAGCATTCCGTACCAGTTTGCCAGGTATTCTTTATGATGTTGTTGCCATTTGGTAAGAACATGCTTTTCAAGTGTATGGTGCGCTTTGATGATTATTAGGGGAGCGGCTGCTTCAAAACCAACTCTTCCTTTAATTCCAATAATAGTGTCACCCACATGAATATCTCTCCCAATAGCATAAGAAGAAGCTATATTGTTAAGCTTTTCAATATTTTCTACAGGTTTTCCCTTTTTCCCGTCAATAGCTGTTAACTCTCCTTTTTTGAAGGTCAGTTTTACCTTTTGCGATCCCATATTGGTTAATTGACTCGGATAGGCTTCATTAGGTAAGGGTAGTTGAGAAGTGAGGGTCTCGTCTCCACCAACACTGGTACCCCATAATCCTTTATTTATAGAATATTTGGCTTTAGACCATTCCTGGTTGATTCCTTTATTTTTCAAATAATCAATTTCCTCCTGTCTGGAAAGCTTCTTATCTCTGATTGGAGTGATGATTTCAATCTCCGGTGCTATGATTTGAAAAATCATATCGAATCGTACCTGGTCATTACCGGCACCCGTACTACCATGAGCAATATATTTAGCACCAATTTTTTTAGCGTGCTTAATAATTTCAATAGCTTGTACAATTCTTTCAGCACTTACAGAAAGAGGATAGGTGTTGTTCTTGAGAACATTTCCGTATATAAGATACTTTACAACTTCATCATAAAAAGTTTGAACGGCATCAATAGAAGTGTAAGAAGTTACCCCTAGAATTTTAGCCTTTTTTTCAATTTCAGCAATTTCTTCACCAGTAAAACCTCCAGTGTTAACGCTAACTGCATGAACTTCAAAACCTTCTTCTTCCGTTAAATATTTGGCACAATACGAAGTATCTAAACCACCGCTGTAAGCTAAAACTAATTTCTTCATTTTTTCTTTTTTTCTTTTTTCAGGAAAATATTCTGTTTAATACTTTTTAATCTTTTAAAAACTTTTTTGTTGTAACTATGCTTATGAGTATGTTCCTTAACCGCAGGGTCATAAAGCATACCGGTACACAAACACATTTTTTTATCAGTTCTGGAAAGAATGTCGTAGTTTTTACAGGTCTGACATCCACTCCAAAAGGCTGGATCGTCTGTTAACTCAGAAAAGGTTACAGGTTCATACCCTAAATCATAATTGATTTTCATTACCGCTAATCCGGTGGTAATACCAAAGATTTTGGCATCTGGGAATTTCTTTCTACTGTATTCAAAAACCTTTTTCTTGATCTCTGTGGCAAGTCCTTGTCCTCTGTAATCAGGATGGACAATCAACCCGGAATTGGCAACATATTTACCATGGCCCCAGGTTTCGATATAACAAAATCCAGCAAAAGTTTCACCGTCTAAAGCAATTACAGCATTACCGTTTTCTATTTTGGTAACGATATACTCAGTGGTTCGCTTAGCAATCCCTGTTCCTCTCTGCTTAGCGGAATCTTCAATGGTGTCACAAATAATTTGTGCGTATTGAATATGCGAGTTGTTGGCAATAACTACCTGCATAGTGTTCTAAAAAAATTAAATTCTTGAATTAAAATACAATTGGGTTTCTCAAGGGGGAGTTGGACACACCTAACTCCAATAACTACTGTGCACCCTTACGGGCGACGGCGGCGAATAGGACGAACTGGAGTAATCGCAAAAACAACCCTAGGAGCTTTTAGCCCTGGAAAGAATTGTATGTTTTGATTGTTTTGCATTTTATTGATAAATGTTTGTCCTTTGTTTTATGGGTACAATATTAGAAAATATAAATGAATTATAATCTCCAATCTTTGTTAAATTTGTAACAATGAATTATTAATTTCTGTGCATGTATAGGAAAACTGTAGTATTCGAACCAAAGGATATAGAGATATTTAAAGATAAGCTATTGTCTTGGTCGCAACAATTTGAAGAGGTAACCTGGTTAGACAGTAATAACTATAATCGCAGGTACAGCTCTTTTGATAGTATCTTAGCGTTCGATGCTTTAACATCAATTCAAACAGATGCGTTTGATGCGTTTGATAAACTTAAAGAATACCAGTCAGTTACCCATGATTGGTTGTTTGGCTATCTGACTTATGATCTTAAAAATGATGTGGAGCGTCTGGAATCAAATAATTATGATGGATTAGAATTTCCGGATCTGTATTTTTTTCAACCGAAAAAAATCATCACAATAAAAGGGACTAAAGTAGAATTTCATTACTTGCCCATGGTAGATGATGAAGTGGAGGAAGACTTCAATTTAATTACAAATTTTACAACAGATGATCCCAATCGCGCAAATGAACAGAATGCCATAAAGATAAAATTACGCATACATAAAGATGAATACCTTCATAAGGTTCAAAAGATGTTAGATCATATTCATCGGGGTGATATTTATGAAGCTAATTTTTGTCAGGAGTTCTATGCCGAAAACACTGAACTAGCTCCTTTAAAGAGTTATAGGCATTTAAATGAAATCTCGAAACCTCCGTTTGCTACGTTTTTAAAAATTCGGGATAAGTATTTGATGTCCGCTTCTCCCGAACGTTATCTTCGTAAAGAAGGACTAAATATACTATCACAACCCATAAAAGGAACTGCTAAACGCGCTCCTTTTTTAAAAGCCGATGTACAGTTGGTTAACTCGTTGCGAAATAATCCTAAAGAGCGTTCTGAGAATATCATGATTGTAGATTTGGTGCGTAATGATCTTTCACGGGTAGCCGTCAAGGGCTCAGTAAAAGTAGAGGAATTGTGCAAGGTGTATACCTTCGAACAGGTACATCAATTAATTTCAACCGTAAAAGCAACTGTAACTGATGATATGAATCCCATCGATATTATAAAAGCTTCATTCCCAATGGGAAGCATGACCGGTGCTCCTAAAATATCCGCAATGAAAATCATAGAAGAACTGGAAGAAACCAAAAGAGGTTTGTATAGCGGAGCCGTTGGATATTTTACCCCTGTGGGAGATTTCGATTTTAATGTGGTGATAAGAAGCATCCTTTACAATGCTGGTAAAAAGTACATATCCTTTTCTGTGGGAGGCGCAATTACAGCAGAATCAATTCCTGAAAATGAATACGAAGAATGCCTTATTAAGGCAAAAGCGATGCGCGAAGTTTTGGAAGGAAAGGATAAAGGCGAAAAAGTTTAACTTTACACGAACCTTAAATCTTCAAAATGCAGCATAGCGAATTTTATTTTAACTGTCATGAGAAAAAGCTCTTTGGACAGTGGTGGAAACCACAGGAAATAAGAGCGGTGATTGTGTTGGTTCACGGAATGGGATCCCACAGTGGCCGTTACTCATCATTTGTAGTTCCTGAGTTTATCGATAAGGGATTTGCGGTAATAAGTTTTGATCACTTTGGACATGGGCATTCTGAAGGAAAACGAGGAACCTGTCCTGGATATGAAGCTGTTCTTGATAGCGTTTCTGAAATTTTCCAAAAGGCAGACGAGTTTTTTAAAGACTACCCAAAATTTTTATATGGACATAGTATGGGAGGTAATGTCGTACTGAACTACGTAGCACATAGAAATCCTGAAGTGGCAGGGGTCGTGGCAACCAGTCCTTTTTTAAGAATTGCATTTCCTACCCCGGTTTGGAAAATGACTTTAGGAAAGATTTTTTATCGAATTGCTCCCCATGTTACTTTCTCCAGTGGCATTGAGGCCCGGTATATTTCACGAGATGAGAAAGAGGTTAAACGCTATAAAGAAGATAAATTAGTTCATGATCGGGTAAGCCCTAATTTTACGTTTCCGTTTATCGAAGCAGGTGAAAACATTATTGGTTTAGCTTCAAAATTTCACCATCCCCTTTTATTACTTCACGGAACAGACGACTATATAACAAGTCATTATGCAAGTAAGGCTTTTGCTAAACAAGCTGAAAATTATACAGATTTAAAACTAATGGAAGGAGGATACCATGAATTACACAATGACCTTGATAAGCACGAAGTGATGAACTACATAACGAATTGGATGGAATCTAAACTATAAGATACTTTTGCGGTATGGTAGCATTGTTTGAAAAACATATTAAAGATAATTTCCCTTTTTTGGTTAAAGCTAAAATTCTAATTGCCATCAGTGGAGGAATAGATAGTGTAGTTTTAACTTCTTTGTGTAAAGAAATTGGACTCAACCTAAGTCTGGCGCACTGTAATTTTAACCTAAGGGGTAAAGAAAGTGATGCAGATGAGCAGTTTGTGAAAGACTTAGCTGATAAATTAGATGTTCCGGTCTATATTGAAAGTTTTGATACGAAGGCTTATAAACATTCTCATAAATTATCAACCCAAATAGCAGCCAGAGAATTAAGATACAATTGGTTTAAATCACTTCAGGAGGCATTTAAAATAGATTATGTACTCACCGCACATCAGGCAGATGATAATCTGGAAACTTTTTTAATTAATCTGTCAAGAGGTACTGGTATTGAGGGGCTTACAGGAATACCAGAAGTGAATAATAATGTGGTCCGTCCATTGCTTCCCTTTACCAGGGATCAAATTAAAATATATGCCACTGAAAATAAAATTGATTGGAGGGAGGATAGTAGTAATAAGGAAGCTAAGTATCTTAGAAATAAACTACGACTCGAGGTATTACCTGCCCTTAAAGAGGTGAATCCAACCTTTATGGATAATTTTAATAAAACAATAGCCCACCTCAATGGGACACGGGGAATTGTAAATCATCATATAGCCAATTTAAAGGCAGTCTTATTCAAAAGAGAAAAAGAACAAATAAGTATTGCTATTGATGAACTCATCAATCTAAATCCCAGAAAAGATTATCTGTATGAATTGTTTAACGAATTTGGATTTACAGCCTGGGATGATGTAGAAAATTTGCTTTTTGCCATGAGTGGTAAACGAATATTTTCCCATTCGCATCGAATGTTAAAAAATCGTAAAGAACTATTAATAACATCCATAAACCCTATTGAAATAGAGGACTATTATGAGCTGAAAGAAAATGAAAAAACAATTGTAAAACCCTTAAAACTAGATGTTTGTGATGTTGCTCAAATCGGGGATCTAAAAAATGAAATAGCGTATATAGATAAAGATTTGTTAAAGTATCCATTGATCATTAGGAAATGGAAAAAAGGCGATTATTTTTATCCCCTCGGAATGCGGAATAAGAAGCTTTTGTCGAAATTTTTTAAGGATGAAAAGTTTTCCATCGTAGCTAAAGAAAACACATGGATTCTGTGTTCTGGAGACGAAATAATTTGGGTTATTAGCCATCGGTTAGATGATAGATTTAAGGTAACCCCAAAAACAAAACACATATTAAAATTAGAGTACTTAACATGAACCGACTTTACTTATTTTTTTTATTAACCTTAGCATCAGTAGTTTCTCTTACTGCCCAAATTAAAGACCCCGTTAAATGGACTACGGAGGTTGAAAAAATATCAGAATCAGAGTATAATTTAGTCTTTAAAGCTGCTATTGAACCTCATTGGCATTTGTATTCGCAAGAATTGCCTGAAGGAGGTGCTCTGCCAACTACCTTTAGTTTTGAAGGTGCGGGAGAAGGTTACGAATTAATTGGAAAAACAGAAGAAAGCCCATCCATTACAGAATATGATAAAGTATTTGAGATGGAGCTGTCTTATTTTGACGAAGAGGCAACTTTTACTCAAAAAATCAAATTAAAGGATGCTTCATTAGCAACCATTAATGCTGCAATTGAATTTCAGGCCTGCGATGATGAGAGTTGTATCTTTGATAGCACGGAACTGTCTTTTGTAGTAAATGAGAATGCTGTAGATGAGCAATCAACTGAAGTAGCCGCTAAAACAGCTACTGAAAAGTCTGATGCCAATGAAGGCCAGGTTGCGACCAAGGATAAAAAAGAAAAGAAGAAAGGACTGCTAACGATCTTTTTAATTGCATTTTTCTCTGGGTTTGCAGCACTCTTAACACCATGTGTATTCCCAATGATACCTATGACGGTAAGTTTCTTTACCAAACAGAGTAAAACAAGAGCAGCAGGTATTAAAAATGCTATTATTTACGGGATTTCAATCGTTGTTATTTACGTTCTTCTGGGATCACTCGTAACAGCTGTTTTTGGGGCAGATTCATTAAATGCATTATCTACCAACGTTTGGTTTAATATTATATTCTTTATCCTGCTGGTGGTTTTTGCAGCATCTTTCTTAGGAGCTTTTGAAATCGTATTACCAAATTCATGGGCAAATAAAGTAGACAGACAAGCCGATAGAGGTGGTATTATAGGAATTCTTTTTATGGCTTTGGCTTTGGCAATAGTTTCTTTTTCATGTACAGGACCAATCGTAGGTACTTTATTAGTAGAAGCAGCCAGCAAAGGGGGAGCAGCACCGATCATAGGTATGCTAGGATTTTCTTTAGCCTTGGCATTGCCATTTATGTTGTTTGCCATGTTCCCTGGATGGTTGAATTCATTACCTAAATCAGGAGGATGGCTGAATTCAGTTAAAGTATTTTTAGGATTTTTAGAATTGGCGCTGGCGTTTAAATTCTTGTCCAATGCAGATCTTGTATTACAATTACACTGGTTAGAAAGAGAAGTGTTTATCGCTATTTGGATCGCAGTATTTGGAGTGTTGGCAATGTATCTCTTTGGAAAGATCAGCTTACCGCATGATTCACCTTTGCAACACATTTCAGTAGGACGACTAGGTCTTGGGTTGTTGGTATTGTCATTTACGATATACTTAATTCCAGGACTTTGGGGAGCGCCGTTGAAATTAATAAGTGGATTCCCTCCACCAATGCATTATAGTGAATCACCTTATGGGGTCGGATTTACCAAAACCGGAGGTGGCGGTGCTGCGCATGCAGAACTTCCGGAAGGTGCACATCATGGTCCTCAGGATATTGTAGCTTTCCTTGATTATGATAAAGGAATGGCTTATGCTAAAGAAGTAGGAAAACCAGTAATGATTGATTTTACAGGACATGCTTGTGTCAATTGTAGAAAAATGGAAGAACGCGTGTGGAGCGAAGATCAGATCTTAAATATTTTGAATAATGATATTGTCCTTATTTCTTTATATGTAGATGATAAACGCCCGCTTCCTGAAAGTGAACAATACGTTTCTGATGTAACCGGTAAAAATATTAAGACGATCGGTAACAAATGGAGTGATTTCCAGATTACCAAATATAAAGCCAATGCACAACCATATTATGTGCTTGTAGATAATGATGGCAACAACCTGAATGATCCGGTTGGATATACTCCGGATGTCGACGACTATGAAGCGTGGCTTAAAGATGGAATATCAAATTATAAGAAATAAATACAAAGGCTGCCAATTGGCAGCCTTTTTTAATCTTCTTCTTCCAGAATAAATAATTCCTCAACTGGTTTTTCAAAAAACCGGGCAAGCTTTAGAGCTAGTACGGTAGAAGGAACATATTTGCCTTTCTCCATTGCATTGATAGTCTGTCTGCTGACATTTATTTCTTCAGCTAACTCAGCTTGGGTAATATCTTTTATAGCGCGATGTACCTTAAGGTTATTCTTCATTTTTCAAGGTCTTTTTCGATTTATAAAGTAAATAGTGAAATCGGATAATAAAAAACAATAGGCATGAAAAAAGGTTAAAGGTAATTATTGATAGATATATCATTCCGTAGGTAAAAATAGTCAGGAATAGTAAAAGACCAAAATTAACATAAAATGACCATACAAGTGATTCTGTCCTGAGCATATAGGTATATTCATCTTCATGCTTAACACGAGAAAATCCGGTGAGTAGTCCCCCGATAATGATAGTAATGAAGACGCACTCATCCATTACATCATTTGTAATCCAAAGAAAATATTGATTCCCTTCAGAAAAACTATCGTAGATCAGGGCAAAAACTTTTGTCGATAAGCTAATATCAGTGTCATCAGGTAGAAACATCATTAGGAGGTATGTAATGATCCCGATAAGAAACAAGATCCACCCAAATTTTTTAAAACGATAAGGAAATAAATAACGTGTTTTCATATTGATGAAATTAATGATTCAGATGTAAATGTAAAGTAAACAACACTAAAAGTCAAGTTTATTTTACTTTAAGTATAATTTGTTTTACTATTTAACCGAGGTAAGATGCTTAATAAGTCACCTGGATACTTTCATTTTAGTGATAATCAGTCTATATTTATGCACCTTAAAAAACAAACAATTAATAGATAATGAAAAAACTACTATTTCTCTTTCTTCTGATTTCTGTGAGTTGTATAACGGCACAAACAGAATATGATGTAAAAGAACATTATACCAAAAAAGAAGTAACCATCGAAATGCGTGATGGAATAAAATTGCACACAACTATCTATAGTCCGAAAGATACCTCAAAAGAGTATCCCATCGTGATGCAACGAACGCCATATAGTTGCGCTCCTTATGGAGAGAATCAATTCAGATCGAAGATAGGTCCGAATGAAACGATGATGAAAGAAGGATATATTGTCGTATATCAAGATGTCAGAGGTAGGTGGAATAGCGAAGGCGTTTATGATAATATGCGTGCTTTCATTCCTAAGAAAAAAAGAAAGCAGGTAGATGAAGCTTCCGATACCTATGATACCATAGACTGGTTGGTTAAAAACGTACCTAATAACAATGGTAAAGTAGGGGTTTGGGGAATTTCTTACCCTGGATTCTATTCGACTTATGCACTTTTGTCAAATCATAAAGCACTTAAGGCTGTGTCTCCTCAGGCATGTATTGGAGATTTCTTTTTTGATGATTTTCATCACAATGGAGCTTACTTGCTAAGCTACTGGCGTGCTACTGCTGTTTTTGGTTATATGAAAGATGAGCCAACGACGAAAAGCTGGTATTCATTTCCGGATTTAGGAGCAAAAGATCAATATCAGTTTTTCCTGGATGCAGGACCATTGTCGAACCTGGATAAATATTACAAAGAGGACAATGTTTTTTGGCAGCAGCTGAAAGAGCATCCTAATTATGATGAATTCTGGCAGTCAAGAGGAATTATACAGCATCTGGAAGATATAAAACCTGCTACGATGGTTGTAGGTGGATGGTTTGATGCAGAAGATCTTTATGGACCTTTGGAAACGTATAAAAACATTGAAAAAAGAAGTGATAATTACAACACGATAGTAATGGGCCCATGGAGCCATGGCGATTGGGCAAGAACCAAGAAGAGACAGGCCATTGGAAATGTCTATTTTGGTGATGATATCTCAAAATTTTATCAGGAAAATATTGAAACCAGGTTCTTTAATCATTTCCTGAAAGGTAGTGGTGATGACAACTCAGGGTTGCCGGAAGCCTATGTTTATGATACAGGTGAGAGAGCATGGAGTACCTATGAAACCTGGCCTCCCGTAAATGTAGAGGAAAAGACTTTTACCTTAAATAATGGTAGGCTTGCTGAGATTACAACAATGGACTATCGATTTGAAGAGTTTGTGAGTGATCCGAAAAAACCAGTACCTTACTCTGAAGATATTAAAATGGTATTTACTCCACGTAAATTTATGACTGACGATCAACGTTTCGCAGCGAGAAGACCTGATGTATTGGT
Organism: Zhouia amylolytica AD3; assembly: GCF_000511935.2. Lineage (NCBI taxonomy): Bacteria > Pseudomonadati > Bacteroidota > Flavobacteriia > Flavobacteriales > Flavobacteriaceae > Zhouia > Zhouia amylolytica. The sequence continues at coordinate 517,422 of NZ_AYXY01000019.1, read as the reverse complement.
TTTTGAAACGGAAGTGTTGGAAGAAGATGTTACCATGATTGGAGATATATTGGCCAAATTAAAAGTTTCTACTACCGGAACTGCTGCAGATTGGGTTGTGAAGGTTATTGATGTTTATCCACCGGATGCAGAAGACTATCCCGAAACTCAGGAGTATTTGAAAATGAGCAATTATCATATGATGGTACGAAGTGAAGTTTTAAGAGGCCGTTTTAGAAACAGTTTTGAAAACCCGGAACCTTTTGTGCCTAATGAAGTTACGGATGTTAATATTAAACTGCAAGATGTTTATCATACCTTCAAGAAAGGTCATAAAATTCAGGTGCAGATACAAAGTACCTGGTTTCCTTATATAGATTTGAATCCACAAACCTATGTGGATAACATATTTGAAGCCAAACCTGAAGATTTCAAGAAACAAACACATAGAGTGTATAACTCATCTAAAATTGAATTTTCGGTTCTTAAGAAATAATCTTAATGGATAACCATTACAAAGAAGGGGAGGAATTTGAGGGTATCGATTTTACCCTCAATGATCTTCCTAAAATGGAATACGAAGACTGTGTCTTTAAAAATTGTAATTTCTCCAGGTCCGACATCTCAAGGATCACCTTTACGGATTGTCAGTTCGTAAACTGTAACCTGAGCAATGCATATATGGTCGAAACAACATTCAACGAGGTAAGTTTTAAAGAAAGTAAGTTATTAGGAGTAGCTTTTGACGCCTGTAGTGAATTTATGTTTAGGGTACACTTCCATAAATGCAATTTAAGTATGGTTTCTTTTTATAAGCGTTCTTTGAATAACACGACTTTCGATACCTGCATTCTTAAGGGAACCGATTTTACTGAATCAGTCTTGCAGGGAACTGTTTTTAATGAATGTGATTTTTTGAATGCCATTTTTCACCGCACTGATTTGACGAAAGCCGACTTTAGAACCTCCTTTAACTTTTCAATAGATCCAACTATAAACAAGGTTTCCAAAGCTATATTCACGAAAGAGAATGCCTTAAATCTATTAGAAGGTTTCAAAATAGTCATTAAATAAAACTGTTAGATTTAGTGATTTAGCCCTTGTAATTTGTTTGATAATTACAATTCTCATAAAAAATCGAATATTCAGGTGGGGTTTGTATAATATTTTAGATATAAAATTATAAATTCGGCAACTTAATAAAACTATTCTAACTATAACTTATGGCAATACTTTCTTTTATAGGATTTACCCTTTTAGTAGCGGTCATAGCCTACTTCGCTACACGTAAAACGAATGAACAAACAAGTGATGGTTACTTTTTGGGAGGCAGGAGCCTTACGGCGGGAGTAGTAGCAGGATCTTTATTACTTACTAATTTATCAACAGAACAAATAGTCGGATTGAATGGAGCAGCCTACACTGAAGGGATTTTAGTGATGGCTTGGGAAACATTAGCTGCAATTGCGATGGTAGTTACTGCAGTTTTCTTATTACCAAGATATCTTAAGGGCGGCCTCACCACTGTACCGCAGTTTTTAGAAACCCGGTATGATAAACAAACCAAATCAATCGCTTCGTTCCTGTTCTTAACAGGGTATGTGGTTATATTTTTACCCATTGTACTCTATTCAGGTTCTTTGGCCATTTCAACCATGTTTAATATTCCTGAAATGCTGGGAGTATCCCTTTGGGCTTCGGTTTGGATTTGTACCTGGGGAATTGGAATTATAGGCTCTATTTATGCCATTTTTGGAGGATTAAAGGCCGTAGCGGTTTCAGATACCATTAACGCAATTGGCTTGTTGATTGGTGGTTTGTTAATCCCTTTCTTCGGATTGATGTTTATTGGCGATGGTTCGGCTTCAGAAGGGTTAACCATATTGCTCAATGAAGCTCCTGAAAAGTTTAATGCTATCGGAGGCCCTAAAGCTTCAGTGCCATTCGGGACCATCTTCACAGGTATGATGTTAGTTCAATTATTCTATTGGGGAACCAATCAGGCGATAATCCAAAGAGCACTGGCAGCAAAAAACCTCAAAGAAGGACAAAAAGGATTACTGTTGGCGGCTTTTATCAAAATCTTAGGCCCGCTAATTGTTGTGTTACCAGGTATTATTGCCTTCTATATTTTTGGGTCAGAATTGGAAACGCCAGATCAGGCATATCCATTATTGGTAGATAAGGTACTTCCAAAAGCCTTGCTTGGATTCTTTGCAGCAGTACTTTTCGGTGCAATTTTAAGCTCATTTAACAGTGCATTGAATAGTGCAGTAACCTTATTCAGTATTGATTTCTACAAAGAATATATCAATAAAGAAGCCTCTGAAATAAAAGTCATTAAAAGCGGTAAATACTTTGGAATCGTTTTGGCAATTTTGTCAATGACCATCGCTCCCTTTATTTTCTTTGCAGGTCAGGGATTGTTTGGGTATTTACAAGAAGTAAATGGGGTGTATAGTATTCCTATTTTAACCATTATCGTAGTTGGATACCTGACAAAATATGTGCCTGCTATTGCAGCAAAAATTGGTATCATCTCAGGATGCGTACTTTATTGTATCAGTCAATTTATCTTAAAGCCTTTTGTTTTCGGAGAAGATAATTACCCGCATTATCTACACGTTATGGCAATACTATTTGTTTTGAATGTGGCTATAATGCTTATCATTGGTAAGTATCGACCAAGAGCTGAAGCTTATGAATTAAAATATACCAAGAAAGTTGATATCATGCCTTATAAATTTGTGAAACAGGTAGGCTTGATTATTAGTTTAATAGTAATTGGAGTCTATATTTACTTTTCATAAGACTTAAATAATATCAACTCAAAATTCAAAAGAGAAATTGTTAAGGCAATTTCTCTTTTTTTATTCCTTCATTTTTTCAAAATGTACCTGTTGTGTTTTTAACAGATTTAATGATATATATCTATAAAAATAACTTTATTTGTAAGAATTATTTGTTTGGTAATTCAAATTATGTATCTTCAATCGCTGTAAGATTTTTTTGTTAAATCATAGCAGTAAGTTTAGATGGCTATGACCTGCTTTAATAAACAGTTGTAAGTTTAAATTGAATGAAAACAATTAATAATTCACTACTAATAGCTTTTCTTTTTCTTCCTCTTTATGTTATTTCGTTAAGCGCTCAAAACAATAAGACCGCTGTATACCATTGGTTTGATGATGTCGTGGGCATTGAGAATACCGCCATCTATACAGGTGTTCAGTATAAAGAAGTCTACAGAACTTATGGCGATAAACACAAATTCCTTTTTTCCTATGACTTTTTAAATGGAGATATAATGTATGAAGGACAAATGTTTGAAGATGTGATGATGAAATACGATGTTTATGAGCACAATGTAATTGTAAAACTTAATGGAAAATTTGGAGAATCTGTGTTTAGGTTGATCCGGAATCACATTAATCAATTTTCAATTAGGGGCCATATATTTTACAATATAACCCAAGATGAAGAGTTCCTGGGTTTTTATGAAATTCTAAGCGATCAGAATTCAAACATTACTCTCCTGAAAAAATATCGGAAAAAAGCGGAAAAAAAATTGAATAAAGATAATGTCTACTATGAATTTACCGAAGAACCAGCTCAGTATGTACTTCATTACTTCGGTGAGTATTATGACATTTCAAATTATAAAGACCTGGTACAAATTTCGAAAAAATCACAACCTGAAATGTCTCAATATGTTAGAAAAAACAAAATGTTATTAGATATAGATGCGGACAGCTTCTATATAGGAGCAATGAGTGTATTAGCAGAGCAACAATAACTAATTTCTATTTGATGAAGAAAGTATTCACGATTCTATTATTTCTTGTTTGCGTCCTTGCGTATACTCAAGAAAAGAAAACAAACTGGTCTTTTGAATTTGAAAATATAAATTTTGAAACGGCTCTTTTAGAAATTGAGAACAAAACAAATTATAAGTTTTATTTTTTAAAGGATTGGTTAGATCAAAAACAAATTACGGCTAGTTTTAAAGATGAAAATCTGGAAACCATTCTGGATGAAATATTTAAGGAAACTACTATTAATTATTTTATCAGAGACCAACGTATTATTTTAACTCAAAATAGTGTGATCTATAATAAACTACCTGAAAGTTTTTATAGAAATCAATCCATTTCGTCAGAAACAAACACCCAGGAAGCTTCTGCACCAATTTTTACTGATGATCAATCTAAGAGTGCATCAAATAGTATCACTACTGTTAAAATAGGAAAAGCAAATAAAAACTCAAATAAGACAACTTATTCAGTTTCGGGGGTGGTTAAAAATAAAACAACCGGAGAACCGATTCCAAACTTGGGGGTGTTAGTAAAGGAAAAGAACCTCTCAGCAATTACAGACGACAATGGCTTTTATGAAATTAAATTACCCGCAGGGATTTTTTTAATAGAAACCAGTGCCTTGGGCGTACAAAGCATAAAAACAAGGGTGGTAGTCTATAACGATGGTGAATTGAACCTGCAGCTGCAGGAAGATCATCAATTATTGGATGAAGTGGTAGTTAATGCCGAAGCAGATAAGAATGTTGAGAAAGTAATTACGGGTGTCACCAAAATAGAAATTGAAGGAATTAAGAATATACCGTTAGTCCTGGGAGAAAGAGATATTCTTAAAGTAGCTACCACCATGCCGGGTATTACAAAAACTGGAGAGGGATCATCCGGGTACAACGTAAGAGGAGGAAAGGAAGATCAAAATTTAATTTTATTAGACAATGCCGTTATCTATAATCCAGTTCACTTTTTTGGCATCTTTTCAGCTTTGAATCCTTTTACTTCTGGTGAAGCAAACATTTATAAGGGATCTATACCCTCCCAGTTTGGAGGGAGATTGTCCTCTGTTTTTGATATAAAAACAAGAGATGCGAATACCAATAAAGTTTCTGGAGAGGCCTCTTTGGGGCCAGTGACCGGTAATTTAATGATTGAAACTCCCATTGTTAAAGAAAAATCAGCGTTAATGGTAGGAGCACGGGCCTCTTATTCTGATTGGATTTTGAAAAAACTTGAAGAAGAAAACTTAAAGAACAGTGAAGCTACTTTTTACGACGTGATTACAAAATATAATCACCGTTTTTCCGAGAAAGATAACATCAAAGCTACTGCATATTTCAGCAAAGATCGATTTAGTATAACCTCAGATTCTCTTTATAGCTACAACAACCTCTTGTTTTCTGCAGAATGGAATCATAATTATAATGATAAAACAGAAGGAAGTCTTTATGTAAGTCAAAGTAATTATGAATTTAATATAGAGTATAATGAAAATGAAAATAGAGATTTCGAACTGGGTTATGATATTAGTGAAACAGATCTTAAGTATTTGATGAATCACAACCTGAATAGTAAGCATGATTTGCAATATGGCCTATCAGGAAAGCTATATTCAGTTCTTCCCGGCAATCAAAAGCCACTTGGTGACGATTCAATTGTAGAACGTTTTTCTGTGCCTAGAGAGAAGGGTATAGAAACAGCGTTATTCCTTTCAGATAACTTTGAGATTAATGATAAGTTTTCTTTAGAGGCCGGATTAAGATATTCATGGTATGCCTTTCTTGGAGAAACACAACAAAGAACATACGAAAATGGAAAACCAAAAAATGAAGAAACCGTAGTTGATACTTTGAACTATGGAAATAATGAGATCGCTAAAAACTACGGAGGTCCTGAATTCAGGGTTTCATCCCGGTATTTTCTTAAACCGGATTTGTCAGTTAAAGCAAGTTTTAATTCAACATATCAATACATACATATGTTGTCTAATAATACGACCGTTTCGCCAATCGATACCTGGAAATTATCTGATCTGAATATAAAACCGCAAAAAGCCTGGATGGCTTCCTTGGGAGTTTATAAGAACTTTGATGAGAATACCTATGAATTAAGCATCGAAGGATATTATAAAAAGTCAAAAGACATTTTAGATTTTAAAGTTGGAGCCGAACTATTCCTGAATGAACATGTAGAAACAGAAGTTCTACAAGGCTTAGGGAAGGCCTATGGTGTTGAATTTTTATTGAAAAAAGACGAAGGTCGCTTGAATGGTTGGGTGGGCTATAGTTATTCCAGATCCTTTTTTAAATTAGATAGCCAGCATGCTGAAGAACGCGTAAATAACGGAGCCTATTTTCCATCAAATTACGACAAACCACATAACTTTAATTTGGTTTCGAATTACAGACTGACAAAGCGATATAGCTTTTCAGCGAATTTTGTGTATCAAACCGGAAGACCCGTAACATTTCCGGTAGGAGAATATGAGTATCAGGATGCAAAATATGTTTACTACAGTAATAGAAATCAATATCGAATACCAGATTATTTCAGACTGGATTTGGGCCTCAATATTGAAGGAAATCACAAGATAAAAAAATTGGCACATAGCTTTTGGAATATATCGGTTTATAATGTGCTTGGAAGAAATAATCCTTATTCGGTATTCTTCGTTACGGATTCAGGTGAAATAAAGGCATATAAAAGCTCAATTTTTGCCATTCCCGTACCGACCATAACCTACAACTTAAAGTTTTGATTCGTATTAATAATGAAGAAAATTAAAATAAATCTTACATATTCATTGCTTTTTATAGGAGCGCTGTTTCTAACAAGTTGTGTAGAGGAATTTGAAATTAGTACAGATACCTATGAACAAGCATTGGTGGTTGAAGCCGTTATTACCGACGAACTCAAATATCAACATATTAAATTGAGTAATACCTATACATTTGAGGAAGAAGATGCGAGTCCGGTTGAAAATGCCACTGTGAAAATAATAGATGATCTGGATAATGAATACCCTTTTGAAGAAATCGAGCCGGGAAACTATGTGTCATCAAATGTTTTTATGGCCGAACTGGATAGAGCTTATAAACTTTCCATTCAAACCAATTCCGGAAAAAGCTATTTGTCTGATGCAACAGCTTTACCACAGAATACTTCCATTAGTAATTTCTATGCAGAACCAATTACAAATGAAGAAGGTGAAGAAGGGGTAGCGATTAAAATTGATGCAGATCAAAATAATTCAAACACACGATACTATAGATATGAATACGAGGAAACTTATAAAATTATAGCCCCGTATTGGAGTCCGTCAGATCTCGTCCTGGTTTCTCGCGATCCTATAGTTATAGAGGTGGTGCCACGGGAACAAGATGAAGAAATTTGCTATAAGACCAATGTTTCGAGAGATATCATTCTAGAGAACACTATAAATTATCCAAATCATGAAGTAGCTGATTATCAGCTCCGATTTATAAATAAAAAAGATCTGATGATAGCTCATAGATATAGTATTTTAGTTCGTCAATATCAACAATCGTTAGAAGCCCATACATACTATAAAACGTTAAAAAAGTTTTCTGATCGTGCCAATGTTTTTTCCCAGATTCAAACCGGAAACATTAATGGTAATATTTATTCAGTCAATGACGAAAATGAAAAGGTAGTAGGGTATTTTGAAATTGCAGGTATTGATTCCAAACGGATATTTTTTAACTGGGAAGATTTATATGGCTTTGACCCTAAACCAGAATTGGATTGTGAAATTACAGCTCCGGCTATTTTTATAGATTTTCGAACACCACTTCCAGATGCAATAGAGGCGGGAACAGTGCGATTTTTTGATTACAATACAGGGCTTTATCCCGTAGAAGGTTTTCAGGGGCCTTATTATGTGGTGCCAGCAGATTGTGGAGATTGTACCACCCAGGGAAGTAATGTTGTTCCCGATTTTTGGGTAGAATAAAAATGATTTCTTATGACAAGATTTAGAAAAATATTAATTGGGTTTTCTTTGTTGATGATGGCTACAGCCGGATTATCAGGGCAAAATAGTGCGATAAAAAGAGATCTGATTGAATTACCTAAGGAAAAACTTTATGTGCATCATAATTCCAATATGATTCTGACGGGAGAACCCCTGTATTACGCGGTATATAACCTGAAAATGCACGATCATACCCTGAGTGAATACAGCAAGATTGCCTACATCGAACTTATTAATGATGGATCCGAGGTGGTGCACAGACAAAAGGTGCGTTTGAATGGAGGCAAAGGATTTGGAGATTTTATCATCCCAATGAATTTAACTTCGGGCCCTTACAAATTAATCGCCTATACCCGAATGGCTTTAAATAATGGATGGTCTTCTGTATTTCAAAGCGATATTGCTATTATTAACCCTTATAATGATAATCAAAATAAAATAATTTCTAACGATAGTATTACAGACATTTCGCAGCAAAGCAAAGCTGTTTGGAAGGATTCGGGCAATAACACCTTGTTAGAACTCAACAAAAAGAAGTATGCTAAAAGGGAACAAGTAAAATTAATGCTTAAAATTCCTGCTTCCGAAATTTCGAATTATAGTTTTTCAATTTCTGTTAAAAAAGTGGACTCCCTTTTCAATGGGGAAATGAATGATATTAAAAGTGAATTTGAACAGGTAGCTTATAATAATAGCACCTACCATGTTAAGACGATAAAAGAACTACCCGAGCTAAGAGGGGAATTAATTACGGGGAGTATAAAAAATAATGAAAATCCAGGTTCAGGATTGTATAATATTCAGGTAGGCTTGTCTATTCCTGATCCCGTAAATCCAATAATTAAGGTAGCAAGTACTAATAAAAACGGTGAATTTTTCTTTAATATAAATCGTGAATATGATAGTGATAAAGCATTTCTTGAAGTTTTGTCAACGGATGCAAAGTCGTATGAAATAGCCATAGACCATGCGAATAATTTAAATTATGATGAACTGCAATTCAAGGACTTTAAAATAAATGAAAATAGCTATAGTAACTTATTAGAGCGAAGTGTGAATAATCAAATAGAGAACAGTTATATAGATGTTAAAAAGGACTCATTGATAGCCCTGAAAAAGGAATTGCCGTTTTTTGGATCAGAATATATACAATACAATCTAGATGATTACACGCGTTTTAAAACGGTAAAAGAAACGGTCATAGAATTTATAGAAGGGGTCCGTCTTCGTTCAGATGGCGATAACAGTGCTCATTTTGAGGTTCGGGAAGAGGGAGAATATAATTACAACAACGTACCTGGTTTATTAATTGTTGATGGAGCTATAATAACCAATCATAATAATCTCATTGATTACGATTCAAGAAGAATAGAAAAAATAAATGTAATTAGAGACAGGTTTTATTATGGAGGCCAGGTTTATAATGGGATTATTTATGCAGAAACATTTGATGGAAATTTTTATAATACCATCAGCTTATCCAATTGGAAGCGTATTCAACTTTTCCCGGTAAACCGAGTTAAGAATTATAATTTCCCATTATACTCAAATACCGGGGCGAATGAAAGAATTCCGGATTATAGAAACCAATTGTTCTGGAATCCTGATTTGCAAATAACCGAAACAAATGAGGTGGTATTCTATACTTCGGATCTGGATGGCCTATTTGAAGTAGCATTGGAAGGGGTAGCTCAGAATGGTGAATTATTATCTATGAAAACGTACTTGAAAGTCGAGTAGATTGGCTAACACATAAACGAAAATGTAAGAAAAAGACTTCAATAACGAAGTCTTTTTTTTATATTTAGACTTTAATGCTAAAATGAATCCATATGCTCGTAAAAGTTTTTGGTAGTGCGGTGTTCGGTATTGAAGCTACAACCATAATAATAGAAGTAAATATAGATAAAGGAGTTGGTTATCACTTGGTTGGGTTGCCCGACAATGCCATTAAAGAGAGTAATTATAGAATAGCAGCTGCATTGCAGAATAATGGATATAAAATACCTGGAAAGCGGGTAACCATCAATATGGCTCCGGCAGACCTTCGTAAAGAAGGTTCTGCGTATGATTTACCCATAGCCCTTGGTATTCTTGCAGCCTCAGGAAAGATCGAATCCGACAGCCTTAAAAATTATGTCATCATGGGAGAACTTTCATTAGACGGTGGCTTACAACCGATTCGAGGAGCACTCCCAATAGCTATTCAGGCTAAAAAAGAAGGTTTTAAAGGTTTAATACTTCCCAATCAAAATGCTATCGAGGCAGCTGTGGTAGATGGGCTTGAGGTTTATGGCATAGACAATATAAGTGAATTAATAGCCTGTTTAAATAAAGAAGCTGAGTTGAACAGGACCATTGTGAATACTGCGGATGTTTTTTATAAAAACATAGATTTTCCTGAGTTTGATTTTTCAGATGTAAAGGGTCAGGAGAGTATAAAGCGAGCGATGGAAATAGCAGCAGCCGGAGGACATAATATTATTCTTATAGGGCCGCCTGGAGCAGGAAAAACCATGTTAGCAAAGCGACTCCCAAGTATTTTACCACCCATGACATTAGAAGAAGCTTTGGAAACCACAAAGATACATAGCGTTGTAGGTCAAGCATCAGGGACAGGATTAATGGCTCAAAGACCATTTAGAAGTCCACACCATACCATTTCAGATGTTGCCCTGGTAGGTGGAGGAACCTATCCGCAACCGGGCGAAATATCCCTGTCACATAATGGAGTGCTGTTTCTGGATGAGTTACCTGAATTTAAACGCAACGTGCTGGAAGTAATGCGACAGCCGTTAGAAGACAGAGAGGTGACAATTTCGAGGGCAAAGTTTACGATTACCTACCCGAGTAGTTTTATGTTGGTTGCCAGCATGAATCCCAGTCCCGGAGGCTATTTTAATGACCCGGACACACCGGTTACCTCATCACCGGCAGAAATGCAACGCTATATGAGTAAAATATCGGGTCCGTTGCTGGATCGCATCGATATTCATATCGAAGTAACCCCGGTTCCATTTGATAAACTGTCAGAGGAAAGAAAGGGAGAAAATAGTGTATGTATCAGAAAGCGTGTGATAAAAGCCAGGGAACAACAAGCAAAAAGGTTCAAAGGATTGCCTAATACCCACTACAATGCACAGATGAATACCAAACAGATCAGAGAATTTTGTCAGCTCGACGAACCGTCAAAAGAATTGCTTAAAAATGCTATGACACGCTTAAATCTATCAGCCAGAGCTTATGATCGAATCTTAAAGGTAGCACGTACCATCGCAGATCTTGAAGGTGTCTCCGCGTTAACCGGCACCCATCTAAGTGAAGCCATCCAATACCGAAGCCTCGATAGAGAAGGGTGGTTGGGGTAGTAGCCATAATGGTTTATTTCGGTCTTAAAATTAACGAAGCTGCTGCTCGTTATAAAATTTGATGGCCTGGTTGGTAGTTTTTTTATCGCTTTCAGAACGGTGTATAATGCTCGAGCTTTCATCACGATTATTCTTGATCGTGATTACGTTCAAATAGGTGGTTCCATCAGGGTTAATTATCGTGTTTTTTTCAATGAGCATGTTCTTTTCATTCGTAGAGGTGGTTTTGATGTATTCCGAGCCATCAGGAAACTCATAAATTGATTTAAACCGATTTAAGTTTGAAGGGGTTGGCTTTGTTACATTTGAATCACTAAATCTCATCGCGAATGTTTCGATAGAACCATCTGTATTTCCCAAAGTATAGTTACGGATAATTTCTTCATAATAGTCCAGCAGAGCCAATTCAGGTTTAATTAACCGGGTACCGTCTGCTAATATCATTTCCATCGCAAGATATCTTTCAAACTGATCATCCATGGTAGTTACCATGGGGTGATCTGCTCCCAGTTCTGCAACCATATCCGGGTAGTAGATCGAAGATTTCAAATGAACCGGATTAAGAGAGTCTTTAGCTTGAATTACATTAAAATCATCCTTTGTAGCAATGCTGTCCTTACTACTTTGACAAGATAGGAAAATGGAAATAAGTAAAATGAGAAAGGGGCTGCGGAAATAAAGCTTGTGATTTCTCATAATAGAATGGATTATATAATTAATATACAAGTGTAAGATAACGCTTCTCTATTAGCTTCAAAAGAGGTAAATACCTGTAAATCAATAGGGTGTTATCCTTTTTTGTTGAGGGGGTAATTATCTGTATTGGTAAATGGTACCGATGCGGAATTCATTTTTAGAATGTTAATCTCATCACTATTTATAGATCTGATTGTGTTAAATCTATAGATCTAGTGGGATTTATAAAATATTGTTAAACATTCGTTATTCATTTTTCATACATCTATTTTTGAAAAGTAACTAATATAATTTACAACCTGAACCTATTTATATAATGAGATTAAGAAAAACTACGCTTGCCACATTTCTATGTGGAATGGGATTATTTTCTTTTGCGCAATCAAATAATCCTTTAATTCAAAAAGCCGCATTAAACCCGGATGCTACTAAATTAGCTTTCTCATATCAGGGAGATATTTGGACAGCCAATGCTGATGGAACCAACCCTCGTCGTTTAACTATTCATGAGGCCTATGAAACGAACCCCGTTTGGAGTGCTGATGGAAAAAGTATTGCCTTCCAGGGAGTAAGATATGGGAATTATGATATTTATGTAGTATCGAACGAAGGAGGTATTCCAAAAAGATTAACATATCATTCAGCAAGTGATGCTGTTACTGATTTTACCCCGGATGGTAATATATTATTCAATACAGAAAGAAACTTTTCTCAAATTGAAAGAGAGGCGGAAACACACCAGGTAAGTACCAAAGGAGGGACTCCATACAGAATTATGGACGCTCTGGGCTTTGAAGCTAAACTTTCACCCAATGGTAACTTAATTGCATTTACCAGGGGAACCTGCCGTCCTGAAAGGGAAGCCTATAATGGTCCTGCCAACCGCGATGTTTGGGTGTATAATATTAAAGAAGATACCTATCATGAAATTACCTCTCATGGAGTAAATGACTTTAGTCCTTATTGGGGAGATGATAATACCCTGTATTTTCAGTCTTCAAGAGATGGAAAGTACAATATCTATAAAGTAGGTATCGAAAGTAACGGGGCTAAAAAAGGTGCTATTACTGCTATAACAACCTTTAAAGACATGGGAATCTTTTCATTCAGTATCAGCGACAATGGTGAAAAATTAGTAGCTGTAAAAGGGGATGAATTATATAATATTGATGCTGCAACACAAAGAGCATCCAAAATTTCCATAGACCTTGCTACCGACTACCGTTTCGATCCTGTGGTACGCAAGACATACAGTAGTAATGTTAGTGAGATAGCGCCTTCTCCAAACGGTAAATACAGTGCCATGGTGATTAGAGGTGAAGTGTTTATTACAGAAAACGATAAGGAAAAAGATAAAACGGTAAATGTATCTAACTCTGCTTACAGAGATAGAGATGTTACCTGGCTTACTAATGAATCATTGATCTTTGTTTCAGATAGAGAAGGTCAGAATGATATCTATATGGTGGTTTCAGACGATAAAGACCAAAAAGATCTGTTTAAAACCTATAAGCGAAAGATCATTAGAATTACAAATACAAAAGACGAGGAGGAGAATCCTGTAATTTCACCGGATGGTAAATCCATTGCCTATACAAGTGGTGCAAAACTGATTGTTGCCAATATCAATGACAAAGGCTCACTTTCAAACTCTAAAACACTATTAGATGGATGGGATACACCAAGCGGTATTACCTGGTCACCAGATTCAAAATGGTTAGCATACTCCCTTCAGAATCTCGATTTCAATGCCGAAATATATGTGCATAAAGCAGATAATAGCCAGGATCCGGTTAATATTTCAATGCACCCAAAAACAGACAGATCTCCAGTTTGGAGTGAAGATGGTAGTAAAATAGGTTTCTCTTCAAACCGTAACAATGGTGACTACGATGTTTGGTTTGTATGGCTTAAGAAATCTGATTGGGAAAAAACCGCTCAGGATTGGAAAGATGGAGATATCCAGCAAGCTAAAAAAGAAGATGAAAAAGAGGATGACAAAGACAAGGATAAGGACAAGGATAAAAAGAAAGAAAAGAAGGTAAAAGATATCCAAATAGATTTTGATGAAATTTATAGAAGACAAATTCAGGTAACGTCTTTTACCGGTGGTGAATTCCTTAGTACGATCTCAAAAGATGGAGAAACTTTTTACTATACCACAGGAAACGGCAGCAGAGGAAATGCCAGGGTAGAAAGTAGCTTGTATAAAATTAAATGGGATGGTAAAGATCTGAAACAGATTACCAAAGGATCCAGCCCCTATGGCATTGTAAAAGATAGTAAAAGTACATACTTGTATGGTGTAAACCGCGGAGCGCCGGTACGTATCAGTATGAAGTCTGATAAGACAGAAAGATTGGCGATCAGAGCGAAATTAGATATCAACTATAAAGAGGAGTCAAATCAGATTTTCGAAGAAGCCTGGAAAGCAATAAACGATGGTTTTTATGATCCGCAATTCCACGGTCAGGATTGGAGCAGTCTCAGGAAGAAATATAAACCATTAGCTCTGAAAGCATCTACAAGACAAGATTTTAAAATGGTCTTCAACTGGATGTTAGGACAGATCAATGCCAGTCATATGGGGATGTACAGAGGTGAAGATCGCAGTGATGTTCAAAGAACTCAAACAGGATTGTTAGGGGTAGAGGTGCAGCCAAAATCTAATGGTACATTAGAAATCACTTCGGTTATAAATCATATGCCGGCTGATAAAGAAATGAGTAAACTTCATGTGGGTGATATTATCGAAGCCGTGAATGGAACAGAACTTACCAAAACAACCAACCTGTATGACTTATTGAACGATACCGCAGGAGAACGTATTTATTTAAATATAAAAAGCGCCGATGGTGATAAAGAAGTTATTATTCGTCCTGATTCAAGTAATAGTAATGAAAACTATTATGCATGGGTTAAAGAACGTCAGAAATTAACAGATAAATATTCTAAAGGACAACTTGGATATATCCACATCCAGGGAATGAACTGGACCAGTTTTGAGCACTTTGAACGTGAACTAATGGCTGCCGGTCATGGAAAGAAAGGTGTCGTGATTGATGTCCGTTACAATGGAGGTGGATGGACTACCGACTACCTGATGGCCGTATTAAATGTGAAACAACATGCTTATACAATTCCGCGCGGTGCTGCTAAAAGCTTGAATGAACATGAGAAATTCAGAGATCATTATCCATTCAGTGAACGCCTGCCTTTGGCCTCTTGGACGAAGCCTTCAATAGCGTTGTGTAATGAACGAAGTTACTCGAATGCAGAAATCTTTTCACATGCATATAAGAGTCTTGATCTAGGTACCCTTGTTGGACAACCAACTTTTGGTGCCGTGATCTCAACTGGAGGAAGAAGTCTTATAGATGGATCTTATGTTCGTATGCCTTTCAGAGCCTGGTATGTTAAATCAACTGGAGAGAATATGGAATTGGGCCCTGCTGTTCCGGATATATTAGTAGAAAACACACCGGATGCTAAAGCAAAAGGAGAAGACCAGCAATTAAAAAGAGCGGTTGATGAACTTTTGAATCAAGTTTCAAAATAATTAATATTTTATATATCAAAAGGCCCTGTTAAACAGGGCCTTTTTTAATGAATATAGTCGAGAAGTGAATCTAATTCTTCTTCCATTGCATTTTAACAGTCTTTAAAACATCAGTTTCAAAAATGACCTCGGGATACAGCATAAAATCATTTTTTTCATAAAACTCAACTGGTGGCTTATAAGGTTTACCATTCTTTTTAGTATACTCATGCTCACATATAACCCAACCGCTTAACGAATCAAAATGCTTTTTAGCTTCATTCAGGAAGGAACTTCCGTACCCTTGTCCTTGCAAGTCCGAACTAACCATCATCACAAACCATCGTTCATCGTTTCTTAAAAAATCTGCAAACCACCCCTTAATGTCATTGGCATCATCAAATAATAGCGTATGCCTGACATCTTTCAACTTTGAAAGGTATTTATCAAACTCATACGTCGATTTAAACTGAAGGATGTCTGGATATACCTCATTCCATAGTTCAATGAGCTGTAACTTTTCTTTTTCATTTAAATGTAATACGGTAAGGAATCTCATAATATGTAAAGTTTAAATAAACCAAATGCTTATTTCTTTGAAAACCAACATAGAATAAATAAGCATATCCCAGGCGGTATAATTGTTTTAGTCAATAAGTGATTGTTAGATCCGTCAATCCTTATAGAGGGCATTCTTAATAATCTTCAAAAGGCAATCGCCTCATCGCTTACCTTTCATTTATGGACGAAGCGAACTCCAATTATTATAGTCATTGTAGTAAATGAAATTAAAAAAATGATCCCATTGAGGGATGTCTATCCTAACCCCTTTATCCCGTTAGTTCATTCTATCTTAAAAAAACTTTTAATCATGTGTCGCATTATTACAACACATTAAAAATGTTTTTATAAAATCAAATTTTAGGGGGGCGCCAGCTGTTGTGTTATAGTAAAGATAGTGAAAATTAGCTATTTATTATAGGTTAGTTAAATCAACAAATGTTATAATTTCCTAAATTTCAGCGTTTTTAGAAAACTTTTTCAAAACAGATACTGTTTTTAACATTTTTATAAGGACCGTAGTTTTGAATGATTTGATATCCCGATTTATGATATAAGGCAATAGCCTCCGGTTGGCGTTTTCCTGTTTCTAAAATACATCGTTCTATAGATAATTCTCTGGCCCATGCTTCAAGCTCCAATAAAATATGAGTGGCAATCTTTCTTCCTCGATAATCTGGTTTGGTATACATTCGTTTTACCTCCATCGTATGAGGATCAAGTTTTTTTAAAGCCCCACAACCTATAGCAAATCCTTTTTCATAAGCAATAACCACATGTTTAATAGCATCCGGTTTGTTGAATTGATCGTAGAACTCATGTTCATCGCCATCTTGAATAGCAAGATACTGATCAAGGGCATCTATCAACCGTAAAAAATCAACATGGCTTGAATCGGTTCGCAATAATGTGATCATGATAGGTAACTTTTAATCAAATAAAGATAATCAGTCAGGATGGGTTTTCATAGCCTTTTTAAATAGGGATAGATTTTTTATGTGGCATAGGTGATTATTCATTTCCTTTCTTATTTTTGAAAAAATGACCCTAAGAGTAAAAGGCTAAATATTATGTTAGCAACATTAATGACCTCTTGGATTATCAAACCGTATAACCTAACCTTAAATTTATGAAGAAAGTAAAGTTGTTAACCCTTGTATCAATATTAATAATATCGGCATGTAAAAACAATGATAAAGCAGGAACAATGGAAACAGTAGAAGAAACGAGCCCTCTAGAATTAACCCTTGAAGAGGCGAATCGTTTAAGTAAACTTCCGCTCGAATGTATGCAAGTTCAATATCCTAACAAGCTTGGGCAAACATTACACGACTCTACTGATATAAAAGCTCCGAAAGTACTGCACCCTGCTTTTTATGGCTGTTTTGATTGGCATTCCTCGGTGCATGGACATTGGTCTTTGGTAAGCCTTTTAAAGCAATTTCCGAACCTTGAAAACGCAGAAGAAATAAAAGGGAAACTACAACAGAATATCTCTAAAGAAAACATATTAGCCGAAGTGGCTTATTTTGAAGGTAAAGGAAATACTTCTTATGAACGTACCTACGGATGGGCGTGGCTTTTAAAGTTAGCCGAAGAACTTTATACATGGGATGACGCGCTTGGGAATGAATTATCAGAGAATCTAAAACCCTTGACAAATCTTATCGTTCAACGCTATATGGAATTCCTGCCTAAACTGAATTACCCGATAAGAGTTGGAGAACATACCAATACGGCATTCGGACTTACCTTCGCGTATGACTTTGCTGTTACCACTGGTAATGAAGCTTTAAAAGAATTAATCGAAAAACGTGCAAGAGATTTTTATGCAAACGACATACATTGTCCATTGGAATGGGAACCTAGTGGATTTGATTTTCTCTCTCCTTGTTTAGAGGAAGCCGAACTGATGATGCGCGTATTGCCAAAAGAAGAATTTAAGACCTGGTTGAAAGAGTTTTTACCTGAACTCGGTCATAAGACCTTCCAATTGGAAACCGGAAAAGTGTCAGATCGAACCGATGGAAAACTGGTACATTTGGATGGAGTGAACTTTAGCAGGGCATGGTGTTTATATGGAATCGCTGAAACCCTCCCTGAATATGGTCATTTAAAAAATATAGCGAGAAATCACTTAACTTATTCTTTACCAAGCATAGTTGATGGTAATTATGAAGGAACTCATTGGTTGGGTACATTCGCCATCTATGCACTTCAAAAAGCAGAATAATGTTAAAGTGGTTTAAAAATATCGGACCGGGAACTCTGGTGGCTGCTGCTTTTATAGGTCCCGGCACAGTAACCGTATGTACGCTGGCAGGAGTCGGATTTGGATTTACACTACTATGGGCCATGATGCTGTCCATAGTTGCAGCTATAATTCTTCAGGAAATGTCGAGCAGAATAGGCATCGTTACCCGAATGGGCCTGGCGGAGGTGATTAAGCATCAGATAAAGTCACCGCTGTTAACCAAATTGGCAGTAATATTAATTTTATCAGCAATAGTAGTAGGAAACACTGCCTACGAAGCTGGAAATATTAGTGGTGCATCCTTGGGATTGGAAGCCTTGTTTGGTGCCGAATATTGGAGTTTTTATCCACTGGTGATTGGAATTTCTGCTATTATTTTATTGCTGCTTGGAAACTATAAGGTGCTGGAGCGAATTCTAATCGTCCTGGTACTCATTATGAGTATTTCATTTATCGGAGCAGCAGTCTTAACCAAGCCTGATATGTTCGCAGTATTTAAAGGGATTTTCTCGATTTCATTTCCGGGAGAAAGTATATTGACCATTGTCGCTTTGGTTGGCACCACAGTAGTACCCTATAACCTTTTTTTACACGCTTCCTTGGTTAAGGAAAAATGGCAGAGTGAGAAGGACCTCAGAGCTTCCAGAATTGATACGATAGTTTCAATTATTCTGGGAGGATTAGTTTCCATGTCCATCATTATTGCAGCGGCCGCTATTAAAACGGATACCATTTCAAGCGTCCTGGATTTAGCAAAAGGACTGGAACCATTGTATGGAAGTATGGCCAAATACTTTTTAGGCATTGGTCTTTTTGCCGCCGGAATAACCTCTTCAGTTACAGCACCACTGGCTGCGGCCTATGTGGCTGATAGTTGCTTTAATTGGAAATCAAAATTAACCGATTGGAAGTTTCGGATGGTATGGGGAGGTATTATTATGGTTGGTATTGTTCTATCAAGCTTAAAAATAAAACCAATTGAGCTCATACAATTTGCCCAAGTCGCCAACGGAATTTTACTGCCTGTGGTAGCTTGCTTTCTTGTTTGGGTGGTTAATAAAAAGGCGGTTTTAAAGAAATATGTCAATAATAAAACACAGAATATTATTGCAATCGCAATTGTTTTAATAGCTTTATTACTTGGAATAAAGAGTATATTAAAAGTATTGGCTTTATTATGATTAAAGAGATTGATATAAATTGCGACCTTGGAGAAGGACTCAATAATGAGCACTTAATAATGCCGTATATCAGCTCTTGCAATGTTGCCTGTGGCGGTCATGCCGGCGATAAGGAATTGATGGAAAGGGTAGTGGAGCTTGCTATGAAATATCAGGTGAAACTCGGTGCACATCCTTCTTATCCCGATAAGAAGAACTTTGGAAGAGTATCGTTGAAACTAAGTAAGTCTGAACTTGAGGTTACAATCATTGAGCAAATTGAGATCTTCAAAGAAATAACAGATAATCATGCCGTACGTATGCATCATATCAAAGCGCATGGAGCACTTTATAATGATCTTGCGAAAGACGAAGCGTTATCAATACAGTACCTGGAAATATTGAATGCCTATAAAAAGGATGTTTTTTTATATGTTCCTTATGGTTCGGTTATAGAAAAGAAAGCCCTGGAAAGCGGATTTAAAATTAAATATGAAGCCTTCGCAGACAGGAATTATAATGAAGACCTCAGCTTGGTGCCTCGAAGTGAAGATAACGCAGTGATTAAAAATGAAGCGCAAATTTTGAATCATGTTTTTAATATGGCCTTACACCAAAGAGTTCGCACCAGTACCGGAAAAGAGATGTTCATTAAAGCGGATACCTTTTGCGTTCATTCAGATACGGAAAATGCAGCCGGAATGCTTCAATATTTATACCATAACTTGCATTTAAAGGGAGTGAGCCTTGCAAAATTATAATCTTACATATAAACCTTTTGGAAATAAAGCAGTACTTATCGAATGGCCTGCTGAGGTTAATGAGAACATCCTGAACGATATCGTTTCCTATAAACGGTATATTCAAAAATACTTTCAAACCACCGAACTCGTGGTGGCATACCACTCCTTAACCGTAATTTTTAACGAAGAGATAAATTTTAAAATAATCGAAAAGAATTTAAAAGACATCTACAAGTTAAATATTGAAACTATAGTATTGGATCGAAAGATCTGGAAGATTCCAGTGCTTTATGGAGATACCCTTGGCTTAGATATGCAGCAGTTTGCCATGGAAAAAGGATTATTGGAAGAAGCAGTAATCGATCTCCACCAGGAGGCCTTATATACAGTATATGCCATTGGGTTTTTACCTGGATTTTTATACCTGGGTGGACTCAATGAAAAGTTGCACCACCCCAGGAGAAGAGAACCAAGGTTAGAAATTCCTCAGGGGTCAGTAGGTATAGGAGGGCAACAAACGGGGATATATCCGCAAATATCTCCGGGTGGATGGAATATTATAGGAAATACTCCCGTGAGACTTTTCGATATAGCCAATCCGGAAGTTTGTCCGGTTAGTGTGGGCGATAAGGTTAGGTTTTATGCTGTAAACAGATATGAATATGAATTAATTGCAATTCAGGTAAAAACAGGAGTATACCAATTCGAAAAGGAAGATTATTATGATTAAGGTACTAAAAGCCGGTTTTTATACAACCATTCAGGATCTTGGTAGATTTGGATACCGGGATAAAGGAGTACCTGTATCCGGAGCTATGGATACGTATTCGTCATCGCTGGCCAATGCCCTGCTCGATAATGATCAGAATGCAGCAGTGCTGGAAATGACAATGCTGGGGCCAAAACTGAAGTTCATGACCGATACCGAAATAGCGATCTCAGGAGCATACATGCACCCATCTTTAAACGATACCCCATTAAGTAACAATCGGAAATACCGTGTTAAGATGGGAGACGTTCTTAACTTTAAAGGGGTTTCAGATGGTTTTAGAGCCTATTTGGCGGTAAAAGAAGGGATACAATCTCCTGTAGTTTTAAATAGCAGGTCGATGTACGTCCCAATAACAACATTTGCTCAGTTAAAAGAAGACACAACCATTCCTGTTAATGCTGCTTCCGGACATGTTACGGAATATGCACATATTAAAACAGATGAAGAATGGTATTCAGGGAACGCTATAGAAGTTTTTAAAGGTCCGGAGTATGATTGGTTTCCAGACATAAAAAAGAGGCTTAGAAACGATTATACAGTATCTAAAGTTAATAATAGAATGGCTTACCAGGTGGAAGAAGTGTTTATAACTCATGAACGTTCAATGCTAACTTCAGCAACGATACCCGGAACCGTTCAGCTTACTCCTGCGGGTAAACTGATCATATTGATGAAAGATGCCCAAACCACCGGCGGATACCCAAGGGTATTTCAACTTACGGAAAAAGCCATAGCAAAATTAGCTCAGAAGAAAGCTGGTGAGAACATTAGGTTTGAATTATTAACCTGAAATTAATGATCATCAACATACTTCTGCCAATAAGGATCTGGTTATGAATGTTTAAAGGCGAAATGAGCACCCTCCAAATCCCACCTTTTAACTGATGAAGAAACTGGTGAAGCTTTATACATTAGTTCAAAACAAATAACGCAAGTTTTATGGGCACTTATAAAGGGAAATTTCTACAGTTAAGAACATTTCAAATAGCGCCGAAGGAGCCCGTTATAAACGGGCAACGCTATTATTTTTTACCAATTAGTACTGTTTGGAAACCTGGGCCTGATTAACCTCTTTGGCTAATAATTGCAGAGCATCGTCTTCGGTAATCCGATCTAAGACTAAAAGGGTCTGTTGTTTAAAATTTTCGTGTTTTAAAAATAAACGCCACAGCGCATGGATAAAATCCGGAAAATTAAGGCCATCATTCCACTGAATCATATTACTATCGTAGGCTTTGTTCACCAGCATTTTGATGATGATTTGGGATTCCTGAATACGATCTTCAAGCGGTTTCATTACATTATTGAGCGTTTGGTTTGCAGAAGGTAAAATGTTTAATACAGTATCCAGTTGATCACTTTTCAACGGAACTTTACGGTCATAAGCAATTTGAGATGCCAGAATTTTACTTCGGTAAGAAGCCAGCTGAACATATTCGTTTATTTGGTTCTTTCTAAAAGTATCTTCCACATCCTTCAATAGTAAATATAAGGAATCTATGGCGTTAATGTCTTGATTTTCAACTAATAATTTTATTTTTTTTAATCCAATCCTAAGCTTGTCGAGCTTCTGATGGATGTTTATAAAAGAGGAGGTAACCGGTATCATAGCTTTTTGAGTTTGTTCTACTGTAAAAATCGTACAATCTACCTTCTCATAAAAGGGGAAAAATCCTGATTGTCTTTGTAAGTTGTTCAGGATAAGAATTTTATTATATCTTAGTAGGAAACTAATAACCAAAAATAACATGAAAACATCTTTGCACAAGTACTTTGCATTGGCGGTATTGGCTGCTTTGGTTGTGACTGTATTTTCCTGTCAGCCACAGCAAAAGGAGGCAGCAATTACGGTCGATCTGAGCAACAAAAAACTGAAACCCGAACAAGCTAAAAAGATCAGTAAAAAGTTTGTGACTGACATTGAAAGCCTTTTTCAGGCTCAGGATTCCCTCGAATATTATAAGAGACTCCTTAAAGAAGTACAGTTAAAAGCAGAAGGAAAAGACCCTGCTAGAGAAGAAATGACTGAAATGGCCATGGCCAAAAATAAATTTAAACTTTCTGTTTCCAGTTGGTATTCGGTGGATGAACTTCAAAGTTATATCAATGAGTCCATTAAAAAGGCAGATACCCTGGGCTATAGTGTTGATGGTTTTAGAATATATATTGGAGTATTCCCCGATGAAGATCAATATGGTTCAAAAAAGAATACCCTTACAACGTTCATTACCCCAACAGGTGTAAGGAATGTTCAAAAAGGAAGCTTTATGATGTTACCACCACCTAGTTCGGATGATATCGAGGAAGTTGATCCGATCGAATACGGAGGACAAAGAGATCCACCTGATGCTCCATATGGATCATAATGCTTAAATTATTTTTTAATACATTAGTAAAGGGTTGGCTCAAAAACCAACCCTTTTAAGTATGATCATCAATGAGATTTTATTTAGGAAGGTAATCTATTTAAGTGAATTTTTCGCTTTTATAACGGCATTGGTTACCTATAGGTACTATAAACACACCCCAAACAAAATATTCTTATTCTTTCTGTCTTACGTCTTATTGACAGAGTTTTTATCTGAGTTAATAAGTTATTTCTGGAAATACCCTGACTCTGAGGTGTATTCTTTTTTAAAAAATATAATTCCTACCGTCTTTTTAAATACGGTGCTTTGGCTGGGAGCTCTCTTTTCTATAATTTCATTTTATGTCTTTTTGATCTATTATCGTTACCTGATAAAGGATTTTAAGAAAAGAAAATTGATAGATGGTCTTGTGATTTTTTATACCATAGCAGTAGTATTGGATCATTTTTTTAATGCAGATGTGGTGTTTAAAAAGTTTCTGGTTTATCACAAAATAGTTGGCGTATTATCAGTAATGATATGTGTCGGAATGTATATGAAAGTACTATTTAATAGTAATAAACTATTCAGCTTCTATAAATTATTGTCTTTTTGGATTTCTATAGGATTGCTTTTTTTCAATGTAATGACCATCCCTATATTTATTTTTTCAAAACAATTAGAGTTTTCCAATACCATTTACTTGTTTATCCTTTCTCTATCATGTTTAGTGATGTACGGGTCCTTTACTATTGGCTTTATCATTAACGCCAGGGAAGAAAGAAATCTACGCAAGCAGGCTGTACGTTAACATTCTTAATTTTTATTCCTACCTTAGAAAAACGCCAATAGTAAACTAAGATGGGGTTTTATTTCTACTTTCATAAAACAATTTTTGTGATCGTTTTATTAACGGCCATCATAGCTGCCTTGGAATATAAAACCATTAAAAACACCCCGAGCAATGTGTTTCTTCCATTTATATGGTTTGTATTTGTAATTGAGGTAGTACGAATGATTCCTACACTAAATGAAGCTTTTCCCGATAGTCATTTTATAGAAATAATAAAAAGAATACTACCTCCGTCCATAACCGAAAGTGGTGTGGTGGTTGGGAGCGTGTACTCTATAATTTCATTTTACTTTTATCTCTATTACTTCAAACGGGTTATACCCAAAGGAACCTATACTAAAAGATGGTATGTTCTTTTTGCACTTTATACCGTATTCGTACTTATTAGCTTATTTAACTACAACGATCTTTTAATAAATTGGCTGCAACCCCATATGTATGCCGGCGTTTTTTGCACCCTGGTAGCCATTTTTGCCTATATGCAAAACCTGCTGAGAACTGATCTTATTCTCAATTTTAAAACCGCCTTCTCATTCTGGTTCACCATGGGCGTTCTGTTCTTTAATTTAATAACCATTCCCATTTTTATATTTGCTGAGCAATTCAACTTTTCACAACCTTTT
This sequence comes from Zhouia amylolytica AD3, assembly GCF_000511935.2. Lineage (NCBI taxonomy): Bacteria > Pseudomonadati > Bacteroidota > Flavobacteriia > Flavobacteriales > Flavobacteriaceae > Zhouia > Zhouia amylolytica. The sequence continues at coordinate 492,724 of NZ_AYXY01000019.1, read as the reverse complement.
TATATCATCGTTTTAGTACTATCCTGCTATGTAATGTATGGCTGTTTTATGGTAGGGTTGATCATTCAATCTGAACCTCACGAATAAATAAAAGATTTTGTCAAAAAATACCTCATAGAAAATTTAAACTAACAGTTTGAGCTATGAAAATTTTCTGTAGATTTGTTACGTATCTAATATAAATACCAGAAAATGACTCAGAAACCTAAAAAATGCATTACCAAAGATAATGCGAAAAAGCTTCAAAAAAATTACGTAGATATTATTGAAAAAATTCTGAAAAAAGAGTTGGGTAAGCAGGAAGCCAGAGACTTTTGGTGGTCTGTTGAGGAGGTGGAAGAGTATATAGCCTATGTAAAAGCGGAGGCTGCTAAAAAAGGCTACGAAAACCTGGGGCTTCGTTTCTTTATGGGGAAATACGATGATGGTACCAAAAATGGACAAACTACTATGTTTATGGCTCCTACGAAAAGAACGGATTCAGTTTCTCTAAAATCCACAGAGCCTGGTACTGGAGAAGATGAAACTATAGAGGATATTGATCCGTATAATGATGGGTATGGGAAGATTCCTCCAACAGATTATTAAAATTGAATAATTGTTTTCAAATCCCTTTATTTTATTAATAACCTTATTGCAGATTTCGGCAGCGGTTTTGAGTGTAATTAATTACAAATTACAGCGTTCAAAATCTAATAAGCTGCTTGCTGTATTTTTATGGGTAGTGGTAATAATTGAATTATTAGCAATGATTCCGTATTATTTTTACTATTACCCTGAATTACATATTTTTAAGTTATTACTGACAATAATAGATCAAAGGATATTGAAAAGCCCTATATGGCTGTTTAATGTTTTTAAACCTTTGTGGTATATGTTTTATCTTACCTATATCATTTTATTGATAAGTAAAATTAGGTTAAAATCTTGGGTTAGGTTACTATTAATAATTTTCACTATAATTTCATTACTTGAAATTGTAATGAAATGGAATCTTCTTTTAAAAGAATGGCTCCCAATAACAAGGATTGTTGGAGCTATGCTTTTCTTTATCGCAGCCACTATGTATTACTTGGAAGTGCTGAATAGTAAAATAATACTGAATTTTCATAAAAAAATTGACTTTTGGGTGATTACTTCAGCATTGCTTTATAACCTTTCTACTGTTCCAATATTTATATTTTCCAATCAATTGAACTTTTCACATCCGATTTATGATAATATTCTTCTTTTTTCAAACATAACCATTTATGGCTCATTGATTGTTGGCTTTCTTATCAACGCCAGGGTTCAAAAAGGGGAAAAAGCCCCTCTCAGCTAATTTATTCCCTTGCGTTTTCTTTAGTAACTTTAAAAATGTATAAGTTTATAGTATAAATATTCCAGATTGTAGCTTTTAATGGAAAACCAAAAAGAAATCATTAGCCTCATTATCTATGTGAGTGTACTTATAGTTATTGTAATTGTTTTTGTAGTCTCTTTTTTTCTGGCCTATCAAAAACGTAAAACACAACTACTCATTGAAAAAGCAGAGCAAAAACGCTATTTCGATGAAGAATTAGCCCGTGCTCAAACCGAAATTCAAGAACAGGCTTTTAAAAACCTAAGCTGGGAATTACACGATAACATAGGCCAATTGTTATCAGTGGCGAAAATGCAAATGAATATGCTGCAGGCAGATATCCCGGAAGACAAACAAAAGGCATTTGGTGAGGCTTCCAATGTATTGGGTGAAGGACTTAAAGAGCTTCGTCAGCTTTCGAGAACCCTAAATACTGATTATATTAGTAAAATAGGGCTGTTGGAGTCCCTGGAGACTGAAATCAAACGCTTTAAACGCCTCAACTTTCTTACAATTGACTTTGATATCAAAGGAGATGAGGTTAAGATTAATAAAAAAGATGAAATCATTATTTTTAGAATATTCCAGGAATGCTTTTCTAATGTAGTGAAATATTCCAAAGCTTCTTTGCTAACCATCGTGGTGGAATACCTGCCTGATCATCTGAAAGTGACTGCCGTTGATAATGGTATCGGATTTGATCTGAAAAATGTAAAAGAAGGGGCCGGACTTACCAATATGAAACGCAGATCTGAATTAATAGGGGCTACCCTAAACATAGAAGCAGAAGAAAATAAAGGAGTTTCCGTAACTTTAACGTATCCATACGAACAAAAACTAAATAAAACCGCCTAACGTCATGAAAAAGTACTCCATAGCCATAGTCGACGATCACTTACTATTTGCGCAATCATTACAAACATTGGTTTCGTCCTTTGATAATTATGAGGTTATTTTTCACGCCGCTAACGGAAAGGATTTTATAGAGGTGCTCAATTCGAATGGACATGTTCCTGATATTGTTTTATTGGATATTAATATGCCTATTATGGATGGCGTGGAAACCATGGGGTGGCTTAAGGAAAACATGCCCGAACTCAAAGTGATAGCCCTCTCCATGGATGATACGGAAGACACGATTATTAAAATGCTTCGATTTGGTGCAAAGGGCTACCTGCTAAAAGATATTCACCCAAATATCTTTAAACAAGCTTTGTCAGACGTGGTAGAAAAAGGATTTTACTTTTCAGATCGAATTACAAACACCTTGCTGGACACCCTCGACAAGAAAGAATCAGAGAAAGATCAGATCTATCTAAAAGACAGAGAAGTGGAGTTTCTAAAGTATGCATGCTCCGAAATGACTTATAAAGAAATTGCAAACGAAATGTGTCTCTCTCCAAAAACCATTGATGGTTACCGAGAAAGCTTATTTGAAAAATTACAGGTAAAAAGCCGTATAGGTCTGGTGTTGTATGCTATAAAACATGAGCTTATAGAAATGAATGACGAATAGAAGTTATAAATCGATTTCCGCTATCGTGCGTGCCCAACTTCTCAGAATGAATACCAGAATTATTCACACCAAATAGTTTCCTATACCCATTCGGGATATCTTTAATTGGCGTTGCAATAAATCGAGATCTGGTATTTTAATCTTATTAAAAGGTAAAATCAGCCTGCTTTTATAGATCAATAAAGCTATTTTAAAGTATATCTTAAATGCTCTAGGCCCGGTGCTAAAGTATAGATACAGTATAGATAGAGTATGGTTAAAGTATGGTTTATATAGTTATTGGGCATTGCAGCTTAAGTGCAGGAATAGAACACGTACTTTTATTGGTGAATCGCTTGCTAAGTTTCCTGAAAACCTTAATATTTTGAAAAAAAATCAAAAGATACTTTTTTTACCAAATAATTATAGATAATATTGCAGGGTAAATGAAAAGAAATCTAATTAATATCATCGCTGTTGTCATTATTGTGATTATTTCACAATGATAAGGGGTTGGTATATCAATAATATTTAAAAGCCTTCCCCTAACGGAAGGCTTTTTTTATAGACTATATTAAATGAAATTACAAAACGTCATTATTAACATTATCGTCATTATTATCATTCCATGGTGAACTGATACAGATGCTTTATGTTAATAATCAAAAAGACCTGTATCGACCAACCGATACAGGTCTTTTTAGTTGAAACAAATTTTTAAAGTTGAATATGATAAAAAATAACACATAAATAACTGTAAATCAATGACTTAAACTAATGTAAATGCATTTGAGTTTGAATGCTTAAACGAGAATAAAAAGAAAGAGAGTATTAATTCAAATAATTTAGCTGTTTAATAAGAATATTATAAGTAAAATGTTAAATAAGTATAGTAAGCAAGTTACACAAGATCCGTCATTGCCAGCAGCACAGGCAATGTTACATGCAATCGGACTTACCGATGAAGATTTACAAAAACCTTTAATAGGGATTGCAAGTACAGGTTATGAAGGTAACCCTTGTAATATGCACCTTAATGATTTAGCCTTACATGTTAAGAAAGGAACGGAAAATGCCGGTCTGGTTGGGTTGATCTTCAATACCATAGGGGTAAGTGATGGTATCTCAAACGGAACACCTGGGATGCGTTTCTCTTTACCGTCAAGAGATATTATTGCTGATTCAATGGAAACAGTAGTAGAGGCAATGAGTTATGATGGGATGGTAACCGTTGTAGGTTGCGATAAGAATATGCCCGGCGCCTTAATGGCCATGTTGCGTTTAAACAGACCTTCAGTGTTGGTGTATGGGGGTACAATCGCTTCGGGTTGTCATAACGGAAAGAAATTAGATATCATATCTGCCTTCGAAGCCTATGGACAGAAAGTTGCAGGAACGATAGATGAGGAAGAATATAAAGAGGTGGTTCATAAAGCTTGCCCTGGTGCAGGAGCATGTGGAGGAATGTACACCGCAAATACCATGGCCTCTGCCATAGAAGCCTTGGGGATGTCGTTACCATTTAACTCTTCTAACCCAGCCGTTAGTAGTGGAAACATTAAAGAGCAAGAATCGGTTAAAGCAGGAGAAGCACTTCGATTACTATTGGAAAAGGATATCAAACCTTTAGATATCGTTACTAAAAAATCACTTGAAAATGCCTTCAGATTAGTTACTGTTTTAGGAGGTTCAACCAATGCCGTTCTTCACTTTTTAGCAATTGCAAAAGCAGCACAGGTTGATTTTACCTTAAAAGACTTTAAAGGTATTAGTGATAGCACGCCTTTGCTGGCAGACTTAAAGCCAAGTGGTAAATATTCTATGGAAGATCTACATGGAGTAGGAGGAATACCTGGTGTGTTAAAATACATGCTGGATAATAATATGCTACATGGTGATTGCCTTACGGTAACAGGAAAAACCCTTGCTGAAAACTTGAAAGATGTACCAAATCTAATAGACGGACAAGATATTATTAAACCACTTAATGAACCGGTAAAAGATTCAGGTCACATTCGTATCCTTTTTGGAAACCTGGCCACAGAAGGAGCCGTAGCAAAGATTACCGGAAAAGAAGGCTTGTCTTTTAGAGGAACGGCAAATGTATTTGATGGTGAAGAAGCTGTAAATGAAGGTATCAAAACAGGACAGGTTAAAAAAGGAGATGTAGTAATCATCCGTTACGAAGGACCAAAAGGAGGACCAGGAATGCCGGAAATGTTAAAACCAACTTCGTCAATTATGGGAGCTGGATTAGGGAAAGATGTAGCCCTCATAACCGATGGTAGATTTTCTGGAGGATCTCATGGTTTTGTGGTAGGACACGTTGCACCTGAAGCACAGGTGGGAGGTAATATAGCATTGGTTGAAAATGGAGATATTATCGCAATTGATGCCGTAAATAATACCATCAATATAGAGATTTCTGAGGAGGAGCTTCAAAAAAGAAGAGCCAATTGGAAAGCACCGGAATTGAAATTTAAGAAAGGAGTATTATATAAATATGCTAAAACTGTGTCATCGGCCTCTGAAGGATGCGTTACCGATGAATTTTAAACAGTTGCTTTAGAAGCTTAAACATAACTTTTGTTTAAGATGTATTAACTGGAGTATTATGGAAACAAAAACATTAACCAAAAAACAGGAAAAAAAGCAAACTACCATGAGGATAAGTGGTGCCGAAGCCGTTATACATTGTTTGTTGGCGGAAGGAGTAGACTTGGTTTATGGGTACCCGGGTGGTGCTATAATGCCAATTTATGATGAGTTGTACAAGTTTCAGGACAAACTTCATCATGTTTTAACACGTCATGAACAAGGAGCAACCCATGCTGCTCAAGGCTATGCTCGCGTTTCTGGAAAAGTAGGAGTTGCTATGGCAACCTCTGGACCAGGAGCCACTAATTTAGTTACTGGTATAGCGGATGCTCAAATCGATTCTACCCCAATGGTATGTATCACAGGGCAGGTGGCAAGCCACCTTTTGGGTTCTGATGCCTTTCAGGAAACGGATATTGTTGGTATTTCAACGCCCGTGACCAAATGGAATCATCAGATTACAAAAGCTTCTGAAATTCCTGAAGTGATAGCCAAAGCTTTTTATATAGCTCGTTCTGGAAGACCAGGACCAGTATTAATCGATATTACCAAAAATGCTCAATTTGAAGAGTTTGATTTTAGTTACGAAAAATGTACTGGAATCAGAAGCTATAATGCGAAACCTGAAATTGATAAATCAAGTGTACAGCAAGCAGCTGAATTAATCAATAGTGCCAAAAAACCTTTTATTGTTTGGGGACAGGGAATAATCCTCGGACAAGCGGAAGAAGAGTTAAAACAGCTTATTGAAAAAGCAGGAATACCGGCAGCCTCAACTATTCTTGGATTATCAGCGCTAGACTCGGATCATGAATTGAATACTGGAATGGTAGGTATGCATGGTAATTACGGACCGAATGTATTGACAAATGAGTGTGATGTGTTAATTGCTTTGGGAATGCGTTTTGACGATCGTGTTACCGGCGACCTGAATACTTATGCTAAACAAGCCAAAGTTGTACATTTTGAAATCGACCCGGCTGAGATCGATAAGAATGTTAAAACAGATGTGGCCGTTTTAGGTGATGTGAAAGAATCGCTTCAAGAATTAATGCCTTTAATTAATAGTAATAAGCATGAGGCTTGGCATGAAGAGTTTAAAAAGCGATATGCGGTTGAATTTGACAAGGTAATCAAGAACGATATTCATCCTGAAAAGGAAGGATTAACCATGGGGGAAGTAATTAACCAGGTTAATAGAGCTTCTAAACATGAAGCGGTTATTGTTACTGATGTAGGACAACATCAAATGATAACCTGCCGTTATGCTAAATTCAATAAAACTAAAAGTAATATAACTTCAGGTGGTTTAGGAACCATGGGATTTGCCCTTCCTGCAGCTATTGGTGCTAAAATGGGAGATCCGGATCGTGAAGTTGTCGCTGTAATAGGTGATGGTGGTTATCAAATGACTATACAGGAATTGGGAACTATATTCCAGACGGGAGCTGCAGTAAAAATAGTAGTGTTGAATAATGATTTCTTAGGAATGGTTCGTCAATGGCAACAGTTGTTTTTCGATAGGAGATATGCTTCCACAGAAATGGTTAACCCTGACTTTGTGAAAATCGCTGAGGGATATCATATAAAGGCTAAAAGAGTTTCTAAAAGAAAAGATCTTGAAGCTGCAGTTCAAGAAATGATGGCCTCAAAAGAAGCATACTTTTTAGAAGTTAAAGTTGAAAAAGAAGATAATGTATTCCCGATGATTCCAACAGGTTCGTCGGTGGCAGATATCAGATTAAGTTAAGATCGTCATGGAAGAAAAACAATCATATACCATCTCTATTTATTCTGAGAATAATATAGGATTATTAAATAGAATATCAGGCATATTCTTAAAGCGTCATATCAATATAGAAAGCCTGAATGTTTCAGGTTCGGAAATAGAAAACGTATCGCGCTTTGTAATAGTGGTTAATACCACTGAATCTTGGGCTAGACGTGTTGTTGGACAAATTGAAAAACAAATAGAAGTAATCAAGGCATATTATCATACCGATGATGAAACTATTTTTCAGGAAACAGCACTGTTTAAAATTAAGTCTGATTTGTTATTTGACCAACGTCAAATTCAAAATATAATTAAAGAGAGTCATTCGGAAATCGTAACAGTATCTCGCGATTTCTTTGTGATCGCTAAAACAGGAAGACGACCGGAAATAGAAGCGTTATATGACGAATTAAGACCTTATGGTATTATGCAGTTTACGCGCTCCGGTAGAATTTCAGTATCCAAAGAACGAATGGATATATCAACAATGTTAAAAGAATTTCAATTAATCAATTAATAACCATTAAAATGGCAAATTATTTTAATTCAATTTCACTAAGAGAAAAACTATTACAATTAGGAACTTGTGAATTTTTAGATAAATCAGAATTTAACGAAGGAATCAAGGCGCTGGAAGGTAAAAAAGTAGTAATCGTTGGTAGCGGAGCTCAAGGTTTAAATCAAGGGCTGAACATGCGTGACAGTGGTTTGGATATTTCGTATGCATTGCGTGAAAGTGCAATAGCAGAAAAGCGTCAGTCATATAAAAATGCAGTAGATAATAATTTTGCAGTAGGAACCTATGAAGAAATGATCCCTACAGCTGATTTGGTTTGTAACCTTACACCAGATAAACAACATACCAATGTTGTTGAAGCTATAATGCCATTAATGAAAGAAGGAGCTACCTTGGCCTACTCTCACGGGTTTAACATTGTCGAGGAGGGAATGCAAATCCGTAAAGACCTTACAGTAATCATGGTAGCTCCAAAATGTCCTGGATCAGAAGTACGTGAAGAATATAAGCGTGGATTCGGTGTTCCAACATTAATAGCTGTTCACCCTGAGAATGATCCTCAAGATAAAGGATTTGAGCAGGCTAAAGCTTATGCATACGCAACAGGTGGCCATAGAGCCGGTGTATTGCGCTCTTCATTCGTTGCTGAAGTAAAATCGGATTTGATGGGAGAACAAACCATTCTTTGTGGGATGTTACAAACCGGTTCTGTTCTTTGTTTCGACAAAATGGTTGAAAATGGAATCGAACCTGGTTATGCTGCCAAATTAATGCAATATGGTTGGGAAGTGGTAACGGAAGCTCTTAAGCATGGTGGAATTACCAACATGATGGACAGACTTTCAAACCCTGCAAAGATTGAAGCATTCAGATTAGCTGAAGAACTGAAAGAAATTATGGCTCCATTATTCCATAAGCATATGGAAGATATTATGAGTGGTCATTTTTCTAAAACCATGATGGAAGACTGGGCTAATGACGATGTAAATCTTTTAACCTGGAGAGAAGCAACTGGAGAAACTGCTTTTGAGAAAACAGCAGCAACCACAGCGGAAATATCAGAACAAGAGTTTTTTGATAATGGAATTTTGATGATTGCAATGGTTAAAGCAGGAGTAGAATTGGCTTTTGAAACAATGACTGAAACAGGAATTATTGAAGAGTCAGCTTATTATGAGTCATTACACGAGTTGCCTTTAATTGCCAACTTGGTAGCGCGTAAGAAGCTTTACGAAATGAACCGTATTATCTCTGATACTGCTGAATATGGTTGTTATTTATTCGATCATGCTTGTCGTCCGCTTTTAACTGATTTCATGAAAACAGTTGATACCAATGTGATCGGTAAACCATTCACTACATCAAATGCAGTTGACAATGTAGCTTTGATTGAGGTTAACGATGCGATCAGAAATCACCCAATCGAAGAGGTGGGAGCCTGGTTACGTCAATCAATGACAGATATGAAGAAAATAGTATCACTTTAATAATTTGCCGTCACAGGTACTAAGGTGCTTGTGACGGTTTACACCCCTTATAATGCAAGTAAAAACAACATACAGACCGAAGTTAGAAGATGTAAAGAAAGCAGCAGCTACTCTTGGAGGAGTTGCAACGGTTACTCCTTTAATGAAGAACCTTACCTATTCTAAGCAATTTAATAATACAGTATTGCTTAAAAGAGAAGATCTTCAGGTGGTACGTTCGTATAAAATTCGTGGCGCCTATAATAAAATGAGTTCTTTGACCGAAGATGAAAAACAAAAAGGGATTGTATGTGCCTCTGCAGGAAACCATGCCCAGGGGGTTGCTTATTCTTGTAAAGAATTAAAGATTAAAGGGACTATTTATATGCCAACACCTACGCCAAAACAAAAAATTGAACAGGTTAAAATGTTTGGCGAAGATTATATAGATATCATTATTGAGGGAGATACCTTTGATGACTCTTATAAAGCCTCTATGAAGGCATGTAAAGAGCAGGGGAAAATTTTTGTGCACCCATTTGATGATGAAAAAGTAATAGAAGGACAAGCAACGGTTGGACTTGAAGTTTTAAACCAAACGTCGCGAAATATAGATTATATTTTTGTGCCTGTAGGTGGTGGAGGGCTGGCGTCAGGTCTTTCTACAGTGTTTAAAATGCTTTCGCCAGAGACGAAGATAATAGGAGTAGAACCGGAAGGAGCACCCTCAATGTCTACCTCTATTAAAAATAATGAGAATACAGAATTAGAGAAGATTGAAAAGTTTGTCGATGGTGCAGCAGTTCAAAAAGTTGGTGATCTAACCTTTGAAATATGCAGGCAACAGCTCGATGATGTAATTACTGTACCTGAAGGTAAAGTGTGTCAAACCATACTGGATCTGTATAATAAAGATGCCATCGTAGTCGAACCAGCAGGAGCGCTGTCAATTGCTGCCTTAGATTATTTTAAAGATCAAATTCAAGGAAAAAATGTGGTTTGTTTGATTAGTGGAAGTAATAACGATATAACAAGAACTGCCGAAATAAAAGAACGTGCATTACTTTACGCGAATCTTAAACATTATTTTATTGTTCGATTTCCACAGAGAGCAGGGGCTTTAAAAGAATTTGTTGCTGAAATATTAGGTCCAAATGACGATATTACTCATTTTGAATATTCAAAGAAGCATGCTAAAGAGAATGGCCCTGCTGTTGTCGGTATTGAATTAAAGGATGAGAAAGATCTCGAACCGCTTATTCAGCGAATGAAAGCTCATAACTTTTATGGAGACTATATCAATAATAAACCTGACTTGTTTCAATTTTTAGTATAAAATAACCTTTAAGTTAAATTAAAGTAGGTGATTTAATTTTAAAAATTATAATAATTAAATTTGATCACGATCTTAAACATAAATAAGACCTTACTTATTCAATTTAAGTGAGGTTTTCATTTTTATAAGAGCTTCTCTTTAGCAATACTAAGACTTTATAACACTTTTTAATCCTGTAATAAAGTAAGTATACCAAGATTTAAGAAGACCCATAACGTGTGTCTAAACTATACAAACTAAATGACAATTTATGAAAACACAAACAACCGAAATACCTGAAGAATTTCAGATTAAAAAACTGCTTAACCAAGATACTTACTTGGTTAATGGACAACTTAAGAAATGGGAAGGTGAATCAACACCCGTTTACTCAAGTATTCACACCATTAATAAAGAAGGGATTTATGCACCTACATTATTAGGGTCAATACCATATATGTCAGAACCTGAAGCCGATGAAGCTTTGGAGGCTGCGTGTAATGCATTTGACAAGGGAAAAGGACTTTGGCCGACTATGAAGGTTGCAGACAGGATAGAATGCATGGAGCGTTTTGTCAAGCAAATGGAGAAACAACGGGATGTTGTGGTGAAATACCTTATGTGGGAAATTGGTAAGAACCTGCCTGATTCGCAAAAAGAATTTGATCGTACCGTTGAATATATTTATGACACCATTGAAGAATATAAGCAATTAGATAGAGATTGTGCTAAATTTCAAAAGCGTGATGGAGTATATGCTCATATTCGCAGGGGACCACTGGGTGTTGTTTTATGTTTAGGACCATACAACTATCCACTTAATGAAACGTTTGCATTGTTGATACCCGCCATCATAATGGGTAATTCAACAATATTTAAACCTGCTAAACATGGTGTATTATTGATTACACCACTTCTTGAAGCCTTTAAAAACAGCTTTCCTAAAGGTGTGGTTAATATTGTATTTGGTCGAGGCCGGGAAGTAGCAGCTCCGATAATGCAATCGGGAAGAATTGATGTTTTAGCGTTAATTGGGAATAGTAAGTCTGCTGTGGCACTTCAAGATCAACACCCGTTTAAAAACCGTTTGCGTTTAGTACTTGGTTTGGAAGCTAAAAATCCGGCAATCGTTCTTTCAGATGCTGATTTAGACCTTACCATTGATGAATGTATAGCAGGAACTCTTTCATTTAATGGACAGCGTTGTACAGCCTTAAAATTGGTTTATGTTCAGGAGGATATTGTAGCGGAGTTTAATAAACGCTTTTCAGAAAGAGTTGATGCATTAAAATTCGGAAATCCATGGGAAGATGGAGTTAAACTAACACCGCTTCCAGAGCCTGGAAAACCTGAGTATATCCAGGAACTAATAGATGATGCCATAGAAAAAGGAGCTAAAATATTAAATGAAAAAGGAGGGGAGACCACCGAAAATTACATTTTTCCGGCAGTACTTTATCCGGTAACCAAAGATATGCGTGTATATAAAGAAGAGCAATTCGGACCGGTTATTCCTGTAATTCCGTTTAAGAAAATCGAAGAGCCAATAGATGATATAGCCAGCTCTAATTATGGACAACAAGTGAGTCTTTTTGGAAAGGATATCAGAACCATCGCCCCATTAATTGATAATTTGGTGAATTTGGTTTGTAGAGTTAATCTGAATAGTTCGTGTCAACGAGGACCTGATGTATATCCGTTTACCGGTAGAAAAGATTCGGCAGTAAGCACACTCAGTGTTCATGATGCATTACGTTCCTTCTCTATAAGAACATTCGTGGCATCTAAGGATACGGTTTATAATAATAGAATTCTTGAAGACTTACTTGGGAGTAAAGCTTCAAATTTTGTGAGCACAGATTATATTTTGTAATATTGATCTATGCAAACCACAATTGTATCAGCAAATTGGCTTTATGATCACATGCAGGATCCAGACCTTGTGATCCTCGATGCTAGTCAAAGTGATAATGTTTCAGGACTTACTCCTCAATTCGAAGGGAAGTATATTCCAAATGCAAGGTTTTTTGACCTTAAGAAAGTATTTAGTGATCAGGAGAGCCATTTGCCGAATACAATACCCTCAGTACAGGCCTTTGAAGAAGGGGTGCGTAATTTGGGTGTTTCTAATCATAGCAAAATTGTGGTTTATGATAATTTGGGGGTCTATTTTAGTCCCAGAGTCCGATTTTTGTTTAAAGTTATGGGACATCATAATGTGGCTGTTTTAGATGGCGGTTTATCTGCCTGGATCGCCGCAGGGTATGAAACAACGCTACAGCTGGATTCCGAAGCTTTTGAAGAAGGTGAATTCAAAGCCACTTTCCTTAAAGAACTGGTGGTGAGTGCAAAGGATGTTTTTCATAATATAAATAGCCAACAAGACCTCGTAATCGATGTTAGGTCCTCTAAAAGGTTTGAAGGTTCAATTCCTGAGCCAAGACAAGGAATAAGAAGTGGTCACATACCTAAATCCTTAAATCTGCCTTTTAAAGAAGTTTTGCATGAGGGAAGATATAAGTTGCCTGAAGATATTCAAAAAGCTTTTAAACAAGCTGGAATTGTATCAGATCAGCCATATGTTTTTACCTGTGGCTCTGGATTAACCGCATGTATTGTAATGTTGGCAAGTGAAATAGCCAATAAGAATCGTGTTAAAGTCTATGATGGCTCATGGACAGAATGGGGTCAATCGGAGTATCCCATTGAAAAAGACTAAAGGATTTGAATTTTAAAATACATAAATATTAAGTTTTGTAATACGATTAAACGGCTTATTTTTCTATTATTTCTATAAGTTCAACAATTTCGGTTAGTTCTTCATCTTCATACTTTTCTTCTTTAATCAATCCAATGCCTGGAGCATAATATTTTAACTCATACTCATCGGGTTCCAGAAGGGTGAAGTCTTTAGTAACTATACAGTTTTCATAGGTGCCAATTTCAATAGTCACCGTTTCACCAATTGCAATTACTTCAGCTTGGTCTTCAGCTTCATCTTCATACCATTCTTGATAATATTTTTGACCTACAATGGGGTTCGCGGGTAGCCAATATCCCGCTAATGCATCATCAACACCAGACTCCCAGGATCCTTCATTATCTTCAAAATTACCTTCATCATCATAGTTAGAGGCTATCTCACCGAAATACCATAAATTACCATCATCGTCCTGAGCAAGCCAATCATCAGTATCTTCTATTAAGATATCATCAACATAAACTCGATCGTTTTGAATAATGCAAATAACTCCCATAACTTCCCTTGTAGAGGTTCTTCTTTCTAGTATAATTTCTTCTTCAGGTTCCATCCCGACTTCTCCACCTTCATAAATATAAATTTCGTTTGGAGGGGGCCATAGAGGTTATTTGTTATACTGGTTGAATTGGAAAATGTAGCATTATTAACATCTGGAAGGTTATCAGGTAACTGTGAGGTCATATTACCATTGTCATCATCATCATTGTCGCATCCATAGATCATGAAAGCACAAATAAAACAAAAGAGTGCATAAATAAAAGTTTTCATTTTTTTAGATTTTATTGGTTAGTATTATTAACGAATAAGTAATTCAGTAATGAAAAGTGTAAAGGCCAGAAAACTTAATTATATGGGACAGAATAAAATCGAAATACGGGTAGTTTTAATGAATATATGATAGTTTTTATGAGCCATTGGAAATATATGTAAAGATACTAAAATTAAGAACCAATTGAAAAGAGAATCTCAAAAGAAAACAGGCCTCCAATTGGAGACCTGTCTAAATTTTAATATGATCTAATGGTTCTACATTCTAAAAATTAAGCGTTCTTTTTCTCCTTCCTGATTTAAAAGAACAATGCTCAAAGCATTATAATTATTGGCTCCTTCAATTGCGTTTTTAACGTCGTCTATATCTTCGATGGTATCATCATTAATTTGAATGATTAGCTTTCCTTCAAAACCATAATTTTCCATTCCTTTAACAACTTCAGTTACCTTAACTCCAGAGCCTTTGAATCTTTTTTTATCCTTGCTGGACATATTTTTAACCACTATACCTAATGGCCTCACTACATAAGTCTGATTTTTAAGTAGTGTTACTGGATACGTATTCTCCCTGCCATCTCTTAAAACGGTAACATTTACAACATCTTGAGGTCGTTTAGATTTTAAGAAACCGGTGAGCTGAGAAAATGAGTTGATATTCTGATTGTCTATTTTTTTAATAATATCACCTTCTTTCAACCCTGCCTGATCTGCTCCGGAATCTTCCACAATTTTAGCGATGTAAAATCCAGCTGTTTCATCAATGCCTAATTCTTCAGCATTTTTTGAGTTCAGTTCAGACCCTCTTACACCTAAAATACCTTCTTGAACATTTCCATATTCCAATAAATCATCAACAACTTTTTTTGCAATATTACTTGGAACTGCAAAGGAATATCCAATATATGAACCGGTTTGAGAGGTGATGGCAGTATTTATTCCAATTAAATCACCATTCGTATTTACCAATGCTCCTCCACTATTTCCAGGATTAACAGCCGCATCGGTTTGAATAAACGACTGTCCTTTTCCTAAATCCCTGGCTTTGGCACTAATAATTCCTGCTGTAACTGTGGATGTCAAATTAAAAGGGTTTCCAACAGCTAACACCCATTCTCCAATTTTAGTATTGTCCGAGTTCCCAAAGGCAAGATAGGGTAATTCATCATCAGCTTTAATCTTTATGAGGGCTATATCAGAAGATGGATCAGTACCAACTAATTCGGCTACGTAAGTTTTATTATTATTTAAAGTTACTTGAAGTTTGGTAGCATTGTCTATAACATGATTGTTGGTTACAATATATCCGTCTGGTGAAATAATTACCCCGGAACCGGTGCCTACCCTGGTTTGTTCTCTACCTCCATAACCGAAATAAAAATCAAATAGATTAGTAGGGCCTTCCTGGACTGAGACATTACTAACGTGTACTACAGAGTGAACAGTTTTGTCTGCGGCCTCTGTAAAATCAACATCAGCAATTGGGTTTGGAGGAGTAGCTCCATTATAATTAGTGGTAACAAATTTAGGTTCTCCTGCTTTTGTGTCTACAACTATGTTTTCTTTTTCAACAAAAGCTTTGTAAGCGCCAAGAGTGATGACACCACCTAAAACGGATACAAATAATAAGCTTGCAAATCGTTTCATATTTTTATTCTTTGTATTAATTAACATTTAAAATTACTTCATTATTTTTCCCAGATCTTAACTTTAACGGCAGTTTAACAATGGAAAAAAGCAACACAATATTGTATATTTGCCGTTCAACTATATATTGAAATGACTTTACAATTTTTTAAATATCAAGGAACAGGAAATGATTTCGTAATGATCGATAATCGTTCATTAGATTTTCCCAAAAATGATACCAAACTTATAAATCATCTTTGCGATCGAAGGTTTGGGATAGGTGCAGATGGCTTAATTTTACTTGAGAATGACGAAAAGACAGACTTTAAAATGGTCTATTTTAATGCCGATGGTAATGAAAGTAGCATGTGTGGTAATGGCGGACGGTGTTTGGTGGCTTTTGCTAAATATCTGGGAGTAATTGAAAACACTGCGAGCTTTAATGCTGTAGATGGACTGCATCATGCAAGCATAGATGATGATACCGTTAGGTTGCAAATGATCGATGTTCTGAAGGTTGAACAGTTTGATAATTATGTCTTTCTGGATACGGGGTCTCCTCATCATGTTCAAATGGTAAGTGGCCTTGAAAAATTTGATGTTAAAACAGAAGGTGCTAAGCTTCGATATGGGAAATATGGAGAAAAAGGGAGTAATATTAATTTTGTTCAGAAAACAGCTCCTGACATTTTTTCAGTTAGAACCTATGAGAGAGGTGTTGAAGATGAAACTTTTTCATGTGGAACAGGTGTAACAGCAGTTGGAATAGCCATGTTTGTAACCAAACAAACTGAGGCAACAGAGGTAACCCTAAATACACCTGGAGGCAAGTTAAAGGTGTCATTTGAACAAAATGGAGATGTTTTTGAAAATGTATTTCTTCAGGGACCGGCTAAACAAGTATTTAAAGGGGTTGTGGAGTGGTGATGTTGAAAGGGAATAAGGTTTTTCTAAGGGCTTTAGAGCCATCAGATATAGATTTCTTATACAAATTGGAGAACGATACGACCGTGTGGGAGGTTAGTGAGACATTAAGTCCATATTCGAAATTTGTACTAGAGGAATATCTTGCCAATGCACATAGAGATATCTATGAGGTTAAACAATTGCGATTGGCCATAAATACCCTAAAGAAGGAACTCATTGGTTTTATAGATCTATTTGATTTCGACCCCAAGAATAAAAGGGCTGGAATAGGTATAATTATTCTGAATGAAGCAAATAGAGGCAAAGGGCTGGGCGAGGAAGCATTAAGGTTGTTAATAACCTATGGATTTGAACATCTTGGTCTTCATCAGGTATATTGTAATATTGCAGAAAGTAATAAACCAAGTATAAGTTTGTTTAAAAAATTGGGTTTTGAAGAAATTGGGGTCAAGAAAGACTGGAAATGGACTTCCAGAGGATATTTAAATGAAATTTTATATCAAAAAATTAAAAAATAAGTATGTATATAAGAAAGATTTTGGTGGTAATGGCTCTTGTGGGTGTTATTGTTGGAGGTGCAATCGTCTATAATATTTATAGTGCTATTTTTTCACCAAACACACAATTTAATAATGAGGTGGCATATGTGTATATTCCAACCAATGCGAGCTTTAAAGATGTGAAAGAACAGTTAAAGCCATTGTTAAAGAGCGTTAATTCTTTTGAAGACGTAGCTGATAAAAAGGGCTACATTAATAACATTAAGGCCGGGAAATATGGTATTGAGAAAGGAATGAACAATAATGATATTATTAATACGCTAAGAAGTAATAATATCCCTATTAATGTGACTTTTAATAACCAGGAGACCCTTGAAAAGCTTGCCGGAAGAATAGCTTCGCAAATAGAGGCTGATAGTCTCTCATTGGTTAATGCTTTAACCGACAAAGATTTTTTGACTACCAACAATCTATCAGATGATACAGCACTTGTTCCTTACATTCCAAATAGTTATGAATTTTTTTGGAATACCTCTGCAGATGAGTTCAGAGACCGCATGCTAAAGGAATATGAACGGTTTTGGAATGATGATAGATCGAATAAGGCGGCAAAATTGAATCTTTCAAAAGAGGAAGTAATTTCCTTGGCTGCTATTGTTCAAAAGGAAACGGCGAAAGTAGATGAACGTCCAAGAGTGGCAGGAGTGTATTTAAATAGAATTAGAAGAAGTATGCCATTACAAGCCGACCCTACAGTGATATATGCTATTAAAAAGCATCAAAATAACTTTGATACCGTTATAAAAAGAGTGTTATATAAGGACTTGGAATTGGATTCTCCGTACAATACATATAAATATGCAGGAATTCCCCCTGGCCCCATCACAATGCCGGATATTTCTTCCATCGATGCAGTGCTAAATTCAGAGCAACATAATTACCTTTATTTTGTGGCTGATACTAAGAACTTTGGGTACCATAAATTCGCTAAAACTTTAGCTCAACACAACGTCAATAAACAGCAATATGTTCGTTGGTTAAATAGCCAAAAAATTAACCGTTAACGAGTTTTAAGGAAACTTTAACGATCTGGTTTTCAGATTTCTAAAAAAGTTGTACATTTGCGCCCTAAATTTTTGAGCATTTTAGGCACCTGATTTTGGCCCTAAAAGTGAGTCTTGAAGAAATATAAATTTATGAGAAAAGGCGCGATTATTTTACATGGATTAGTTGCCGTTTTTGTATTAATAAGTTTAGGCTTTACTTACACAAAAAAAGTTGTAGAGGTGGATGAGGATTATGTGGTTGATGAGCCTATTAATTATACGGTATCTGCCGAAGAGGAGGATTTAGCAGAAGAAGTTAAACCACCTTTTTTAGGAAAATCTTTTAATGGTTTCAAGGAAGCTTTAGCTTTTAAAGAATCGAGAGGAGATTATTTTGTTGTGAATCAATTCGGATATTTGGGTAAATATCAGTTTGGTAGGTCAACATTGAAATTGATTGGTATTAAAGACACTAATGAGTTTTTAAACGATACTGAATTACAAGAAAGAGCATTTATTGCAAATTTAGAGCGTAATAAATGGGTGTTAAGGAATTACATTAAGCGCTATAAAGGACGCGTATATAATGGAATTAAAATTACCGAATCTGGTATGTTAGCTGCAGCTCACTTGGCTGGGCCAGGGGCAGTCAAAGATTACCTACGCTCAGGAGGATTGATAAAGTTCGAAGACGGAAATGGCGTTCCTGTTACGTATTATATGAGAAAATTTGCAGGTTATGATACCTCTTATATAGTACCAAACAAGAAAGCTAGAATTTAGATTTTAATTAGCTAGTTAAAAAAGCCTCGTAACCAGCGGGGCTTTTTTATGCTTGAAAAATAAAAATGCAAGGCCTTTTGTGCAGGTCAATGTTGGTGTTTTTCCAGTTGCCTACTGATTGTGTCTTTATTTCTTCAGATGGAAGAGTAATGTCGCATGCTACACATAGTTTGGTGTTGGAGTTTAAGGTGGCGACAAAATCTTTTAATAATTTATCGTTTCGATAAGGTGTTTCTATAAATATTTGAGCCTGATTCAATTCTTTTGAACGTCGTTCAAGCTTTTTAATTTCGGACTTTTTTTCGCCTTTGTCGATGGGTAAATAACCATTGAAGGCAAAGCTTTGGCCATTCATACCACTTGCCATTAAGGCCATTAATATGGAGGAGGGGCCAACTAAAGGAACAACTTTTATGTTTTTTTGATGAGCAATGTTGACAATTTCTGCACCAGGATCAGCAACCCCTGGACACCCAGCTTCTGAAATGATACCCACGTCTTTTCCTTCTAAACAAGGATTTAAGAAGGAGGGTAATTCAGTGTCGTCTGTATACTTGTTAAGTAATTGAATGTTTAAGCTCGGTTGAGATTTTTTTGGTGCTATTTTTTTGATAAATGCCCGGGCAGTCTTTTCATTTTCGACAATGTAATAATTTACCGCCTCAACTGTACGTTTTATTGATAAAGGCAGTACTTCTAGCGGACCAATTTCTCCTAGCGTTGTGGGAATTAAAAAAACTTTTCCTTGTGGTGATTTACCCAAAATATATAGAATTTCAATTTAAAGTAAAGATAATATAAATTATTACAGTTTCTCGAGTAGGATATCACATGCCTTATTAAGCATGTTGAATACATTTTCGAAACCTTGATCACCACCATAATAAGGATCTGGAACCTCTAGGTTTTTTTTCGGATGAGATAAGTTTAAAATATAGTCTACCTTCATACGATCATCCTTATTCCTGGCAAGTCTTAAAACATTTTGGTAGTTGCTCTGATCCATTACAAAAATGAAATCGAAATTATCAAAATCAGTCACCTGAAATTGCCTGCATTTTTGATTGGTAATATCGATCAGATGTTTTTGGGCAATTGCAATTGATCTTGGATCGGGCTGTTCACCCACATGATATCCGGCTGTTCCTGCTGAATCCACATATACTAAACTTGGATCTACTTTGTCTTTGAGTATTCCCTCCGCTAATGGCGATCTACAGATATTGCCTAGACAGACCATTAGAACTTTCTTCTGCATTTTATTGTGCAAATTTTTTGGTGAGGTCTTCGATGTATTTTTTGAATTGTTTGTCAGTTTCCCCGAGATTGTCTACAGTTTTACAGGCATGTAATACAGTTGCGTGATCTCTTTTTCCGATTTGTGAACCTATGCTGGCAAGGGAAGCCTTCGTATACTTTTTAGCAAAAAACATGGCTAATTGACGCGCCTGAACGATATGACGTTTACGAGTTTTAGATTGTAAAGTCTCAACATCCATTTGGAAGTAATCAGAAATAACCTTTTGAATGTAATCTATGGAAACTTCTCTTTTTGTGTTTTTAACAAACTTCTCAACTATTTGTTTAGCAAGATCAAGAGTTACCTCCTTTTTGTTAAAAGATGATTGTGCAATGAGAGAAATTACTGCTCCTTCTAATTCTCGTACATTTGTTTTGATGTTTTGAGCCACATATTCAATGATTTCTTCAGGCATTTCAACACCATCTCGATAAAGCTTATTGTTTAAAATGGAAATTCTTGTTTCGTAATCTGGATTTTGTAATTCAGCCGATAACCCCCATTTAAATCTTGATAATAGACGCTGTTCAATATCTTGCATATCAACAGGGGCTTTATCTGAGGTTAATATTACTTGTTTACCATTCTGGTGCAAATGATTAAATATGTGAAAGAATACATCTTGGGTACCTGATTTTCCAGAGAAAAACTGAACATCATCAATAATTAACACATCAATTAATTGATAGAAATGAATAAAATCATTCCGGGTGTTCTTTTTTACAGACTCAATGTATTGTTGAGTAAATTTTTCTGCTGAAATATATAAAACAGTTTTGTCGGGATGTTTATCTTTAATTTCAACTCCGATGGCATGTGCTAAATGGGTCTTACCTAGTCCAACACCACCAAAAATCAGTAACGGGTTGAAAGATGTACCTCCTGGCTTGTTAGCGACCGCCATTCCCGCAGATCTTGCAAGTCTGTTGGAATCACCTTCTAAAAAATTGTCAAAATTATAGTTAGGATTGAGTTGTGATTCTATTTTGATATTTCTAATTCCGGGAATTATAAATGGATTTTTTAATTCCGGACTTTTCTTCTTTACAGGCACATCTAATTCTTGCGGCTGCAAATTAGCTCTGTTTGAACTTGGTATTTTTTCAGTGAAAGGTTGTTTGTTGCCATAAGTGTTTTCCATCTTAATAATGTAAATCAATTTGGCATTTTCCCCTAATTCTCTTCTTAAGGCAACTTTCAGAAGTTTAACGTAGTGTTCTTCTAACCATTCGTAGAAAAATTTACTTGGTACCTGAATACTCAATGCATTATCCGTTAGCTTAATCGATTTTATGGGTTCAAACCAGGTTTTGTATGCTTGGGGTTGAATATTGTCCTTTATAAAATCTAGACAGTTGTCCCATACCGATTCCGCAGTTAGATTCATTTGTTAAGTAATATTTTAATTGTTAGCAGGTTAGATTAAAATCTCTAAAGAAGGTTTTTCACCTCTCTTTATGTGAACAAATATGTGAACAAAAAATTGAAAAAAAAAATGGAATAGGGGTTGAATATATCGTTTTTTTTTCGCATTCTTATTAACTTAATTTTACATTTTGTTAACATACAAAAAATAATTCAAAATTTGAACAATAATCATCAAATTAACATTCGGGTTCGTTATGCGGAAACTGATCAAATGGGAGTCGTTTATCACGGGAATTATGCGCAGTATCTGGAGTTAGGACGTGTTGAGTGGTTAAGAAATTTAGGTGTATCTTACAGGTCAATGGAGGAAAGTGGTATAATGCTGCCAGTTATTAGTTTACAAATGTCTTATAAAAAGTCAGCCAAATATGACGATCTTTTAACAATAAAAACCCGACTGAAAAAAACGCCATCGGTTAAGATTGAATTCGATTATGAAATATGGAATGAGAAGGAAGAATTGTTACTGGAAGGAAATACCGTTTTAGCCTTTATAAATATGGAAACAAATCGTCCAACAAGATGTCCTGATTATATTTTGGAGCAGTTATAGTTCTTTAAGGGTAACCCCATAAAGCTTATCAAAAATTTGTTTGATTTTTCCAGCTTCTTTTTTTCGAACAGAGATTTTTATGAAGCAATCTAATTCCATTTTTTGATCTATGATGTTAAGATTTTTTTCTTTTACAATTCGCATCACTTTATTCATGTTCTTGTATTCAAAATAAAGTCCAAATTCACTGTCGATCGTTTTTTCAACAATATCTGCTCCCTCCAAGGCGTATTGTGCGGTAGTCTTATATGCTGTAATTAACCCGCCGACACCTAGCTTAACTCCTCCAAAGTATCTGACAACGATTATTAGAATATTGGTGAGTTCGAATGATTGAATTTGTCCATAAATGGGCATTCCTGCAGAATTATTTGGTTCACCATCATCGTTTGCTCGAAAAGATATGTTTTGGTCTGTACCTAGTTGCCATGCGTAGCACCAGTGGCGGGCACTATGATGTTGTTTTTTTAAAGATTCTAAAATGGGTTTTACCTCATCTTCGTTATTAATAGGGAAGGCATAACCGAAGAATTTACTATTTTTTTCTTTGTAAAGAGTTTCTGTTGAAGGTGTTGTGATGGTTTTGTAGGTGTCTTTCAAGATATACTTTTTTGTAATTATAATAAGAAAGTTTGTTCTAACAAAGTGGTAACTTCATCAACTCCTGGTTTAAGGTTCCAAGTGATAATATTCAGGCTTGCAGCAGCTGTGGTGTTTTCCTCTACGTCATCAATGAATAAAGTTTCTTCCGGTTTTAGGTTGTTCTCATTAAGGACAAACTTATAAATATCGAGATCAGGTTTTCTGAAGTTAATTTCATGAGATAGATAAAACTGCTCAAAACAATTTTTAAACCTATTGAAACGCTCAGCCCCTATATTTTTAATTACATGATCAATATGCAATGCGTTGGTGTTACTTAATAAAAATAGGCGATAATTGTTTTCTTTGGATAATTTTTCCAGAAACTCAATACGATTTTCTGGAAGGTCTAAAATAATAGCATTCCATGCATCTATAAGCGTGTTTTTACTTATTTTTGGGAAGATACTCATATAAAAGCTAACAAATTCGGATGTGCTTACAAGTCCTTTTTCATAGAATTTGTTCATTTGATCCATTTTATCCGACACCGTAAATTTTCCATTTATTTCTGTTAACCGATTAACGGTTGCGGGTTTGTCTAGATTGATAAATACATCACCAAAATCAAAGATTATATTTTTAATCATGTTTTTTATGAAAATTCAATTGGTTCCTTATAATTTTTTTCGAGTTGTTTACTGGGTGGTTAATTAGGGGGGCATATATACCGTTAATTAACTTGATATTACTTTTAAATATTCTGGCTTCATCCCATAATTCTAAATCGATATAACTCTGTAGGGTTTGTGCCCCTCCTTCAATAATCAAACTTTGAATTCCTTCTTTATAGAGTTCTTCACATATTTGCAATGGGATAGGTTTGTTAAAGTCAATCCATTTTAGAGTAATATTTGAATTCAGCCTATTTAATTGCTTTTCGGTAAAAATAATGGTGTTGATTTCTCCATCCCAAATAGAATGGTTTGGATATGTTTTTAAAGTTTTGTCGATGACTATTCTGGTTGGTGAGTTACCTTTCCAGTCACGAGTATTCAATCGTGGGTTATCATGAAGTACCGTATTTGTGCCTACCAAAATGCCTTGTTCTTCGCTACGCCATTTATGAACTAATTGCCGGGCATATTGATTTGTTAACCAAACGGGTTCTTTTTTATCCTTTTCTAAAGGACTTATAAGGTGATCATTGCTTTCTGCCCATTTTAAAATGATGTAAGGTCTTTTTTTATTATGAAAAGTGAAGAAGCGTTTGTTTAATTCCTGACACTCTTCCTGTAAAACACCAACAGTAACATCGCAACCTGCTTCTATCATTTTTTTGATACCTCTGCCTGATACTTTATCATAAGTATCAATAGTACCGATAACTACCTTCTTGATTCCAGAGGATATAATCAGGTCACTACATGGAGGGGTTTTTCCAAAATGGCTACAAGGTTCAAGACTAACATAAATTGTCGATTTTTTCAACACCGTTTTGTCTTTAACTGAGTTTATCGCTTTAACCTCGGCATGTGGCCCACCAGCTATTTGATGCCATCCTTCACCAACTATTTTATCATCATAAACAACAACTGAGCCAACTAACGGATTTGGATATGTGGTTCCAAGACCGTTTTTAGCTAATTCAATGCATCGATTTATGTATTTTTCGTGTATATTCACGCCATCCTATTTTAGGTGAATCAGAGCCTGTAAATTCTTTTCAAACACAAAAATAGTACTTTCTTTAGGTATGAGTGAATTTATAATAAGAGAAATAACGCCGGAAGATGATGTTGAGTTGGCACTAGTTTTAAGAAAGGTGTTGTTGGAGCATGATGTCCCAAAGGTTGGAACCGCCTATGCTGATGAGGCGTTGGATATGATGTATGAGACATATAATATAGCCAAGGCAGCTTATTTAGTTGTTGAGTATGATGGGAGGCTTCTTGGAGGTGCAGGAGTTGCCCAGCTCGAAAATTGTGATGATAATATTTGTGAACTGCAAAAAATGTACTTTCTGGAAGAGGCCAGAGGTAAAGGGATCGGTTATAAAATGATGCAAGAGTGCCTGAGAAAGGCAAAAGAATATGGATTCAGTAAATGCTATTTGGAGACCATGCCAAATATGTTGGCTGCTCAAAAGCTATATCAAAAGGTAGGTTTTAAATATTTAGACAACCCTATGGGTGATACAGGTCATTGTTCATGTCCTGTATGGATGTTGAAAGAATTATTGTAATGAGATTAAATGATATCCAGGATATTTTTCATAAGGAATTAGATGATCTTTATGATTTTAAAGAGGTTAACAGGTTTTATTATTTGTTGCTAGATCATAATTTTGATATTCAACGAATAGATATCATTTTAGAGCCGGATAAAGTAATATCCAAAAAGGAAGAAACCATTATTTTTAAAGCTTTAGATGACTTAAAATTACAAAAGCCGATTCAGCAAATTTTAGGAGTGGCATATTTTTATGGCTTAAAATTTAGAGTGAATAATGAGACTTTAATACCCCGCCCGGAAACTGAAGAGTTAGTGGATTGGATAATTAGAGATTGTAAGGATAAAATTAAACCTCTTAAGATATTAGATATTGGCACTGGAAGTGGCTGTATAGCAATTACATTGTCAAAAAACATTCCGCTTGTCGAGGTGACCGCTATAGATATTTCTGGGAAAGCTCTTGACATTGCTAAAGAAAATGCTTTAAATAATCATGTTGATATTAACTTTTTACAGGCGGACATACTAAAACTGGAAAGTTTATTGGGTGAATATGATATAATTGTTTCCAATCCTCCTTATGTACGATATTTGGAAAAGGAGCAAATGAAAAGTAATGTGGTTGATTTTGAACCTCATGCAGCTCTTTTTGTACCAGATCAAGATCCCTTGTTGTTCTATAAGCAAATAGCGCGGCTATCTTCGAACCATTTGAATCAAGAGGGGAATTTATATTTTGAAATTAATCAGTATTTGGCCAAAGACACAACCGATATGTTGGATGAATTTGGATTTAAAAATACTATTGTTAAGAAAGATCTAAGTGGTAATGATAGGATGATTAGAACTTCTTTTGCTTAACGTTATTCTTGATGAATTTAGATTTTTCATCTATGAATTACTGTTTTTTAACTGTTTTGTTGTGAGAAATATAGATTAATTTATTATGTTTGTTTCCTTGCTTTTTTAAGAAGCAAGCCCTAAATCAACAAGTTATGAGTAGAATGAACCAGTTTTTAACCGAAACTGCTAGAGCATTACCCGTGGCTCTGGGCAGTACTATTTTTTCGCTCGTATTCCTATCTTTCTCAGGAATTTTCAATCAGTTTTCACTCGCTGAAATTACCTTAGCTTTTTTGATCACTGTCTTTTTTATTTCTCAGGTCGTAAGAACTTTTTTGAATCATTTTGATATTAGGCATTGAAAAGACATATTTGAATCGTTAGTTTGATTATAACTATTTGTTCTTCTTAAAACTATATTATTGAAGATTGTTACTTCTTTAAAT
This sequence comes from Zhouia amylolytica AD3, assembly GCF_000511935.2. NCBI lineage: Bacteria > Pseudomonadati > Bacteroidota > Flavobacteriia > Flavobacteriales > Flavobacteriaceae > Zhouia > Zhouia amylolytica. Next base: position 466,416 of record NZ_AYXY01000019.1, on the reverse strand, counting down.
CGATTTTCAATGTATTTGGTTGAGAGGATAATGATAATTTTATTGGATTTTTTCTATTAAATTACAATAAAGTGTTTCGCTATTTTAATACTTCATTAGTGTCTAACTTTTTCTTTTGAAGTTTTTTAATCTGAAGGACTTTTAATGATCTGAATGGAGTGTATTTTATTTGCATGAATCTTGTTATAGATTAGTAGCTTTCCTGTATTCTCGTTGTTGATTTTGAGTGTTTCGGGAATTAAATAAAAGGTAGAAATTAGCTTTATTTTAATTAAATTGCCCTTTCATAATTCTCAAAAAATGATACCTGTGTCAGCAATTCAACAAAAAATAGAGCAACTTCGAGAAACATTAAAACAGCATAACTATAATTATTATGTATTAGATGCTCCTACGGTGTCTGATTATGAGTTTGATATGATGTTAAAGGAGTTGCAAGATTTGGAGTTTAAGTATCCAGAGTATAACGATCCTAATTCACCAACAGTAAGAGTTGGAGGAGCGGTCACTAAGAATTTTGAAACCGTTGTTCATGATTTTAGAATGTATTCCTTAGATAATTCCTATTCCAAGGAGGATTTGGAGGACTGGGAAAAAAGGATTCAAAAAATTTTAGGGGAAGTGAGTCTAGAATTTACATGCGAATTAAAGTATGACGGAGCCTCGATGAATCTAACCTACGAAAATGGTGCTTTATTAAAAGCGGTAACAAGAGGAGATGGATTTCAGGGTGATGATGTAACTGCTAATGTGAAAACTATTCGTTCTGTTCCTTTAAAACTTAATGGAGATTACCCTGAAAGATTTGATATTCGTGGTGAGATCGTTTTGCCAAAAGAAGGGTTTATTAAAATGAATCAAGAAAGAATTGCAAATGGTGAAGATCCATACATGAATCCTAGAAACACTGCTAGTGGAAGTTTAAAGTTGCAGGATAGTGCAGAAGTGGCAAAGCGTCCTTTGGAATGTTTATTGTATAGTATTGTTGGAGAACGTTTAGGTATTTCTACACAATACGATATTTTAAAAACCGCAAGAAAATGGGGGTTTAAGGTGCCATCGGAGGCTAAATTATGTAAAAATACAGCTGAAGTAATGGAGTTCGTGGAATATTGGGAAAATCGTAAGGATGACCTTCCTTACGAAATTGACGGAGTAGTGGTTAAAGTGAATTCTATTCAGTACCAAGAGGAATTGGGTTATACGGCGAAATCCCCGAGATGGGCAATGGCTTATAAGTTTAAAACTGAGCAGGCAGTTACGGTTTTGAAAACCATAACGTATCAAGTAGGTAGAACCGGAGCAATTACTCCTGTAGCTAATTTAGAACCTGTTTTATTAGGAGGAACCATAGTTAAGAGAGCTTCTTTGCATAATGCAGATCAGATAAAGAAACTCGATGTTAGATTGGGAGATACTGTTTTTGTAGAAAAGGGAGGTGAAATTATACCGAAAATAACCGGGGTTGATTTTACTAAAAGAACATCTGACTCTTTAATGACAAATTATATAACTCATTGTCCTGAATGTGGTACTGAGTTAATTCGAAAAGAAGGAGAAGCACAACATTATTGTCCAAATTATTATGGATGTCCTCCCCAAATTACGGGAAGAATACAGCATTTTATTTCGCGAAAGGCTATGGATATTGAGGGGTTAGGGGCAGAAACTGTAGAATTGCTGTATAAGGAAGGGCTTATAAATGATTATGCTGACTTGTATGACCTAACCAAAGAACAAGTATTGCCTTTGGAGAGGATGGCCAATAAATCGGCAGAGAATCTTATTAATGGTATAGAGAAATCGAAAGGTATTCCATTTGAAAGGGTATTGTATGCACTAGGAATTAGATTTGTTGGGGAAACTGTGGCTAAAAAATTAGCCAAAGAATATAAGTCAATAGATAAATTAATGGTTGTTACAAAGGAGGATTTGATTCAGGTAGATGAAATTGGGGAGAAAATAGCGGAAAGTGTTATTGATTTTTTTAAGAATGAACAAAATGTAGTAATTATTGAGCGTTTGAAAAAACATGAAGTTCAACTAGAAATTTCAACAGAAAATCTACAAAATCAGACAGATAAGCTCAAAGGTTATAGTTTTGTCGTATCTGGAGTTTTTGAAAAAGTAACAAGAAACGAATTGAAAAAATTAATTGAAGATAACGGCGGAAAAGTTGCATCTTCGATTTCGACAAAAACTTCATATGTTGTGGCCGGCGATAAGATGGGGCCTAGTAAAAAAGAAAAAGCATCAAAACTTGATATCCCTTTGATTACTGAAGAACAATTTTTAAATATGTTATGATTAAACAAAAACTGACTTATGTGTTTATTGCAGTGGCAGTGCTATATCTACTAGCAGAATTTTTTCAATTGAAGCTTCTGATAAGTATCGCAAAGGTTAGTTTAATTCCTGTGGTTTATATCATTTATACAAGTTCTAAAAAGAAACATCATCTCTATACGTTAACATTGCTTATTTTTTATTTTTTAGGAGATATGTTTTCTTTGTTGAATTTCAAAGGGGCAGTAGAGTTGACACTTTTGTTCTTTGGTTTAGGACATTTGGTGTTTATCCGTTTTTGTTTCGAAATGTTGCAAGATGTTAGGGTTCGGCGATTACTGTTCTCGGCCTTACCAGTAATTGTGTTGTGGTTTATTTATTATAATTATTCAATTAAAGATATTTTTGGTGACCAATTAGGAGACTTATTGACCCCGGTGATGTTCTACTCAATTATACTAAGTGCCTTTACTGTTGTGTCAATTATGAGTTATTTTAATAAAGAAAATAAAATGACAATGTATACCTTGATAATTGCCATGACTTTTTTAGTTGGAGATGTTATTAATGGTATCAATATGTATTTTTCACATAATTCTTTTTTTGAATTAACCAATGTCATTGCGCAGGTGATTGCTTATTATTTCTTAACAAAATTCATCGTTGCTTATGATTTTAAACTGAAATCGTAACCCCTTTTGATTGTATGTTTTTATCCTTATCCAGGAAAAAGTCAATTCTACCCATATAAATACCAAAACATCCAGCTTGATTGATTAAAACTTCCTTTTCTTTTCGGTTTAAAACGATCTCAGGTTGCTCCATAAAGGTATGTGTATGTCCTCCAATGATTAAGTCTATATGTTCGGTATTTCTAGCAAGTAATATGTCTGAGACTTTTCCTTCAAAATTGTATTTGTAGCCAAGATGGGATAGACAAACTACAATATCGCAATTTTCCTCTTCTTTTAGAACTCTACTTATGTCTTGAGCAATTTCAATTGGATTGTTATATATTGTTTCTTTGTAGAGAGACTTATCTACAAGTCCATCTAATTCAATCCCAAGCCCGAAAACACCAATTTTGACTTGGTCACGAATGAAGATGGTGTATGGTTTTACGTGAGAATCCATTATGGTGTTTTTAAAGTCATAATTTGCCGAAAGGAACTGAAATTTAGCATGAGGTAATTGAGCGTATAAACCATCTATCCCATTATCAAAATCATGATTCCCAATAGTAGCGGCATCATATTTAAGCATACTCATTAATTTAAATTCAAGTTCACCCCCGTAGAAATTAAAATATGGGGTGCCCTGAAAGATATCACCAGCATCAAAGAGTAATGTGTTGGGGTTTTCCCTTCTAATATTGTCTACTAGGGTGGCACGTCTTGCAACACCTCCTTGATTAGGGTTTTTACCATGATCTTTAGGGAATGGATCAATATGGCTGTGAACATCATTAGTGTGAAGGATAGTTATGTGCTTTTTGCTATTTTCATTACACGAATTTAGACTCAGACCTGCGAGACCCAGAAAAGCTGAACTTGCAATGGTGTTTTGTATAAAATTTCTTCTTTTCATGTTCTCAGTTAATTACAGTTTTATAAATCGGTTATCAATAGTAGCGCGGATTGTGTCGACCTTTTTGAAATAATCAATTAATTGATTTCGAATTAGGTAATCTAAGTTTGTTGTGCTTATTGGTTCTTTAAAAAATAACATACCATCTCCACCATTTGACAAATAATCAGATGTAGCAACAAAATAATTTTTGTTTTTATCTACAGTTTTACCATTAATAAGGAGTTTGTTTAGAGTGAGATCCCTATTTAAGGCAATTTCAACATTACGACTGACAGGTTGAGCTTTCCCAGGTTTTTGTAGGTGCTGAATCATTTCCAATATTTTATTCCCAGATAGTTCAACAACAACAATTTTGTTTTCGAAAGGCATTACTTCATACGCAGTTCGTATAGTAACCTCCCCTTCTGAAATTATAGATCGAATGCCTCCATTATTGAGAAGAACAAAGTCAATGTTTTTGCCAGTTCTTTTGTTGAATACTGGATTGCTTTGCTCATAAACAATATCAGCTAATAAGTTTCCAATAGCGGTGTTGAATTCACCTTCATATTTGCTTAATGTTTTCGGATTATAAGTAATGGGTTGGTTTAGAACTTTGTTGATCTGTTGTTTATAAGGAATAAGGTATTCGTCAATACTGTCAGCAGCCTTTAAAGTGTCATTTATTAATAATTGTCGGCCAGTTATCTCAGTAATTTTTGTGTTTTGGTTGTTACAAGAAAAACACAATAAGGTGAAAAATATAACAAAATGTTTTATATTTAATTGCATAAGGTTTTTAATTTTGCAGAAGTAATATTTATTAGTTCTAACTTTGCATTAGAACTTAAAGTTATATGGTTTTAAAAAAATACAAAGAAAAATCTGTTTTAAAAATTATTGAAAAACGGTTAAGTGAATTGGCGGTTAATGTAGAAGGCAAAAGTAATAAGGTATCGTCAATGTTAGTAGTAATTAATTTTGAAAAGACTAAAAATTTAGAAGTTTTTGAAGAATTGATGCAGAAATTAAATATTAGAGGAGAGTCATATCGTATAATAGGATATCTCAACAGAATTGAAAAAGAGAAGTCATATCCTATTCCCGTTTTTAATGATAAAACTATAAAGAGAAATGGTGAGGTGAAAGATCCTGAAATAGATGATGTAATTAAACGGAAATACGATTTAGTGATCAGTTTTTATGATGAGCATAATTTACCTTTGTTATTTATGTCTTCGATTGTAGAGGCTGATTTTAGGGTAGGGATTGGACAAAAAAGTACAATGTATAATAACCTTGTGATTGATTCTCATTTAGATAATTACAAGGGTTTTGAAAGAGAGTTAATTAAATATTTATCGATTTTAAATAAGATATAGTTTATGTCTAGATTTTCAGGTACAGGAGTTGCGCTAGTCACTCCTTTCAAGTCTGATTTAAGTGTTGATGTTGAGGCATTAGGCAACATTGTAAATCATGTTATTGATGGAGGAGTTGAATATTTGGTGGTATTGGGGACAACAGCCGAAAGTGCAACATTGTCTAAACAGGAAAAGGAGTTGGTTAAAGAAATAATAGTTAAAACAAATAATAAACGCCTACCACTTGTATTGGGTATAGGAGGAAACAATACTTTAGATGTAGTTAGGGAATTGAAGGAAACAGATTTGGGTGATTTTGATGCTATTTTATCGGTTTCTCCTTATTATAATAAACCTACACAGGAAGGGATTTATCAGCACTTTAAAGCGGTATCTGAGGCTTCTCCGTTGCCAATCATTTTATACAATGTTCCGGGTAGAACAGCCTCTAATTTACTACCAGAAACGGTGATAAAGTTAGCATCAGATTTCGATAATATTATTGCTATTAAAGAAGCTGCAGGGGATATGGTGCAAGCAATGAGGTTGATCAAAGAGAAACCGGAAGATTTTCTCATTATTTCAGGGGATGACATGATTACCTTACCTATGACCTTAGCTGGCGGTAGTGGTGTTATTTCTGTTATTGGTCAAGGGTTACCAAATCAATTTTCTGAAATGGTTCGTTTAGCTTTAAAAGGAAACTCAAAAGAAGCCAGTGAGCTTCATTTTCAAGTAATGGATGCAATAGATCACATCTTCGAAGAAGGAAATCCTGCTGGTATTAAAGCTTTACTTCAAGAGCTCAACTTATGTAAAGATACAGTAAGACTACCTCTTATTAAGGCCAGTGATTCTCTGAAGGAAAAAATAAAAAGTGCTATTTAAGAAATAGCATGTCAGGGTATAAATGTTAAAACTTTATTTAAGTTCTAGGCTTTATTTAAAAGATTCCATTAAATTAGCTAGCTAAAATAGTTTTTTTAATACCGGATATTTACCTAATTTTGCCGCATGATTAAAAGCAATCACATTTATACCCTGATATTAGTAGCTTCACTTTTGTTTACATCTTGTAGTGAGTACCAAAAAACACTCAAGAATACAGATGTAAAGGCTAAATATGATTTAGCAGAGGAACTATATGACTCAGGTGATTACAAAAGAGCCTTGCGTTTGTTTGAGCAAATCGCACCTAGTTATGTTGGGAAACCTCAAGGTGAGCGTATTCTCTATTTCTTTGCAGACGCTTATTATCAAACGGAAGATTACTATCTTGCAGCATATCAATTTGAACGATTTTCTAAGTCTTATCCAAGAAGTGATAAAGCGGAAGAAGCGGCTTTTTTGAGTGCAAAAAGTAAGTTTATGTTGTCTCCTAAATATAGTAATGATCAGACCGAAACGAATGAGGCGATTGACAAACTTCAAATTTTTATTAATAATTATCCGAGTTCAGACTATATGAGTGAAGCTAATGAAATGGCTCGCGAATTAAGAAATAAGTTGGATAAAAAGGCTTTTGAAGTTGCTAAGCAATACAATACTTTAAGTGACTATAAAGCATCTATTAAATCATTTGAACTATTTTTATCTGATTCACCAGGATCAATATACAGAGAAGATGCTTTGTTTTATAAGATGACGGCAGAATATAATCTGGCTGTTAATAGTATTTATGCAAGAATGGAAGAGCGATTAAGTGCTGCAAAAAGTACTTATACCACGTTGTTGAAATATTTTCCAGAAACAAAATATCAAAAAGATGCTGACAAAATGTTAGCAGTTATAGATAACGAATTACAAAAGTTTAGTAAATAATAGAGAAGATGAGCGATTTAAGAAATTCTAATGCCCCTGTTTCTACAGAGACATATAACAGGGATAAAATAGATCAGCCTACAGAAAATGTTTATGAGGCAATTTCTATCATTTCAAAAAGAGCAGGACAAATTAATGCAGAGCTGAAAAAAGAGCTTATTGAAAAGTTAGAGGAGTTTGCTACATATACAGATAGTCTGGATGAGATATTTGAGAACAAAGAGCAAATAGAAGTTTCTAAGTTTTATGAAAAACTGCCTAAACCTCATGCAATAGCAGTGCAGGAATGGTTGGAAGATAAAATTTACTTCAGGAATACTGAAAAAGAACAGTAGTAATGACAGTGCTTAGCGGTAAAAATATCCTTTTAGGTATTACCGGAGGTATCGCTGCATATAAAACTGCTACATTAATAAGGCTTTTTATAAAGGCCGGAGCAAGCGTTAAAGTGGTTATGACGGAAAGTGCAAAAGATTTCGTAACCCCTCTAACGCTTTCTACATTATCAAAAAATCCAGTTATTTCTTCTTTTACAAGTATGGATGATGATAATGCTGTATGGAATAATCATGTGGATCTAGGATTATGGGCTGATTACATGGTAATAGCTCCTGCTACAGCAAATACTTTATCTAAAATGGCCTCAGGAAACAGTGATAATTTTCTGATAGCTACCTATTTGTCAGCTAAATGTCCTGTTTATTTTGTTCCTGCCATGGATTTGGATATGTATAAACATGAATCCACAAAGAATTCTTTAGATATATTACAATCATTTGGTAATAAAATGATACCGGCTGCTCATGGAGAGCTCGCAAGTGGACTGATAGGAGAAGGAAGGATGGCAGAACCTGAGGACATAATTGATTACATGATTAATGACATTAGTTCCAGGTTACCTTTGAAGGGTAAAAAGGTTTTGATTACAGCAGGACCGACTTACGAAGCTATTGATCCAGTACGTTTTATTGGAAATCACTCTAGTGGTAAAATGGGTTTTGAGCTTGCTAATGCAGCTGCAAGCCTAGGAGCTAAAGTTTATTTAATTACGGGACCAACTCATCTTACAATAGATGACAATCTCATTCATATTGATCGAGTTGTTTCGGCCGAGGAAATGTATAATGCAGTTCATAAGCATTATAATAGTGTGGATATAGCGGTACTTTCCGCTGCTGTTTCTGACTACCGTCCAAAATCTGTGGCTGATGAAAAAATTAAAAAGAAATCTATGGTCATGGAAGTGGTTTTAGAGCCGACAAAAGATATATTAGCGTCACTTGGTGCTCAAAAGTCACATCAGTTTTTGGTTGGGTTTGCTTTAGAGACTGAAAATGAATTAGAGAATGCTAAAAAGAAACTTTCAAAGAAAAATCTAGATGCGATCGTTCTTAATTCCTTAAGAGATCAAGGCGCAGGTTTTGGTAAACCAACTAATAAAGTTACATTTATAGATAAGGAATTAAAAATTAAATCGTTTAATCTTAAGCCTAAGAATGAGGTTGCCCTGGATATTTTCAACGAAATCATTTATCGTATCAATGATTAGAAAGTTTGTTTTAATAAGTATTTTATTTTGTGCAAATCAATTGTGTTCTCAAGAATTGAATTGTAATGTTATTGTAAATTCAGAACTGGTAAACCAAACTAATCAACAGGTTTTTAAAACTCTTGAAAAATCTCTTAATGATTTTGTAAATAAGACGAAATGGACTAATCTTAATGTTAAAGAAAATGAGCGTATCAACTGCAGTATGCTTATCATGATTTCCTCTTTTGAAAATAATAATTTTCAAGCTTCCATACAGGTACAGTCCAGTCGGCCAGTTTATAATACTAACTATGAAACATCAGTTTTTAATTTTCAGGATAAATCTTTCAACTTTAAATATTTAGAATTTGAGCCATTATATTTTAACACGAATGTCTTTGACTCCAATTTAACAGCCGTAATTTCTTATTATGTTTATCTTATATTAGGGATTGATGCAGATACTTTCGAATTAAAAGGTGGAAATCCTTATTATAATCAGGCACAGAATATAGTTAGTTTGGCGCAAGGAACAGGATATGCGGGTTGGCAACAGGATAGTCCGAATGCTAGAACCAGATGGACTTTAATTGATAATCTTAAATCAGGGACTTACGAAAATTACCGAAAGGCATTATATCAATATCATAGGCAGGGGTTGGATAGAATGCTCAGCGATGAAAGGGAGGCCAAAACTGCTATAGAGGAAAGTGTGGTTTTGTTAGAACAATTGAATAAAGTTCGATCAAATTCATTAATGCTACAATTATTTTTTGATGCTAAAGCAGATGAAATTGCTGATATCTTTTCAGGAGGGATAAAAACGGATATAGTAAGTTTGGTTAACCAACTTAATAATTTGGCTCCGACATATTCGGCTAGTTGGAAGAATATTAAATACTAAGGATTGTCTGAATGCTTATTTTCCAATTTCATTCACTTCCATGAAATTTTTATTTTGCGTAAGTTTGAAATTTAAAATGTAATAATTTGTTAAGAAGTCTTTCCATAACTAATTACGCACTTATAGATGCCCTTCAAGTAGAGTTTGATAACGGGTTAAATATTATAACAGGGGAAACAGGTGCAGGTAAATCTATATTACTAGGAGGACTTTCCTTGGTTTTAGGAAGTCGTGCTGATTTGAGTACTATTAAGGACAAGAATCGAAAATGTATAATTGAAGCTGTATTTGAAATATCAGCCTATAACCTTCAAGAATTTTTTAACTCCGAAGATCTCGACTATGAATCGGTTTCAATTATCCGTAGAGAAATTTTACCGAGTGGTAAATCGAGAGCCTTTATTAATGATACCCCGGTAACGCTTTCAGTATTATCCTCCTTAGGGTCTAAATTAGTAGATATTCATTCACAACATCAAACATTACAGTTGACTGATAATACCTACCAATTTAAAATTTTAGATTTAGTGGCAGGTTCTGAAGATGTATTAGCTGATTATAAAAAAGTGTTGTTAAACTATTATCAGGAAAAAAAAGAGCTTGAAAAATTAATAGATTTTCAAAAAAAGTCGAATAAAGAACACGATTATAATAGTTTTTTACTTAATGAACTTAAGGAAGCCAATCTAAAGGAAGGGATGCTGGAAGAATTAGAGGCTACTTATGAAGAATTGAATAATGTCGAGGAGATTGGAGAAAAATTAGTTTTTTCAATCCAATTGTTAAATGAGGATCAAATCGGTGTTGTTAATACTTTGGCCAATTTAAAAGCAACTCTCAATAAATTAGTCTCCTATGGTAAACAGTATGAAGATTTACATAATCGAATTAATTCTATATTAATAGATTTAAATGATGCTTCAGATGAAATCACTAATTTGCAGGAATCGCTTGATGCTAATCCAATTTTGCTTGGGAATGTAAGTGAACAATTGCAGAAAATTTATGATTTACAGAAGAAGCATGGAGTTTTGGAGATAGGTGAGCTCCTAAAAATTCAAGAACAATTGGAGTCAACAGTTTTTAAAACTGAGAATTTGGATGTCGAAATTAAAGAAGCTCAACTTAGTGTGCTTAAACTTGAGGAAGATCTTGATCATTTGGCTCAACAATTACACGAAAAAAGAGTTAAGGTAATTCCAGAACTTATTCAGTATTTGGAAATTACTTTGGGAGAGCTTGGGATGCAAAATGCCGAATTTAAAATCAATTTGAGAGCGATTAACTCATATTTGCCCAATGGTAAGGAAGATATGGAGTTTCTTTTCTCTGCTAATAAAGGGACTAGTTTTGAAGAATTAAAAAAGGTTGCTTCAGGTGGGGAGTTGTCCCGTATAATGCTAACCATTAAATCGCTTCTTGCCAAGCACACAAAACTACCGACCATAATGTTTGATGAGATTGACACTGGGGTTTCGGGAGAGGTTTCGAACAAAATGGGAGATATTATGCAAAAAATGAGTGAAACAATGCAGGTATTTACTATTACCCACTTACCACAGGTTGCGGCGAAAGGAAATGTTCATTATAAGGTATATAAAAGGGATGAGGAGGACACGACTACTACTAATCTGAAAAGACTTAGTGAGGAAGAACGGGTTTTTGAAATAGCAGAAATGCTTGGAGGAAAAGATGTTAGTACTTCGGCGCTCCAACATGCAAAACAATTATTGAATTAGTATTATCTTTGAAAACTTTAAAATAGAAAAAAATATCAAGTTATAAATAGATACATTATGTCTTATAATTTATTAAAAGGAAAAAGAGGAATTATTTTTGGAGCTTTAGATGAGAATTCAATTGCTTGGAAGACTGCGGAAAGAGCTCATGAAGAAGGTGCTCAAATCGTTTTAACCAATGCTCCGATAGCTATGAGAATGGGAAAAATAAATGAACTTGCTGAAAAAACTGGTTCTGAAATCATTCCAGCTGATGCTACAAGTGAGGAAGATCTAAACAATCTGATCGAGAAGTCTATGGAGATATTAGGTGGTAAATTAGATTTTGTTTTACATTCTATTGGAATGTCGGTAAATGTTAGAAAAGGAAAACATTATACGGATCAAAACTATAGTTTTACTGAAAAAGGATGGGATGTTTCGGCATTGTCATTTCATAAAGTATGTCAAAGTTTATATAAGGCAGATGCAATGAATGAATGGGGGAGCATTGTAGCATTAACTTATATGGCTGCTCAACGTACTTTTCCTGATTATAATGATATGGCTGACAATAAAGCTTACTTGGAATCCATAGCACGTAGTTTTGGTTATTTCTTCGGTAAAGATAAAAAGGTAAGAGTAAACACAATTTCTCAATCTCCAACACCAACCACGGCTGGTAAAGGTGTAAAAGGATTTGATGGATTTATTGCATATGCTGATAAGATGTCTCCATTAGGGAACGCAACTGCAGCAGAATGTGCGGATTATACAATGACCTTATTTTCTGATTTAACCAAGAAAGTAACTATGCAGAACCTTTTTCATGATGGAGGTTTTTCTAATACAGGTGTGAGTAATGAGGTTATTGAAAAATTTGAGAAATAGTATTTATTGAATTTCTCAAAGAGTATCATTAAGAATTATAGTGATTTCATTAAAGAAGTGCCTTTAAGGTAGGTACTTCTTTAGATATCAAAAATGATAACAGAAAGCTATCTGCCTGGTGGATAGCTTTTCCTGTTTTTTTAATATATCCATAATTTGGCAGTATGAATCTATATTTTTCGTTCATTATTCCGGTATTTAATCGTCCTGATGAAATTAAAGAATTATTAGATAGTTTATCAAAGCAAAGCTATCCAAAGGATTATGAAATAGTAATTATCGAAGACGGTTCAGATATTTCTTCTCAAGAAGTAGTAAGTGAATTTTCGAATCAATTAAACATTTCCTACTATTATAAATCCAATTCAGGTCCGGGTGATTCTCGAAATTATGGAATGAAAAGAGCACATGGAAATTATTATTTGGTTTTAGATTCTGATTGTATTTTACCACCAAACTACCTTAAAGAGGTGGAGAATAGTTTGTTGAAAAATTATGTCGATTGTTTTGGAGGTCCTGATGCTGCTCATGAATCATTTTCGAATGTTCAGAAAGCAATTAATTATAGCATGACCTCTTTTTTAACAACTGGAGGGATCAGGGGTGGAAAAACGTCAGTAAATAAATTCCAGCCACGAAGTTTCAACATGGGGATTTCAAAAAAGGCTTTTGAGGCTACCAATGGGTTTGGGAAAATTCATCCTGGAGAAGATCCTGATCTTACTATTAGATTATGGAAAGCAGGTTTTGAGACAAAATTAATCCAAGAAGCTTTTGTTTATCACAAGAGACGTATTTCATGGAATAAGTTTAAGGTCCAGGTTAGAAAATTTGGTTTAACACGTCCAATTCTAAATTCATGGCATCCAGAAACTCGAAAAATAACATTTTGGTTTCCATCATTATTTATGTTAGGAAGTGGTTTAGCACTAATAGGAGCCCTATTGGGTAATTGGTTCTTAATGTTTTTCTATGTCATTTATTTTCTTTTGATATTTATAGATTCAACAATAAAGAACAAAAATATTTATATTGGCTTACTTTCCATCTATGCAGTTATAGTACAATTTTATGGTTATGGTACTGGATTTATAAAATCTACTTTTTATATTGATGTATTGAAAAAAGAGCCGGAAATGGCTTTTCCTAAATTGTTTTTTAAATAATGTTACAAGAAACTAAAGCAAATACAGTTTTAGGGTGGTTGAAGCGCCCAAAGTCATTGGTGTTTTTAACTTTTTTGTTGGTTTCATTTATCTTATGGCTACTGATTAAACTTACACAAATTTATTCTTATTCTGTGTCATATAATGTAGTTTATAAAAACTTACCTAAAAATAAATTATTTCTAAATCCGCCGAGTACACGGGTTAATGTTTTGGTTGAAGCAAATGGTTTTAGATTATTGAAGACCAATTTAATTGATGAGAAGGCATCAATTGATTTATCTAAAGTAAGGTCACATAGCAATAAATGGTTTCTTTTGAGTAACGATATTGAGACTCAACTTAAAGAACAATATAGGGATATTGAGATTAAACAAGTGCTCACTGATTCTATTGTATTTGACCTTGGTGTTAATAAAAAGAAAAAAGTACCTGTAGTATCGAATTTAGAAATTAACTTTAAAACTGATTATGGCTTAGTTGATTCTCTAATTATTTCCCCTTCTGAAATATGGATTTTAGGTCCTGATGGTTTAATTGATAGTATTCACTATGTAAGTACTCAGGATATGGTTTTAAAGAATGTACAAAGTGATATAGATATAGAGACTTCTTTGAGTCAGCCAGATTCATTAAGCTCTATTGAGTTTGAACTAAAAGAAGTAAATATTAGAGGTAAGGTTAATCGATTTTCGGAGAAAATGATTAAAGTACCTCTTTTAATTGAAAATATACCTGAAGGAACCAAAGTGAGGACTTTTCCTCAGCAGATAAATGTAATTTGCAGAGCTCCAATTCAAAATTTAAAATTGATATCTCCTGATAACTTTTTAATAGTAGCTGATTATAAAGAGGTTCAGGAAGGTGGGGGGTACTTAATACCCAAGCTCGTAAAAAAGCCTTCAAATATAAAAGAGGTGAAGTTGATGCAAACGAAAGTTGAATTTTTATTAAAAAAGGAATGGTAGTTGGATTAACAGGAGGGATAGGTAGTGGAAAGTCAACTGTTGCTGATATGTTTCATAATTTAGGGGTGCCTGTTTACATAGCCGATAAGGAAGCCAAAAAGCTTATGGAGAAATCAGATGATATTCGAAATAAGATTATTGAGTTGTTAGGAGAGCAGGCATATGATGGATTATTACCAGAGCGTTCATACATTGCGAATATTGTTTTCAAAGATAAACACAAGTTATCTGCACTAAATGCTATTATTCATCCTGTGGTAATAAAACACTTTCATGAATGGTATAAAGCTCAGAAATCGCCATATGTAATAAAGGAAGTTGCAATTCTATTTGAAACTGGAGGAGCGAATGAATGTGATTATACTATATTAGTTACAGCACCGGAAGAGGATAGAATTAAAAGAGTGATAATAAGAGATCAAGTAGATCGAGAAGTGGTGCTGGAACGTATGAACAATCAATGGCCGGATAATAAAAAGATTGAATTAGCTGATTTTGTTATTAACAATACTAATCTTGTTAAAACACAGCAACAAGTTACTACAATACATAATACTTTACTTGCTAAAAGGAAATAGGTTTTGTAATTAACATTTTTGTTAATTAACAGTTAAATACCTATAGTTCTTGCCGTTAAAACCTTAATTTTGGACTAATGAATAAGAGATTATTTATCGCTTTGGTAATTCTGATGAGCCTTTCTTTAATTGGCATTATTTTTGTTCAGGGTTACTGGATAAAAACAGCTGTAGATAATAAGGAAGAGCAGTTTTCTAACACAGTTTCACAAGTTTTACAATCGGTAGTACAACGTGTAGAACAACGTGAAATTAAGGATTACTCCGATAAGTTATTGCAGATTATTGATAGTGTAGGAGAACTTAAACAGTCTACACTCAACGAAGTATTTTATCTAGAAAAAAATGAGAATAATAACGAAACATTTATTTATTCTCACGGTATTCTTGAAGAGGATTACGGGATAACTGCCACGTTCTTTGATAATAGTTTTGATTCGACGGCAATAAAAAGTTATGTAAGTAAACGAACAACCATTATCTATAGAGAAGATAAAGGGTTAGATGGCAAATCAGCTTATACGCCAGTTGAGAAAATTCAAAAAATGGGGAATATGTCTGAAATTGAGAAAGCTCAATTTGAAGATTATTTCAGGGAAATTGTTAATAGGGTACCAGTTCATAAGAGAGTTTCTAAAGCAGAGTTAGAATTTTTAATTCAAAGAGAATTAAAAGATCGAAATATTGATTTAGATTTTGAATATGGTGTTTTTGCTAATGGGTTAGCCACTAAGGTTAAAACAAGATCATTCAATTTAAACAAAAGTACAAAGTATAAAGCTCCGCTTTTTAGTGATACTGACGGTAATACACCTTATAGTTTAATGGTTAGTTTCCCTAAGAAGAAAAAGTTTTTGATTTCTTCTATTATAGGTATGGCATTACTATCTATTATCTTTACGATAATAATCATTGTGGCATATTCAAGCGCTTTATTTCAGTTAATACGTCAGAAGCAGATATCTGAAATAAAAACAGATTTCATCAACAATATGACACATGAGTTTAAAACTCCTATTGCCACCATAAATTTAGCTTTAGATGCAATAAAAAACCCAAAGGCCTTTGCTGATGAGGATAAGGTGAAGCGCTACTTGAAAATGATCAGAGATGAGAATCATCGAATGCATGCACAAGTAGAAAATGTTCTTCGAATATCAAAACTAGAAAAGAATCAGTTAGATATTAGTAAAGATAGAGTAGATCTGCATGAACTAATAGAGGATGCTATAACCCATGTCGAATTAATAGTTGAGGATAGAGGTGGATATGTTAAAACGCATTTAGATGCAGAAAAAAGTACCATTTTAGCAAATGAATCTCACTTTACAAATGTCTTGGTTAATATCCTTGATAACGCCATTAAGTATTCACCAGAGAGTCCTAAAATAGACATATATACAGAAGTGGTTAAGAATCAAATCATTGTAAAGGTTAAGGACCAGGGAACAGGAATGACCAAAGCCGTTTTGAAGCGTATTTTTGAAAAATTTTATAGAGAGCATACCGGGGATATACATAATGTGAAAGGGCATGGTTTAGGATTGGCATATGT
The DNA here is from genome assembly GCF_000511935.2 of Zhouia amylolytica AD3. Lineage (NCBI taxonomy): Bacteria > Pseudomonadati > Bacteroidota > Flavobacteriia > Flavobacteriales > Flavobacteriaceae > Zhouia > Zhouia amylolytica. The sequence continues at coordinate 450,065 of NZ_AYXY01000019.1, read as the reverse complement.
TAAGAGAATAGTAGATGACCATCAAGGAGAGGTATACGCCGAAAGCGAGAAAAACAAAGGAAGTATCTTTTATATAAAGTTACCTTTAATATAAAACACTATGGAAACAGTAAATAAGAAGATTTTATTAGTCGAGGATGATCCGAATTTTGGAACTGTCTTAAAGGATTATCTTTCCATGAATGATTTTGACGTAGTCCTTGCCAAAAATGGGATGGAGGGGTATGAGAAATTCAGGAAGGATAACTATGATTTATGCATCTTAGATGTTATGATGCCCTATAAGGATGGATTTACGCTTGCTAAAGAAATAAGAGAAAAGAATGAGAATGTACCTATTATATTCCTAACAGCTAAAACGATGAAAGAAGACGTTTTAAAGGGGTATAAAGTTGGTGCAGATGATTATCTTAACAAACCATTCGATTCGGAGGTTTTATTAATGAAAATTAGAGCCATATTACAACGTAAATCTACAGAAACTGTTGCTGACAGTAAGCAATTTGAATTTCAAATTGGAGATTTTCATTTAAACTCTAAGTTGAGATTTCTAACCTTTAAAGATGAAGAGCCTATTAAGTTATCTCCAAAGGAAAATGAATTACTGCGTTTACTGGCGTTATATGAAAACGATTTGATGCCTAGAGAATTGGCATTGACAAAAATTTGGAGAGATGATAATTATTTTACTTCTAGAAGTATGGATGTATATATAGCTAAATTACGTAAGTATCTGAAAAAAGATGAAAACGTTGAAATTCTAAATATTCACGGAGAAGGATTTAGGTTGGTGATTAAGAGCGAAGCGGATAGATAATTGGGTTATATTTTACAAAAAAAACTATTTTAAAAGCCTGTATTTTATACAGGCTTTTTTATTTTTCCATTTCAATTTTTTCGATGATTTCCTTTAAAGGAATATTAAAATCGAACCATAAAGTATTTTCATTGCGATTGAACCATGTTAGTTGTCTTTTTGCAAATCTTCTTGTATTCTTTTTTACTTCTGATATTGCGAATTCTTTTGTGTATTCTCCTTCGAAGTATTTAAAAAGCTCCTTGTAACCTACAGTTTGTAATGCATTTAATTTTCTGTATGTAAATAATCTTTTTGCTTCTTCTATTAGCCCATTTTCAATCATTATATCAACTCTCTTATTAATTCGATCGTAGATGACCTCTCTGTTTGCGGTAAGCCCCACTACAATAGATTTAAAAGGTCTTATTACTTTCTTCTGGTTTAAAAATGAAGAATAAGGTTTGTTACTGGCAATACAAATTTCAAGAGCTCTAATAACTCGTTGTGGATTTTGGATGTCCATTTTTTCATAATGTACAGGGTCTAATTCTTTTAACCTTACTTGAAGTGCTTCGATGCCTTGATTTTCATACAGTTTGTTTAGTTCAGTTCTTATGTGTTCCGGGACTTCAGGAAACTCGTCGAGCCCTTTTATAACAGCATTTACATATAATCCACTACCTCCGGCCATTACAACAACATTATTGTCTTTAAACAAGGAGCTAAGTTTTAGGATAGCATCTCTTTCAAAATCTCCAACAGAATAAGAGTCAAAAATACTAATATGCTGTATAAAGTGATGTTGCGCCTCGTTCAATTCTTTTTCCGAAGGTACAGCCGTTCCGATATACATTTCTTTAAAAAACTGCCTGGAGTCACATGATAGTATCTCCGTATGATAATGTTTCGCTAATTTTATGGCTAGACTCGTTTTACCAATGGCAGTCGGTCCAACTACCGTAATTAGGTACTTTTCGGGTTCTTTCACTAAATGAAGGTTTATATTAATTAAAGTTTATGTCCACACTTATGACAAAAATTAGCGCTATCCTGATGTCCCTCTGTGCCACAATTTGGACAGGCTTGTGTATTCAAATGAAGCTGTTTTCCCTGTTTGGCAAACTCAACAGTTACGATACCTGTGGGTACAGCAATAATTCCATAACCTAAAATCATAATAATGGTAGCGAAGAATTGACCAAATGATGTTTGTGGTGCAATATCACCATAACCTACAGTGGTAAGTGTAACTATGGTCCAATAAATGCTTCTTGGGATACTGGTGAAACCAGACTCTTCACCTTCAATTAAATACATTATCGTACCCAAAATAATTGAAACTACCAATACTGTATAGATAAAAACTGTTATTTTGGTTCTACTGTTTTTTAGAGCCTTTTTTAATTGTGAAGCCTCTCCTAAAAATCGAACTAATTTTAATACCCTGAAGATTCTTAGCAGGCGAAGTGCTCTTAGAGCTAATAATGCCTGTGAACCGGCTATTATGTATGATAAATATAAAGGAACTGTAGATAGGAAATCAATGATTCCATAAAAGCTAAAAATATATTTACCGGGTTTTTTTATCGAAATAATTCTTAAAATATATTCTATTGTAAATAAGATAGTTATAATCCATTCTGCTGTTAAAAGGATATAATGGTATTCACTGTCGATGTCATTTACGCTTTCAAGCATCACTAAAATGATGCTAAAAATAATGATAGCAATTAAGACTACATCAAACAGTTTTCCTGCAGGAGTGTCTGCTTCATAAATTACTTCATGCAGCTTTTTTTGCCATGTTTTGGTATTTTCCGTTCCAGACAATTATTTAGTTGGTTTTAATTTGAATATTAATGGTTGGTTGTTTTGTAAAAATACTAACTCAGCAAATAACTGCTTTAAGCCTTCGTATTCATAACTCTCATAGTTAGATTTTTCTAACCTTAAATTATTATTGATTACAATCTTATTATTGTTTTTTGAAACTTTATATATCATATATCCCTTATCCTCTGCTAATTTTAATCCTTTACTTTCAGGTAAATTTTCAATTAAACATTGTTCAGGGAAATTAATAATTACAGCATAATCAGCATAAAAAGGGTAACCAAAGTCAACTGGATAAAGGCGTTCATTTAGGTTGAATGGATTTTCTTTTATTCGATCTATAATAAATGGATTTAATAGCAGTTTGGTGTAGTTTAATTCTTCGGTAGATTGTATATCATATTCTTCTATCAAAGCTTTTTCCAAGGCTCCTTCATTACGAGTAATGTAATTAGTAATATTATAAAATCCTTCATTGTCTAACTCGCTTTGAATTTCATTCGAAATATCTTCATTAGATCTATTTCTTATTTCATTCCGCCTGTTAAGTCCCTTGTATCCTTTATAAATCCTCCTTATTTTTGCAGTTATCTGATTGTCTTTTGCAATATTGATGCTTAAGGTAGTCTTTATCTCAGATGGATTAGTTATCCTTATGTCATACCAATAGCTATTATTTTCTAAGTCAAAAACCCTACCGTACCCATTCAAAGTTTTAAATGGGATCATTCCAAAGGACATGTTTTTATTAGTGATATCCAGTAAATAACTTTTATTATTATCGTTAAGTTTAACTACCAGGTAATTAAAGTCCGATATTACCGGGTGTAATTTGGTAGGCAATCCATGTTCTCTTGTGGATAATAACATGAACTCGGCATCAAAACCTGCAGCTTTTAAAAAATTTAAGAGTATCAGGTTTAATTCTGTCGAACTCCCAGATTTCTGATCAAATGCATCTTTTACATCGATAGCGCTGAATAATGAATTTTTATTATTCCAAAAAAGATCACTTTGAAGCCAATAATATAATTGCTTCGCTTTATCAATCCCATTAGCGTTACTTTTAGTTATTTCATTAGGAATTAGTTTTTCGAAATAGTTTTCTTTTTTTGCCTGACTACCTATTTCTATATCTGATTTAAATTCTTTATCGGTGTCTTTCCAAGATTTAGTGTAACGATCTACTTGTCCTTGAAAATCTTCAAAAGATTCTAATTCATAATCTATAGCGGAAAGATAATTATATTTGGAAATCATATAGTCCTCTTCCTTGAAGGCAGGAATATCTTTCATGACATATGTGTTTAAAATACAATCAGCACTTCCGACTCCTTGAAAGTAAAAGCAGTCTTTTTTAATGTCGCTTTCATGAATACTCAATTTCAATGGCCCCTTTAACATGATGTTGTACTTGTAATTAGCAGGAATTGAAGTAGAATATTCGCTATAAACTTTTGGTATATCCGACTGAAACTTCCATGAATTAAAGTTGAAGAAAAACGGAGATTCAATTACATAGCGATAATCAATGACAGCACCAATCTGAACATTGGGTACAGTAAATTTAAGAAGGTCATAATACTCATTGTAATCTTCTAAATGGACGTCATTATTATTTAGGGATCCAGTAGTTCTGTCCGGATTTATCACTACCGCATGTACTTCTCTAAAGATCTCCTTGCTTTTGGATGATTGTGATTTATATAATGGAATTTCGATAGTAGCCTTGTCTAATCCTTTTTTATTCAAAATTTTTATCCTAACCAGATATTCTGTAATCAATTTTACTCGATCGTATCTGTTTTTGTCTATTTTGGAAAACCCTTTTTCCATTATAATAACGGCAGAAGCTGTTGAATCTTTGGGATATTCTTTCATTTCCAGAAGATTAAAAGGAATATCTCCAAAGGATGTTTCTTTTTGAGAGTGACAAAAATTATTAATTATTATAATCAGGAATAAAAAGAATCTAAGCTTCATTAAGGAGTTATTTTTCTGTGATTAATTGTATAATTTTAACTCCTTTTTTCTTTCTCAAGTAGCTTTGAATAATATGTTTGGCATCAGCGTTATTATCCATAGGAGTAATTACTTTCTGCAATATATGAATATTATTTAATTGAAAATTAAGGTTGTAGAATCCTACACCTTTAAACAAGCCTCCTTCTATAAGTACAGCACTTCGCTCATCAATCTCTCTACCTTTATCAATTAAAACCATATTTTTATGAGGGTAACTATATTTATTGATTGCCATTATAACACGTTCATTATACTTTTCGGCATCTTCTTTTTGAATACAAGCCCCGATACATTTTTTGATTGTATAATTGAAACAATGGCTTTTGGCATCTGACAAGCCATTTAGTTTATTACACAAACTAAACTCTTCGGTTAGTTTGTATAGTGTGTTTTTGGCTTCATGAATACTGGTGAATGTAGTGATAGGATTACCTTTAGGTTTTATTTTTTCAATGTGCAAAGTGATATAACCTTCAGGATTCATATCTTCAAATAAGCCATATGAAAATATTTTTCTCTTGCGTGACCTGTTAAAATGTGGTTGATTTAACTTGATTTCTTCATTTTCTTTCAGAAGTGCAATTAACTCGCTACCTGTTTCCTCATAAGTAACTGCTGAAACTTCTTTTTGTAATGCTCTTGCTTTTTTTGAACTTCCGGTAAAGTGTTGATTTACTCTTTTTCTAATGTTTTTACTTTTTCCTATATAAATCACTCTGCCATCACTTCTATGTATATAATAGACACCTGTGGAAGATGGGAGTTCATCAACAATATTCAATAACTTAGGGGTTAATAGTGTATTGCTACTGTTCTTAACCGACTCTTCAAGAATGTTTTTAGACTTGTCCTTAGCTAGTAATAATTTAAATAATTTCAAGGTAGCCTGAGCATCACCACTTGCTCTATGGCGATCACTGACAGGAATTCCCAGTGATCTTGCTAATTTGCCTAAACTGTACGAAGCCTGTCCGGGGATTAACTTTTTGGAAAGTTCCACAGAGCATAAAGTATTTCTTTCAAAATCAAAACCTAACTGTTTGAACTCATTCTTTAAAACACGGTAATCAAATTGGGCATTATGTGCAACCAGAATACAATCATTTGTAATTTCAACAATTCTTTTCGCAACCTCATAAAACTTAGGTGCGGTTGTAAGCATTTTGTTATTGATCCCGGTAAGGTTAACCACAAATGGTTGTATTGCCTTTTCAGGATTCACAAGACTAATAAATTGATCGGTTACTTTATGACCATTAAACCTGTATATGGCAATCTCTGTAATCCCTTCTTCATTATATTGTCCTCCAGTTGTTTCTATGTCGAGTATTGCGTACAATTGATTTTTAATTTGGTTATTTATAATTCCGTTCTCCAAAGATGTTACTTCCTATTCGAACCATGGTGCTTCCTTCTTCTATTGCAATTTCATAATCACCACTCATACCCATAGAAAGAATTTCTAATCCCGGTAAACGACTTTTTTGGGTTTCAAATATTTCTTTAAGATATGAAAATTCTTTTCTTACTTGTTCTTTATTGTTTGTAAATGTAGCCATTCCCATAAGTCCAACGATTTTAACATTGGTCATACTTAGATATTCGTTGGAGGTTAAAAGGCTATTTAATTCGTTTTCATCCAAACCAAATTTGGTGTCTTCTTTGGCAATATGAATCTGGAGTAAGCATTCAATAATTCTATTGTGTTTCTTAGCCTGTTTTTCAATTTCTTTGAGGAGTTTTAAACTATCTACCCCATGAATTAAATGTACGTATTCGGCCATGTACTTCACCTTATTCCTTTGAACATGACCAATCATATGCCATTGAATATCTTTAGGAAGTTCTTCCCACTTTTGAGTCATTTCTTGGATTTTATTTTCACCAAATACTCTATGACCAGTATTGTAGGCTTCCAAAATATCACGGTTCGGTTTGGTTTTGGAAACCGCAACTAAAGTAATGTCTTTGGGAAGCTTTGATTTTAATTGAGATATATTTTCAGAAATACTCATTAAAACAGTTAAATTTAAAATTCATAAATTGTAAGTCCACTTCTTAACTTAGGTTCTATATATGTGCTTTTTGGAGGCATTTTCAGGCCTTCTTCAGCAATAAGCTTCATTTCATCAATTGTAACCGGAAGCATACTAAAGCCAACCTTAAACTTTCCTTTATCTATTAAATCTTTCATCTTTAAAGAATGCTGATTCCCATATCCATAAGAGATACGTTTATTGTTCCGTAAATCGGAAATTCCTAATATAGGCTCTAATATTGTTTTGTACAAGATTTGCGTATCCAAAGTGCTTAAAGCATCACTAAAATTATAAACTGATTTTCGTAAATAGAGTGAATAAAAATCGTCGTCTAAATACATAGAAAAGTGATGTTTTTTAGTAGGTTGATATAATTCTTCTCCTCGGTTTTCTATCCTATAAAATTCGTCAAGTTTTATTAAAAACTCTTCTTTGGTAAGTCCGTTAAGGTCCTTAATCATTCTATTGAAATCGGAAATCCTTAATTCTGATTCAGGAATCATATAACTTAGGAAATAATTATAAGCCTCATTTCCTGTTTGGTTATTATCTTCCGAACGCAATTCTTTAGCTAAAAGGGAAGAAGAAGCCGAGCGATGATGTCCGTCAGCTATATATAATGTTTTTATTTTTTTAAATTCTCTTCGAATGGTTTCTACATCATCTTTTTTATTTATAAGCCAAAACCGATGTACTGATTTGTCAGGAGTAGCAAATTCATATTCAGGTCTCTGGGATGTTGTTTTTTTAATTACTAAAGCAATATTATCATTATCCGGATAGGTGAGTAATACTGGCTCTGCATTAAAGCCAACTGTTTTTAGATAATCTTTAAATAAGACCTCTCTTCGCTCAATGGTATCTTCATGTTTTTTAATAATATTATTATCATAATCCTCAATACTGGCACCGGCAAAAACACCACAGAAGGAATGATCTCTTGTGTTTAGCTGGTAAATATAAAAAGAGGGTATTTCATCTTTAATAAAGGTATCATCTTCCTTAAATTCTAAATAACGATTACGCACTAATTTAAAACGTTCAACACCAGACACTTCATGCTGAAATTTATACCCAGGATTGATAATATGTAAAAAGGAGAAAGGGTTAAATCTTAATTGCGCTTTCAATTCTTTTCGAGAGTAATCTTCATAAGACCTGGAAGCAACCAATCCAACCTTATCTCGTGATGGGCGAACAGCTTTAAAAGGAATTATTTTCGCCATAGTTTTTGATAAGAATTATTATAGAAACATTTTCGATATATTTTCAGCCTTTCTACTTTCGGAATAATCGTAGAATCCTTCTCCGGACTTCACACCTAATTTTCTGGCAGTAACCATATTAACTAATAATGGACAGGGAGCGTATTTAGGGTTTTTAAATCCATCATACATAACATTAAGAATTGACAAACATACATCCAGGCCAATAAAATCGGCCAATTGAAGAGGCCCCATTGGATGCGCCATTCCTAGTTTCATAACGGTATCGATCTCTTTTACTCCTGCGACACCATTATACAAGGTTTCAACAGCTTCATTTATCATAGGCATTAAGATACGATTTGCAACAAAACCGGGATAATCGTTTACTTCAACAGGGACTTTGTTTAAGTTTTTCGAAATTTCCATTATGGTGTTGAGAACCTTATCAGAAGTGTTGTACCCTTTTATAACTTCAACGAGTTTCATAATCGGAACAGGATTCATAAAGTGCATTCCGATTACATTTTCAGGCGTATCTACAACTGCAGCAATTTGTGTAATGGAGATTGACGATGTATTCGTAGCCAGAATTGTATCAGGTCTACATAAGTTATTTAAGTCTTTAAATATTTTGAGTTTGAGTTCCTTGTTTTCAGTAGCAGCTTCAACAACCAAATCCGAATTTGAAACCCCCTCTTTAAGATCTGTTAGGGAAGTGATATTATTTAAGGTGTTGTTTTTGTCATCCTCAGAAATAGAACCCTTTGTAACCATCCGATCCAAATTCTTAGTAATGGTAGTAATTCCTTTTTCCAAAACTTCCTTAGATAAATCTACCAGGTTAACCTTATAACCGAATTGAGCGAAGGTATGGGCAATTCCGTTTCCCATTGTTCCAGCACCAATAACTGTTATGTTTTTCATAGTCTAAATAATTTCAAAGTGTGTGTTAAGTATATTAGTTATATAAGTGTGTTTTTAAAAAGAATTTATAATATCGTGAGCCACTTTTAAAGCCTCTGTACCATGTTCTAATGTTACAACTGGATCAGTATTATTCTGGATGGCCTTAGCAAAGGTTTCTAGTTCATCTAAGATTGCATTATTGATAGATACCTTTGGGTTTTCAAAGTAAATTTGCTTTTTAAGTCCTTCAGCATTTTGAAGGATAAGGGCAAATTCATCTGGATTTTTAGGAGCATCTTTCATTTTAACAACTTCAACCTTTTTCTCAAGAAAGTCTATGGATATGTATGCATCACGTTGAAAGAAGCGTGATTTTCTCATGTTTTTGAGTGAGATTCTGCTCGCCGTCAAATTAGCGACACAACCATTTTCAAATTCTATTCTCGCATTGGCAATATCCGGAGAGTTACTAATAACAGATACTCCACTGGCATTAATACTTTTTACTTTTGAGTTTACCACACGTAAAATAATATCTATATCATGTATCATTAGATCAAGCACTACCGGAACATCAGTGCCTCTCGGATTAAATTCGGCAAGACGATGCGTTTCAATAAACATTGGATTTTCAATTTTATCCTTAACCGATAAAAATGCAGGATTAAATCGTTCTACATGTCCTACTTGTCCTTTAACTCCATATTCTTTAGCAAGCTTAATGATCTCATAAGCCTCTTCTACTGAGTTGGCTATTGGTTTTTCTATGAAAATATGTTTTTTCTTTGAAATTGCTTTAAGAGCACAATCGTAGTGAGAAAGGGTAGGGGTTACAATATCCACAACATCTACCGCATCAATCAATTCTTCAATGGAACCAAAACTTTTATATCCGAACTCTTTGGCAACCTTTTGCGCATTTTTTTCGTTTGGATCATAAAACCCTACTAATTCGTATTTTTCAGATTGGTTTAACAGTCGCAAGTGAATCTTGCCCAGGTGTCCAGCACCTAGTACTCCGGCTTTAAGCATAGAATTGTGTTTTTAACAAAAATAAGGTTATTGACCGAGATTGCCAATGGTTTATAAAATTAAAGGAAGTAACCCTAAAGTCTTTTTAATAGATGCCTCTTAAGAATCGCCTTAAAAGCATATAGCTACAGGTAAGGATAGGCTTTAATCTAATAATAAATGTTAAATAGCAATATTTTTAAGTAAATAATTTTGAGTGTAACTTTGCATTTCTAATAATAGTGAACCCCGTGAAAGATACTCATAAGCATAAAGGTATGCGCAACAAACTAACTGAAGTAGTTGCGGCAAAAGGTATTAAAGATTCAAAGGTATTGGCTGCCATAAAAAAAATTCCCAGACATTTATTTATGGATAGCAGTTTTGAAGATCATGCCTATCAGGATAAAGCTTTTCCTATTGCTGCCGATCAAACAATTTCACAGCCTTACACAGTTGCGTTTCAAACAGAATTGTTAGATGTATCTCCGGGGGATAAGATATTAGAGATAGGAACAGGAAGTGGTTATCAAACGGCCGTGCTTTTAGAAATGGGGGCAGCGGTATATTCTATAGAAAGACAAAAGGAACTTTTTAAAAAAACGAATATTTTTCTTCCTAAACTGGGGTACAGGCCTAAAAGGCTCATTTTTGGGGACGGATATAAGGGGCTGCCTAATGAAGCACCTTTTGATGGTATTATTGTTACTGCTGGCGCTCCTTTTGTGCCTAAACCTCTTTTGGCTCAGTTAAAGGTAGGGGGGAAATTAGTGATTCCTGTCGGACAAAATGAGCAAGTGATGACATTGTTTACCAGAACTTCTGAAAAGGAATTTGAGAAAAAGGAGTTAGGTCAGTTCAGATTTGTTCCATTATTAGGAGACAAGAATTAATTAGATCTTTTAATAAGCATTTTCTTTTTTGTAAATTGAAGCATAATTAAGAATTATGTTTATAAATGCTTACATATCGATTTTATCAATTTTGCATCAGGCGCCACAAGAAATCCCAAAAGAATCTGATAGTGAACCAGTGGATTTCACTGATTTTGATAATATATTGATTTATATTATCATACCAATTTTGATTTTCATTCTGTATTTTGCCTGGAGACAAATGAAAAAACGAGAAAGAGATAGGAGGAATAGGCATTAAACTTATCGATATGCCTTTTTGATTCTGTCTAAGTTTCGCTTATTATCTCTGTCTTTAATGGTTTCACGTTTATCGTGAAGTTTTTTACCCTTGGCGAGAGCTATTTGCATTTTAGCTAAACCACGGTCGTTAAGAAATAGCTTTAGAGGAACGATGGTTAGGCCAACATTTTTAACTTCTTTGTGAAGTTTTCGTAACTCCCTTTTATTTAACAGTAGTTTTCGCTCACTTCTCGGTTTGTGGTTATAGTGGGTGCCATGCACATACTCCTCAATATACATATTAATTACAAAAAGCTCTCCGCGTTCATTAAACTCACAGAAACTTTCCGCTATCGACGCTTTTCCCATACGGATTGACTTTATTTCCGTTCCGGTAAGAACAATACCAGCAACATATTTGTCCAGGATTTCGTATTCAAAACGTGCTTTTTTATTTTGTATGTTGATCTTATTTTGCATAGGAGAGCAAAAGTAATAACAATTATGGAATATCCCATCTCATTTATTAAGATGAGTGTTATTAAATACAATCAAGAGCTATTTCCACCATGTCATGTAATGATGTCTCCCTGTCTTCAGTGGATGAACTCTCATGAGTTACCAAGCTGTCAGAGATTGTTAAAATTGATAATGCCTGAACATTGTATTTAGCAGCAATGGTATATAAGGCTGCGGTTTCCATTTCAACGCATAAGACACCATATTTTGCCCATTTCTTATAATAATTAGAATTGTCCTGATAAAAAACATCACTTGTGAGAACATTCCCTGCTTTTACGTTAATGCTTTTGTTTTTAGCAACAGTATAAGCATTCAGTAAAAGATCAAAGTTTGCAGTAGGAGCATAGTCTTCAGCATTAAAAGTAAATCGGTTGATACTACTATTGGTAGAAGCAGACATTGCTAAAACTACATCTCGGATTTTTATATGAGACTGATAGGAGCCTGCAGTGCCTACTCTAATAAGTTTTTTGGCTCCATATTCATTAATGAGTTCATTTACGTAAATACCTATAGAGGGGATGCCCATTCCAGTACCTTGTACAGAAACACGTTTTCCTTTGTATACACCCGTGTAGCCATACATACCACGTACTTCGTTATAAAGTTTAGGGTTATCAAAAAAGGTTTCTGCAATCCATTTTGCCCTCAGCGGATCACCGGGTAAAAGTATATTTTCAGCAATATCTCCATTAGTTGCACCAATATGAACACTCATCAGTATTAGGTTTATAAATTAATTTTCTTTACTATCCGGATACCATTTGAAGTACCTATTCTATCTACTCCAAGATCGATATATTCTTTTGCCGTATTGTAATCTTTGATTCCTCCCGAAGCTTTTAATTTTGCTTTACCATTTATTGCTTTTTTCATAAGCTTTATATCGGAATAGGTAGCACCTCCTGTTCCAAATCCTGTTGATGTTTTTATAAAATCAGCTCCGGCATCGATAGCAATTTTACAGGCGGTGGTCTTTTCTAAATCCGTAAGGTAACAAGTTTCTATAATAACTTTAAGCGTATGTCTTTTTAATACATTCCTAATAAATGATATTTCTTGAAGAACTTCAGAATGCTTACCGCTTTTAAGGCCTCCTATATTTATGACCATATCAATTTCATCTGCACCATCTTCAATAGATTGTTCTGCCTCGTAGACTTTGCTTTTGCCACTCATGGCTCCTAATGGAAAGCCAACAACTCCACAAATTGCAACCTCTGAATCCCTCAGAAGTTCTTTAGCTAAATGAATGTATGCTCCATTAACACATACTGAAAAGAACTTATAAATATCTGCCTCATGACATAACTTTTCGATATCATCGAATGTTGCGGTTGGTTTAAGAAGCGTATGATCGATGTATTTGTTTAATTCCATATAGTAAATATAAGGAATAGATAGTCGTTGAAATAAAAAAAAGCAGCGTTTTACGCTGCTTTTTTTAGTATTAATTCTCCACCAAATCGGATTGATTTCTGAAGACAAGTTGATCGTCAAATTCATCCAGTAAAATAATACTTTCTATGTGAATTTTACCACTGAGAATTTCTTTTGATAACTCGTTCAGGACATCCTTCTGTATGACTCTTTTAACAGGTCGGGCGCCAAATTGAGGGTCGTATCCCTTTTTAGCTAAATATTCAATAGCTTCTTCTGTAGCGTCTAACGTAATGTTTTGTTTGGCTACCATTTTGAAAACATTTTTTAATTGCAATCTTACTATATCCTTAATATTAGCCTCAGATAGTGGAGTGAACATAATGATGTCATCAATTCTATTTAAAAATTCAGGTCGGACCGATTGTTTAAGCAAACCAAGAACTTCTATTTTAGCAGATTCTGTTGCCGATTCAATATCTTTTACTGCATCGAACTTTTCTTGAATTATGTGGCTACCTAGATTACTCGTCATAATGATTATAGTATTTCTAAAATCAGCAAGGCGTCCTTTGTTATCCGTTAGTCTTCCTTCATCTAGTACCTGTAACAAAATATTAAATACATCGGGATGTGCTTTTTCAATTTCATCTAATAAAACTACGGAATATGGCTTGCGTCGTACTGCTTCGGTTAATTGTCCACCTTCGTCATATCCAATATATCCTGGAGGGGCCCCAACCAATCTACTTACAGAGTGACGTTCTTGATATTCGCTCATATCAATTCTAGTCATGGCAGACTCGTCATCAAAAAGGTACTCTGCTAATGCCTTCGCCAGTTCCGTTTTACCGACACCGGTTGTACCTAAAAACAGGAATGAGCCAATAGGTTTTTTAACATCTTGTAGTCCAGCACGACTTCTTCTGATCGAATCAGAAACTGCTTGTATGGCTTCATCTTGGCCAACAACTCTTAGGTGAAGTTCATCCTCAAGTTTGAGTAATTTTTCGCGTTCACTTTGAAGCATTTTTGAAACAGGGATCCCCGTCCATTTAGCAACAACTTCTGCAATATCCTCACTGGTGACTTCTTCTTTGATAAGGGCACTTCCATCGCCTTGTGTTTCATCTAATTGTTTTTGGAGTTGTTCTAGTTTTTCAGTGGCCTCTTTGATTTTCCCATATCGTATTTCAGCGACCTTACCATAATCACCGTCGCGCTCAGCTTTTTCAGCCTCTAATTTGAAACTTTCGATTGCTTCTTTGGCATTTTGAACCTCGTCAACAACATCTTTTTCAGCTTGCCATTTTGCAAAAATCTCATTCCGTTCTTCTTTTAGGTTTGCTAAATCAGCATTTAAGCTTTTGAGTTTAGCCTCATCTTTTTCCCGTTTAATAGCTTCTATTTCGATTTCAAGCTGCATGATTTTTCGGTCTAGAACATCAAGTTCTTCAGGTTTCGAATTAATTTCCATTCTAAGTTTAGAAGCCGCTTCATCCATCAGATCAATAGCCTTGTCTGGTAAAAACCTGTTGGTAATATATCGTTGTGATAATTCAACAGCAGATATTATGGCATCATCTTTTATTCGAACTTTATGATGGGTTTCGTACTTTTCTTTAATACCTCTCAAAATTGAAATAGCGCTTTCTGTATCAGGTTCATCAACCATTACCTTTTGAAAACGACGCTCAAGTGCTTTGTCTTTTTCGAAGTACTTTTGATACTCATCCAATGTAGTAGCACCAATAGCTCTTAATTCTCCACGTGCTAATGCAGGTTTAAGTATATTAGCTGCATCCATTGCTCCTTCGCCACCACCTGCGCCAACAAGGGTGTGAATTTCATCGATAAACATTACTATATCTCCTTCAGCTGAAGTAACCTCTTTAACAACTGATTTTAAACGTTCTTCAAATTCCCCCTTGTATTTTGCCCCTGCAATTAAGGCTCCCATGTCTAGTGAGAAAATTTGCTTATCCTTTAAGTTTTCAGGAATATCCCCTTGTACAATTCTGTGGGCCAAGCCTTCAGCGATAGCAGTTTTGCCTACTCCAGGTTCACCAACTAACATTGGGTTATTTTTTGTGCGTCTGGATAGAATCTGTAATACACGACGGATTTCTTCATCACGACCAATTACTGGATCTAGTTTACCATCGTTGGCTAACTGATTCAGGTTTTTAGCATATTTGTTGAGAGCATTATAAGTTTCTTCCGCACTTGCTGAGGTTACACGTTCACCTTTTCGAAGTTCTTCAATAGCACTTTTTAACCCTTTTTCGGTAACACCCTGATCTTTTAGAATCTGGGCAATTTTACTTTTCGATTTAAAAATTGCAATTATAAGGTGTTCAACGGATACAAATTCATCGTTCATTTTCTTGGCAATAATGCTGGCTTCATTTAATGCTGTCCCAGCATCTCTCGATAACATCATGTCTTGGCCACTTACCTTGGGAAAACTATTTAAGGTGCTATCTAATATTTGATTAAGAAGTACGACATTGACATTCAATTTCTTTAATAGAAAAGGGAGCACATTTTCATCAACTTCTGAAAGTCCCTTGAAAAGGTGTTCATTTTCTATTTGTTGATGGCCATAACCTTGAGCAATTTGCTGCGCACGTTGTATGGCTTCCTGCGATTTTATTGTATAATTGTTAAAGTTCATTTTATATTATTTTTGTTGCGTTTAAATCTTTTGATTTGTAGTTGTCAATTCTTGTTCCGTATTATATATCGAGACAAAATGACTTGATTATATAAGATTTAACGGACAAAATGACATTAATAATGCTTTTAATTTAGATCAGAAATGAACCTTTTCGATAAAATATTTGGGAGTACTAGCAAAGATAGTGAGAATTCTGATGTGCCCTGGAATAGTTTAGTGCATATTAATGAGATAGAGAATCTGGTGGAAGAATCATACAAAATGCCTATAGCGGTATTTAAACATAGCACTCGTTGTGGTATTAGCAGGATGGTTTTAAACAGCTTTGAAAAGCAATATGGATTAAAAAAGGAAGATGCTCAATTATATTTTTTAGACTTGTTGCGATTTAGAGATGTTTCTGATGCTCTGGCAAATCGTTTTCATATAAGGCATGAAAGTCCACAATTGTTGGTGATTAAAGAAGGTCAAATAGTACATCATGCCTCGCATGGAAGCATTAACGCTTCAGCAATTGAGGCATTCATTTAGTATATTTTTAAGCTTTAAAACAGCTCTTCCTTGTTAATTTACTTTCTGAAGTCTAAAATTCAAATGTCTTTCTTCAAAAGTATTTTCCTTTATAGGACTGACAACTTCTTTAAAAAGATTCATGAAGGTTTCAGAGTGTACATTTACTTGATTTGATGTTAGGTTAAAATGCACAAAGTTCATCCATGCCAAAGATTTTAAAATGGTTTTGTCTTTGTTCCACATTTTTGCCTCAACAGTTAGGTCTTTATTAGAATACCTTATTAGTTCGGTGGTAATAATGATTTTTTCCATCGTAAATACAGGTTTTAAATAAGCCAATTGACTGCTACTAACAACCCATCCAAGTTTGTCTTCTCGTATGATCTTAAAGATATCTATATTATAATATTTTAATAATTGATCTTCCCGGGCATTAATAAAGTAGTCAATGTATCTGCCATTATTCAAATGATTAAATGGATCGCAATCTTGAAATCGTATTTTCGTTTGACTTTCTAAAGTAACTGGTAGTTTGTTCATAATATTGATTTTATACCAAATGGTATATTTTTATGTAAAAAAAATCATTTTTTCCAATGAGTTAATATCGTTTCCCTTAAAGAATTCGTAGCTACATCCAGGTATTTAGGATCATTCATGGTTGAGGTCATGAAAATAGCTCCTTCAATTGTGCTGAATATTTGTTTAGCACAGTTTCCTGGGTTAAGATCAGGTTTAAGTTCTCCTTTTCCCATACCTTCTGCTACCATTTCCATAATACTGAATTCCATTTTTGAAATTGTATTTTTTACTTTTTTTAATAATCTTTCATTTTGATTATTTGCATCGACACCTATGTTGAGAATAGGGCAACCTCCAAGGTTTTTTGACAATTCATAATATTTTTTATAAAACTCAATTAATAAGAGCAATTTTTTAATTGGTGAGTTTGTTACATTAATATGCTCACTGATTAGTCCAAGTACTTTTTTTATATTATATCTGAAAGCTTCGTAGGCTAATTCTTCTTTATCAGAAAAATTGCCATAAATAGCTCCCTTTGTTAAACCGGTAGCTGATGTAATTTTGTGCATACTTGTAGCAGCGTAGCCATGTTTATTAAAAATAGGGGCTACGGTTTCAATTATAAAAGCAGTTGTTTTTCCCGATTTTGTATAGGTCATTAGGTAAAGTATATTTTTCAAAGTTACAAAAATATACCATTTGGTATATTTTTAAATAAATAAAAGGCATTCAATAGATGAACGCCTTTTATTTATTAGTTAAATTTTTGTTTTGAAACTATAGATTTTAATGTTGCTTTTAAATCTTCACCGGCATTATAAACCATCTCTTCATTACTAGGGAAACCAATCCTACGTAATTCAAGTAATGGTAATAATGAGTTGTCGAGAGCTCTTCTATCTCCCTTGTATGTTGCGAAGCGGTGTTCAAACTTATAACCGCTTGCTAAAGGATAAGAATTTAAGGTTTGTTTTGTTTGCGATTCTTTAAAATCAACATCTCCTATAACCTCTACAAATTTTGATTGTGTGAATTCATAAAAAACGCATCGAACTGTTTTGAAATTGTCTATTTTTATGAAGTTACCCAAGCTGTCTTTTAATTTATTACCATTGTTATCGGTAGCATATTTCCATCCGTCTTTGATTTGCTTTTCTTTTATGATCTCCCGTTCCTTAATTTGTTCAGGAGAGATATTGATTTGTTTAAAAGCAAGGTCCATGGTATAGTCATAACTTAACTCTGGTTGTGGATTGCTATGATAAATTGTCCAAAAATCATTAATTCCGTATGAGTTAAAGCTTAGTAGGTCTTCTTCCAGTTTTTTTGGAATCACCATGTCAGTATCGTTGTATAATGCAACTTCTACAAAATCTGTACCCTTGTTATGCGCTTCCTCCATTTTGTTCAGAACGTCTTTATAATTTGGATTGATACGGTTCAGGTATTCAAAATCTTCGTAGGCAACGCGGAAATCCTGTTTGTTTTTTCCTGTCTTAAGTAGTTTACTAGCTTTACTGTATAGGTAATCTGCTGTTCTATTTTTAAAACCAATGATTTCATCCGAGTAATCATTAAACTTAAACTTGGCATCTCGGCCTTCTTCAGTAATATATAGCGGAAGAAGTGGTTTTATGCGTTGTTGCCTTTGTTTTAGTTTTTCATAAGCCTCATAAATAACCTCGTAATTTTCAGGGTTATTTTCTTTAATAAGAAATTTGATTTGGTCTAAATCTCTAACCTTAGCCTTTGCATATGCATCTTCAAGCATTATGATGTATGGCTGATTTGATTTTTTGGATTTATTGTCCCTTAATTCGGTGATAGCCAGGTTTATTGCGCTATCGTAATTACCAGTGTTAATTGCTTCTTGCGTTTTCTTTACGCCACTACAAGCGATTGTAAAAATGAAAATCAGTAAGAGTAATAGTTTCTTCATAAGTTAAGTTTTTGCGGTTTATGATCACTAAATCAATCATAATGCCAAAAATATAAAAAGCCTATGATTTATGTTGAAGGTTAGTGGTCAATTTGTTTGGAAAAAAACACATTTTTATTTTTAAGAGATGATCTAAATTACTTCACTATGGCGGATTTTTCATAATTCCGTATGCGTAAATGATACGTTTGCAAATGTTTATAATTACAGATGTCAACTTACACTTAAAGAAATATTTGTCTTATATTCATAGTGGTTATTTAATTTGATCACTAAAATTATCATACATGAAATCGAGTTTTCTGGTTTGCATAGCATCAATTCTTTGTTTATTTCCGTGCTGCAATGTAAACAACAATAACAGAGCCTGGATAAGAATTAACAACTTGGGTTATCAACCAGACGCTATAAAAATAGCTGTTTTAGGTTCTGAGGGAATTGAACCTGTAACAAAATTTTCTTTAGTTAATGCGTATACAGATTCGGTGGTTTACACGTCTAATGAGATAAAAGAAAAGGGGATGTTTGGACCTTTTAAATCTTCTTTTAGGCTTGATTTTTCTAAATTTAAAACGTCAGGAATGTATTATTTAAAAGTAGGGTCTACAAAATCACCTGTTTTTAAAATTGACGATAATGTATATGAAGGAACAGCTGACTTTCTTCTAAAATATATGCGTCAGCAGCGTTGTGGGTATAATCCATTTTTAACAGATTCTTGTCATTTAGACGATGGTTTTATTGTTTATCACCCGACAAAATCGGGTGAGCGAATAGATGTGACGGGAGGTTGGCATGATGCTTCGGATTATTTGCAATATACTACTACTTCAGCAAATGCAATTTATCAGCTACTTTTTGCTTATCGTGAAAATTCAATGGTTTTCGGAGATGAGTTTCAAGAGAATGGTTTACCGGGATCAAATGGGGTTCCAGATGTTATTGATGAGGCGAAGCATGGAATGGATTGGCTTCAAAAAATGAATCCTTCACCGGATGAGTATTATAATCAAATAGCTGATGATCGAGATCATGCAGGGTATCGTTTACCAAATGAAGATACGGTTGTTTACAGCGAAAAATATAAAGGTCGACCCGTATATCTTGCTTCTTCGAAGCCACAAGGGTTAGGAGTGTTTAAAAACCGATCTACCGGCGTTGCCTCTACAGCAGGAAAGTTTGCATCTTCTTTTGCTTTAGGAGCAGACGTTTTATCAGTGTTTTATCCAAAGTATGCTAAAGATTTAAAAGAAAGATCCATACGGGCATATACCTATGGTAAAACTCATCCTGGGGTAAGTCAAACTGCTCCATGTAAGGCTCCATATTTTTATGAAGAAGAGAACTGGAAAGATGATATGGAATTAGCGGCAGCAAGTTTATTTAAGTTTACAAAAAAGCTTGATTACAAAATCGACGGATTAAATTATGCTATCAGTGAGCCCGTTTCTCCCTGGATTGGACGAGATAGCATAAGACATTATCAGTATTATCCATTTTTAAATGTAGGACATTATGAGATGGCATCGATCTCAAGTAAGGATAATAAAGAGTTGTTGAGTGACTTTTACCGGAAAGGTCTTAAAATGATTTATGAACGTGCTAAGGATAGTCCGTTTTTAGTAGGTACACCTTTTGTTTGGTGTTCCAACAATTATGTTACCGCAGCGGTAACCCAATGTCTCTTATATAAAAAGCTAACCGGAGACGAATCATTCGATGAGATGGAGGCAAGCTTAAGAGATTGGCTTTTTGGGTGTAATCCATGGGGAACTACCATGATCGTTGGATTGCCTAATACGGTAGACTCACCAGAAGATCCCCATTCATCCTTTAAAGTTTTAAAAAAATATCAAACCTATGGAGGGTTAGTTGATGGACCGGTGTATGGCTCAATATATAATAGCCTCATAGGTCTTGAATTATACAATAAAGATGAATATGCCGATTTCCAATCGGAGATGATGGTGTACCATGATGATGCAGGAGATTATTCTACTAATGAACCAACAATGGATGGGACCGCTAGTCTGGTGTATTACTTATCTTCTCTTGAAAAACATGGAATGAAAGGAAGAAAACGTAGCCGTAATGTGTTAGATAATTCCGGAGCTATTGTACGGGGGAGAACATCTCGTAAAAAACTGACATTAATTTTTAGCGGACATGAATATTCTGACGGAGTTGAAACTATACTCAAAACATTAAAAAAACATCGTGTAAAAGCTTCTTTTTTTTTAACCGGTGAGTTCTATAAAAACAAAGCTAATAAAGATTTCATTGAAAAGGCAATGGCGGAGGGACATTATATGGGAGCACATTCAGATAAACATTTGCTATACAATGATTGGTCTGATGAAAAAAAAATATTAGTAAAACATGACCAATTTACGGTTGATCTGATCAATAATTATATCGCAATGGAAAAGTTTGGGATTTTGAAAAAAGATGCGACTTACTTTTTACCTCCCTATGAATGGAATAACAATATTATTACCCAGTGGGCAATTCAGCAGGATATACAAATTATTAATTATACAAGGGGAACTTTGATGCACGCTGATTATACCATTCCAAATACGAAACAATATCGATCTAGTGAAGAAATTTTCAATTCCGTTAAAGATTTTGAAAAAAGGGAGGGACTTAATGGGGCTATTTTGTTAAGTCATTTGGGGAGCCATCCAGCTCGAACAGATAAGTTTTATAACTCTTTAGATAACTTAATTGTATTGTTGAAAGACCGTGGATATGTTTTTGAGTCACTTTCTAGTCTGCTGGGTTCAAAATAAAAAAAGAGGTCGAAAGACCTCTTTATGTTTAATTAAGATTTTTTCCCTTTTTTAGGGTCAAATGGGGGTAAAAGTTTAGAACTTACTTCACCGAATCCAATTCTGTAATCTTTATTTTTGCAATAACCTCGCATGGTTATGGTATCACCATCTTCTATAAATTTACGTTCACTACCATCCTTGAGTTTGATGGGGTTCTTACCGGCCCAGGTAAGCTCCAGCATGGAACCATATGAATCTGGGGTAGGTCCGGAAATGGTGCCACTGGCCATCATATCACCGCTGTTTACTTTACATCCATTTACGGTGTGGTGAGCAAGTTGTTGTGCCATGTTCCAGTACATGTACTTAAAATTACTTTTAGTGATCGTTAGTGCCTCTCCATTTTCAGGAATTAAATCTACCTCAAGGTTAATGTCAAAGCTTTTTTTACCGCTTGACTTTAGATATGCTAAAGGTTCAGGGTTTTGTTCTGGTCCTTTAACTCTGAACGGCTCCAAGGCATCAATCGTTACTATCCAGGGAGACATGGAAGAGGCAAAATTTTTAGCAAGAAATGGTCCTAACGGAACGTATTCCCATTTTTGAATATCCCTGGCGCTCCAGTCATTGAAAAGCACCATTCCAAAAATATAGTCCTCAGCTTCGTCAACCGGAATAGGCTCGCCTAAAAGGTTTGCATCTGTTGTAATAAATGCCATTTCTAATTCAAAATCTACCCTTTGAGATGGACCATAAACAGGCTCACTACTACCCAACGGCAAAGTTTGTCCCATAGGTCTGCGTACCGGAATCCCTGAAGGTATTATAGAAGAACTTCTTCCGTGATAACCTACAGGAATATGAAGCCAATTGGGTAATAAAGCATTATTAGGGTCTCTAAACATAGTACCCACATTGGTGGCATGTTCTTTACTGCTGTAGAAATCAGTATAATCACCAATTTGTACAGGTAATTGCATTTCTATTTCATCGAGATCGAATAGTACGATTTTACAATGTTCCTTGTTATTTTGTAGTTCTTGGTTGTTTTTTTCGAATAACTCAGAGATTCTATTTCTAACCAATCTCCATGTTTTTTTTCCATCAGATATAAAATCATTTAATGAATCTTGTAGAAATATATCGTCAGTTAATGGGATGTTTTCAAAATACCCTAACTGGTGTAAGGCACCAAGGTCAATAGCTTTATCACCAATACGTGTACCGATAGTGATAACATCGTCACGGGTTAGGAAAACACCAAATGGAATATTTTGTATAGGAAAGTCGGAGTCTTGTTTTACAGAGATCCAAGATTGTTTTTTTGGGTCGTTTGCAGTGTGTGGCATGACAAATTTGTTTATTATTGTTTAATAAATAATGATTCAAAGGTATTATTTTCAACTAATTTACCAATCTATTTTTTATTTTTGGGCTTTATTTAACGAAAGACTATTATAATGCAACGCGACGAACAAATTTTTGATTTAATTCAAGCTGAAAAAGAGCGACAAATACATGGTTTAGAACTTATAGCATCTGAGAACTTTGTAAGTGAGCAAGTTATGGAGGCTGCAGGTTCTGTACTGACTAATAAATACGCCGAAGGATATCCTGGCAAGCGTTATTACGGAGGGTGTGAAGTTGTTGATGAAGTAGAGACTATAGCTATTGAAAGGGCAAAGGAATTATTTGGTGCTGAGTGGGTAAATGTTCAGCCACATAGTGGTTCTCAAGCTAACACCGCTGTATATGCTGCTTGTTTGAAACCGGGGGATAAAATTCTGGGATTTGATCTTTCTCATGGTGGTCACCTTACGCATGGATCACCTGTAAATTTCTCAGGTAAATTATATCAACCTGTTTTTTATGGAGTAGAGAAGGAAACAGGAATTTTGAATTATGATAAAATTGAGGAAATAGCAGAGAAAGAGCAGCCTAAAATGATTATTGCAGGTGCTTCTGCTTATTCTCGCGATATAAATTTTAAAAGGTTCAGAGCCATAGCAGATAAGGTAGGAGCTTTATTAATGGCAGATATTTCGCATCCGGCAGGACTTATTGCTAAAGGAGTATTAAGCGATCCTATTCCTCATTGTCATATTGTAACAACTACTACACATAAAACGTTGCGCGGACCGCGAGGTGGATTGATTATGATGGGTAAAGATTTTGAGAATCCATTCGGTATTACCTTGAAAAATGGCAAACCAAGAATGATGTCTTCGTTATTGGATAGTGCCGTGTTTCCTGGTAACCAAGGAGGTCCTTTAGAGCACATAATTGCAGCTAAAGCAATTGCGTTTGGAGAGGCATTAACAGATGAATTTTTGCATTATATCATTCAGGTGAGAAAAAATGCTCAGGCAATGGCTAAATCTTTTGTAGAAAAAGGTTATGATCTTATTTCTGGAGGTACAGATAATCATTTAATGCTAATTGACCTTAGAAATAAGGATGTCACTGGAAAGCAAGCCGAAGAAGCGCTGGAAGAAGCTGGAATTACAGTGAATAAAAATATGGTTCCATTCGATGATAAAAGTCCTTTTGTAACTAGTGGAATAAGAATTGGAACTGCAGCAATCACCACCAGGGGATTGAAAGAAGAGGATATGGCAACAGTGGTTGGACTGATAGATGAAGTTGTTACGAATATTGATGATAACGAGGTTTTATCTTCAGTGAAAAACAAAGTAAATGAACTGATGAAAAACTATCCATTGTTTCAGGCATAAATAGTTTTTTAAATAATAGGAAAAAGCCTTAATCGTTGTGGTTAAGGCTTTTTTTATTAGATTTCAAATAAATTATAGCGCATGTCAACAATTTTGATAATAGGCTATGTTTGGCCGGAGCCTTCCTCTTCAGCTGCAGGTAGTAGAATGATGCAGCTTATACGTTTTTATCAGGCGCAAGGGATGCAGGTTGTTTTTTGTTCTCCTTCACAGAAAACCGGTAATGAGGTTGATCTAAGCCATCTGGGAGTCATGTCAGAAAAGATTGAACTTAATAATTCATCCTTTGATGACTACATTAAATCCGTAGATCCTGATATTGTTATGTTCGATAGATATATGATGGAAGAGCAATTTGGTTGGCGGGTTTCAGAAATTTGTCCTTCGGCATTACGAGTTCTTGATACAGAGGATTTGCATTTTTTGAGGAAAGCACGTCATCAAGCATTTAAAACAGGTACTGAAGCGGACCTTTATGAAGGAGATTTGGTATTGCGAGAATTAGCGAGTATTTACAGATCAGATCTTACCCTGATTATATCAGAGATTGAGTTTCAATTGTTAAAGAATGTCTTTAATGTGCCGGAAGATTTGTTATTGTATATTCCATTTATAGAGAAAAAATTAAATGAATTGAATACCGATTCATGGGTAGCGTATGAACGGCGAGAACATTTTATGTTTATCGGTAATTTTTTACATGCACCCAATTGGGATGCTGTCCTCAATTTAAAGCAAAATATTTGGCCATCTATTAAAAAACAATTGCCTAAGGCTGAGCTGCATATTTATGGAGCCTATGCCTCACAAAAAGTGTATGACCTGAACAATAAGAATGAAGGCTTTTTAATTAAGGGGAGAGCCAAGAATGTTCAGGAAGTAATGCAACAAGCCAGGGTATGTCTTGCGCCCTTACGCTTTGGGGCCGGATTAAAAGGGAAGCTGATAGATGCAATGCGGTATGGTACACCAAGTGTGACCACAAGTATAGGGGCAGAGGGCATAAATGAAGACATCGAATGGAGTGGGTTTGTTGAAGATGAATCTAAATTTTTTGTTGAGAAAAGTATTGAATTGTATCTTAATAAAGAGCAGTGGATACGCTCCCAGCAAAAGGGGATGGAAATTATAAACAGCAGGTTTGAATTCGATCTTCATTTTAAAAACTTCGACCTTAAAATTCAAGAAAAATGCATAAACCTGAGTAAAGATAGAAAGAATAACATCATTGGACGGATGCTGAATCATCAAACAATGTTGTCGTATAAGTATATGGCCAAGTGGATTGAAGAAAAGAACAAAAACTAGTTTAAATTTTTATGATCTTACCTTTTTTATATAGCCAAAAGGCAACTAGCCAAATCATAAAGGTAAAAACAAGGGCGAAGGTAAAACTCGCAAAGTGATTATCAAATAAAGTTTGAAATATGTTCTTAAATGACCATCCATACAACGATGTATTTCCTACTTTGAATACGTAAATAAATAGCTTAACTACGATAATAGAAAGAATGTAACTGGCTAAAGGGTTTTGCCCGAACACCTTGAACGGAAGGGTCCATCTATCTTTTTTCCTGATATCGATAATCCAAATTAAAATACCCCAAACCCCTGTTATAATGCCTGTGGTATAAAGTGTATACGAGCCTGTCCATAGCGGTTTATTAATGGGGTAAATGATATTCCATATTAAGCTGATAAATATTAACATTAGTGAAATTAACGCTAACCTATTTAGTTCATGAGCGGATGGGATTCCTTTCTGTAAGATATTTTTCCCAATGATGTATCCAAGTAATACCTGAGCGGAACTTGATAAGGTACCCAGGAGTCCTTCCGGATCGAAGGGTACACCAAAACCATTATACATATGGTTTTCACCAATGACAAATAAATCGATGGATCTACCCAGGTTTGTTTCGAGTCCAAAAGGATTATCGCCTCCCAGAAAATATAAAAGAGCCCAATGGGTAATTAGAAGTGTAAAAGCGGTGATAATTAAAATAGAGGTTTGGCGAATCAGGCTGATTAAAATACCCGCTAAAATAAAGACCAGGGCTATACGCTGCAATACCCCAAAAACTCTTAAATCTGAAATGTGTGTTTGGTAAAATGGAAACCAGTTGAGAAGAAGTCCAATTATAAAAATAATGCCTCCTCTCTTAATCAGTTTTTTTAAAATAGGTATAGCGTTAGATGAATTTAATTTCTTTAATGAAATGGACATTGACAGGCCAATCACGAACAAAAAGCTGGGGAATACTAAATCTGTTGGAGTACATCCATGCCAAGATGCATGTTGAAGAGGAGGGTAAACATAGCTCCATGAACCTGGAGTATTCACTATAATCATAAGGCATATGGTTAGTCCTCTTAGTACATCAATAGAAAGAATTCGGTTTTTCATGCTTTTTTGAAATAAAGTTTATGAAATATAGGTAATAGTAATTAAACATAAAATTTTATTGCCCTACGACCGATTTTGAAGAATATACAGTTTAAAATTTACGATGAAGTTATTATAGAAGGAGTAGAATAATACCCATTTAGGGAGCTTAATTGCTAAGACCGGTCAACCAAAACAAATCTTAAAAAACCATTATGTATTTAACTCATAGATTATAAACACTGCTCCCTAAAGGTATTAATCATTTTAATTTAAATTTCTTGCTGTTCCAAAAATAGTGCGCAAGCCCTAATTATGCAAAATAATTTACATTTTTTTATATTTTAGTTAAATATCAAGTTTAATTATTGAATATTACGTGTTTTATTGATGAAAATTAATTTTAATTTAGCTGTAGTGTTTTGTGAGAAAGCATTAGATGCAATGTGTAATTAATAGAGTAGTTTTTACATGAAATGGGTGTAAAAATTTAAGAAACTAAGTGTTAATTTTTTCGCATATTTGTAAATCTATTTTTTCTATAGAGTTTTAGGTTCAAACATTTTGATAAAAAAAGAATTCATGAAGACAAGTTCAGTGTCTAATAAAAAATCAGATAAAATAAGTACCAAACAACGCATAATTAATTATGCGATTGAAATGTTTAATACAAATGGAGTACAAAACGTTACTAGTCGTCATATAGCCGCAGAAATGGGAATCAGTCATGGTAATTTGGATTATCATTACAATACTAAAGAAGACCTTCTGTTAGCGATCTATAAGCAAATGAGAGAAGAAATGTCGGAATCTTATTTGATAAAAGAATCATATTCAAGTTCAATAGAACACCTACATAGGCTTTTAATACATTTGGCACACTTCCATTTAAAATATAAATTCTTTCATTTAGACCTTCTGGAAATCCATCGTTCTTATCCGAGAATAAATGAGATCTTACAAGAAAATTTAAGATTGAGAAGAGATCAAATGTTAGCTTTATTTGAAAAGTTTATTGATGAGAAGTATATCATAGGAGAATCTTCAGATGAATATATTCGTTTGAGACATACGATTCGGATTGTTATTACCTTTTGGTTGATACAGCAGGAGGTATTAACGAGTTTTAAATTTCAAAAAGAAGGAGAAATGGTTAAACATATATGGGAGTTACTGATGCCGTATATGACAGATTTGGGTAAAGAAGAATATGAACGAGTTACTCAAAGGTTTTCATTTTCCAGTTAAAATGCTTAAATTATAGAAGTTATTTAACGAGCTATCAAGTCATGACAGTCATGTCTTTGAACTGTCATAACTGCATTTTTATGTCTAAATGTCAGTCGGGCTAAAATTTTGTAAAAAATTATTTTGAGAATATTGAAATTATAGCTTTCTATTGTTGAGGATATACAAAAAATATTGTTTTATGATTGAGAAATATTGATTTCTCGGAAATTAAAAAAATAATTTGGCACCCTCGCATAGTCCTTGCGGCATGTTAGTTAACTAAAAAAGTTAATTAACTATAAATTAAAAACATGAAAGTTTTAGTAATTGGAGCCGGTAATATGGGGCTCACGTATTCTGAAGGAATGTCTAATTCTCCATTTTTGGGTAAGCATAAGCTCAGAATATTTGATACCGATCCAGAAAAAATTACTGCCCTAAAAAAGAATCCAAAGTATAAGGTTTACGAAAATCTCGAAGAACCGCTTAAAGATAGCGACGTCATTTTTATTGCAGTTAAGCCCTATCACGCAGATGATCTTTTCGATAAAATGAAACCTCTCATTAATGAAGAGCAAATTTTCGTGTCATTAATGGCGGGTGTAACCATAGAATCTATTCAAAATGGTTTAGGTATTTTAAAAGTGGTTAGAACGATGCCAAATCTACCTGCGCAGGTAGGGATGGGCGTTACCTCTTATACTGAGTCCGAAGGTGTGTCAAGGCTAGAGTTATTAGCAGTTCGTAATTTATTAGATACAACAGGAGAGTCGATTCATGTTGATACAGAACGTGATATTGATGCTTCAACAGGAATATCGGGTAGTGGTCCTGCCTACGTCTTCTATTTTATGCAGTCTATGTTGGAAGCTGCTCAAAAAATGGGATTTTCAGATCACGATTCAAAAGTGCTTGTTAGTAATACTTTTGAAGGTGCAGTTAAATTATTCAACGAGTCAGATCTTTCGCCAGAATCATGGATGAACAGGGTTGCTTCTAAAGGAGGTACCACTCGTGCGGCTTTAGACTCGATGGAGGATAACAACGTGAAAGAGTTAATAAAAGAAGCTGCATATGCTGCATTTAACAGAGCTGTTGAACTTGGAAAATAGTATGAACCTATATTAAAATTATGGATGATTTAAAAAGAGTTGTGGTAAAGGTTGGTACTAATGTATTAACCAATAAAGACAACCGCATTTTACAGCCAATTTTAAAAGAGCTAGTGCGACAGATAAGTGTTTTATATGAGCGTGATATCATGACAATCTTAGTGTCTTCTGGTTCGTCGATAGCAGGACAGGAAATCCTTGGGCATTCGGATATAGAAGATCCATCTACAAGAAGACAAGTTTTTTCTGCTGTTGGTCAACCCCGAATGATGCGACATTATTATGGGTTGTTCCATGATTATGGAATGCGTTGTGCTCAGGTTTTAGCGACCAAACGCGATTTTGCCCCAGGAAGACACCGTGAGAATATGATCAATTGTTATGAAGGATTGTTGTCGGAAGGAGTTATTCCGGTTGCGAATGAAGATGATGCCGTTTCATTATCAATGTCTATGTTTTCTGATAATGATGAATTAGCCAGTTTGGTTGCTGAGCTTACCAATGCGGATATGCTCATAATTCTGACAGATATTGACGGTCTGTATACAGGGCATCCAGATGATGATGATTCCGAAAAAATTGATGAAGTTAAAGTTGATGAGAATGTTGAAAAGTATGTTCAGGAATCTGAAAAGGGCGAAGGTGAAGGCCGCGGAGGTATGGAGTCAAAATTAAAGATAGCAAAAGGTGCTGCCGGCAAAGACATACCTACATTTATAGCAAATGGTAAACGCGAAAATGTAATAGTAGATATTATAGACGGAAAAGAAGTCGGTACAAAGTTTATTTCTTAAAAATAAAATTAAATTCATGGAACTTTTAAATTCAGAATTAAAAAATAAAGTACTTGACTCAATGATGAAGATTATTGATCGAGAACGAGAGAACATCATTAATGAGAATAAAAAAGATTTAGAAGCATTTGATCGTGATGATCAGGCTTTATATGATCGATTAGTCGTTAATGAGGCTAAGGTAGATGGGATGATTCAAGCCATTAAAGAGGTGAAAGATCAAGAAGACCCTGTGGGTCAGCTAAAATCGGAAATCGTCTTGGATAGCGGTTTGAAAGTTACAAATAGAACGGCTCCATTTGGTACCATTATGATCATATATGAATCAAGACCAGATGTAACGATAGAGGCGGCTGTTTTAGCTTTTAAAGCGAATAATAAAATCTTCTTAAAAGGAGGGAAAGAGGCATATAATAGTAATGTAATACTTGAAAAATGCTGGCATGAGGCCCTGGAGGATAATGGGCTTTCAAGAGACTGGATTACTTTATTACATATTAATAGGCAAGAGACTCAGGAGTTCTTAAAAAATCCACCAGAGCAATTGGATTTGATTGTTCCTCGTGGCGGTGAACGACTGATACAGTTTGTGAAAGAGCATTCGACTTGTGCAGTTTTAGTCAGTGGTCGGGGAAATAATTTCTTATATGTCTCTGAGGATGCAGATTGGGAAAAAACTCTTAAAGTCATTGTGAATGCAAAAACCGACAAAATCTCTGGATGTAATGCTTTAGATAAGGTGCTTATCAATAAGCATATTCCCAATTATGAGGCTAAGGTGAAAGCGTTAGAAGAGGTTTTAAAAGCTGTTAATGTAGATATTTTAGTAGATTCATCGATCAAGGGTATTCTTAGTGATGCTACTGAAATTCCTGAGGAAAATACCTGGTATGAAGAATTTCTGGCACTTAAGATAGTTTTAGCTGAAGTGGATAGTTTAGATCAGGCAATTGAAATGATTAATAAATATTCCGGAGGTCATTCAGCATCCATTTTAACCGAAGATAAAGTTAAGGCACAGAAATTTATGGAACAGGTAGACAGTGCTGCTGTTTATCACAATGCATCTACCCGATTTACAGATGGAGGACAGATGGGTGTAGGAGCAGAGCTGGCAATCAGTACAGATAAATTACATCACCGCGGACCTCTTGGTTTGAAACAATTAGTAACTAATAAATATTATGTTTTTGGTGATGGTCATGTAAGGGTTTAAACAAGACTCTTATACCTGTTTATATAATGAAAAACCCTCATGATTTCATGAGGGTTTTATTATTTTGTGATTTGTTATATAGAAAGATCGAAGTAGATAGAACTAGCTTTATTTTCATCAGTGATTTCTTCCCCTTTAATTATCTCATCGTTAGGATTGAGTACTTTTAGATTTACTTTCCAGTACCCCGTCATTGTTAATGAAAGTTTACCATTATATAATTCTGATTTGGCATTAAAAGTGAGGTTTTCATTATTTGGCGAACTGTGGTTATCCATACCAGGCATTCTAGGATCAATTGCAATGGTGTAGTTTTCTACAATCGAAAAGGTCATCATGTTTTCCATTTTGTACAGTACCGCTCCAAAGTCATTTATACTTACATTAAGTTCTGAGGGTACCATTGCTAAAACATATTTGCTTTCATCGTTACCCTTAAATACATTAACAACTCTATATTCGTCTTCATTGTTGACGACATTGATGTTTTGGGTGATGGAATATGCCTCTCCGTTAATTTCAAAATCAACTTTTAAACTCCAATTCTCTTCGATATTTCCAGACATTTGGAACACTATAAAACCTTTATATACTGAAGAAATTTCGGTTTCAGTAATTTGAGATTTAGGACAGGAATGTTGCATCTCGGTCATATGCATTACCGGAGTCCAATTCATACTTGCATTTTCAACATAGTCTTCAGAATTTTTATTCTTAATACGCGTGATAAGTTCGTTATAACCCACGTATAATTGATCAGTTGCGGAATATAATTCTATTTGATATAGATCATCTTCAATAACATCTACTAAGTTTAGATTGGCAACCGGATCGATAATTTCTTCTGGAGTATCATCACTTGATGAACAAGCAGTTAATGTAATTGTAAGTATTAGAGCTGTAAAAATGTTTTTTATATTTTTCATTGTTATTATGTTTAGTTATTGAATTGTATATGATAAGGTCAAAAAGAAATTACGTCCCATTCTCGGGATATTTTTCCAATCGGTATAAGTTGAATAATTAGCGTCAAAAATATTTTCCACTCCAGCCTTTACATAGAAGTCATCATTGGTTATATAAAATTGCTTTCCAACGGAAGCTGATAAAATGGTGTAGGCATCTGTCTGATCTTCTCCGTATAATGAATTGTAATGCGATTGTTTGACTGCACCATTACAGCTCACATTAGCTGAAAATTTATGCTGATTGAAAGTGATCTGACCTCTATATTGAATCGGACTTATAAGCGGTAGATTTTCATTATCCTGATCAACTCCCCGCTGATATGAGATAAGTCCAGACCACTTAAAAACTTTATTGAATTCGTAGGAGGCATCTAGCAAAAGGTTTGTAATTCTTGCGCTTTCCAGACTGGTGTACACTTTAATTCCGTCTGCTCCTATAGTCATCGGACTTAGGGAAGTGTCTGGTACTCCAATGATATAATCCTTTATCAAAAAGTAATTACCCTCTAAATGGGTTTTAAATGAGCTTTTTTCAAACCCTATTTTACCATTAAATGCTGTTGATTTTTCATTTTTAAGTTCTGGATTTCCAACATAGTCATAATTATCAAAACTATTGTATAGGTAGAAACCGTATCCTTCAGACACCGAGGGAGGACGATCGCCATATGAACTTCCCAGGCTGAAATGAAAGTTACCTAAGGCTTCATGAAGCTGTATTGAAAAACTTTTTAAGAATCGTGCCTGACTGTCTTCTATTTCGGGATAGAATATCTTAAGGCTATTCAGTCCAATCTCGTCTTTAACATTGCTGTTTTGGATGTCAATTCTCGTAGACACGATCAGCTTAGACCATTCCAGTTCGATCTGATCCTTAACAAAGATGCCTATATCCAAAGTTCGTATATCGGGCCAGGTAAGCATAAACATAGTGTCTTCGTTAGGGTTGTTAGGGTACATGGTCATTTCAGCCAATGATTTATTATAATATCCGTCTACTTTAAAGGTGAAATTATGACTGTCAAATCCCATACCTGCTGAAGAATAAAATCCGTATGTATTACTCCAACCGGGCATATCCATATGAATAGGCACCTCTGGGCGTTGGGTGTCGTCCATGACGTGTTTTATGTTGTTAAAGTATAGTTTGGTTTCCCAATCAGATAAACGGTTAAACAACAAATCTTGCTGAAAACTTAAGGAACCAATAATGCCGCGAGCTAATGAAACATCCATGGGCAATGCAGTGTAGCCTATGTCTCTGGCTTCGTCATATATAAATGAAGCAGACAATTGCTGTTGCTCATTCAGTTTGTAACCGCTGTTGATAGCGAGATTATATTTCTCATACTGGGAGAAAGGTATCCCTTCAGCATCGCCTGCCTTATAATCATCAGCTATACGATATACCAAGTCTGTATTTATAAAAAATTCGTTGTTTGAATAACTGGCTTTACCTCCAAGGACATAAAGGTTGTTATTCGATTCAAATCCGCTATCAAATAAACCTTTCCAGCCTTGATTTTTGAACCCTTCTTTGTCCAGGTTTAAATTGATTCCTCCACCAATGGTATTTCCGTATACAGCACCTTGCTGACCCGATCCTATTTCAATTTTAGATAGGTTTGATACATCCACATAAGATGTAACGGGATCCATTTTATCGGTACAGGCTCCGAAAATTCGCATTCCATCAATTGTAACAGCCAGTCTTTCAGACGACATACCATTGAGCATAGGTTCCCATGCATATGCACCTCGCTTTATCATGTTTATTTTCTTCGCGCTTTCAAGGTATTCATCAAGAGATGAGAGGGGTTTTACTTCACTCTGGTAGTTTAAAGTGTTATTCTTGAGGTTTTTAGATATTAATATAACCTCTTCTAAATTTATCGGCAGAATAAGTGTGTCCTTGTGTTCGGTTTGTTGAGCTATTAATTTAAAGTTGAATAATAGGCATACGGCAATACCTGAACATAAAGCACCTTTTCTGGATGCTAAAAGGCCGTATAAGGCCTTATGCATCATTTTACAGATACTCATATAGTTGTATAAAAATGATTAATATAAAATACGTTGCAGATGAAGAGATTGCATCTGCCTGAATAAGGTATTAATACACTTTTGGGGGGTGTGGTATTGTGAAAGCAAATAAATTGGAAGTTACACTTTCATCATGCCCAAAAATAGGGGAGTGAAATTGTTTAGAGGTAAAAGTGTTGATAAAAGAAAACGTTTTAAAACAAATTATTTGAAATGTTTCAGTTTTTAGTTGTTTTCCCTCAAAAGGATTCTTATCCTGTTCGGTTGTTTCCTGAGCCAGCATTTTGCTCAGGTAGCACTTTCCGTCACAATTAAGCTCTGGTTTATCTTTGTTTTCGCAAAGAACCTCACTAATGTACTTGTAGTTTATAATATAGTCTACTACAGGCCATAGTGGC
The DNA here is from genome assembly GCF_000511935.2 of Zhouia amylolytica AD3. Taxonomy (NCBI): domain Bacteria; kingdom Pseudomonadati; phylum Bacteroidota; class Flavobacteriia; order Flavobacteriales; family Flavobacteriaceae; genus Zhouia; species Zhouia amylolytica. The sequence goes on along the minus strand of NZ_AYXY01000019.1, from coordinate 415,893 downwards.
TTAAACAAAGTAGAGATCGCTATGATTAGAATGAGGTTTTTCACGGCTGTAAAATTAATTACTTGTCGCTTAAAACGAGATGATAATTGTCATTTTAACTTTTTAAACTATATTTTTTAGTGAGGTTCATTTATTGAAAAATATCCTGGATTTCCTGAGGAATTCGCAAAGGTTTTTTCGTAGAAGCATTTATCAAGCACCAATTAGTTTCAGCTTTAACTAATAGTTTGTCAGTTTGGGAATTATACATTTCAACGATTCGAACCGATCTGACTCCTTCTGAGTTGGCTACATAGGTTTTGAGCTTGATTATATCATTGACCAGGGCTTCTCCCTTGTATTCTATATGGTGACTTAAAACCACCCAAAGGTATTTTTCTTGTAAAATTTTATCAGTAAGCGCAATCCAGTGTTCCTCTGCAATATCCTGAACCCATTGAACATAACGAACATTGTTTACGTGGTTCATAGAATCGAGGTCTTCCTTCCGAACGGTAATATGTTTTTCGTAGATCTTCAATATTACTTTTCTAAAATTTCAACTTCAAAGAGTTTATTCCACTTTTTACCGGTAACAAAAAATGTACGGGTCGATGGGTTGTAAGCAATACCATTTAATACGTCTAAGCCTGCATGTTGCTTTACTTTTTCCTTTAAACCACTGAAATCTATTACTCCTTCAACAGCTCCATTTTCAGGATTGATAATTACTCCTACTTCCTTCTCAAATTGCCAGGTATTGGCATATATTTTATTATTCACAAATTCCAGCTCATTGATTTTTTGAAGTTTGGCTTTGTTGGTATATACTTCAATGTGATTTTCTTCTTGCAGAGTTTCGGGATTGAGGGTCCAGATACGTTCTGTTCCATCGCTTTTATATAATTGTTGCCCGTCATTACATAAACCCCATCCTTCTTTACTCGCATTATAGGTGAAAGTTTCCAGTTTTTTAAAATTGTCGACATCGTAGACAAAACCAGTTTTACTTTCCCAGGTAAGTTGATATACTTTATCATTTAGAATGGAAATACCTTCTCCAAAGTAGGAGTTAGCCAACTTTATTTCTTTATATACTTCACCGGTTTTGTAATCAATCTTCATTAGTTTGGATAATCCTCTGCGTCCGGTTCCTTCATACAAGGTGTCATTGTAAAATTCTAATCCCTGTGTAAAGGCTTCTATGTCATGTGGATATTCATTTAGGATCTTATAGGTATATATCTTGGGAGCGGTATTATTGAAGACTATGAAGGATTTTGAAATCTTAATTGGTTCATCATCATTTATATTAATATGAGCCTCAAGAAGGTGTTTTCCAAGTTTAACATCTGTTAACTGAAGCTTATTTGATGTTACATTGATGGGGTTACCATTAAGCGTGTAGTCAACGGATGAAATATCTAATTGTTTAGGGTTTTTAATAGCTAACTTTATTTCATCGTTTAGATGAATGTTCTTGTTTTCAGAAGTAATTTCTAACGATAATCTATTTTTTTTGGTTGCATGTTTTCCGTTACATGATAATGCAAAAACAGATAAAAAACTGATAATTAAAATCTTATGGGTTCTCATTAATTTCGTTGATTTTGATCGCAAGTTATTCAATAAAATTAAGATGTCGAAATGGTTGTGAAAACTTAAAATTATTGTACCTTTGCACCCGGCAAGTCCTACACGACCAGCTCCTGTAGAATCCCCCAGGGTGGGAACACAGCAAGGGTATACGGTCGTAGCGGTGCGATGTAGGTAGCTTGCCTTTTTTTATGCCTTATTGTTAGGTGTTTCTGATGATAAAATACTGGATCGTTTTTAATAAAAGTGCATTAAAAGTGATTGATCATCTTAGCGGTCCTTAATCAAGCTGTATAATATTCTTCAGATATAGGTGAGGAGGTGTTTATTAGCCGTGAAGTGGAGTTGTCCGGAGGCTGCAATTTGAATTCTACAGTTTTTAGTACGATGTATATATGCTTTATGTATGCTTTATCCCTGGGGTATCTATGCCTTTGCACCGGGCCTAGAGTATGTTAAAATTGCTTTTAAGGTGTTGTGTATTTAGGGTTACCTTTTTGAATCGTTAAGACTGATTTCTGCTTATTGCTTGACGAGGTGCTTGAAAAATTAATTATTTTGACCTTTTTAGACCTGAGTGTTAGGTTTGATCCCTATTTGTTTTGTTTCTTTGTCAACCAAAATTTAACCTTAAACCATGTCGAAAGTTGTTTTAATTACAGGCGGATCATCCGGTATCGGTAAATCAATAGCTGAATTTTTAACGAATAAAGGATTCGTTGTATACGGTACTAGTCGTAATCCTGATCGTGTTAAAGAAGATTTGAGCTTTAATCTGGTAAGGTTGGATGTAGGAGATACTGCCAGTATACAATCGGCGGTAGATACCATTGTATCGAAGGAAAAAAGACTCGATATTGTAATTAACAATGCCGGTGTTGGTATTACAGGACCTATTGAGGAAACTCCCCGGGAGGAAATTCATAAGGTGTTCAGCACGAACCTTTATGGTCCGATAGAAGTTATGAAGGCTGTACTGCCTCCAATGCGTAAGCAAAAGCAGGGTCTAATCATAAATATAACTTCTATTGCGGGTTATATGGGGCTTCCTTACAGAGGACTTTATTCAGCTTCTAAAGGAGCTCTTGAGCTTGTTACAGAAGCGATGCGTATGGAAACTAAAGATTTTGGTGTTCAGATCACAAATTTAGCACCAGGAGATTTTGCTACTAACATAGCTTCAGGACGGTACCATGCACCTGTTTTAACGGGTTCGCCATATGAAAAGCCTTATGGGGATACGCTTAATTTAATAAATGAGCATGTCGATGATGGGGGTGATCCAAACGATGTCGCTGAAACTGTGTATAAGATTATAAATACTACAAAACCTAAGGTGCATTATAAGGTAGGGGCCTTTATGCAGAAGTTCTCAATTGTTCTTAAGAATATTTTACCAGACAAAGTTTACGAGAAACTATTACTAAATCATTATAAGTTGTAGTTTTGCACCAAAGTTAAAAATACACAACTAAATATTAACAGATGAAATTTTTTATCGATACTGCAAACCTAGATCAGATTAAAGAAGCTGAAGCACTAGGTGTACTGGATGGTGTTACTACGAACCCATCATTAATGGCAAAGGAGGGTATTACAGGGAGAAACAACATTTTGAAGCATTATGTTGATATCTGTAATGCTGTTGAAGGAGATGTATCTGCTGAAGTAATTGCTACTGACTTTGAGGGAATTATAAAGGAAGGAGAAGAGTTGGCTGAATTACATGAACAGATTGTTGTTAAGGTGCCTATGATTCAAGATGGTGTGAAAGCTCTTAAATATTTCAGCGATAAAGGTATCAGAACGAACTGTACATTGGTGTTTTCAGTTGGTCAGGCTCTTTTAGCGGCTAAAGCTGGGGCAACATATGTATCTCCGTTTATTGGACGTTTGGACGATATATCTACTGATGGATTGCAGTTGATTGCAGATATCAGACAAGTATATGATAACTACGGGTTTGAAACACAAATTCTAGCAGCTTCAGTTCGTCATACAATGCACGTAATTGACTGTGCTAAAATTGGTGCTGACGTAATGACTGGACCATTATCTTCAATAACAGGATTATTAAAACATCCTTTAACTGATATTGGGTTAGAAAAATTCCTTGCTGATTACAATAAAGGAAATAGTTAATTAAAGATATATTATACACTACAGTTTGTAGTATGTATAAAATTAAAAACCCGCTCATTGAGCGGGTTTTTTTGTTTTTATCTCAGTTCAGCTCCGAGTTGTTTTTCGAAGCTACTCTGAAGCTTATTCATTATTTTGTCTATTTCCTTATCCTTCAAAGTTTTTTCATCATCTTGTATAGTGAAGCTCACTGCGTAGCTTTTCTTACCTTCCGGTAATTTATCACCTTGGTAAACATCAAACAAATTGATGTTTTTTAACCGTTTACGCTCACTTTGTTGAGCTATATTAAAGATCTCCTTGAAGGTGATGTTGTTGTCGATTAAGAGAGCAAGGTCTCTTCGCACTTCAGGGTATTTCGGAATATCGGTAAATTTAAGTTTGTTAAAGCTCGCTGCTTCTAAAACTTTATCCCAATTAAATTCTGCGTATAATACTTCTTGTTTGATATCGAAGAATTTTAAAATAGATTTTTTAACGATACCAAATTCAACGAGTTTCATTTTACCAAGGCTTAGTGACAGCCCTTCCGAAAACACATCAGTTTTGATCGGAGCTGCTTTAAGCTTTGTTATACCTAGTCTTTCAAGGACAGTTTCCACAATACCTTTGGTGTAAAAGAAATCGCCTTTTTGTAATGAATTATTCCAGCTTTCAGTGTTTTTGTTTCCACTTACAAAAATACTCATCCTTTTATTTTCTGTTCTACCGTTTTCGTAGTTATGGTAGGTTTTACCAAATTCAAACAGTTTAAGATCCGGATTACGTCTGTTAATGTTATAGGAAACAGCTTCTAAGCCATTAAATAATAACGACTGTCTCATAACGCTTAGGTCTGAACTCAATGGGTTTAGCATTTCAACATTGTGTTCTTCCTTAAGACTTTCTGTTAGTTTTATGTATTCGGCAGAAGTCAATGAGTTCGACATAATTTCATAGAACCCTTGAGCTACCAATTGATTTCCAATTACGTTCTGTACCTTATAGTCTTCAAATCTTGAGGTAGGTGATACAGAGGCATTTAGTTTGGAATTAATTTCGATATTGTTGTATCCGTAAACCCTGAGAATTTCTTCAATTACATCGGCTTCTCTTTGTACATCAACGCGATACGACGGGATGGTTAGTCCTATTCCGGTTTCGGTAACGTTATTAATCTTAATTTCCAGGGACATTAAAATTGATTTAATGGTTTCTCTGGAGATTTCCTGTCCTACCAGGCTGTTAACCTTTTCATAGGTAAGAAAAACTTGAAAGTCTTCAAATTTAGTAGGGTAGAGGTCTACAATATCAGCAGTAACTTCACCACCGGCTATTTCCTGGATAAGTAATGCCGCTCTAAGCATGGCATATTTAGTGAAATTGATGTCAATTCCTCGTTCAAATCTAAAAGAAGCATCTGTATTAATACCATGTCTCTTTGCTGTTTTTCGAATTGAAACAGGATTGAAATATGCGCTCTCTAAAAATACTTTAGACGTATGTTCGGTAACCCCTGAATTCAGACCACCCAGCACACCGGCAATACATAATGGCTTTTCGGTATCACAGATCATTAGATCCTCATCGCTGAGTTCTCTTTCAACTTCATCAAGGGTTGTGAATTTGGTTCCGGCTTCAAGGGTTTTAACGATGATCTTATCGCCTGTAATTTTATCAGCATCAAAAGCATGTAAGGGTTGACCCAGTTCATGCAGTACGTAATTCGTAGCATCCACTACATTATTTTTAGGGGTCAGACCTATTGCTTTTAATCTGTTTTTTAACCAATTTGGAGATTCTGTAACCTTAACTCCGGCAATAGTCACTCCACAATAACGTGGAGCAAGTTCTTTGTTTTCTACTTCTACATCTACTTTGTAGGTGCGACTGTTTACATGAAAACTACTTACTGATGGAGTTATGAGTTGTAAATTATGTTCTTTTTGAACAAGTCCTGCCCTTAGATCTCTTGCTACCCCATAATGGCTCATAGCATCGGCTCTGTTTGGGGTAAGACCTATTTCAAAAACAGTATCACTTTCAATTTCAAACAGCTCTGCACATGGTGTGCCAGGTTCTAGTTCTTCGTTAAGTACCATGATACCATCATGACTTTTACCAAGACCTAATTCATCTTCGGCACAAATCATTCCGAAGCTTTCTTCGCCTCGAATTTTTCCTTTTTTTATCTGCCAGGGCTCTCCTTTTTCGTCATATAAAACGGTACCAATAGTGGCAACCGGAACTTTTTGACCTGCATCAACGTTTGGAGCTCCACATACTATTTGTACAGGTGTATTATTTCCTATATCTACCTTGGTAATTTTCAATTTATCTGCATTTGGATGTTTGATGCACTCCAAAACATGTCCAACGACAACACCGTTTAACCCACCTTTAACAGATTCAAATTTTTCTACGCCCTCTACTTCAAGTCCAAGATCTGTTAAAAGTTCTGAAGTTTTATCAGCTTCCCAATCTAATGAGATAAATTGTTTTAACCAGTTGTAAGATATTTTCATTTGTTTGCTTTTATAGTAACAATATTCAGTGCCTTAACATTCTATCCGAAGAACATAAATGAATCTCCTTTCCAGAAATGCACCAACGGAGGGCAAAGATAAATTAATGCTAGTAGTTCTCAAACTGATAAAAATATTTTTCTGGCCAGAAACGTCTAATTTTTTAATATCCCCGTATATGTTTATGTAACAAATGTTTAATTACTAACCAAATCAAACATGAAATCAATAAAAATTTTAGCTTTAGTGGCAACTGTAGTATTCACTGTAGGTTGCGAAGACACAAAAAAGAAAGAACAAGAACAAGTTGATAAGGCTGTTCAGACTATAGATTCTGTTCAAAATACGATTGAAGCATCTGCTGAATCATTAAAAAATGTGGCAGATGATGTTCATGAAGCCGTAAAGGAATTAGACAGTATTTAGAACTTCACTTAATTAACTCAAAAAAATCTATTCGATGAAAACTTATAAACTTGTATTATCAACCTTTGTGTTAGGATTATTTTTTTCAACCCAAACAGCTATGGCTCAGGGTAAGTCTGTTGAAAAAACAGCCAAAGCAGCTTCGGAAAAAGTAGAAAAGGAAACAACGGAACTTAAAGAAAAATCAGATAAGGTTGAGGACGACACTCAGGAAGCAAAAGATAAAGCTAAGGAAAAAACTAAAAAACAGCTTGAAAAAACAAAAGCTAAGGTTCAGAGCGAAGATGATAAAGCTGATCATAATGGCCATTCTTATGGAAAAGACAAAGATGGTTTAACCGGTAAGGCTTATGGACAAGCTCGAGCTGAGGAGGCAAAAGAGTTGGTATCAGCTCATGAAAAGCTTCTAGCCGATAAAGAAAGTGAATTACAAAATGGGCGTCAGAAAGTTACTGAAGCAAAAGAGCGCCTTTCAAAAGCTAAGGAAGAGGGAACCCTTGAAGAATCAGTTATAAAAGAAAAAGAGGAAATTATTGTCAGGGCTGAAGAGTCGCTTAATGAGTTGGATAAACATATCAAAAATGGCAGAGAGGCTCTGGAAAAGGAAAAAGAGCGCTTAGGTAAAATTGTTTTGCCTGCAGGCGATGAGGACTAAACGATAGTATATTGGAATAAAAAAGGTGGGTCTATTCAACCCACCTTTTTTATGTATTAACTTATGTAGTTCCAGATGTTTTTATGTTTGGCTAGTTGCGCATAAGTGTAACGTATAATGGCATTTTCTTCTTTTGAAAGATTGGTGTCGTTCTTTAGAACATTCATTGCGTAATAGCGAGCAGTTTTAAGGATGTCGTTATCCTTTACAATATCTGCAATTTTTAGGTTCAGGATTCCACTTTGTTGGGTACCCATAATGTCTCCCGGGCCTCTAAGTTTTAAATCAACCTCTGCAATTTCAAAGCCGTCATTAGAGTTTACCATGGTTTCTAAACGTGTTTTAGAGTCATTGCTCAGTTTATGACTGGTCATTAAGATACAGTAGCTTTGTTCTGCACCCCGACCAACTCTTCCTCTAAGCTGGTGGAGTTGGGACAGTCCAAAACGTTCAGCACTCTCTATAATCATCACCGATACGTTAGGAACGTTCACTCCTACCTCTATAACAGTAGTAGCCACCATTATTTGAGTTTCACCCTTTACAAATCGTTCCATCTCATAATCCTTGTCCGCAGGTTTCATTTTACCATGAACGATAGATATCTGATAATCAGGTAATGGGAATTCTCGGGCTACACTCTCAAATCCATCCATCAAATCTTTATAGTCTAATTTTTCAGACTCTTGAATAAGGGGGTAAACAATATATATTTGCCGACCTTTTTCTATTTCATCCTTCAAAAACTTAAAAACCTTTAATCGATTGCTGTCGTATCTATGGACTGTTTTAACAGGCTTTCTGCCCGGTGGAAGTTCATCTATAACTGAAACATCGAGATCTCCATATAAACTCATTGCCAAGGTTCTTGGGATAGGGGTAGCGGTCATGACCAAAATATGGGGAGGAACACTATTTTTATGCCACATTTTAGCGCGTTGAGCAACTCCGAATCGATGCTGTTCATCTATAATGGCAAGTCCTAAATTGTTAAATATAACCTTGTCTTCTAATATGGCGTGGGTACCAATAAGAATATTTAACGTTCCATTTTCAAGAGCTTCATGAATAATTTTTCGTTCTGATGTTTTACTGGATCCTGTTAGTATATTGATATTGATATTTAAATCTTTAACTAACTCCAAAAGTCCGTTATAATGTTGTTGCGCAAGTATTTCCGTAGGAGCAATCAGGCAAGTCTGGCATCCGTTGTCTATAGCCAGTAGCATTGACATCAGAGCGACCATGGTTTTTCCGGAGCCTACATCACCTTGAAGTAAGCGATTCATTTGAGCTCCACTGCCTAAATCATTTCTAATTTCCTTGATTACTCTTTTTTGAGCCCCTGTTAAATCAAATGGAAGATGATTGTTGTAGAAATCGGTAAAGAATGTTCCAACCTGGTCGAATGTCAGTCCTTTAATCTTTTGTTTACGAACGATGTTTTTAGAAATGAGTTGAAGTTGAATATAGAAAAGCTCCTCGAACTTCAATCTAAATTTAGCCTTGGCCAATAGTTCCTGATCCTTTGGAAAATGAATATTAAAAAGGGCCTCATTTTTGGAAATTAAATTTAACTCATTTAAGATTTTATTGGATAATGTTTCCTGAAACCTGCCTCGTGTTTCTATAAAAAGTTGTTGCATCAATTTATTTACAACACGATTGGTTATTCCCTTGTTATTTAGTTTTTCGGTGGATGGATATACCGGTTGCATTGTAATACGCATATTCTTTTTATGCTCCTCCAGTAATTCCATTTCCGGATGAGGCATGCTATAAACGCCATTATACCAATTAGTTCTTCCAAAAACGACATAGGGTTGATTGATCTTTATGCTCTCTTTGATCCATTTATGCCCACGAAACCAAACGAGCTCCATGCTACCCGTATCATCTGTAAAGGTGGCAACCAATCGTTTTCCTCTTTTTTGCTCAACTGTTTTTAAGTGGACAATTTTACCAACCAATTGTACATCTGCGCTGTTTCTTTGTAATTCGTTTATTTTGTAATAGCGCGTTTTATCGATATAACGGTTAGGAAATAAATTAATCAGATCCTGATAGGTGTGAATACCCAATTCTTTACGTAAAAGATCGGCTCTATTAGGGCCTACGCCTTTGAGGTAATCAATAGGGGTTTGTAGTATGTTAGGGCTTTTATTCACAACTACGAAAATATAAATAAATTGTAAGCATTCTAAGGCCTGTAAAAATTTAAATTGTGGGGTGATTGCATTTAGTTTTAGGTGTTCGTTCTGTATTTCGTTAACTTTTGCATATTTTAGAATAAAATACCCAAGACATACATGAATAAAACTTTACTTTTTATTTGCTTTATCATTTATAACGCGGTTTTTTCTAAGGCTACCTCGAATGCCGGGGTAGATATTCTTAAAGGAAAGGCATCTATAAAAATAAATTCAGAACAGAAATCCGTTTCCGGTACTGTGGTATATAATTTTCATGTTATGGCTAAAACCGATTCCTTAACGGTAGATGCCCGACACATGAATTTTTCTGAAATTTTGCTACATAATGCGAAGGTGAGATATCGCTATACGGGAGATAAATTAATTATATATAAAAAATTCAGAAGTGGTAAGAATTACGACTTGACCATAAGTTTTAATACTACTCCATCTAAAGCTATGTATTTTATCGGTTGGGACGAACCTAATCGGAATAAAGAGTTATGGACCCAGGGACAGGGTAAATACACGAGTCATTGGTTGCCTAGTTTTGATGATATGAACGAAAAGGTTGAATTCGATTTATCAGTAACTTTTAACAAGGCCTATGTGGTGATTGCTAACGGAGATTTAAAAAGTGTAAATGTCAGTGGTGAATCCAAGACGTGGAATTATGATATGTCTGCGCCCATGAGTAGTTATTTATTAGCATTGGCGATAGGTGACTTTGATAAAAAGGTGATTTATTCTGAGGGGGGAGTTCCGATTGAATTATACTATCGTCCAAAGGATGAAGTAAAACTGGAACCCACATATAAATACACCAAACAAATATTTGATTTTTTAGAAAAGGAAATAGGGGTGGCTTATCCCTGGCAGAACTATAAGCAGGTGCCGGTTAGGGATTTTATGTATGCAGGCATGGAGAACACGACCCTTACTATTTTTTCTGATCGATATGTCGTTGATACAATTGCCTATAACGATGAAAACTATGTGAATGTGAATGCTCATGAGCTTGCTCATCAATGGTTTGGAGATTTAGTTACTGAAGTTGACGGTGGACATCATTGGTTGCATGAAGGGTTTGCAACGTATTATGCTTTGTTAGCGGAAAGAGAAATATTTGGAGATGATTATTATTTTAATGCATTATACGAATCGGCAAAGCAATTGACAGATTTAAGTAAACAGGGTAAGGGAGAGGGGCTATTGGATCCAGAAGCCAGCAGTTTAACGTTTTATCAAAAAGGCGCCTGGGCGCTTCACGTTTTAAGATCGCAGATCGGATCTCATGCTTTTAGGGAGGGGATAAAGAACTATTTGAACCGTTACGCTTATAAAAATGTTACCGTTGATGATTTTATACGGGAAATGGAGGCTTCCAGTGGTAAAGATCTAAATGAATTTAAGCAAACATGGTTGATGAATAAGGAGTTTCCGAAGTCTGAGGCTTTTAACCATTTGAAAAGGAATAAATCATTACGGGATTTAATTGGTTTAAAGGATAGAAGGGATACTTTGCTATCTGAAAAGGAACGTTATGACTTACTGGATTCTATTTTAGAAGGTAATTATTACTATACGTTAAAGCAAGAAGCTGTTGTGCAGTTAAAAAAACTACCACTTTCTGTGGCTATGCCTCTTTATAAGAAAGCGTTTAAATTAAAAGACCTGAAGGTGAGACAGGTTTTGTCAATGACTTTGGATAGTATTCCTCCCGATCTCCAATCTGATTATGAAAGTTTACTTTCTGATCAAAGTTATACTACCATGGAAAATGCTTTATTCAATCTCTGGAGAAATTTTCCGAATCGAACCTCCATTTACCTGGATAAAACAGACGGTATTTATGGTTTTAATAATAAGAATATTAGGATGTTATGGTTAACACTGGCAATTCTAACGGAGGATTACAATACTGTAGAAAAGTCGTCATATTTTGACGAATTATCCGTTTATACTTCATCCAGGTTCAATTTTGAAGTAAGGCAAAACGCATTTATAATGCTGAATGAGTTGCAGGCCTTTACGGATCAGAATTTAAAGGATTTGGTTAATGCCTGTTTACATCATTCGTGGCAATTTGCTAAATTCTCAAAATCACTTTTAACCGATTTATTAAATGATTTAACATATAAAATTAGATTTGAATCTATTATTTCCGAACTTAATACTAAAGAACAAACCTTTTTAAAAAGCAAGTTACAATGAGAGCGCTGGTAATTTCGGGTGGTGGCAGTAAGGGGGCCTTCGCCGGCGGAGTGGCTCAGTATTTAATAGAGGAATTACAGAATGATTATAAATTGGTAATAGGAACTTCAACCGGAAGTTTACTCGCTAATCACTTAGCATTAAATAAGGTTGAGAAGATTAAAAAGGTTTACACCTCGGTAACCAATGATGATATTTTTAATAAATATCCTTTTACCATTAAAAATAAGTATGGAATACAAAGTGTAGGGATTAATCACGTTAATGTCCTTCGAAATTTTTTAAGAGGTAGCAAAACATTTGGAGAGAGTTATAATTTGCTAAATTTAATACGTAACACATTAACTAAAGAGGAATTTTTAGCCTTAAAACATTCTGGTAAAGAAGTAGTTGTTACTGTTTCAAATTTATCGATGAATGAGGTTGAGTATAAATCGATTTTAGATTATGATTATGAAGAATACTGTGAATGGGTATGGATATCTGCAAATTACACTCCTTTCATGAGCCTGGTAAGAAAGAATGGCTGTGAGTACGCCGATGGAGGTATTGGAAGTATGGTTCCAATAGAGGAGGCGATTAAACGAGGTGCTACTGAAGTTGATGCAATTATATTACAAACGGAGGTTACACATTTAAACCGGATGCCGTCAAAAAATGCTTTTTCATTATTGACGAATATGTTTGCTTTTATGTTAGATCGAATAGAGAATCAGAATATAAAAATTGGGAAATTTGTGGCAAGTAATCATAATGTGATCATAAATTTTTATTACACTCCAGTGGTTTTAACCACAAATTCATTAATTTTTGACGAAGAAAAAATGACTAAGTGGTGGCAAAGGGGGTTTGAATTTGCACAATTTAAGAATCAACAGACATCAGAGATATAATTAAACAAGTTAAGAATGAAGGCATTGGTAATTAGTGGAGGAGGTAGTAAAGGTGCATTTGCTGGTGGAGTGGCACAATATTTAATGGAAGTCGAGCAAAAAGATTACGATCTTTATGTTGGAACTTCTACCGGTAGTTTAATAATACCGCATTTAGCGAATCGAAATATTGAAAAGCTATACGATATTTATACAACAGTTACACAACGTAAAATATTTAGTAATAATCCCTTTGTTGTCAGGAAGAAGGATGGAAAGGAATATGTAGCAATGAATCATATAAATGTAATTTGGCAGCTTATTAAAGGGAAGCGGACCTTTGGAGAGAGTAAAAGTCTAAGGAAAAATATAAGGAGAAATTTAACTCCGGAAGAATTCAATATTCTAAAGGATAGTAATAAAGATGTTGTAGTGACTGTAAGTAACCTTTCCAAAAACAGGGTAGAATACAAATCTATCAACGATTTTGATTACGATGATTTTTGTGACTGGATCTGGATGTCATGTAATTATATTCCATTTATGACGCTGGCAAAAAAGGACGGATGCGAATATGCTGATGGGGGGTTTGGAAGTGTGGTTCCGATAAGAGAAGCTATTAAGCGTGGTGCTACTGAAGTTGATGCTATTATTTTAGAAACCGAGAACATGGAGTTCAATAAAGTTTTGGGAAAGAACCCTTTTTCACTTATGGTTAATTTATACACATTTGTACTGGATCAGCTAGAGTATCACGATATTGTAGAAGGGAAGTTAGCCGCTATGAATAAGAATGTTAAACTGAGAACTTTTTATACCCCTAAACGGTTAACTGAGAACTCATTATATTTTAATAAAGAATTGATGAAGGAATGGTGGAAAGAGGGTTATGGTTATGCAAAAGAACGTCTGGAAGCAGAGCGAAAGCAAAGTGTCAAAAACATTAATTTAGCAGGATAAAATAAAGAATTAAAAAAGCCGCTGTAAGCGGCTTTTAATTTTTCCTGATCGACGTGGGATTACCACATCGAGTCAACTTCTTTTTTTATAAATGCTAAGGCTGCACTTGATGGTGGTTGTTTTTCTAAAAGTTCATTGAGCACTGTCTCTCTTAATTTATTAGCGGTTTCGGCCTGCATTCCTGCTTTACGAATAAGCTGGATGGTTGCATTTTTAGCAGTTTTTACGATGTTCCAGCATTCGTCACTCATGTATATTTGCTGAGCAATATTGTGATCGAATTCGCTTTCGATAGATCGAATTAACAATCGTTCATAATCATTTTTATCAGCTGATTCAGGAACGGTTCTGGTAAGTAGCTTTGCAGGACTAATTCTTTCTAGAAATAAAGCCATTCTCTCATAAGCCTGAAGTCGTATCGGCATTGCATTCTTTTGGGCATCTTTTTGGATTAAAAACCTTCTTCTTCCTTCCTCATTTTTTGTGTGAAGGTTAAAGAAGTAGTAGGCAATAACTCCAGTTATTATTGTTGGTACCGTAAAGGCAATTACATAGAAGAGAATGTTTTCCATTTTTTTATAGTTTATTTAAAACTAAAGTAAATAAAATTATTGGTTTCAGCGGTTCATCCAATTAGAGGTATGCCTCTTAATTCCCATTTTTAATATTGTCTCTTACCCAAAGGTAAAAATTGTCGAATGACGGATGAATACGGATAATGGTTAAATCTTTCTCTCCTGCAACGGCTGAAGTTTTTATTTCATTAGCTGGAGTTTCGAAATCATTTTGAAAAACCTCTCCTATAGCAGCAGCTCTAGAGCCACTAATAGCCCAGTCATTACTATTATTTTCTGCCGAAACCATAAAGCCCTGGTGTTTTTTGGCTGCGGTTGCGATTTTTCCTAAAAATTCTTTAGCAGACGCTTCTATTGTACTGCTTCCCGTTTTAGAGCCGAAAATAGAAGAGTTATTTGATAAAATCGTAATGGCACCATTTTGAACACCAACCTGCGCATTTTCCCCTAATGATTTTTTTAGGTCAGTAAGAATAATCAGAGCGATGGAGTCATTGGCGCTGAAAGCATCACGTAAGCCCTTTAACTGTGCCTCTTTATTTTCAAGTGCTTTTAAAGTTTTATTCATGCTATTTGACTGTTGAGTCGAAGCTGAAAGAAACTTGTTCATGTTATTAAGCAGTTCTTTATTACTTTCAGAAAGTTGCGTCACCTGAGTATCGAGACTATTCACCTTTCTTTCCGCACTTCCAAGATCTCTTTGCGTTTTTGTGAGTAGGGTGGTTGTGGAGTCTAGTTGTGAACTTAAGGATTCCACCTGATCTTTTAATTCTCTTCTGCTTTGTGCGAATACACCTGTAGTTAATAAAAGTAATGTTAAAGTAGGTAAAAGGTACTTCATTAGTAAAGGTATTAAGTTTTAATTATTTTAAAATCGACGCAATTTATTAATTTTTAAAAAGTAATTCACCATAGATAATTGGTGAAATTAGCGCAATAGCGTTAAATTTATAACATTGGTAATGTGTTTACATGTATAACAGGTGTTTCCTGTAAAATCATTTTCAATCATTTGACCCACCTAAATACGGGCATTCTTTTAATTCTTGCATGCCGTTAAACGGCACCTTATGTTTATTATAATTATGGGCAGCTGCTAAGGTTTGTGTCATATTTTTATCGCCTAAACTAACATCTACATCATCCATGGTAAACTGGCATGGATGTTCATAGCCACATGCATGGGTGATTTCGAGTAATTCTTTTTTAAAAGTCTTAAAATAGGAAAACAAGCGATCACTTTTAAGGGGGACGTCAATACCATTTTGTAGCCATTTTTTCTGAGTTGCAACTCCTGCCGGGCAGCGATTGGTATGACAAATTTGTGCTTGTATACAGCCAATACTCATCATTGCTTCCCGAGCCACATTGATACAATCGGCTCCCATAGAGAATGCCATTGCAGCTCTGGCAGGAAAGCCTAATTTACCACTGGCAATAAAAACGATGTGATCTGTAATGTCTTGATTTTTAAATATTCGATATACATCGCTAAAGCCATAAACCCATGGCAGTGATACATGATCAGCGAAACTAGGAGGAGCAGCACCGGTTCCTCCTTCACCACCGTCGACAGTAATAAAATCAGGGCCTTTATTAGTTTCCTTCATTATTTTGGCTAGTTCTTTCCATTCGTCTAATTTACCAATGGCTGCTTTAATTCCTACTGGCAGGCCAGTTTCATTGGCAACATTTTCAATGAAATCTACCATTTCACTTACCGTGTTAAATACAGTATGATTTGGTGGGGAAAGCACATCTTGTCCGATTGGGACATGCCTGATTTCTGCAATTTCTTTAGAGATCTTCTTGCCTGGTAATACGCCACCTTTACCAGGTTTAGCACCTTGAGAAAGTTTAATTTCAATAGCTTTAATACACGGATTTTCTTTGACAAGGTTTTTTAATTTCTCCATGGAAAAATTTCCTTCCTCATCTCTTACACCAAAATATCCTGTTCCGATATGAAAAATCACATCGGCGCCATTTTTATGATAAGGAGAAAGGCCACCTTCCCCGGTATTGTGATAAGCACCTGCTTTTTTGGCTCCGACATTCATTGATTCCACAGCTTTTGCTGATAATGATCCAAAGCTCATGGCAGAAATATTAATAACGGATTTTGGACGATAGGGCTTTTTTCTTTTATGATAAGCTCCCATTACTTTAGCACATGGTATAAATGCATAATCGGTTTTATTGGGATGCCCGTCAGGAAGTTTAAAAGGAATCATAGCATTATTTATAAAGATATATTGCTGTGCATATATATCTCTGTCTGTCCCAAAGCCCTCATAATTATTTTCTCTCTTTGCGGAGGCATAAATCCAACCACGTTCAATTCTGTTGAATGGTAATTCTTCTCTGTTATTCGCCACTAAGTATTGTCTTAACTCAGGGCCTATACTTTCCAACATATACCTGATGTGACCAACAATGGGGAAATTGTGACTGATGGTGTGAGCTCGTTGAATAAAAATGTCTCTGATGGCAATTATTAGTAAAATGAATAAGGCCCATCCCCACCAGGGAATGTTAGCCAGAACCTGCATAAAATTGTTTACCATAAATTATTTTTCTTAACAATTGATATCATTGATTCAAAGAATGATAGTTTTTGCAATCAAAACATTTTCCATCGATTTACCAGGATTCCGATGGGTTTTGATTTTCCTGTATGTAAATCTACGGGCTTTGTAGTATATAAAGAAATAAATTCTCATAACATCATTGAAAATATTATGTTGGATTTTAGTTTAGGGTAGGGTAAGATTGATTAAGCAGCCCTTTAATGATGTTCGAGGATTGTATGATTCTGACTTCAATAAATATTCATGGCTGACTTTAAATACTTGTTGGGTAGCTGAAAAAAGTGATCTTAAAAAGATGTTTATAAATAATTGTAATGTCCTTTAATAATAGTTTCATTATGGTTAAATTCACGGTTTGATTAATGATATAAGATAAACGACTTTGGAACAGTATATAGCAGAGTTAAATGAAGCGCAGAAAGCGCCTGTGTTACATAAAGATGGACCCTTAATGGTGATTGCCGGAGCCGGATCTGGTAAGACACGTGTGCTCACTTACCGTATAGCATATTTAATGGAGCAGGGGGTTGATCCGTTTAATATTCTTTCGTTGACCTTTACGAATAAAGCTGCGAGAGAGATGAAACATCGAATTGCGCAGATTGTAGGATCTAGTGAAGCTAAGAATTTATGGATGGGAACCTTCCATTCCATTTTTGCCAAGATTTTAAGGATTGAAAGTGATAAGCTTGGTTATCCAAGTAATTTTACGATTTATGATTCTCAGGATTCACAAAGATTGATAGCGGCTATTATTAAGGAGATGGGGCTGGATAAGGATATTTATAAATACAAGCAAATTCAGAATCGTATTTCATCTTTTAAAAATAGCCTGATTACTGTTAGGGCCTATTTTAATAATTCCGACTTACAAGAAGCTGATGCCATGGCAAAGAGACCAAGGATTGGTGAAATATATGAAGAGTACTGTAACCGATGTTTTAAAAGCGGTGCCATGGACTTTGATGATCTTTTGTTGAAAACCAATGAGTTGCTAACGCGATTTCCTGAAGTTCTGGCGAAGTATCAGGAGCGATTTAAGTATATATTGGTGGATGAGTACCAGGATACCAACCATTCTCAGTATTTAATCGTAAGGGCTTTGAGTGATCGTTATCAAAACATTTGTGTTGTTGGTGATGACTCTCAGAGTATCTATGCTTTTAGAGGGGCGAATATCAATAACATTTTTAATTTTCAAAAAGATTATGATGGTGTAGAGGTATATCGCTTAGAACAAAACTATCGTTCTTCGAATAATATTGTAAAGGCGGCAAACTCGGTTATAGAGAAAAATAAAAGCAGACTGGATAAAACTGTATGGACGGCGAATGATGAGGGGCCGCTTATTAAGGTTCACAGATCAGTAACTGATTCAGAAGAAGGACGCTTTGTTGCCTCTTCTATTTTTGAGTCTAAAATGCAGCATCAGATGTTAAATTCGGATTTTGCTGTACTGTATCGTACCAATTCACAATCAAGAGCTATTGAAGACGCACTTCGTAAACGTGATATACCGTATCGAATTTATGGAGGCTTGTCATTTTATCAGCGAAAAGAAATTAAAGACGTACTTGCTTATTTGCGTTTAGTTTTAAATCCTAAAGATGAAGAAGCTTTAAAGCGTGTCATAAATTATCCTGCAAGGGGTATAGGAGCAACCACGATAGATAAACTTGTTGTTGCTGCGAAACATTATGATCGATCTATATATGAGGTGATGCAACATGTCAGGAAAATTGATCTTAATCTTAATAATCCTACCAAACAGCGATTAGAAGACTTTGTAACGATGATACAGAGTTTTCAGATTATGAATGAAAGTGCTAATGCTTTCGAATTAACTGAGCATGTAATTAAGAAAACCAGCCTTATCCGGGAATTAAAAAAAGATGGTACTCCGGAAGGTATCACCAGACTCGATAATATAGAGGAATTGTTGAATGGTATTAAGGATTTTGTCGAAGGCCAAAGGGAAATCGATGAAGCCACCGGGAATTTGTCTGAATTTCTTGAAGATGTTGCTTTAGCGACAGATCTTGATAATGATAACGAAGATGATGATCGTGTTGCATTAATGACCATTCACCTGGCTAAAGGACTTGAATTTCCGAATGTATATATTGTAGGAATGGAGGAAGATTTATTTCCTTCGGCATTAAGTTTGAATACAAGAAGTGAATTAGAGGAGGAGCGTCGCCTATTCTATGTGGCACTCACCAGGGCTGAAAAACAAGCATATCTTACATATACGCAAAGCAGGTATCGCTGGGGGAAACTTATCGATGCAGAGCCAAGTAGATTTATAGAGGAAATAGACGATCAGTTTCTTGAATATTTAACACCTCCCGTGAATTCCGGCTACCGATATAAATCGATGATTGACTCTGATATTTTCGGTGAGGTTGACAAAAGTAAATATCGACAAAAGAAACCCGTATCGGGAACTCCACCTTCCGTTCCAAGGCCCAATGAAGAAAAGCTAAGGAAATTGCGTAAATTGAAACCAAATTTAGGGGAACCTTTAAAGAATACTAATACGATTGATCAAAGCTTGTCGGAAGGGTGTAAGGTAGAACATACGCGTTTTGGCAGAGGTCAGATTATTAAATTAGAAGGTGTTGGCAACGACAAAAAAGCTGAGATTAAATTTGATAATGGTAGTGTTAAAAAGTTGCTTTTAAGATTTGCCAAACTCAAAGTGTTAGATTGATTTTGTATATTAATATAGTTAAATGGCAGAATTAATTCGCATATACGAAGAAAATCCTAATCCGCGGGAGATAGCTAAAGTGGTTGCTGTTCTTAAACGGGGAGGGCTGATCATATATCCAACTGATACTGTTTATGGTTTGGGATGTGATATTACAAATTCCAAAGCTTTGCAAAAAATAGCCCGAATCAGGGGGGTAAAACTTGAAAAAGCGAACTTTTCATTTATTTGTCCGGATTTGAGTAATTTATCAGATTACGTAAGGCAAATAGATACGCCAACGTTTAAAATTTTAAAAAGAGCACTTCCGGGGCCATATACATTTATTCTTCCTGGTAGTAATAATTTACCTAAGGATTTTAAGAAAAAGAAAACGGTAGGTATTCGGGTTCCGGATAATAATATAGCCAGAGAACTTGTGGAACAATTAGGAAATCCTATTGTATCTACCTCTATCCATGATGAGGATGAATTAATAGAGTATACCACCGATCCTGAGCTGATTCTTGAAAAATGGGATAACCTTGTGGATATAGTTATTGATGGGGGGTATGGTGATAATATACCTTCTACGGTAATTGATTTATCGGAAGATGAGGCTGTAATTGTCAGGGAAGGAAAAGGATCACTGGATATATTTTAATTAATTAAGCTAAAGGGATTAGTTTCGTTTCAATTACTCATTCAATTTTAAATTATAAATATTAAAAAAGGCTTCAAAATTTTGAAGCCTTTTTTATGATGGTATATCTCGAAGAAATTAGTTGATCTCAGGATCTTTCATACCTTCTTCGATCATATTGTAGAACTGATCTAGTTTAGGAAGTACAACAATTCTTGTTCTTCTGTTTTTAGCTCTACCGTCTTTACTAGAGTTATCAGATAAAGGAATGTATTCACTTCTACCAGCTGCTGTCATTCTAGCAGGAGCAACACCGAAGTCATTTTGAAGAATTCTAACCACTGAAGTAGCTCTTAGAACACTTAAATCCCAGTTGTCCTGGATGCTAGAAGTATGGATTGGCACATTATCAGTGTGACCTTCTACCATAAATTCAAAGTCTGGCTTGTTTTTAACAACTGTAGCCACTTTTCCTAAAACTTCTCTAGCTCTAGATGATACTTTTGTACTACCACTTGAGAATAATAGTTTATCTGAAATAGAAACATAAACTACACCTTTTTCAACGCTGATTTCGATGTCTTCGTCATCAAGATTTCCAAGAGCACCTTTTAAGCTTTGTACAAGGGCTAAGTTAACTGAGTCTCTACGCGTAACAGCATCTTGAAGTTTTCTGATCGTAAGATCTTTTTCTTGAAGGCTTTCGAGAGATTTCTCTAGGTTTTCAGCACCTTTTTTAGTCAAATCAGTAAAGTTACCTATTTGGTTAATAAGATCTTTATTGCTTGCGCTAAGTCTATCGATTTGACTGTTTAATGATGATTTTTCTTCAAGACAAGAGTTTAACTTAACTGTTGCTGAATTTAAAAGATCTTGTGATTCCTTGTACTTAGATTCTAAGTCTGCATATTTCTTTTGAGAAACACAAGAACTAAATAATACGGTTAATCCTAAACCGTAGAAAAGAATTTTTTTCATAACTAACATGCTTAATTTAAAGTTCAACCAAAAATATTAAAATATGTTAAAACAAAATAAGAGTTTATCGTTAATCTTTTACTAAACTGCTATAGTGTTTTCTTTTTCTTACGAAATATGACCATACAATAGATGTACACACATAATATTTTTTATACTCATCCAATTGTTGTCTTTTTTTCGACATTTTTCGAAGGTTCCAATAATAACTTAAATGTGCTTTAAATATTGCGAACAAATGCTGGAATTTAAATTGAAATAAAAATCTCATTGCAGCAACACCATCTAAAACCAGGCGTATTAAAACCAAAGGGATCACCTTTTTTAAGGGAAGATTTTTGGTCAGGGAGTATAATGAATTCCTAAAGTTTAGAAAAGTCTTTTTAGGGTTCATGTTATTTAGAGTTGCACCACCAACGTGATAAACTGAAGACGTACCAATATATTTAGTTTTATAGCCCAAATTATTGGCTCTCCAGCATAGATCTATTTCTTCTTGATGGGCAAAATAGTCTTCATCAAAACCTTTTAGTGAATCGAAGACATGTTTTCGGATAAACATACAAGCTCCTGTTGCCCAAAAAATATCTTTAATGTCATTGTATTGCCCTTGATCCATTTCTAATGTCTGGAATACTCTTCCTCTACAAAAAGGATATCCGAACATGTCTAAAAAACCTCCGGCAGCTCCTGCATATTCGAGCATTGATTTATTTTTGAAATCTAAAATTTTGGGTTGAGCGATGGCTATCTTTTTATCGTTTTCAAAAAATGATCGAATAGGAGTGAGCCAGTTTTTTGTAACTTCTACATCGGAGTTTAAAAGACAATAGACATCTGCATTGATATGTTTGAGGGCATCATTATAACCTTTCGCGAATCCACCATTTTCTTTATTCATAACGATCCCGACCTCCGGATAATTTTGTCTTAAGTATTCGACGGAGTCGTCCTCAGATGCATTGTCAGCTACATAAACGGTTGCATTATCCGAATACTTTAATACATTCGGTATGAATTGCTCTAAGAGTGAGCGTCCATTCCAATTCAGAATGACAATGGCTATTTCGAGTTGTTTATTCAATTATTTGGAGGTAATTCGTTTAAAAATATATAACGTTCATTTTTATAATCCAACCTACAAAAATAATGCCTTAAACCATTTGTAACCATTAACAGGTCTGCTTTTAGTGTCAAATTATACCGGGCAATTTGATCAAAGGTTGCCTGGTTAATTTTAACAGACGGTGCTTTACATTCAACTACTATATTAATGGAGCCATCGGGGTGATAAACTAAAGCGTCATATCTTTTGTTTAACCCATTGACCTTAAGTAGTTTTTCAACATTTATGTATTGTTTTGGATATTTTTTCTCATGAATTAAAAACTGAACAACATTTTGGCGAACCCATTCCTCTGGCTGAAGAACCACAAATTTTTTGCGAATTTCATCAAAGATTTGGATGTTATTTTCGCTACTTTTGAAGCGAAAGCTATATTTTGAGAAGTTCAGTTTTTGCATCAGGCAAATATGCAAATAACCTAGGAGATTACACAAATTAAAATATGGTTATTATCATTTGATGTATCTTAAAAATAACACTTTTGAATGGAAGAGGTAAAACAATTGGTAGCAGATATCAGGAAGGGAAATATAAAACCTGTTTATTTTTTAATGGGTGATGAACCTTATTATATTGATAAAATTGCTGCTTATATTGAGCATAATATATTATCTGAAGAGGAAAAGGGATTTAATCAAATGGTGCTTTATGGCCGTGATGTTTCTGTTGAGGAAGTTGTTTCTAACGCTAAGCGTTATCCGATGATGGCTGAACGACAAGTGGTTATTTTAAAGGAAGCTCAAGACCTTAGCAGAACCATTGAGAAGTTTGAAAATTATGTAGAGAATCCTCAGCCAACTACGGTATTGGTAATATGCTATAAATATAAGACCATAGACAAGCGAAAAAAATTATACAAAGCCTTAAAAAAGTGCGATGCTTTGTTTGAGTCTAAAAAGCTTTACGATAATCAGGTGCCAGACTGGATACGCAGGGTACTGGCAGGTAAAAAATATTCGATAAGTGTTAAGGCATCCCAAATGTTAGTTGAATTTTTGGGTACTGATTTGGGGCGTATTAATAACGAGCTTGAAAAGTTACAGATAATTTTACCGGAAGGAACAGAGATTACCCCTGAAATTATTGAAGAAAATATAGGGATAAGTAAGGATTACAATAATTTCGAGCTTCGCAAAGCAATAGGTAATAAGGATGTTGTTAAAGCTACCCGAATTATTAATTATTTTGCTCAAAACCCGAAAGATAACCCATTGGTGGTGACCGTGTCTTTATTACATAATTTTTTTACGCAGCTTCTTCAATATCATGGGCTATCAGATCATTCTAAGAAGAGTGTAGCAAGTACTCTTAAGATTAACCCTTTTTTCGTGGGAGAGTATCAGGTGGCTGCAAAAAATTACCCAATGAAAAAAGTGAGTTCTGTAATATCTCACTTGCGTGAGGTTGATGTTCAGGGAAAGGGGGTTGGCGCTAACCTAAGTCAGGCAGATTTGCTCAAAGAATTACTTATAAAAATAATGTCTTAACCTTACCAAGTTTATTCGTTTTCTAGACTTTTAAAAGTTTTAATTGCTTTATTCGGTTCTATTATATTATATCCTTGCCAAAATTCCGGATCATATTTGGATAAATAGTGTGGTTTTACATTTGGTTTTTCTTTGAAATCAGTAAAGACTGATTTGTTGATTGGAGTGTTTTCAAATACAATCATTTCTACCTTGTCAGTATTTCTCACAATAAAATCAACATCACTTGCTACTTCGTTTTGTTTTCTTCTTCCTTTTACATTTTTATTCTTTTCTATTATTTTAACAGGTCTTTTAAAACCTACCAGTTGCCCTTCTTTTTCTTCCGCATATTTAAGGGCGTATTTATTTCTGGTATTCTTTTCGTAGAGGAGTGTTCCTTTATTCAAGTAATGATTAAATGAAACTCCAAACAACTTAAATGTTTTAAGCGGTTTTACATTTTGGTAATCAACCCTTATTACAGCAAAATCATCGGCATTAATATAGAGGGTTCCCTGGTAATCGGCACTGCCTTTTGGATGGAAAGAAACCTTATAAACAATGTAATCGTTTAATGTTGTTAAGTTCTCTAATTCGAATTGATATTTATGGTCTTTATGAATAAAGTTTAGATCTGAATCCTTGAATATAAAGTTATGCTTTTGTAATTGTGTTAATGACTGTTTTTTAAAGTGTAAGAATCTTTTGCGACGTGCTTCCTCTTGTTTTTTACGGTTTTCAATGGCTTCTTTGGTTTGATTTATTTGATTATCACCAAAAAGAGAAGAGTCAATTTCTGTTTTTGTACCAATGATTCCAGATTTTATTTTGAAATAGGAATCTCTCTTTACGTGTTTTCTAACAATGGCTTGTAATTTTTCAGTCATTGCGGTTATTGACATTTCATTATTCTTATCGTACAACCGTGAAGCTTTGATTATATCTAACTTAGATGGAGCATTATCTTCCGAAAGTTTGCTGTAAAACTCGCCTAATACTTCAGAATGGTTAGAACTCGTATTAGGGATGGCATTTAATAAGCTGTCTACAAAAGGTTGATTAAATTCGGCAATGGAACTCTCAGTTAATTTTGCGTCCTTTTTATCGATTTTTGTGTAGTAGGAGTTGCGTATAAATAGCTTTTGTTTTAAAAAATCAAAATCATAATTTTTTTCGAGGCTGTCTTTGACGTGTTCAATGATCTCCTCCAAGGTGTAGTTTTTATTTAAAAGCACTACTTCATTAAGTTCAATATCCTTTGGACTAAGAAAAATGATGGAATCATTAAATTTACTGATGTTAAGTGTTTTTTCACTATACCCCAAACAATTTATATACAGCGAATCATGTTCGGTTATATTGGCATTAAGGTGGAGGGTGAAATTACCGGATTCAGAACTGATTATTCCAGAATTTTTATTGAGGGTAATGGTGGCAAACGGGATTGGTTGTTTGGATGTGGTATCAATAACCCTGGCAGTAATTGAATTTTGTCCTGAAGACGGTAAAATGCATGTAAGAAATAAGGTAATTGCAAAGTAGTATGGTTTCATCTGTTTGATTTTGTTTTGAAAATAAAGTATTACAGCTGAAGTAATATCTACTTTAATATTTCTTTGGCTACGATTTATAAATAATTAACATAAATACCACCCGCTTTAATAATTTTTTATAAAACTTATTTCGAAGAAGCATTGGAATTAATTAATGAAACGATTTGTGAAACCCAATCTGTGCGATTATTTAAATAAAAGGCAGGGGTAATACCAACGTATTCATATTGATCTAATTTAGAACTTGTATGTTTGGTACTAAAAGTAGCTTTTAAATCGTAACAATTGGTAGCGTCGACCATCGATTTATTACCATAGCTATAGGCTATTATACCACTTGAATTTTCACCTACGACTGTAGTTCGTTTATCACCCATTAGTTTATAAGTTACAAGTTCTGCTGCACTTGCTGTTTTGAAATTGATGATGATATATATGTGCTTCAGGCCATCACTTCTTTTAATGTACTTGAGTAATGGTTCTGTTTGAGCTATTGCCCCGCCAACATTGTTTCTAAGGTCGATAATCAAGTATTCTTTGTTTAGTTTGGGTATGATCTCTTCGTAAAATTGGTTTGCTTCAATGATATTTTTGTTGGTTCTTTTAAGTGATCCAATGGCGATGTAATCTATATTATTATAGGTAGATTTATATTCAAAGTTCTCTTTATATGATTTATTAAAGAAGTATCTATCCTGTTTATTCCAAAATGTAGGGTAGATTCGACCGTTTTTGAATTCAATAAATTTATGGTATAACAGAAAGCCATTATTAAAATATTCAAACATCTCCAGATCACCCTTTTGGTTTTTCATGATTTTTAGACGGATAGTTCCATTCGACCATTTGTGATCGTTGGAACTGAGCATGATACCATACCAAATACTGTCGTTTTCTTTATTAATCACCAGTTTTTCTTTGCCGGCATGGTAGATCCCTGAAAATTGATCAGAAAGGAAATTTCTAGTATTTATTTTTTTATTAAATATCGGAAAGGAGGTAGGAAGGTTTGTGTTTTGATACCCAATTTGATTGTGTTTGTCTTTAACAAAAGAAATGAACTTTTGCAGGTATCCGACGCAAAAATATTGACGTTGCGGATCGTTTGTTATTTGTTCATTTATATGATCTTTCCATTTAATAAATTCTTTTTCCTTTTCTTTATTCCTTTTTATCTGAAGTTTATAGCTCTTCGATTTTTTAACCAGCTGTTCCACTTCATTTAAGGCCTTTAGACAATTGCAATTATCTTGCGCATAATTGATAAAACATAGGGAGAGGGTACACACAAAAAATAGGGGTAGTCTAAGTTGCATTATAAAAAGAATTGAGGGTATAACAGGATTACGAGCATACTACAAATTGTACGTATCTGCCACATTAGGATTACCGGCGAGCTTACCGATTAATACTTACCGGTATATGCCTGTTCATAGGGCTTACCAAAGTTTTTTAAAAGCATGTTCAGTATTTCTACGTTTGGAGCATAGTAGTCATCGTGATCTTCACTTAAATCTGTTGCATACAATGCAAGTTTTTGTTTGTCGTTTTCCAAAAAGGCAATTGTTCCTTTGCAGTACCAGGTCCATTGTTTATCTGAATAATCAGTGATGGATTTTTTCATATAGAAGATGGCTTTATCATATTGATTGGCCATGGCATACATTTGTCCTATATTCCAAAAATCAACAGTTTTCTTTCTGGTATCATCAGAATGCATTAAATATAATAATTCGCTTGCGGCTTCTAAATATTGTTTATTCTGAGCTAAAGTTTTCCATTTTTCCTGAAACGGTATTTCAGCATAGGACGGAAATGAAGTATTTCCGTAAATCAACATGACAAATACCAAACTGAATATTGATGAGCAAATTTTTTTCATTTTCAATTGTTTTTTTGTTAAATGGTGACACCCTTAAATTAATGAAAAAAAATCAGTTTATAGCGTATTTACATAGTTAATAACAGATTATCCGGCTTTATTGTTTACAGAATGAGGTTACCCTTGTAGCTTTTTTAATAATTGATTGAATTTACTATGCTTGTGTAAGCTGGTGAACATGTCTTCATTTAAAAGATCCTCCTTTGTAAGCTCTGTAAGTTTAACGGCCCTATCAATGTCTTTAATGGCATCAGTGGTGTTTCCCAGCATGGCATTGGAGCAAGCTCGTTGCCAATAAGCCAAATAGTATCTTGAATCTATATCTATGGCTTGATTTGCAAGCGAATTGGCCCATCTTATTTCTCCGATGTCTAAAAGGCTATCAGCTTTATGAGTCATGGCTTCTACATTATTAGGGGCTACTTCCAGAATTTGGTCGTAAATATGTATTTTTTCATCACTTTTTTCTTCAATGGAGGCTCTTCTCCATAAACTTTGTATTTGATTAGTGATGGTCAATTTTTCCTGAGTATTGATAAGTTCTTTTGATTTAAGTATCAAGTCATTCTCTAATTCGGTAAGTCTTTTTTCATATTCGGCGGTAACCTGTTCAATTTTTTGTTCCGTTAAAGATTCAACCTTTCTTTTGATATCCGTTAATGATCTCCAGCCGATTATTACAAGGATGGAAGCGGCAATCGTAATAATATAGAAAATGTTGGTTGTAGTGTCTGTGGTATACCGTATAGCTCTGTCGGCGCTGTTGAGTTCAGAATTAGCAATTTTCTCAACGGTTAGTTTTTTAAGTTCAGCCTGATCATTACGCAGGTTTTTTAATTCATCAAGAATATAACGTTCAATAAAAGGTTTGTATAATGGTTCTTCAATTATTTGGATAGAGTCTTTTTTTTGGGCTTGCATGCTAAAGCCAATTAACATCATGATTATAAAATATAGTCCCTTGGAATAGCGTATGCTATTGCTTTTAATGATTTGCATCATACCTTCTCGTTTTACTGATTTTTGAATATGCAGGTTAACTGCCAAGAACCTTATAATACCTACGTCGGTATTATGTTTGAATACTAAAATTGGGCGCGAAGATAGTAATTTAGTGATACACAACAGGCTTGGTGATAAAAAAAGAAAACCTCCTATTGGAAAAACAGGAGGTTGGGTATTATAATCTAAGCCTTAAAATTTAACTTTTCCTTCCATCAATACTGAATTTTCCAGGCCCTAACAGGCCAATGGTTATAAATGCTATAAGATATAGTAAGGCCATTTCTTTTTTAGCTAGTGGATCATCCCCATGCACGATCAGCGCAGCTACAGCCATGGCAATTATTGGAGGTATTGATGCCCATTTGGTTTTATAACCTATGATAATGAATATTGGAGCTACAAATTCTCCAATAATGGTTAGTATTAAAGATATGGTAGGGCTTAAACCCAAAAAGCTCATAAACTGAATTTCTTCTCCCGAAAGTAATCTTTCCAGTTTACCATACCCATGCGTCATCATTAGTAATGAAACTCCGACCCTGAGCACAGTTAAGCCAATATTAGAATAATTTCTCATAAAATGATTTTTATTTGAGTTAGGTTTAAATTTAGGAAAAAAGTAAGAGATAATACCCCAATAAATTTAATTGTGGCCTGTATAATGGATGTTATCATTTAGGGTAGATATTGATAATGGATCGGAAATTTAATCTTGCATGAGATTAACCTTGGGGTCTTGTAGTGAGATAGCCATAGAGTGGCAGGCTTATTTAAAGCTTTAACTTGTCTTCGGCTTTATCGAAGGTATTTGCTATAAATTTCGGAGCATTAAATCGGTAGCCAACATAAACAGCACCATAAATTTTGTCATTTATCAACCTGTTGTTTTCTGAGCTTGTATACCAATTAGAGTTTATGTTAAATGCGGATCCAAAGAATAACCGAGGTGTGTTATAACCAATTTGTATACCGCCCTCCAATGCTATGGTAAAATAGGTATGACTCTCCGCAGTGTTATTATCACTTCTATTGTATTTAAAATTTGAGAATTTAACCCCTGATTTTGCCGTAGCATAAGGAGCAACATACCATTTATTGTGAATAACCATGGTATAGTAGTAAGAAATCGCACTACTAAGGGTAAATATGTTCTCAATACTATCTGAGCCTAAATATTCTTTAAATCGAAGCGAATAATGATCATAATAATAACTAATAGAAGGGATGAAGGACCCTGAACTTTTCTTCTGCCATTCTGTTTTAAAATAGAGGCTTTTAAGGGAATATTCGGGGTTCATAACGTAACCGGTGGTACCTCCCCAGGATGTAATGGATATACCTGGAAATTGAAAATAGGGATCGATATCTTTTTGCCAGCCAGAAAAGAAATCACCCGTATTAACAACATAAAAGCCACTTACTTTGCTATAATGAAGTTCCTGAATCCAATTACCGAAGAAGAGTCTAAATTTTATATCACTAAATGACGATTCTCCTTTTAATTGGTCATCATTATTACCTGGTAAGAATTCCGGAGCAAATCCAAAACTGACGCTTAGAAATCTGTAATTGAGATTGAAAAACATCTTTAAAGCGTTATTGTTTCTAATGTTTAATTCGTCGTCATTACTATTCAAGCTTTTACTGAGGTAACTATCTGTACGCGTGTCAATATTTGCTTTCAGCATGATCCTGTCGTAATACGAGATCACTGAAGCGCTGTCTTGTTTTGATTTTAGGTCTTGCCCAAAAATTGGAAAGAACACTAAAACGGCTATCAATAGCAGAATTGTATTTTTCAAATTGCCTGGCTGTTGGTCTAACGAAAATACTAAACGAATTATAAATCAAAAAAAACTTGTATATTTTGAAGGGTCAAATCCTAAATTGACCGTCAAAGCGTATTACTCATGTCAATAACCTGCAAAAACTGTGGAAGTGAAGTAATTGGAAAGTATTGTTCTGATTGTGGACAGGCTGCTAGTACCCATCGACTAAACGTAAAGTATATAGTAAATGATATTCAATTGGGCGTTCTTGCTTTCGATAAGGGGCTTTTCTATACGCTCAAAGAGCTTTTTACCCGACCGGGTCATACTATCAGAGCGTTTATAAAAGGGAAGCGTGTAAGACATTTTAAGCCTTTGTCGTTAGTGATTTTGCTTGCCACCTTCTACGCGCTTCTTGTTCATTTTTTGGGTATAGAATTTATTCATGGGAATAGCGTCTCCGAATCTGAAAACCTAATTGATTACCCCTCCTTAAATGAATGGTTGACACAGCACTATGCCCTTGTTTCACTATGCTTAATTCCTGTTTTCAGCATGGGTTCTTATATAGCTTTCTGGAAGCAAGGCTATAATTTTATAGAGCATATGGTCTTGAATGCTTATGCCGCCTCTCAGCGTTTGGTGGTTCATGTTATGATACTTCCTTTATTATACGCTTCTTATAACAGTGAAATAGAATCTCTAATTTCCAGGGCTTTGTTATTTCTTAATTTGATCTTGGTGTATTGGTGTTATTCCCAATTTTTTGAAAAGGTATCAAAGGTTAAAAGTTTTCTGTTGACAGTACTTACCGGAGTTTTTGCATATACTGTTTTTATGGTGGTTTTCATTTTGTGGTATTTTCTCAAATAAGCATTGGACTTTAAAGCGTAATTGTTGCTCCCATTATTTTTAGAAATTCCCGGATGAATACTGGATGTGCCGGCCAGGCAGGGGAGGTAACCAGATTACCATCGACGTAGGCGCTATCGACAGGAACACCCTGATATTCACCACCGGCTAATATGACTTCCGGACCTACGGCAGGATATGCAGTTAATTTTCTTCCTTTTACCACATTTGCTGCGGTTAAAATTTGAATACCATGACATATAGCAGCCACTGGTTTATCTTCCTTAAAAAAATGTCTAACGACCTCAATTACTTTAGAATTCAACCTCAGATATTCCGGAGCTCTTCCTCCAGCGATCACAAGTCCATGGTAATCATTAAGTCTTATGTTATCAAATGAGTAATTCAGCGCAAAATTATGCCCCGGCTTTTCAGTGTAGGTTTGATCGCCTTCAAAATCATGAATTGCGGTTTTTATGGTATCTCCGGCTTTTTTGTCGGGACAAACCGTATGAACTTCATAACCTACCATTTCAAGCATTTGAAAGGGCACCATGGTTTCGTAGTCTTCTGTGTAATCACCTGTTAAAAATAGAATTCTTTTCATTTCGTAAAGGGTTAAATATAAGTTATTTACTGTTTTACATGAAGTTAAATAATTATACGAAGGTTGGTATAGAATTAAGATGAAATAAATATTATTTCTGTCAGGATAAGAATTTTAGATGATGAAGTGTATTTGTTTGAGGTGAAAACATTAAAAAGGGGGGGGGCCCAATCATCTCAATTATGATTTAGTTTCAGGAAATAAATAAGGCCTGTTTTTTGAACAGGCCTTATTTAAAGAATGAACTTTTTATTCTTTTGTTAATATGTATTGCTTACTTAATTCGCCGGTAACCCTTTTTCCATCCGGATCAAGTTGTGTGAGTGAATTTTCTCCAACAACATACATGAAAGCAGCTTGATTTAAGTTGTTTAGCGTAATCCTGGTTCCACTATCAGACCAGCTGAAATTACCTTTATTTAAAAACACACTATCATTTTTACCCAGATATCGCTGCTCAAATATATATCTGTTATCCGAACTTATAACGATTTTGGTTTTAATTCCATCACAATCGGGGCATGGTAATACTCCTGAATAGGTTCCTTCCCAGTCGAGTGCATTTTGGGCATTGTGTAAATCACTTACGACATGCTCATTGTCGAGGTTATTTTTATTTATTTGGTTGTTATCAGGTTTACTTTTACGTTCCTGGCAACTCATTAAGATACCAGATCCCAATAGTATAATGCAAACAAACTTCTTCATTGTGATAAGTATTATCGTTTAATTTAAATACGAAAAATCACAATAAAAAGATGCTACAATTCGGGATATTTTTCTGGATTAGCTTCATTCATAATGCTATATATCTTTTCAAAGATATCTTCAGCATTGGGTTTAGAAAAATAGTCTCCGTCTGTACCGTAGGCAGGTCTATGGGGTTGTGCCGTTAGGGTTTGGGGAGCGCTGTCGAGGTATCTATAACCTTGTTGTTTTTCTATAATTTCTTGTAATAAATAAGCCGAACATCCTCCGGGAACGTCTTCATCGATGATCAGTAATCTGTTCGTTTTCTTTAAACTTTCAACAACATCATGATTGATGTCGAACGGAAGAAGGGTTTGGGCATCGATTACTTCTACATCAATGGCCACCTCTAATAATTCTTTAGCTACTTGTTCTACAATTCGCAGGGTGGAACCATAAGAAATCACGGTAATATCGGAACCGCTTTTTACAGTTTCGACAATTCCTATAGGGGTTTTGAATTCACCCATGTTTGATGGCATTTTCTCTTTTAATCGATATCCGTTAAGACTTTCAATCACCAGGGCTGGTTCATCAGTCTCCATGAGGGTATTGTAGAAACCAGCTGCTTTGGTCATATTTCTAGGAGAAAGGATATACATTCCTCTTAAAAGGTGAATGATACCTCCCATAGGGGAACCAGCATGCCAAATTCCTTCAAGTCTATGTCCGCGAGTTCGAACAATAACAGGCGCTTTTTGTTTACCTGCGGTTCTATATCGAAGTGTGGCTAAATCATCACTCATAATCTGGATTGCGTATAGTAGGTAATCGAGGTATTGGATTTCTGCAATGGGTCTCAAACCTCTCATAGCCATTCCTATTCCTTGTCCGAGAATGGTTGCTTCTCTGATACCTGCATCTGCAACCCTAAGTTCGCCAAACTTTTCTTGTAAGCCTTCCAGGCCTTGGTTTACGTCACCTATATTACCACTATCTTCACCGAATACCAGTGCTTCAGGATGTTTTTCCAGTAATTTTTCAAAATTATCACGTAATACGACGCGTCCATCTACGAGGGCTGCATCATCCTCATATGCAGGATGAATACTTTCGATACTTGTCGCCTTGTCGTTATTTTCATTATAAAGTAAAGAGCTGTATTCAGGTTGGGTACGATTCATGAATTCAGCAATCCAATTTTTTAATGCCTCTTTTTCAGGGAACTGTTCCTGATTCAGGTATCTTAATGTTTTCCTTGCGGCGGCAACCACATCTCTTTTAACAGGTTCGTCAATAGATATGAGGTCATTTTTTATTTTATTAATAAATGTTTTGTTAGCGCTTTTGTCTGCAATTTTGGCTAATAATTCTGTAACCTCTTTTTTATCCTTTATGATAGGATTTAAGAAATCGGCCCATGCTTCTTTTTTTTGATCCCTAACCTCTTTTTTTAATTGCTTATCCAACTCAGAAAGTTCCTCGTCAGTTGCTAAGTTATTAGCTATAATCCAATTTCTGAATTTTAGGTTACAATCGTGTTCTTTTTCCCATTCAAGACGTTTTTTGGTTTTATATCGTTCATGAGATCCAGAAGTAGAATGACCCTGAGGTTGTGTTAGTTCAATAACATGAACCAAAACAGGAACATGTTCCTCCCTTGCAATTTTACCCGCTTTTTCATAGGCATTAATAAGGGCAGGGTAGTCCCATCCTTTTACGACAATAATTTCGTATCCATTATGTTTATTGTCTCTTTGGAAACCTTTTAGAATTTCAGATATATTCTCTTTGGTGGTCTGGTGTTTTGCAGGTACAGATATGCCATAGGCATCGTCCCAAACACTTATCACCATAGGAACCTGCAAAACGCCGGCAGCATTGAATGTTTCGAAGAACAGTCCCTCACTGGTACTTGCATTACCAATAGTACCCCAGGCAACTTCATTGCCGTCATTGGAGAACTTGTCTTGATTTATTCCTTCAACATTTCGATATATTTTTGAGGCCTGAGCCAATCCGAGCAGTCTTGGCATTTGTCCTGCTGTTGGTGATATATCAGCGCTACTATTTTTTTGTTTGGTAAGGTCGACCCATGAACCATCAGGGTTGTTGCTTTGAGTAAGAAAGTGACCTCCCATTTGTCTCCCCGCACTCATCGGTTCTTTTTCTATATCGGTATGTGCATAAAGGCCGGCAAAAAAATGGTTAGGTTTCAATTCTCCAATGGCCATCATAAAGGTTTGATCTCTGTAATAGCCACTTCTGAAATCTCCATTTTTAAATGCTCTGGCCATGGCCAATTGCGGGAGTTCTTTTCCATCACCAAATATCCCAAACTTTGCCTTACCTGTTAGAACTTCTCTTCTTCCTAAAAGGCTACATTCTCTACTAAGTACTGCAATTTTGTAATCGCTAAGTACTTGATCTTTAAAATCTTCAAATGAAATGTCTGTTTGGGGATTGGTTTCTGTCTGCATATAATTTTTAATTCAAGTGCATACAAAAGTAGGTAAAAGAATCGTTTTTTACAACGTAAAAGCATCTTAAAATCATGAATTATTATCAGTTTTAAGGCCTTAAACTTGAGTAATTTTTAATATTTGATAAAATATTCAGTTTTTAGTGAGAATTATTTAAAGAAAAGAAGTGTTTATTGAAAGGGTTAAAACCATTTTCTGGTAAACAAACCGATCAGTGTTCTTGGACTTAATGTAACGATAAAGCGAATTTTTTGATCATATCTGTTATCTGCAATCTCCCATCCATTATTCGAGTATACAGGGAAATATAATTCAAAATAATCCGGAACAAGATTTAATCGGATTCCAGAGTCATAAACAAAACGAGTTGGTATATTTCTGTTTTTCACAAGCCCTAAGTCACCATATGCTTCAATCCAACGCCAAATATTAACACTGGCGTTAGTGGTCATGATCCAATTATTTGCGTAAGGATTATCCAATTGAGATTTGAAACCACCTTCAGCAATCACTAATTGTTGACTGAATAGTCCGGTATCTTCCGATCTACCGAGATAATTATAATCAAATAAATAATCGGTTGGCCTGTCTAGTGCAAAGCTAAAATAATCGGAGGTGGTATCGTTGTAAATAAATTTACCTGCGAAAAACCGGAGGTTTAGCTGTAGATTATTTTGAAATAACTTCCTGTAGTCGATATTTAATGAAACTTTTGAAAAGTTTTTGGCGACCTGTCCATCTACAAACCAGGTAAGGTGATTGATAGCGCCAATATTTCTATAGTTGTATCGAACATTAAATACACTGTAATCAGGGTTGGTTTGTATCGACGGATCTTTATCTCGTATAACATTTACGAAACGAAGCATCAGAGATTCCCTTTCATTCGATCTAAGATCATCAGGTCGAAAGCCAAAGCTCACTAATGGGGTAATGGTGCTGTACCTTAAATCAGGTGCATAATGATATGAAGAGCCACCTAACCCATAGTTTACGACATACATATTACTATTCTGTATATAATTTTTATACAAAAACGATCCGCCTCCGACAAGTGCTTTTTCTTTCAAAGCATAGGAGGGACGTATATCATAAATAAACGGCTGATTTAGAAATGTTTTATTGTAGAGTCTTAATCCGGGGGTAAATCCATCATAAAGGTTGTAAGTTGCTATGGGAACGAAGAACACTTGTTTATAGTATGGATTTTCAGCATCCTTAAAAAATTGAAATTTTAATTTTTTATTGCTCGATAAAAACCCTCCTGTAGATTTCCAGTTATTCCGTTGATTGAATTCGGGAATGACCTTATCATAATTAAGGACAAGTTTATCTATACCAGTATTGGCGATGGTTACTTTTTTTTCATCACGAATGTCGGTTAACCATAATTTAGAAACAACAGAATCATTTTTATTAATACCATATAGGGAGATGGGTACTTTAGTTCCTGTTTTATTTTTTACCGATAGAGTAATAGAGTCTTTTATTTTTTTAACCTTTTTAATTTTAAAATCAATGTGTCTTTCAGAGTCCACAAAATCGGTAAAGAACCAATCAATGTCTTTTTGGGCTTTTTCCTTTAGAAGTGCTTCAAAATTTTCTTGTGTTGCCATTATGGTCTGGCAATTGTTATAAAATTCCTGAATTACTTCATCGACGGCATCTGTACCTAAATAATTTTTTAAATAGGTAAGTCCAACTCCTGCTTTATATTTATTGGCAATCTTTAAATTAAACCTAATTAATGAATCATTAGGGGTGGTGAGTGCCTGATTTAGATTCTTTCTTACCATTAACATGTAGAGGAAAGGATACTGTTCATTAAAGCTCATATTGGCCAAATGATAAGATCGCAACAACCAGGTATCGGAAAGATTACCAATTAATTTCATGTTGGGATAGTATTCATCTACATATTTCATCATGAGATAAGTTTGAATACCGTCCAGGACCCATTGCTCTTCCCGAGGGTTTATGGTTAATGTATTTTCGAGGTAATTATGAAGTAAGGTCTTTAGGAGTTTTAATTCATATTGAAATTCTTCTTTAAACGGTCTGATAAAAGAGGGTAATTGATTAAGGCCATATAATGGATTTTTATTGTACTCAAGGGCAGTGACTACTAATTTCTCATTCGGATAATCTCCCAAGTGACTTGTGACAAAATTTACAACCTGATTCGCTGAGGAGGCTTTGGTGATGTCGTTTAGATTTTTTGCTTCTAAGTCGGTAATCAGGGTTAATTTGTTATTTGTGAAATGTGAGAACGCGTTAGAACTTTTTTGAAAAATTAATTTCAAATCTGACCGGTTATCACCATGAAGGTTAATGGTTGTTACTCCGTTCCCGGTTTCTTTGTTAATTTCATCCAGATCAGTAATGATATGATATCCTGAGGCATAAGTAAACTGGACATCGTAGGTGGTTTTTAACGAATAGAGGTCATCCAGGTTTTTATTGCTGGAAAGTTTCCAGTTACCATCATAAACACAGGGAGTCAAATACCAATATCTTAGGTTGAAATCCCTATTGTTTGTAAAGCCATAATCCGTGAATTTAGCATTCGGTAATTTAACAATATAGGTGAGTGAGAACTTGTAATTTTTTCCTGGATAAATGGGATGATTAAGTTGTAGTTTTATAAGATCACTGGATTTAGGTCGGCTCCATTGCAGGCTTTTAAAGTTATTATCCGTAACGCTTAGGATTTGGGTAGATCCTTTATCTTCATTTTTGGCAAAATGCAGACTTTTATTGAAGTTTTCAGCAAATCTTTTGGCTAGTGGTGTATTTTTATTTGAATATGCATTGTTCCAGTCGTTAAGGTAAAGAGTATTCAGGGTGTCATTGGAGTTATTGTGAAATACAATTTCCTGTTGAATATTTATTGAATTTTGAAGCGAATTCAATCTTGCATAAATCTTTTGGGTGTTTTGACCAAAGGATAAATGGAACGAACATATTGTAAATATAGAAGACCAGAATAGTTTCAACATTAATTTTTTTCGTTTGTCTTTAAAATGATTAGTAATTTTAGGGTCCAAATCGTTTAAGTTGAAACAATAGTTAGTTACTTGCAATATTAAATAAAAAAATAGATTATCAAAGAATTTTAATCGGCAATACAATAACCCAGGAATAAACTTTGAAATATGAGGGCAACAGATATAGGTGCAAACGAATATGACGCTTTTTATGCGAATTATATAAAAGTACTTGATGACATCGAGTTAATGAAAGCTATGGAGGAGGGGGCTAATCAATTCTCTAAGTTGCTGGAGGCATTACCTGAGGGGAAAATGTTATATGCCTACGCTCCCGGAAAATGGACCATTGCCGAGGTTGTTTTACATGTTATTGATGCCGAACGGGTATTTCAGTATCGTTTATTACGCATAGCCAGGGGTGATCAAACTAATATGCCCGGATTTGAAGAAAATGATTACGTGCCTGCCTCTAAGGCGAATTTGAGGTCTCGTGAAAGCTTACTAAAAGAGCTTAAAGCGGTCAGAGCCAGTTCGATCGAGTTGGTTAAATCATTTGATGAAGAAGCATTTAACAGCAAGGGATTCGTTATGAATAAACCCTTTACAGCAAGAGCAATAGCTTTTATTATTTGCGGGCACATGAAACATCATGTCAATGTAATTGAAGACAGGTATTTAAAATAAAAAGGAGCCTAATTAGGCTCCTTTAAGTTATTCGTCAGAATCATCGTTATCGTCAGGTACGTCAATATCGTCTGAAGAAACATCATCACTGGAATAATCATCATCTTCTTCATCGAAATTTTCCATAGTATTGGCTAAACGGGTGCTAACCTTTACTAAATAGATCGCATCTTCAGCTCTTATCTCAAGAGCGTCAACAGTTTCATTCTTAGCATTTTTAAAGCTAATGATATCATCATCTCCATATCCATCCGGATATTTTTCTACCAACATCGATAAAATTTCGTTGGTGAGTTTTTTGTAATCGACTATAACACGTTTCATGGGCTTGATGGTGTTGGTACTAGTTAAAAATAATATATTTTTTTTTTAATTGTATCACTCATTTTTAAAAAAAATTACATATCCAATAAATATGCAAAAATGAGTGGAGCGACGATAGTGGCGTCTGATTCAATTATAAATTTAGGGGTATCTATATCCAGTTTTCCCCACGTTATTTTTTCATTTGGAACGGCACCAGAATAGGATCCGTAGCTGGTTGTTGAATCAGATATTTGACAAAAGTAACTCCAAAAAGGAATATCTGTCATTTCCATGTCCTGATAGAGCATTGGTACTACGCAAATTGGAAAATCACCTGCAATTCCTCCACCTATCTGAAAAAATCCTATTCCATTATTTGAGTTATTAGCGTACCAGTCTGCTAAGAATGTCATGTATTCTATTCCACTCTTCATAGTACTTGCCTGCAGTTCTCCTTTGAGGACATAAGAAGCGAAAATATTTCCCATAGTACTATCTTCCCATCCGGGTACAATAATTGGAAGGTTCTTTTCAGCAGCTGCATACATCCAGGAGTCTTTAATATCTATTTCATAATATTCTTCCAGTACTCCACTTAACAGTAATTTATACATAAACTCATGTGGAAAGTATCTTTCACCATTTTCTTCTGCATCCTTCCAAATCTTAAAAATATGTTTTTGCAGACGTCTGAAGGCTTCTTCTTCCGGGATACAAGTATCGGTAACCCGATTCAAACCTCTTTCAAGCAGATCCCATTCTTCTTTAGGTGTAAGATCGCGGTAATTAGGAACACGTTCATAATGAGAGTGGGCTACTAAATTCATAATGTCTTCCTCAAGATTGGCTCCTGTACAAGAAATTATTTGAACTTTATCTTGACGAATCATTTCTGCAAATATTTTTCCAAGCTCAGCAGTACTCATAGCTCCCGCGAGGGTAACCATCATCTTGGCACCATTATTCAGCTGTTGCTCATAAGCTTTGGCTGCATCAACAACACTAGCTGCGTTAAAATGCAGATAGTATTTTTGTATAAAATCTGAAATAGGTCCTTTAGTCGTTTTCATTTTCTACTGTATTTTGGTTCGTACCATATTTAAATTTATAAGCCAACATTTTATAATAAAGTTTGGCAGCAAGAAAATCTGATGATTTTTCGTTAGGGTTTGGACAGAGCTCTACAATGTCAAAGCCAACTACATTTTTCTTTTTGAAAATTTGTTTTAAATAATCTAAGGTTTCATACCATAATAATCCACCAGGTTCAGGGGTTCCGGTAGCTGGTAGGATGGAAGGGTCAAAGGCATCGAGGTCGATGGTGATAAATACATTATCTGTCATTTGGTGGATCGAATCTTCCATCCAATCGTCATCTGAAATAATATCATGAGCAAAATAAGTCTGATTTTCATCCATATGATCCAGCTCTTCGATATCCATACTTCTGATTCCTACCTGAATTAGATTCGTCGTTTTACTGGCTTCAAATACTGCACATGCGTGATTACACTTAGTACCATCGTATTCAGGCCTTAAATCTGCGTGTGCATCAATTTGTAAAACAGTAAGATTGTCAAAACTTTCATTAAAGGCTTTAATAGTCCCTATTGATATAGAATGTTCGCCACCGAACAAAGTAACAAACTTATCTTGCTTAATGTAGTTTTTGGTTGTTCTGTATACCGCTTCAACCATCTTTTCAGGACTACTGTTTTCAGTAACTGATGGTGCTAAATAAACTCCTTTTCTGTATGGTTCAGTGCGCGTTTCAATATCAAACAGTTCCATGTTTTCTGAAGCGTGTAAAAAAGCTTCTGGGCCCTTATCTGCTCCTTTTTGCCAGGTGCTTGTACCGTCATAAGGTACCGGGATCAGTACGACTTTAGCATCGTCTAATCGACTGTATTTCTCAGGAATACCTGCATATGTTTTTTTACTCATGATAACCTAAAATTTTAAGAAAGTCGTCAGCTGTTTGTTGTTCTGCGAATAATTTAGTGGTGATATTTCCGTCAGCGTCTTTATTAATCAAAATATGTTTTGGCTGTGGTATTAAACAGTGTTGCAGACCTCCAAATCCTCCAATGGTTTCCTGATAAGCTCCTGTATTAAAAAAGCCAATATATAACGGTTTACTTTTATTAAACTTCGGTAAATAAATCGCATTCACATGCTGTTCGCTATTATAGTAATCATCACTGTCGCAGGTTAAACCTCCTAATAATACGCGTTCATATTCATCATTCCATCGATTCACTGCTAATTGAATAAATCGTTTGCTAATTGCCCAACTATCAGGTAAAGTGGTAATGAATGATGAATTAATCATATTCCATTTTTCCCTATCGTTTTGTTGTTTTTGGTAAAGCACCTGATAGATAGCACCACCACTTTCACCAACGGTAAAACTTCCAAATTCGGTAAAAATGTTTGGTGTTGGAACATCGGCTTCTTCGCACGCCAATTTAATCTGATTGATAATTTCATCAATCATGTATTGGTAATCATAGTTAAAGGCCAATGAATTTTTAATTGGAAAACCACCGCCAATATTTAAACTGTCTAGGCTAGGGCATACTTTTTTTAATTGAATATATACTTTAAGACATTTTAGTAATTCGTTCCAGTAATAGGCAGTGTCTCTGATACCTGTATTGATGAAAAAGTGTAACATCTTTAAAGAGATCTGCTCATTATCTTTGATTTCACGATTGTAGAAGGGTACAATATTTTTATAGCCTATACCTAATCTACTTGTGTAAAATTCAAATTTTGGTTCTTCCTCAGATGCAATCCGTATGCCTATATTGAATTTACCATTGATGACTTCCGTCAATAAACCTAACTCTTCATAATTATCAATAATCGGAATACATTTTTTATGACTGCTATTAATAAGTTTTGCTATGTTTTGAATGTATTTATCTCTTTTAAATCCATTGCAAATTACATAGTTGTCTTTGGATAGTTTTCCTTGTGAGATTAGTTTATTTACGATATCAATATCAAAAGCTGAAGAGGTTTCGATATGAATATCATTTTGTAATGCTTCTGTTAAAACATGTTCAAAATGCGAGCTTTTGGTACAATAACAATAGTGGTATTGACCCTTATAATTATGTTTCTCAATAGCATTAGCAAACCATCGTTTTGCTTTTTGTATGTTATTTGAGATTTGCGGTAAATAGGTGAACTTTAATGGTGTTCCGTACTCTTCCACAAGTTTCATCAGGTCAATCCCATGAAACTGCAGGCTATTATTTTTAAGATTAAATTCCTCTTGAGGAAAGTAATAGGTTTGATCGATTAGGTCTATATATTTAGTTTTCATTTATTGCTTTTGGATTAAATTATTAAAAAAATTGGGGATAAACAATAATGAAAACTGTAATCAAATGCGAAGGGCTAATATAGAGTTGTCATGCCTAAACAGATTTTGGGATTTGTGTAAATTAAATGAAATAATTCTATATGAATATTTGCACCATCTATGAGGATGGAGTGAGTACCATTTTCCTTTTTCAGGAAATACGATATGTACGTTAGAAATCATTTGGCATAACAAATAACGGTTGCAAAAATGAATAAAAAATTCATTTGTGCAAACATAAATTTATTAAATTTTAATGATTTTTGTAGTACTCAAAAGACTTGATAATCAGATCGTTGTCAACTTTAACATCAATAATCGTTTTGCCAATATCCTCGAGAAGAACAAAATTTATATCTCCAAAAGCATTTTTCTTATCAAATTTTAATAGCTCAATTATCCTTTCATAATCGGTCGGTTCAAATTGAACTTTGCCATATTTTTGAATGAATACTTCTGTAATGGTCTTTAGTTTGTTTACAGGAAAACTATGTAATTCATGAGAAAGGAAAGTTGCCAGAATCATTCCAATGGCAATAGCTTCACCATGAAGTAAAGTTGGCTTGGATGGTTCCTGTAGAAAATAAGATTCAATAGCATGACCTAGTGTGTGGCCATAATTAAGAGTTTTCCGTAAACCACTTTCTTTAGGGTCTTCCATTACGACCTTATTCTTGATAACAATAGATTCATGTATAAGATTGTCGAGCTCGTTTGTCTCTCCAGATGTTTTTAACAGTTTATCCCAATACTTTTCGTCGTGAATTAAGCCATGCTTTAGCATTTCTGCAAAACCACTTCTGACTTGTTCTGACGGTAGTGTATTCAGGAATTTGGTATCGACAAAAACAAAAACAGGAACATTGATTACTCCAATTTGGTTTTTTAACGATCCCAAATCTACTCCGGTTTTGCCTCCAACAGAAGCATCAACCATAGCAAGAAGGGTAGTAGGTACATTAATAAAATCAATGCCTCTCATAAAAGTAGAAGCTACAAACCCACCAAGGTCAGTTACGACACCACCACCCAGATTGATCATTAAACTTTTCCTATCGGCTCCTAATTCAGAAAGTACATTCCAAACTCCACTACATGTTTCTATATTTTTGTGTTCTTCTCCTGCTTCAATTTCAATAATTTCTATTTCCAGATTGGTTTGAACATTAGAAAGAAAATATGGTAAGCAGTGCTCATGGGTATTTTCATCGACGAGCACAAAGATTTTAGAGTAAAAATGCGAGTCAATATGTTTGTTTAACCGGGTATATAATTCTTCGTTAAAGTGTATGGTGTAATTGTTACAGGTAATTGGTTGAAGCATGGTTTGATTTTTTTTTTACGAAAAGCAAAATAACGGTTTTTTCTTTTTAAAATGTAAATATATTTGTAAAACGATTTTAATGAAATAAATGAATAGAATTTTTGACAATACTGAGGTTGCATTTTCACTTAAAAGTGATGCGCAACTAGAGCGAGCATACTTTTTGTTTAAGATGATCGCTAATGAGCCATTGGTTAAGATTGGTACTGCCGTAACCAATTTTGCAATTAAGGCTCATTTACCTGTTGAAGGTTTAATTAGAGCCACTGTTTTCGATCACTTTTGTGGTGGTGTAAATGAGGAGGATTGTTTGCCTATTGTTAAAAGTATGTACGAAAAGGGAGTACGTTCGGTCCTTGATTATTCGGTAGAAGGAAAGGAAGAGGAGGCGCAATTCGAATCTTGTTACAATAAGGTGATAAGTCTGCTGGATTTTGCCGCTGAAAAGCAGGAAATGCCATTTAGTGTATTTAAACCAACTGGTTTTGGCAGGTTAGAACTCTATCAAAAGGTTGGGGAGAAAGCTGTATTATCTAAATCAGAGCAAGAGGAATGGGATCGAGTGGTTGATCGTTTCGATAGGGTTTGTCAGCATGCCTATAACCTGGGGGTTACAGTTT
Organism: Zhouia amylolytica AD3; assembly: GCF_000511935.2. Lineage (NCBI taxonomy): Bacteria > Pseudomonadati > Bacteroidota > Flavobacteriia > Flavobacteriales > Flavobacteriaceae > Zhouia > Zhouia amylolytica. The sequence goes on along the minus strand of NZ_AYXY01000019.1, from coordinate 372,141 downwards.
TAATAGATGCAGAGGAAAGCTGGATGCAAGAAGCGGCTGATCAGGTAATCGAACAGATGATGGCTAAGTACAACAAAAAAAGTACGATTGTTTTCAATACATTACAAATGTACAGATGGGATCGCTTAGATTACTTGAAGAAACTCCATGAAAGAGCGAAAAAGGAAGAATTTCGTTTGGGTTTCAAGTTGGTAAGAGGGGCTTATATGGAAAAAGAAAATGAACGTGCCGAGGAAATGGGGTATCCAACTCCTATTTGTGCATCCAAGAAGGAAACCGATGAGAATTATGATGCTGCCGCTACATATATTATGGATAATTTAGAGACCATTTCAATTTTTGCCGGCACACATAACGAGGCTAGCAATTATCTTATCATGGATATTATGGATGCCAAGGGAATTAAGGTTAATGAAGACAGGGTGTGGTTTGGTCAATTATATGGGATGAGTGATCATATCACTTTTAACATGGCTGAAAAGGGATATAACGTAGCAAAATATTTGCCATATGGTCCGGTTCGGGATGTTATGCCATATTTAATCCGCAGGGCTGAAGAAAACACTTCTGTTGCAGGTCAAACTACCAGGGAGTTAAGCTTGCTAAAACAGGAACGAAAAAGAAGAAAAATTTAAATAAAAAAAAGGCTTTTAAAGCCTTTTTTTTATTCTACAAATTTCAAAGCTGATATCTCAGCACCATTTTTACAGTTTTTAATGGTAACTTCGGCTAATTGTTCTTTAATGATTCCTTCGATTATATAGGTTTTACAAGGCTTTGCCTTCGTGTCACTCTTATTAAATAACACATTCCCTTCAACTAACAAAGTATCGAAGTACGCTTTTGATATGGTTTGATCATTCATAAGCTTTTTAATATCGTCTGAAAATATTAATTCTTTAGAACGAATATCCTTTAAGACTCTGCAATTCGGCAGATAACAGAACTCAGTTCGTTTTTCCTTAAAGAAAAATGCTAAAAAAACAATACCCAAAGACAGCCCTATTAAATAGAACCCAAATCGTTTTAAAAATGACATGTTTTAGAAAATCAATAAGTTAATATCGTTATAAGAGAGGTCGAACCACTCAGCAATGGTTTTGTTGGTTAAAATTCCGTGGTAAAAATACAAACCATTCCTTAAACCTCTATCAAATCTAATAGAATTTTCAAGTCCGCCATCTTCTCCTATTTTTAAAAGATATGGCGTGAAAATATTACTTATTGAAACAGATGCAGTTCTTGAATATCGAGAAGGTATGTTAGGCACACAGTAGTGTATGACTCCGTGCTTGATAAATGTAGGTTTTCCGTGGGTGGTTATTTCACTTGTTTCGATGCAACCTCCCATATCGATGCTGACATCAATTATTACTGAACCAGGTTTCATATTTTCCACCATGGTCTCAGTGACAATAACGGGAGCTCTGTCTAGGCCTCGAATAGCTCCGATGACCACATCACATCTTTTAAGTGCTTTGATAAGGTTTTTGGGTTGAATGGTAGACGTGTACAGTGGTCTTCCCAGATGGGACTGCAGTTTCCTTAATTTGGTAATTGAATTATCAAACACTTTTAAGTTAGCGCCCAGCCCTAAAGCTGATCGTGCTGCAAATTCACCAACAGTTCCTGCTCCTAAAATAACAACCTCCACTGGCGGTACTCCGCTGATGTTGCCAAACATAAGGCCATTTCCTTGATTTACATTTGTTAATAATTCTGAAGCGATAAGAACAGAAGCTGTTCCCGCAATTTCACTTAAGGATCTTACAGCGGGATAATTTCCATCCTCATCTTTGATATATTCGAAGGAGATTGCTGTAATTCTTTTTTTTGCCAGGGTCTCAAAGTATTTTTTTTGTTGAGTTTTGAGTTGTAAGGCTGAAATTAATATGGTTTGCGGATTTACATAGCTCAGTTCTTCTATGGAAGGGGGCTCTACTTTTAAGAGGATGGGGCAAGAAAATACTTTTTTAGTATCTCGGGTTATTTCTGCACCTGCATCGCTGTATTGCTTATCAGAAAAATTAGCACCTTCTCCGGCATTTGATTCAATCAGGACCCGATGACCATGAGAAGTTAATGCATTTACAGCATCGGGGGTCAGGCACACTCTCTTTTCCTGGTACGAGATTTCTTTGGGAATACCTATAAAGAGCTCTCCTTTTTGCTTGAGAACCTCTAAGGTTTCTTCCTGTGGAATTAATTGTTGCTTTGAAAAAGGAGTGGTTGGAAAATTCATAAGCTAAAATTAGACTCTTGTGAAGATACTAAATTAATCAATTCCTTTTTCTTCGTATTCTTTAAGCTCTTTTTCTATTTCCTTTAGATCTATACCATGCACGATTTTATCAAAGATTTTTGCTCTGATTAAATAAACAATTGGTATAACCACCATCATAACCGGAATTATATAGTATATCTCAAATTCATCAACATATCTGGCCTCATCATTAATGGTTACCACCATTTGAAACATAAACATACTAATAGGGATCAGGATGATATGGTACCACCAATGTCGACAGGTTAAAAACCATAATATTAAAAGATAGAAAGGAACAAATTTATTCATGAATACCCAAGCCATCATATAAATGGTCGCGAAATAGTCGGTCTTAAAGTCAAAAAATGGGGTGTTCCAGGTATTATCTAAAGGCAAGCTTTCGTATAGATAAAATACATACGGACTTATAGCAATTAATACAGCAACGAGTGTACCAACTGATATTAATTTTACCTTGGTGGTGTTAGATTTGGAGTTTATAGAACGGTTCATAAAACTTTATTCTCAACTAATGAGTCTAAATAACATAAATAAATTAATAAAAAATCCCTAATAAAATTATTAGGGATTAAATATATAAAATTAAAAGTATTTTTTCTTATCCTGCTGAAGGCATTTGGATTTTCGATTTCTCAACTCCCTGAGTGTTATCATACAGGTTGTCTTCATCAGCGACACTGCTAGGAGAGCAAGAAGTTAAAGCGAAAGATGCAACAAATAATATAGCGAAAGTAATTTTTACTAATTTCATAATCGTAAGTTTAAAGGTTGTAGAATATAGGTTTGCTTTAATTATCCAGCCGAAGGCATTTGGATTTTCGATTTCTCAACTCCCTGAGTGTTATCATACAGGTTGTCTTCATCAGCTACGCTACTAGGAGAGCAAGAAGTTAAAGCAAAAGAGGCCATAAATAATAAGGCGAAAGTAATTTTTACTAATTTCATGACTGTAAGTTTTTTGGTAATATTTTAAAAATTCGTTTTGTTTTTCGTTGTTTGTTGAAACAAACCTACGAAAAAATAACTTACAGGAAATTAATAAGTTAGTCGTATATTAGTAGTTTTTTTCTTCTATATTTTAAGTTAAAAAGGAATGAAGTTACCTAATATACAACTATTTTAGAATTAAAGATCTTTTATTGTCTAAAACTTTTGTGATCATAATTTTGGTGGCATTTTCTGGTAGTAAATTTTCGATTTTCTCCGGCCACTCTATCAAACATATAGCATCTGTGTAAATATAGTCTTCAAATCCTATATCATAAGCCTCCTCTTCAGTTTCTAATCTATAAAAGTCAAAATGGTAAATTTTACCACTATTTCCCTCATATTCATTAACGATCGAAAATGTAGGACTGGAGGTTACGTCATTTACTCCTAACACTTTTACAATTTCTTTTATGAGCGTAGTTTTACCAACCCCCATTTCTCCATAAAATAATAGAATATTACTTTTAGCATTCTTAATAATGTAGTTAGCAACCTGGGGTATATCTGTTAACGTATAGTTCATAATATTATTGTTTAATCTTTGAAAGCAACTAACGATTTTATTATTTCACAAAAATATTGATATTATTAAATTGATCATTGTAATTCATTAAAATCTATTAGGTTTGCAACCATGAAGCATGTTGGTTTGAAATTTAAAGAGTCTGATTTTAAATTCACGATACTGCTATATCGGGTAATGGAAAAAACTTGAGAATGCTTATTAGTATACCAATAAAGCGTCTTGTAGATAGCGTAAAATATAGTAGTAAACAAAATAGCCGTATATTTTTATTTGAGGTTTTTTTGGGAGTTTTCATTATTGTAAGTCCCTTTCTAATAAGATTGAATGAATTATTCCCGAAAAATTCTTTCATGAAACTTTTTGGTTTTAGGGTAGAGGTGATGGTGTCTCAAGGGATGGATGTTGTGTCTTATTTGGTTTTAAGTAAGTTAATTCCAATTATTCTTCTTTCCATATGGTATTTTACTTGTAGAAGTTGGTGGCGTTGGTCGCTTATCTTTTTAATTAATGTGAACATGATTCAGTGTTTGCATATTTTATTCAGGGAATTTGATGTTACTATTTTTCATGCTAATAAGGAAATGGGAATTTTGTATGCTATGATTATTCCGGTAACGGTAATTTCCTTATGCTGTATGTTGATTTTTAAAAAGGTTCGGTTGAAGGCCTATTTTAAATTAAGTTCTGATGTGTATGCATTCCAGATTGATGACCTGATAAATAAATCTAAGTTTTTGAAGGGTGACTTGCAGTACTTACGAAATAAGTCGCGGTCGATCAGAGCCTCCAAAAATTATTTAAACCAGAAGGAATATCTAAAAAAGCTATCTAAATTAAGTATCAAGGTTAAGAAGCGATATGGTGAAGGGGTTACGGGGAGCGAAAAGACAAGGCCAAAATTAAACGCTGCCGGGGTAATTACTTCGGTTTTTCTATTAGCAACGCCAATACTGTATTATGTTTATCGTTTTGTTCCTCAAGATTTTGTTGCTCCCGGAAGCTTGATTGGAGATGCTTTTGACAATGATTATGCTTCTGTTTTAACAGTAGTTTGGTTGCTTGGGGGAAAATTATACCTTGTTGTATTGCTTTCAATTTGGTATATAACCAATGAGAATTGGTGGAAGTTTGCCATATTATCTCCTGTATCAGTTACCATTATTCAGATTATCGATATCGTTAACCTGAATTCTGTAATTGATGAACAGTCAATTTGGGGGGCCTTGCCCTATTTACTTCCTATTTTATTCGTATTAATCTGGATTTCCGGAAAGGTTAATTATTATTTTTCTATTGCCAGGCTGCAAACCTTAATAGAGTCAGAAATTACGCAATTGGTCTCTATCATTAACAATGAGAGGAGGGATAAAATAAGAGATCAATTAATTTCTTTAAAAGAAGGTAAAAAGAGGATGTCTTCTGAAGAATATTTAGAGAAATTATTGGTGTTGCAGGAGGAAGTTGATCGATAGAAAAAAGGATTAGTTGCTAATAATAATTTTGAAGGATAGGGCGAAGGGGCTTCTTTTCCATATAAATGTGAGACTGCTCTAAAGATTTTCACATTACACATAAATTAAAGGGTTCTTAGCGAGGGATGTGTCTTTATCTACCTGAGCAAATTGCTTTTACCAATAAAAATAATTGTTTCTGCAAATAAGCTGCATTGCAATCATTGATTAAAGCTCGATAATCTGACATGAAGGGAACACATCCTTAAATTGGGTAAATCTAGTTATTGAGGATGGTTGTTTGTAAAGGAGAAAACAGGGGTAAAAGGTTTAAGTAGAAGAACTACTTTAAACCTTTTTTAGTAGCTTCAATTTCTTTTTTAATCTCGTCCATTAAAAGATCACGTTCTTTACTATCATGTTCTTTTAATTTTTTATCAATGATGGCTTCGATTTCTTCTTCAGAAATGCTATAAGCATCAATGGTTTTAGCTTTAGAACTCGTATTGAACATATCACCCTGGCCTGTAATTAACCAATGAGCGTTTATAACAGGATATTTTTCAAGAATTTTAGCTAATACATCGCTTCCTACAGAAGCATTGTTTTTGCTCATTCTAAGGGTGTAGCCATTTGAAGCACCTATAGACATGTCGAATTGCCTGGCGCTTAGACCAAATATTTTGATAATATGAGTTATTCTGTCAATTGTTTTAGGCATAGTTTTAGTTTGTAGATTATATTCTATACTTGAATACATCGCAAAGATAGTAAATAATAAGAAAAAAAATAAGTTTTATTACGGCTATCGTACTCTTTTATAAAATATTGCTAATTTAAGATGATACTTTTATTGCTATAAAAGATGAAATAACAGAGGAAGTAAACTATATTTTGGTTCCCTAAAATTTGTTAACAATTGAACGGATATACAAAAGTTGCATATAATAAAAATAGCCTTTGGTATCTATTTTTTTGATGGCTGTGCTAAAAATATCCCCAAAACTGCCACACACTAAATTTCGATAACTTTTTATCTTTTATCGGTTATTATTATTTGGGTTCAAATACTGCTATAGGAATGATCATTTCCTCCAGTGAAACCCCGCCATGTTGATAAGTGTTCTTATAATAGCTTACATAGTGGTTGTAGTTATTCGGATAGGCGAAAAACAAATCATTTTTAGCAAAAATAAAAGAACTGCTCATATTGATTGCGGGTAGATGTACTTCTTTTGGGTCTTTGATGGCGAGTACATCCTTATCCTGATAGGTTAGGCTTCTTCCCGTTTTATATCTTAAATTAAGGCTGGTATCCCGGTCACCAACGACTTTTGAAGGGTTTTTAACATTAATGGTTCCGTGATCGGTGGTAATTATAAGTCTAAACCCAAGTTGTTGAGATTGTTGGATAATATCTAGCAATGGTGAGTTTCTAAACCAGCTCTGCGTTAATGATCTGTAAGCTTTATCGTTAGATGCCAGTTCCTTAACCACTTCCATTTCTGTTTTTGAATGTGACAGCATGTCTACAAAGTTGTACACGATAACCGTAAGGTCATTATCTTTTTGAGATTTAAAATTTTGAGCCAACTGACGTCCGGCCTTTAATGAAGATATTTTATGATACTCCCATTTTAAGGACACTCCGAGTCTTCGTATTTGCTCATTTAAAAAATCTGCTTCGTGCAGGTTCTTACCACCTTCGTCGGTATCATTCTTCCATAAATTCGGATAAAGTTTTTCCATCTCGGCAGGCATCAAGCCCGAGAAAATAGCATTTCTTGCATATTGAGTAGCCGTAGGAAGAATACTGAAATAAGGAGCTTCATTTGTTTTTTTGTAATAAGGTGCAATATGCGGTTCAATGGCTTTCCATTGATCGTATCTCAGATTGTCAATGACTACAAGGAGTGTGGGGGTGTTGTCTTTTAATTCTGGAATTACCTTTTCTTTGAAAAGTGTATGAGACATTACCGGAGGATCTTGATCTTCAAACCATCTTTGGTAGTTCTTGTCAATAAATTTTCCAAATTGTGAATTGGCTTCGATTTTTTGTGATTCGAGTATCTCAATAAGCCCTGCATCTTCAATATCTTCCAGTTCTAATTCCCAGTAAATGAGTTTTTGGTATAATTCAGCCCATTCCTGATATGAATTAACCATCGACATTTCCATTGAAATTTTTCCAAACTCCTGTTGATAGTTGGAGGTTGTTTTTTCGGAAACCAGTCTGGAATGATCCAGGTTCTTTTTTAAAGAAAGCAAGATTTGATTTGGATTTACCGGTTTGATTAGGTAATCGGCAATTTTTGCACCTATTGCGTCCTCCATAATATTTTCTTCTTCACTTTTGGTAATCATCACCACAGGAAGATCCGGTTTTTTACTCTTAATCTCTGACAAGGTCTCCAGGCCACTCAAACCAGGCATGTTTTCATCTAAAAAAACGATGTCATATTCATTAGAATCGATACTGTCAACAGCCTCAGAACCACTTTTCCGAGTATCGATTTTATAATTTCTTTGTTCCAGAAAAAGTATATGAGGTTTTAGCAACTCAATCTCATCATCTACCCATAATATTTTTATGTCGCTCATACTTACGTATATTTGCTTTTTATAAATTTCTATTTCACATTGAAGACAACTAATAAGCTGAAAATCTTTAACGATCCAATATATGGTTTTATTACCATTCCCAATACACAAATTTACGATTTAATAGAACACAAAAATTTTCAACGTCTAAGAAGAATTTCTCAAATGGGGATGTCTTATCTTGTTTATCCGGGAGCGCATCATACGAGATTTCATCATGCTTTAGGTTGCATGCACCTTATGAAGAAGGCCGTTGAGACATTAAGGTTTAAACAAGTAGCTATTTCGGAAGAAGAGGAAATGGGATTGTTAATGGCAATTTTACTTCACGATGTAGGGCATGGACCTTTTTCACATGCTATGGAACATAGCATTGTTAATGGGGTTAGTCATGAAAGAATTTCGTTATTGTTTATGGAGGCACTGAATGAAGAATTTGATGGGGCACTTTCATTAGCAATTCAAATTTTTAAAGGGCAATATTCTCGTAAATTCATGAACCAATTGGTTTCCGGCCAATTAGATTTGGATCGAACAGATTACCTAAAACGAGATAGTTTTTACACCGGGGTTGCTGAAGGAAATATCAATTCGGAGCGTATTATTTCTATGTTTAATGTAGTTGATGATGAGTTGGTTATAGAAGAAAAAGGGATTTATTCGGTCGAAAAATTTTTGGTAGCGAGACGCCTTATGTATTGGCAGGCCTATTTGCACAAAACAAGTCTGGCTGCTGAACAAATATTGATCAGGATACTTAAGCGTGCCAAGGAATTGGTAAATAACGGGGTGAAATTAGAGGCTAGTTCTGCATTGTCGTTTTTTCTTAACAATGAAGTTTCTTTTAATGATTTTAACACAGATGTATTGCAAACTTTTGCAAGATTGGATGATTACGACATTATTTCTGCAATGAAAGAATGGCAATTCTGCGATGATTTTGTATTGTCTAATCTGTGTAAAATGATTTTAGACCGGGATTTGTTAAAGATTAAGCTGAAAAAGAAACCTATATCGGAAAAGAAATTTTTAAGGCTTAAAAATGCATATATTGCTGAAAAGGGAATTACAGAAAAAGAGGCGGCTTATTTTGTGTTCACCGGTGCAATTGAAAACCAGGCTTATAACGTTGAGAAGCAGAATATCAATATATTATCAAAGTCGGGAAAAATAATAGATGTTGCGAAAGCCTCAGACCAATTAAACCTGAAGGCGCTTTCAAAACCCGTTACAAAATATTATCTCTGTTACCCCAAGTCCTAACTTTTGGAGTTTTTTTATACTTTTGCCATGATGAAATTTACAGCAGCACAAATAGCCAACATTCTTGAAGGGGATGTTGTAGGAAATCCAGATGTTGAAGTCTCTAAACTTTCCAAGATAGAAGAAGGTACAGAAGGATCATTAACTTTTTTGGCAAATCCGAAATACAAACCACATATATATACCACAAAGGCCTCAGTTACTATTGTAAATAAGGATTTCGAGGTTGATGCAAGTTTAACTACTACTTTAATTAGAGTAGATGATGCTTACAAGGCTTTTTCTACGCTATTGGAGTATTATAATCAGGTTAAACTGAATAAAAAAGGTATTGAACAACCTGTTTTTGTTTCTGAATCAGCTTCGTATGGTGAAGATATATACATTGGTGCTTTCGCCTACATTGGAGAAAATGTTAGTATTGGGGATAATGTGAAGATATATCCTAATGTTTATATAGGTGACAATGTTAGTCTGGGTGACAATTGTATCGTTTTTGCCGGGGCAAAGATATATTCAGAATCTGTTATTGGTAATAATTGCGTGATACACAGCGGATCAATAATAGGGGCTGATGGTTTTGGATTTGCACCAGATGAGAATGGAGCGTTTCAGAAAGTGCCACAAACCGGGAATGTTATTTTAGAAGATTTTGTTGATGTTGGAGCCGGAACTACTATCGATAGAGCAACCCTGGGATCTACAGTTATTAGAAAAGGGGTTAAACTCGACAATCAAATACAAATTGCCCATAATGTGGAAATTGGAGAAAACACGGTTATTGCAGCACAAACAGGGATTGCCGGTTCTACTAAAATTGGCAGAAATTGTATGATTGGAGGACAGGTAGGTATTGTTGGACATATTGTAATAGGCGATAGAGTTAGAATACAGGCACAATCAGGGATAGGTAGAAATATAAAAGACGATGAAGTGCTTCAGGGTTCTCCTGCAATGGGATATTCAGACTATAATAAGTCTTATGTTTACTTTAGAAATTTACCTAAAATAGTTGATAGAATTGACCAACTTGAAAAAAAACATACTTTCAATGACTAATACCATAACAGATAAGCAACGTACGATTGCAAAAGAAGTATCCTTAAAAGGTGTAGGGCTTCATACTGGTAAGGAGGTTACAATGACATTCAAACCTGCTTCTGAAGGTTTTGGATATGCGTTTAAGCGAATAGATCTGGAAGGGCAACCTGTAATCGAAGCAGATGCTAATTACGTTGTGAATACCCAAAGAGGTACCAACCTTGAAAAAAATGGGGTAAAGATTCAGACATCTGAACACGTTTTAGCCGCTTTGGTGGGATTGGATATCGATAACGTTTTAATTGAGTTAGATGCTTCAGAACCGCCAATAATGGATGGTTCTTCGAAGTATTTTATAGAAGCCCTTGAAAAGGCCGGATTGGTAACTCAAGAAGCAGATCGCGAAGAATATGTGGTAACAGATGTGATATCGTATTCCGATGAGGAAACAGGTAGTGAAATAACGATTATTCCTGCTGATGAATATCAGGTAACCACTATGGTTGATTTCGGCACGAAGGTATTAGGGACACAGAATGCTACGTTGAAGAGAATGGCAGATTTTAAAGATGAAATCGCCAATGCCAGAACCTTTAGTTTTTTGCATGAAATAGAAATGTTACTTGAAGGAGGGTTAATTAAAGGTGGAGATCTTAATAACGCCATTGTTTATGTAGATAAAGAATTATCTCCTCAAACTATGGAAAAGTTAAAGGTTGCATTTGATAAAGACAGCATCGCTGTGAAGCCAAACGGTATATTAGATAATTTAACATTACATTATCCTAATGAAGCGGCCAGGCATAAATTATTAGATGTTATTGGAGATTTAGCATTGGTGGGGACTCGAATTCGAGGGAAGGTCATTGCTAATAAACCAGGACATTTTGTGAATACCCAATTTGCTAAGAAGCTGTCAAAGATCATTAAGATTGAAAAACGCAATAAAGTTCCAAAATTTGATTTGAATCAACCTCCATTGATGGATGTTACGGAGATCATGAATAAGCTCCCTCACAGACCTCCATTTTTGTTAGTTGATAAAATATTGGAGTTGTCAGATAGTCATGTAGTTGGGGTTAAGAATGTGACCATGAACGAACCTTTTTTTGTTGGGCACTTTCCAGGAGCTCCGGTTATGCCGGGAGTTCTTCAGGTAGAGGCTATGGCGCAAACAGGAGGTATTTTGGTGTTAAGCACCGTACCAGATCCAGAAAACTACTTGACATATTTCATGAAAATGGATAATGTGAAGTTTAAGCAACAAGTTTCTCCCGGTGATACCCTTATTTTTAAATGTGAATTAATTTCGCCAATAAGAAGAGGTATCTGTCATATGCAAGCTTATGCCTATGCTAATGGAAAACTAGCAACAGAAGCCGAATTAATGGCTCAGATAGTAAAAGTAAAAAATTAAGAAATGAATCAACCACTAGCATACGTACATCCTGGTGCCAAAATAGCAAAAAACGTAGTAATTGAACCTTTTACCACCATTCATAATAATGTGGTTATTGGAGAGGGTACCTGGATAGGGAGTAATGTAACGATCATGGAAGGGGCACGAATTGGAAAGAATTGTAATATTTTTCCAGGGGCCGTAATTTCTGCTCCACCGCAGGATCTTAAGTATCAAGGAGAAGATACAATAGCTGAAATTGGAGATAATGTTACCATCAGGGAATGTGTAACCATCAACAAAGGAACCAGCGACAGGATGAAAACTGTTTTAGGTGATAATTGTCTTATAATGGCTTATTGTCATATTGCACATGACTGCATTGTGGGTGCAAACTGTATTTTTTCTAATAATAGTACATTAGCGGGACACATTACTGTGGGAGATAGTGTTGTATTGGCTGGGATGACTGCTGTACATCAGTTTTGTTCTATTGGGAATCACGCTTTTGTTACCGGTGGTTCACTGGTTAGAAAAGATGTGCCTCCTTATGTAAAGGCGGCAAGAGAACCACTTTCCTATGTGGGAATTAACTCTGTTGGATTGAGAAGACGTGGATTCTCTACCGAGAAAATCAGAGAAGTTCAGGATATTTACAGAATACTATATCAAAGAAATTATAACAATACCCAAGCGGTCGAAATTATAGAGGCTGAAATGGAAGCTACTCCGGAGCGAGATGAAATCCTTCAGTTTATTAAAGATTCTCAACGTGGAATTATGAAAGGGTATTTCAGCGCGAACAGTTAAAATAATTATTTTAAAAAACATTAAAAATGGCAAGTACTTCAGATATTAAAAAAGGACTTTGTATTCGTTACAATCACGATATATTTAAGATTATTGAGTTTTTACACGTTAAACCGGGTAAGGGACCGGCATTCGTAAGAACAAAACTTAAAAGTGTAACTACCGGAAAGGTAATCGATAATACTTTTTCTGCTGGTCATAAAATTGATGACGTTAGGGTAGAGACGCATAGTTTTCAGTATTTGTATCCCGAGGGCGATTCATTTCATTTTATGAATACTGAAGATTTCAATCAAATCACACTTCAAAAAAGTGCGCTGGATGCACCAGATCTTTTAAAAGAAGGTGAAGTGGTTTCGATTCTCTTAAATTCAGAAGACGGGATGCCTTTATCTGTTGAGATGCCAACTCATGTGGTTTTGGAAATTACACATACGGAACCTGGAGTTAAAGGGAATACGGCAACCAATGCAACAAAACCTGCAACGGTTGAGACTGGCGCAACAGTTAACGTGCCTTTGTTTATCAATGAAGGAGACAAGATTAAAATAGAGACTGATAAAGGTACTTACGTAGAGCGCGTTAAGGAATAGCATGTTGTTTATATGAAGTTTCCTCAAAAGCATACGCTAAAGCAAATAGCTACCATTATTGGTGTGAAGTATATAGGAGCTGATGATTTTCCTGTTCTCGGAATGAACGAGATTCATGTGGTGGCACCCGGTGATATTGTTTTCGTCGATCATCCTAAATACTATGAAAAGGCTTTGAACTCAGCAGCAACTGTTGTTTTAATTAACAAGGAGGTGGATTGTCCGGAAGGAAAAGCTTTGTTGATATCAGATGATCCTTTTCGTGATTTTAACAAGTTAACAGCTTATTTTAAGCCTTTTGAAGGGGCTCATGAAAATATAGCAGCCACAGCCAGGATAGGGAAAGGAACGGTTGTTCAGCCTGGTGCTTTCATAGGTAACAATGTTGAGATAGGGGAGAATTGCCTAATCCATGCGAATGTATGTATTTATGATAACACGATTATTGGTAATAATGTAACCATCCATGCAGGATCTGTATTAGGGGCTGATGCATTTTATTACAAGAACAGGCCTACGGGTTTTGATAAATTGCTTTCCGGAGGTCGTGTTGTTATAGAAGATCATGTTGATCTTGGAGCTCTTTGCACCATAGACAGAGGGGTCACAGGTGATACAACCATCAAAAAAGGTACTAAAATTGATAACCAGGTTCATGTTGGGCACGATACTGTAATTGGAGAGAAGTGTCTTATAGCTTCTCAAACAGGAATCGCAGGATGTGTGGTTATAGAAAATGAAGTAACGATCTGGGGTCAGGTAGGAATGACCAGTGGGATTACCATAGGAGAGAAAGCTGTTATTTTGGCTCAATCGGGTATCAGTAAATCTTTGCCTGGTAATACTACATATTTCGGATATCCAGCAGAGGAAGCCCGTAAGAAGTATAAAGAGTTAGCATCTATTCGTAAAATTCCTTTTATCATCGAGAAAATAGGTAAAGATTAAATCATCATTAAAATATTAAAATTCATTTCGCAGTTCGTATTCTAAATACTACTTTTGTGAAGCTAAAAAAATAACTCATGAGTGTTTTAGTAAATAAAGATTCAAAAATAATTGTACAAGGATTTACCGGAAGTGAAGGAACTTTTCACGCCGAACAAATGATTGATTATGGAACCAATGTAGTTGGTGGTGTTACTCCTGGTAAGGGAGGACAAGAACATCTTGGCAAGCCTGTTTTCAATACAGTTTCTGAAGCTGTTGAAAAGGTAGGAGCTGATACTACAATCATTTTTGTTCCACCTGCATTTGCTGCAGACGCTATTATGGAAGCTGCCGACGCAGGGATTAAAGTAATTATTACAATTACAGAAGGTATTCCTGTTGCTGATATGGTAAAGGCATACGATTATGTTAACGATAAAGATTGTCGTCTTATAGGACCTAACTGTCCTGGAGTAATTACTCCGGGTGAAGCGAAGGTTGGAATTATGCCAGGTTTCGTTTTCAAAAAAGGAAATGTTGGTATTGTTTCTAAGTCGGGAACTTTAACCTACGAAGCTGCTGATCAGGTGGTAAAACAAGGATTAGGAATTACCACTGCCATTGGAATTGGTGGTGATCCAATTATTGGAACTACTACAAAAGAAGCTGTTGAATTGTTAATGAATGACGAAGAGACAGAATGTATTGTAATGATTGGAGAAATAGGTGGTCAGCTTGAGGCAGATGCTGCACGTTGGGTTAAAGAAAATGGTAATAAAAAGCCAGTTGTTGGTTTTATTGCTGGAGAAACAGCTCCTAAAGGTCGTACAATGGGACACGCAGGTGCTATTGTTGGAGGTGCTGATGATACTGCTGAAGCCAAGAAGCGAATTATGAGTGAATGTGGAATTCACGTAGTTAATTCACCAGCTGAAATAGGAAAAAAAGTTGCCGAGGTACTTGGGTAATCGGTGATTCTAAAGAAATATTACTTTAAAAAGCCATCTTCTTTATTGAAGATGGCTTTTTTGTTTGTAGTAAACTATTTACTTGCAGTAGATTAATAATGCAATGCTGTTTAGTGCGTATAGTCCTAAGTTATTTGTTTTTTTGCTCACACAAATAACTTATATTTGATTTTTACTAATCATTTGGAAATAAACATGAAATTACTTGACGGAAAAACTGTAATTATAACAGGTGCCAGCAGGGGTATCGGAAAAGGTATTGCTGAAGTTTTTGCAGCACAAGGGGCGAATATAGCATTCACTTATAATTCATCAACTGAGGCTGCTAATGCTTTAGAAAATGAATTATCAGCTAAAGGGGTGAAAGTTAAAGGCTACAAGAGTAACGCAGCCGATTACGAACAAGCACAGCAATTGGCTGAAGCTGTTGTAAAGGAGTTTGGCTCGATTGACGTCCTTATTAATAATGCAGGAATTACCAAGGATAATCTTTTAATGAGAATTACAGAAGAGGATTTTGATAAGGTAATTGAAGTGAATCTTAAGTCTGTGTTTAATATGACTAAGGCGGTTCAGCGTACCATGCTGAAACAGCGTAAAGGTTCTATTATTAACATGAGCTCAGTGGTTGGGGTTAAAGGAAATGCCGGACAAACCAACTATGCTGCTTCAAAGGCAGGGATTTTAGGTTTTACCAAGTCGGTTGCATTGGAACTTGGTTCCAGAAATATTAGATGTAATGCTATTGCGCCAGGCTTTATTGAGACTGAAATGACCGCAAAACTTGACGATCAGGTAGTTCAGGGATGGAGAGATGCAATTCCTTTAAAACGTGGTGGCTCTCCTGAAGATGTTGCTAACGCGTGTTTGTTTTTAGCTTCTGACTTATCTGCTTATGTAACCGGACAAGTGTTGAATGTAGACGGTGGGATGTTAACATAGTTTTTATAACTTGATTAAGCACATTCCGCTATAAATTTGTAGCTTGTAGGTTTGTACTGTATTTATGCATATAGAAACCGTTTTACTACTAATATTAGCAGCAGTTATCGCCTTGTTAACTGCTGTATTTCAGTATATTTATAAAAAGAAAAGCAAGTCTTCTCAAGACTTGCTTTTCGCTTTTTTAAGATTCCTTAGTGTTTTTAGTTTGTTGGTATTGTTAATTAGTCCTGAAATAACAACCACTCATAGTTTTATAACTAAAAAAGAATTACCTGTTTTAATTGATAATTCAGAATCGATCAGGTTTTTGGGACAGGGGCAGATGGCTAAAGATATTGTTTCCACCCTAAAAGCTCATAAAGATCTTAATGACAAATACAATGTCGTCTATTATAGTTTTTCTGATGAGTTAAATCGTTTAGACAGTTTGAATTTTGAGGAAAAACAAACTAACATAACCAAGGCGTTGTCTCAATTGCTAGAGCTACAGGATGAAAATAAACTTCCTGTTGTTTTGATTTCAGATGGAAATCAGACCTATGGTTATGATTATAATTTTTATTCCAGGAATTACCCGAATAGCATATTTTCGGTGGTTATAGGTGATACTACCAAGCATCAGGATATTCGTATCGACAATATCAACGTTAATAAATATGCATTTTTAAACAATACGTATCCTGTAGAGATTATAACCAGTTATAAAGGAGAAAATGAGGTACCAACGGTTCTTAAGCTTTACAATGAAAATAAATTGGTTTATTCTAAAGCTTTTACTTTTTCCGAAACTAATAATTCAAATATTTTTACGATTGAGTTGCCAGCAGTGGATATAGGTGTGCAGCGATTGCTGGCTACTTTGACTCCATTTGAAAAAGAGCAAAATAAAACCAATAACACACGGCATTTTGCTATTGAAGTGATCGATCAGAAGACTAATATAGCTATCGTTACTGACATTAGACATCCAGATATAGGAGCGTTGAAAAGATCTATCACTTCCAATGAGCAACGTGCAGTTGATGTGGTTGAAGTGGATATGTTTAGTGATGAAAAGGCGGGAGCATATCAAATCCTGATCCTTTTTAATCCTACTAATAAATTTGAAAAGGTTTATCGGTATTTAAAAAACACCAATAAAAACGCTTTTACGATTACAGGCACTTCAACAGACTGGTCTTATTTAAACAAGAAGTATATACAATTTGAGAGAGCGATAAGTTTTGATACAGAAGAAGTTTTACCTATATATAATGAAGGGTATCAACCGTTTATTTTTGAGGATATTGGGTTTGATGATTTTCCACCATTACATGCTTCATTTGGAGATTTAAATATTCTTGGAGCATTGGATGTTTTATTAAACACAAGAATAGGTAATGTGAACACAGACACACCGCTATTGGTGTCTTTTGAGGAAAAACAGAAAAGAGAAATAGTTCTTTTTGGTGAAGGAATCTGGCAATGGCGCGCAAAAAGTTTTAGAGATCAAAATTCTTTCGAACCTTTTGATAGATTTATGGGTGGTTTAATTCAATATCTGAGCAGCTCTAATGATAGGGATCGATTGAATTTGAATTTCAATTCATTTTATTACGGTAATAACCAGGTGTCCATTTCAGCGACTTATTTCGATAAGAATTATGTATTCGATAATAAAGCACAATTACAAATTGTTATAAGGGATGATAAGAATGAGGTGAATACTATTCCGATGCTATTGAAGAATAATTATTTTGAGGTAGACCTTAGTGCGCTGGAAGCGGGGGATTATAATTTTACGGTAACTTCCTTGTCTGATAAGATTAGTAAGTCTGGCAAATTTACTATATTAGAATACAACGCTGAAGAGCAGTTTACAAGCGCCAATTATGGTAAATTAAAAAGTGCTTCAGAACAGACTTCTGCTCAAGTATATTTAGGAGCTCAAGTAAATGATCTGATAGAAGGGCTTATACAAACAGATACATACAAACCAATTTACAAAACAGAAGAAATTAAAACTCCATTAATTGAATGGGAATGGATTTTATTTTTCTTAACGGCGGTTTTGGCGATGGAATGGTTTTTAAGAAAATATAACGGATTAATTTAAATTAATATTTATGGATAGATTACCTAAAGCGGTCATACCCGGAATTGTGATTTTTATACTTTTAATCATATTTATATCAAAATCAACAGTAACCATTGGTTCTGGAGAGGCTGGTGTTTTATACAAGGTCTTTGGAGGGGGTGTTGTTACCGATGAGCCTCCACTAGGAGAGGGATTTCACATTGTGGCTCCATGGAACAAGGTTTTTGTATACGAAGTAAGACAGCAAGAGATTTTTGAAAAAATGAACGTGTTATCTTCTAATGGTCTTGATATCAAACTTGATGCCTCAGTTTGGTTTCAGCCGGATTATCAAAATTTGGGAAAACTTCATCAAGAAAAGAGTGAGCAATATAGAGAAAGAGTGCTATTACCTGCGGTAAGATCTGCTGCGCGTAGTGTAGTAGGGCGCTATACTCCTGAGCAATTGTATTCCACGAAAAGAGATGCCATTCAAAAGGAAATTTTTGAAGAAACCAAGAAGATAGTTTCTGATCAATTCATCCAGCTTAATGAAGTTTTGGTTAGAGATGTTACGCTTCCACCGACGATCAAAGAGGCCATTGAACGAAAGCTTAGACAAGAGCAGGAATCTTTGGAGTATGAATTTCGTTTGGAAAAAGCAGAAAAAGAAGCGGAACGCCAACGTATTGAAGCAGAAGGTAAGGCAAATGCCAACCGAATTCTAAATGCCTCCCTGACGGATAATATTTTACGGGAAAAAGGTATTGATGCCACTTTGAGAATGTCAGAATCTCCTAATAGTAAAGTTATTGTTATTGGAGGGGGTGATGACGGTTTACCGATTATCCTTGGAAATCAGTAAATTTTAAGGCATTTAATAGTTTAAACGGCATCCTTAACGGGATGCCGTTTTTGTTTTGGAATAATACCTGACTTTTATCATGTTTATTCCTGGTAGTGCTATCTATTTTTGTTTGCGATTATCTATTCTTAAAACATGAATTTAAAAGAAGAAATAACGCGTTTAAAGAAAGAAAAGAACGCCGTCATTTTGGCTCATTATTATCAAGACGGGGCAATTCAGGAGGTTGCTGATTTTGTCGGCGATAGTCTGGGGTTATCACAACAGGCAGTTGATGCCAAAGCTGATATCATAGTGTTCGCAGGGGTTCATTTTATGGCTGAAACTGCCAAAATCTTAAATCCTTTAAAGCGGGTAGTGGTACCAGATCTAGATGCTGGTTGTTCGTTGGCAGATTCATGTCCTCCGGATTCTTTTAATGAGTTTATTAAATCGCATCCCGATCATGTGGTAGTTACTTATGTAAATTGTTCTGCTGCAATCAAGGCGATGACTGATATTGTCTGTACCTCATCAAATGCAATTCAAATAATAGAATCGATTCCTAAAGAAAAGCCCATAATATTTGCACCAGATAAAAATTTAGGGAATTACATAAATAAAGTTACAGGGCGAGAAATGCTTTTGTGGGATGGATCATGTGTGGTTCATGAGGCCTTTGCAATTGATAAGATCCTGACGCTATTAAAAGAAAACCCCGAGGCAAAAATAATTGCCCATCCGGAATCTGAGGAGCACATTTTGAAAATAGCTTCATTCATTGGTTCTACAGCTGGAATGATTCGGTATGTAAAAGAGCACCCCGAGGAAAAATATATCGTTGCAACCGAAGTTGGAATTTTACATGAAATGCAAAAGGAGGTTCCGGATACGGTTTTAATACCTGCACCGGCACAAGAGGATAATACATGTGCATGCAGTGAATGTGCATTCATGAAAGTGAATACACTTCAAAAACTCTATGAAGCACTAAAAAATGAAGCTCCTCTTGTTGAAGTTCCTGAGGATATCAGAAAGGAAGCGGTAAAACCAATAGAGCGAATGCTTAAATTGTCCGTGTAATAGTGAATACTGATTTTTTAATAATAGGATCGGGTCTTGCAGGACTTTCCTATGCGCTAAAAATAGCTACTTATTATCCAGGTAAGCAAATTACTATTGTAACTAAAAAAGAAGCCTCGGAATCGAATACAAGATATGCACAGGGAGGTATTGCAATTGTATCAGATTTCAAATCAGATTCCTTCGAAAGGCATATTGAGGATACGTTACAGTGTGGAGATGGTTTGTGTAACAGGGATGTTGTTAGATTGGTTGTAGAGCAAGGGCCCGATAGATTAAAGGAATTAATTAGTTGGGGTGTATCTTTTGATTTAAATAACCAGAATTCTTATGATCTAGGAAGAGAGGGAGGGCATTCTTTGCCCAGAGTATTACATCATAAGGATATTACGGGATTTGAGTTGAAAAAGAAACTTTTAAGTAAAATACGTCTTTGTGAAAACATCACTATCCTGGAAAATCATTTTGCTATCGATCTCATAGTGGATAAAGTCCCGAATCTCAGATGTAATGGCGCTTATATACTTGATACAAACACCCAAGAAATAATTACCATAACTTCCGGGAGTACCATATTGGCTACTGGTGGTATAGGTCATATTTATGGTCATACAACAAATCCATTTATAGCCACAGGCGATGGCATAGCCATAGCGTACAGGGCAGGGGCAGACATTGAGGATATGGAATTCGTGCAATTTCATCCTACAGTTATGTATCGGCAATCGAATCGAAAAGCCTTTTTAATATCTGAAGCTGTCAGAGGTTTTGGGGCATATTTGAAAAATTCAGAAGGAAAACGATTTGTCTTTAAGTATGATGAAAGAGGTGAGCTTGCCTCCAGAGATATTGTGTCCAGAGCTATCTATAATGAATTGAAAATGAGTAATCATTCTTGCGTGTATTTGGATTGTACGCACCTTGATATAGTGTCATTTAAAGAGAGTTTCCCTACGATATATCATCATTGTTTAACTGCAGGGATCGATGTATCTAAAGATTGGATTCCGGTTAGACCCGCTGCTCATTATTTATGTGGGGGTATTAAAGTTGATATAAACGGACAGACATCAGTTAAAAATTTGTTTGCATGTGGAGAATGTGCGAGGACAGGTTTGCATGGTGCTAATCGTTTGGCATCCAATTCGCTGTTGGAGGCGGTTGTTTATGCGCATCAAATTTATGAATATCATAAAATTCAATATACTATTCCTGATGGCTTAAAATTTCATAAAGAGCTAAAAAAAAATGTAGCTAAAAATGCTCAAATTCATGTACAATCTTTAAAGGAAGAGCTACAAATTTTAATGACGGAAAGTGTTGGGATTGTTAGAACGGATGAGGCGTTAGCCGAGGCAAAGACTAAAGTGAGCCATTGGAAGCGGTTGGTAGCGCGTCATTATTCGTCACCTCCACTTGATTTAGCAGTTGGTGAGTTAAGGAATATGCTTACAGTGGCAGGGCTTATCATTGCGCATTCTTTACGGAGAGGCACTAATAAGGGCGGGTATTTTAATTCAGATAGAGTACCTTTTGTAAAGGAATTAAAATGAATTATTACTCATCCATAAGGTTTTGAGCTTGTCCTTTCCAGTCATCCCTCTTAATTCTACCGGGGAAAAATTCTATGAGGGTTGTGATGGTTTCGATGTCTTCTTCTTGCATTTTGCTTAATTGACGATAGGTGAAAATACCAATATCATTAAGTTTTTTTTCAATAAACGGCCCTATACCGGCTATTTGTTTCAGATCATCTTTTTCATGGGTAGTGGCTACACCTATGTTACCAAAGTTTAATTTGGGTTTTTCTGCGCCGTTCTTCTTAGGTAATTGTGATTTGAATACTTGATTGTCCGGATCTATTACGCTGGCGCCACTTCTTCCGTACCGTAAAACGGCCTTAATTTTGGGAGCTTCCGTAGTTAGTGTTTCCTCTTTGTTGTTAAGTTCGCCATCTTCTTGGGTCTTCTTTTGAGGTTTCGGTTTCTTTGGCTTGCTTTTATCAGCATATAATTTAGATAAAAACCATCCCAATAAAAAAGAGGTAAACATTAATATCCATATAAGAATGTTCGATCCGGTAAATAAAAATACATTCAAAGCTAGCATAGATACTTTAATTCATGGTTATAACAATACGTCTGTTTTTTTGTCTGCCCTCGGTTGTGTTATTATCACCAATAGGCTCTGTTTCACCAGCAGATCGAACTGTAATATTATCCTTAGGAATCCCTTGTTCAACTAAATATAAAGCAACACTTTTAGCTCTTTGTAATCCAACCCACTCATTGTCGGCTTCGTTTCCGATATCGTCTGTGTGTCCCGTAATAGCAATATTCTTTTCAGGATTACCTGTGATAAACACCCTTAATGAGTCTACATATGTTTTAAATGCATTATCCGGTTCAAAGGTGTTAGAGGCAAACTTAGCAAATAAAACTTTACGAGAAATGTTGTTATTGACTACTTTTTTGATTTTTTTTGGAATGGTGTCGATGTGAATTAGAAATCCGTTATCGTATTCCTCTTTTTTGTTATATTCAAAAGCACCTTCTTTCGTTTTAACTTTGATTCTGCTACTGTCAACTCCATGAATTACAAAAATTGACTTTAAATATTCAGCTCTGCGTTCGGCGAGTGTATAGGGCTCGGTTTTTTTATAGATTCCCTGTATGGTAATAAATTTATCCGGATTATTAATTAGGTAGGTGTGTAGTTTATTCTTAAAGTCCTTGGAATTAACTTCTCTGATTTTAGTTTCCCACTTTTTAATGATAAACTTGCCTTTTATATCGCTATCAAGGCTATTGGTGCCAGGTTCATTGATAACATTGGATGTTTGATTACTAACCAGTGGAGTTTCTGATTCAGAGGTAACCGTTTGGATCGTATTATGCGTCATGAGCATATTAAATATCCAAATGCCCACAATGGACCAAACAAAGAAAATCGTGAATGCAACCAAAAATCCTTTCATTGTGTAAAACGCTGGTTGTTAAGTGTATAATAAATTTAAAAATATGTGATCATGCTTCCAATTTATGAGAGTTTTATAAGTTTTGTCACAGATTTATCGGATGAAAAACATATTTATAACACAAAAACTATCATGTTCATTTGTTTAATTTAAAAAAGGTGCTATATATTTGTACCAACAAAAAGAAATAATGAATAACATTCAATTACATCATCATCATTTTCATACTTGCGCTCAGGCGAGGTGAGAAAGTTATGTGTAATTCTAAGCATAAAAATTTAACCCGTTTGAGCAATTCAAACGGGTTTTTTTATACCTGTCAGTGAGTTGCTCGAACCAAACTTTGAAAGAAAATGACCAAATTAAAAGTAGCAATTCAGAAATCAGGAAGACTTAACGAAGATTCGTTGAAGATTCTTAAAGATTGTGGTATTTCTGTAGATAATGGACGAGAGCAACTTAAAGCAAGTGCCAGAAACTTTCCGTTAGAAGTACTTTATCTTAGAAATGGAGATATTCCTCAGTACCTCAGAGATGGTGTAGTAGACATCGCCATTTTGGGTGAAAACACCTTAATAGAGAAGGGGCAGGATCTCGAAATTATTGAAAAGCTGGGCTTTTCAAAATGTAGAGTGTCTATAGCTGTTCCTAAAGGAGTGGATTATACGGATATAAAAGATTTAGCCGGAAAGCGTGTGGCCACTTCATATCCTAATACAGTAAAAGGGTACTTTGATAACAAAGGAGTTGATATAGACCTTCATATCATTAATGGTTCGGTAGAAATAGCACCAAATATCGGGTTGGCTGATGCTGTTTGCGATATAGTTTCCAGTGGAAGTACGCTCTTCAAGAATAATCTTAAAGAAGTAGAGGTCATGTTGAAAAGTGAAGCTGTGATCACCAAGGCACCTGACTTATCTTCAGAGAAGCAGGCAATTCTGGACAAACTACAGTTTCGAATTAAATCTGTCCTTAGAGCCAGAGAATCAAGGTATGTGTTACTAAATGCTCCAAACGAGAAAATAGATGAGATTATTTCACTTCTACCGGGTATGAAAAGTCCGACGGTTTTGCCTTTAGCTGAAGAAGGCTGGAGTTCTATACATTCGGTAATGAATAAAGATAAATTCTGGGAAATTATAGATGAACTAAAAGAGGTTGGTGCAGAAGGTATTTTGGTTTGTCCAATTGAAAAAATGGTGCTTTAAAAGATAATACGTAAACAATGAATAAGATATATAATCCACCAAAACAAAGCTGGGAAGCGCTTTTGAAAAGACCTACTCAAACGGTAGATGATATTGAAGATACGGTGAAGGAGATATTTGCAGAGGTTCGTGCAAAGGGTGATCGGGCTATAGCAAAGTATACCAGTATTTTCGATGGTGTTCAACTCAGTGATATGATGGTTTCTGATGTGGAGATCGAAGAAGCATCAAGGACTGTTTCAGACGATTTAAAAGAAGCTATACAAATCGCTAAAAAGAATATTGAAAAATTTCATGCAGCCCAGCAAACCCCAAAAATCAAGGTCGAGACGATTGATGGTGTTAAGTGTTGGCAAGAAAAAAGACCTATACAAAAAGTAGGCTTGTATATACCTGGAGGAACAGCACCTTTGTTTTCGACTATTTTAATGCTGGCAGTACCCGCTAACCTGGCCGGGTGTTCAGAAATCGTGTTGTGCACACCGCCAAATAAAGAAGGGGTGGTGAACCCTGCAATACTTTATACGGCACAATTATGTGGAGTTTCGAAAATAGTAAAAGTTGGAGGTATACAGGCTATTGCCGGTATGACTTTTGGTACGGAAAGCATACCTCAGGTTTATAAAATTTTTGGCCCGGGTAATCAATTTGTAACTGTTGCCAAGCAATTAGCTACTAAGTTTAATGTGGCTATTGATATGCCTGCAGGACCATCTGAACTTCTGGTTGTGGCAGATGATTCCGGGAATCCTGATTTTATTGCATCAGATTTGTTAAGTCAGGCCGAACACGGAACGGATAGCCAAGTTGTATTTATCACAACATCAAGTAGTTTGGTTGATAAAGTTGAAGTGTCAATTGAAGATCAGCTAAAGGTGCTTCCTCGTAAATCAATAGCGGAAAAAGCTATTGAAAACTCTAAGTTAATCATTGTTGAAAGTAAGGAGATTGCTTTAGAGATGATTAATGAATATGGGCCTGAGCATTTTATAATTTGCACTGAAGATGAAGATTATTACGTGAACGGAGTGCAGAATGCAGGTTCGGTTTTTATTGGGAATTACACTCCGGAAAGCGCGGGAGATTATGCTTCCGGAACTAACCACACACTTCCGACGAATGGGTATGCCAAGCAATATAGTGGGGTTAGTTTAGATAGTTTTATGAAGAGCATGACTTTTCAAAAGATTACCGAGCAAGGGATACGATCTTTAGGGAAAGCTATTGAATTAATGGCCGAGGCTGAGGGTTTACAGGCCCATAAAAATGCCGTAACTTTAAGATTAAAAGCACTAGAAGAAAATTAGAGATGGATATAAAGACGTTTAATATAGAAAAATTAGTAAGGAGCAATGTATTGCGTTTAAAACCTTATTCTTCTGCCAGAGATGAATTTGTTGATTTTAAACAGAAGATGATTTATCTGGATGCTAATGAGAATCCCTTTGAGAATGGAGTAAACAGGTACCCGGATCCTCAGCAGCGAAGCTTAAAAGAAGTCCTGGCTGAGCAGAAAGGGGTGCAGGTTGATCAGATTTTATTAGGTAATGGTAGTGATGAAGTGCTTGACTTGGTGTTCAGAGCTTTTTGTGAACCTAAAGAAGATAATATCATCACATTGCCACCCACATATGGCATGTACGGGGTACTAGCCGAAACTAATGATGTTGAAAATAAAAAAGTGCTTCTTGATGAAAATTTTCAGCCAAATGTTGAGGCTATTTTAGCGAAAGTGGATGTTAACAGCAAGTTGATGTTTCTTTGCTCGCCTAATAACCCGTCCGGAAACTCTTTTGACGGAGTTAGAATTGAGCAGCTGCTGAGAGCGTTTAAAGGACTCGTAGTTATCGATGAAGCTTATATTGATTTCTCAAAGCACCCAAGCTGGTTAAACCGACTTGATGAATACCCTAATTTAATAATTACACAAACCTTGTCAAAGGCTTATGGGATGGCTGGTATTCGATTGGGTATTTGTTATGCATCGAAGGAAGTTATTGCGGTTTTAAACAAAATTAAACCGCCTTATAATGTAAACGAACTTACGCAGCAGAAAGCTTTGGAAACAATGTTGCATATTAGTAAAGTTAATAATGAAATTGATTGTATTTTAAGAAATAAGGAGGATTTACTTAAAGCATTACTTCAAGTTAATTTTGTAGAAAAGATATACCCAACAGACGCTAATTTTGTGTTATTGAAGGTGGATAATGCCGATCGTCGATATGAAGAGCTTATAGCAAAAGGGATTGTTGTAAGAAACAGAAGTAAGCAGCCACTTTGTGATAATACATTACGATTTACTATTGGAACTAAATCAGAAAACGAAGCATTGATTAAAGCATTAAAAGAATTATAAAATGAATAAAAAAAGAGTATTGTTCATAGATCGAGACGGAACTATGATCAAAGAACCGGAAGACGAACAGATTGACGCTTTCGATAAGCTTGAATTTTTCCCCAAAGCCTTTACTTATTTAAGTAAGATTGCGATGGAGCTTGATTATGAATTGGTGATGGTAACCAATCAGGATGGATTGGGGACGGACTCTTTCCCGGAAGATACGTTTTGGCCCGTGCATAATTTTATATTAAAGGCATTTGAAAACGAAGGAGTCGTATTTGATGACATCGTAATAGATCGAACTTTTCCTCATGAAAATGCGCCAACAAGAAAGCCAAAAACGGGATTGCTCGGCAAGTATATGAATGGTGATTATGATTTAAATCAATCTTTTGTCTTTGGGGATCGGCTAACCGATGTGGAACTAGCTAAAAACCTCGGAGCTAAAGCGATTTATATAAATACGAATACTAATTTGGGTACGGGCGAAATATCAGTTAAACAAGAGGAGTTGAGTCCTTACATCGCCTTAGAAACTGATGATTGGCAGAAAATTTATGAGTTTTTAAAACTTGAGGACCGTGTTGCTGATGTTGTTCGCAAAACTAACGAAACAGACATTAGCATTACGTTGAATCTGGATGGTACTGGAAAAAGTAACATCAGTACCGGATTGGCTTTTTTCGATCATATGTTAGACCAGATTGCAAGACACGGACAAATGGATTTGGATATTAATGTAAAAGGAGATCTTGAAGTAGATGAGCATCATACTATTGAAGATACTGCTATTGCCTTGGGCGAAGTTTTCAGTAAGGCTCTGGGTAATAAACTAGGAATAGAAAGATATGGTTTTGCCTTACCCATGGATGATTGTTTAGCGCAAGTGGCAATTGATTTTGGTGGCCGAAATTGGTTGGTATGGGAAGCCGATTTTAAACGTGAGATGATAGGAAAGATGCCGACTGAAATGTTTTATCACTTCTTTAAATCATTTACTGATGGTGCTAAGGCCAATTTGAACATTAAAGCGGAAGGGCAAAATGAACACCATAAAATTGAAGCTATTTTTAAGGCTTTTGCAAAGGCGATTAAGGTGGCAGTAAAACGCGATCCTGATAAAATGGTATTACCATCAACAAAAGGAGTATTATAAAAGTAAATAGATGTTGGTAGCGGAGTAGATGGATAAAAAGATGTTATTCAAATTTTAAAACCTATCGTCCGCTGCCTAATACCAATAAAATGAAAATAGTAATTATAGATTACGGAGCTGGAAATATTCAAAGCATCATCTTTGCTTTCCAACGTTTAGGGTTTAAGCCTGTATTAAGTAATGATCCGGATGAAATTATGACGGCAGATAAGGTTATTTTTCCGGGTGTTGGTGAGGCGAGTAGTGCGATGAGAAAGCTTAAAGAGACAGGACTTGACTCGTTAATACCGCGTTTAAAGCAACCTGTTTTGGGAATTTGTTTAGGGATGCAATTGATGTGTAATGGTTCTGAAGAAGGAAGTACCAAAGGGTTAGGTATATTTAACGTAGATGTAATCCGGTTTAATAATTCTGTAAAGGTTCCTCAAATCGGTTGGAATCAAATCAAACATCCGGAAGCTCCCTTCTTTTCTGAAATAAAGAACAATGAATATATGTACCTGGTTCATAGTTATTATGCCCCGTTATGTGAGGATACCATTGCCTCTGCTACGTATGGCGTAGAATATTCGGTAGCTTTACAAAAGAACAATTTTTACGGAGTACAATTCCATCCTGAAAAGAGTAGTATTGCGGGAGAACAACTTATTAAGAACTTTTTAAGCCTTTAAAAACTAATGAGAATAATACCAGCCATAGATATAATTGAGGGTAAGTGTGTACGTCTTACCAAAGGAGATTATAATACCAAGAAAATATATAATGAAGATCCTCTTGAAGTGGCGAAAGAATTTGAAAACTACGGGATTAAAAGTTTGCATCTCGTAGATCTGGACGGAGCAAAATCAAGTCATATTGTTAATTATAAAATTCTTGAAAAGATTGCCGGGAAAACAAGCCTGAATATCGACTTCGGAGGTGGATTAAAATCTGATGAAGATTTAAAAATAGCTTTTGAGAGTGGAGCTACTCAAATTACCGGAGGAAGTATAGCCGTTAAGAATCCTGCTCAATTTAAAAGCTGGATTAGCCAGTATGGCAGCGATAAAATTATTCTTGGTGCTGATGCCAATAATGAAAAAATTGCTGTTAGCGGCTGGCAGGAGGAGTCAAAAGAGGAGCTAATACCATTTATTAATAGATATCAAAAAGAAGGAGTTCAATACGTTATCTGTACGGATATTTCCAAAGATGGCATGCTAGAAGGACCGGCTTTTGGTTTGTATAAAAAGATACTGAATGCCTCTGATGCAGATTTGAAACTCATTGCCTCCGGAGGTATTTCGTCTTTCGATGAGTTGCCGAAACTGGAGGAAATAGGTTGTGAGGGTACTATAATAGGTAAAGCTATTTATGAAGGCAGAATTAGCCTGAAGCAATTGGAGAATTATATTTTAAATAGTTGATAATTGTGAGCTCGAGTAAAGTTAAAAGGCAGACCACAGAACGTATGTGTCTAAACTGCCTGTCAGATACATTCAGACAGGACTCGACCTGACAGTTTAAAGAATAAAGAACAATGTTAACAAAACGAATCATACCGTGCCTGGATATTAAAAACGGACGAACGGTAAAAGGGGTGAATTTTGTAGATCTTCGCGACGCCGGAGATCCGGTGGAACTTGCGGAAATCTATGCTAAAGAAGGAGCGGATGAATTGGTGTTTTTAGATATTTCTGCCACTGAAGAAAGAAGAAGAACCTTAGCGGAGTTGGTATTGCACGTTGCAGAAAAAGTAAACATACCTTTTACTGTAGGTGGAGGGATCAGCTCTGTTGAAGATGTTGATCGCTTGTTGAAGTGTGGTGCTGATAAAGTTTCTATAAATTCTTCAGCCGTGAAGAATCCTCAACTCATCAATGATCTGGCGGCTAAATTTGGAAGTCAGTGTGTAGTAGTAGCTATAGATGCTAAACAAATTGACGGGCAGTGGAGGGTACATTTAGTAGGAGGTAAGGTCCCTACCGAATTAGATCTGTTTGAATGGGCCAAAGAGGTAGAAAAAAGAGGAGCAGGAGAAATCTTGTTTACGTCTATGGATCACGATGGTACCAAAAATGGTTTTGCAAATGAAGCTTTAGCCCAATTATCTACCGCATTAAATATTCCGATTATAGCTTCAGGGGGTGCGGGATCTATCCAGCATTTTACCGATACTTTCAAGGAAGGAAAAGCTGATGCGGCTTTGGCTGCCAGTGTATTTCACTTTAAAGAAATAGAAATAAACGATTTGAAATCGGAATTACGTAAACACGATATTCCGGTTAGATTATAAATGAGCATATACTTATGGAAATTAATTTTAATAAAAACAACGACGGATTAGTGCCTGTCATCATTCAGGACGCCAGTACCAGAAATGTGTTAATGCTGGGCTATATGAATGAAGAAGCCTATGCCAAAACACTTGAAACACGAAAAGTTACATTCTTCAGTCGTACCAAGGGGCGATTATGGACTAAAGGAGAGGAAAGCGGTAATTTTTTAACGCTTATTGATCTGAAGGTAGATTGCGATAATGATACCCTATTAATTCAGGCCGATCCCGAAGGACCTACCTGTCATAAAGGTACTGATACCTGTTGGGGAGAAAATAATGAATCAGGATATGGTTTCTTTTCTGTTTTGGAAGCGATTATAAAAAGTCGCCAGCAAAGTGCTAATGCGGATAGCAGTTATGTAGCTTCTTTGTTTGCTAAAGGAATAAATAAAATAGCACAGAAAGTAGGCGAGGAAGCTGTAGAAACTGTTATTGAAGCAAAGGATGATAATGAAGAACTGTTTTTAAATGAAAGTGCAGACCTGTTATTTCATTATTTAATTTTGTTGAGAGCCAAGGGGTATTCTTTAAAAGATATTGAAAAGGTTTTACAGGATAGACATCGTTAAAATGAGGCTTTTTCTTAAATTTAGGCATGACTAAGAAAAAGCTTAATCTTAAATCTGCAATACAAAAGCAATTTCGTTCTCAGCGACAAATAGGTAAAGCTCCGGGTACCATAACCTACATGGGAAACCGTGAAGATGGTACCTACGCTATTACCGTTATTGACTATTCTGATAACCTGTTTGATTTTCAAACCCTTACCAGGGTGGAAGATGCTTTGGCATTTAAAGAACAGGTTAATGTTACCTGGTTCAATGTGTATGGGTTAAGTAATGAGAAAGAGATCGATAAGCTGGGGAATTACTTTAATATCAACCCATTAGTTCTCGAAGATATTGTAAATACAAATCAGCGTCCAAAAATTGACGAGTACGATGATTATGTGTTTGCAACTTTGAAGATGCTATACCTGAATAAAGATTATGAGATCAGTACAGAACACTGTGCGATCATTTTATCTGAGCATAATGTACTGTTATTTCAGGAAATTGAACTCGACGTTTTTGAAGGGGTTCGGGATCGGATTAAGAATAAGTTTGGAAGGATTCGCACCAGGCAGGCCGATTATTTATTCTTTGCACTGATCGATGCTATTATCGATCAGTATTTTGTAGTTACAGAGAACATTGCTGCAAAGATAGACCTGCTCGAAGAGGAGGTGTATAATCACCCAAGCCAGGAAACTGCAGAAAAAATACAACGATTAAAAAAAGAAGTACTTTCCGTTCGAAAATGGGTGGTTCCGGTAAAAGATCTGGTGAATAGGATTATTGAGTCTGAACATCCGCTGGTCACCAAAGAGACTAAATTATTTCTAAGGGATGCTTTAGATCATAGCATTCAGATTAATGAAAATATACAGTTATACCGAGAGCTTATCACTAACCTCATGGAGGTGTATATGACCAACATGAGCAATAAAATGAACGAGGTCATGAAGGTGCTTACGATCATAGCCACTATTTTCATTCCACTGACTTTTATAGCCGGTATTTATGGTATGAACTTTAAAAATATGCCTGAACTGGAATCGGAGTATGGGTATTTTTATGTGCTGGGTATTATGTTTCTGATTTTAATTGTAATGATCATTTACTTCAAAAGAAAACGATGGTTTTAATTCTTTCGGACCTCAACTGAAGTTTGCCAGAGGTCAGGATTCGTTTCTTTAGTTAAAAAAAAACTAAAAAACAGCCATATAGATAATTTTCCTCATAGAATAATTATTTTCACGCCTGCTAATTTTAAAAAATTATTATTTTGAAACACTTTTCCTCGAAGTTCCTTTTAGTTGCTTCAGCATTTTTGGTATTGTCCTCATGCTCAACAATGAAAAAGGCTAGTAAATCTAAAAAAGGCGATAATACTGCTGCAAAACCTGCTGCCAAGAAAGCCGATAAAAATGGTATTCAGCCCTATAGTAAGGTAATCACCAAAGATGCTAAAAGCGATACGGGTTTATTTACGGTACATCAATTAGACGATAAGTATTTTTACGAAATCAATGATTCACTTTTTGATCGTGAGATGTTAATGGTTACCCGTATTTCCAAAACAGCCAGTGGTTTAGGTTTTGGTGGAGGTAAACAAAACGAACAGGTATTACGTTGGCAAAAGAAAGATAAGAAGGTTATCTTAAGGATCGTTTCTCATAATGTTGTAGCGAATGATTCCCTGCCGGTATATCAAGCGGTAGTTAACTCTAATTTCGAACCTGTTTTAGCGACCTTTCCGATTAAAGCTATTGGGAAAGACTCTGTAAGTACTGTTATTGATGTAACATCTCTTTTTGAGGGTGATGTTAAGCCATTCGGTTTGGCTAGTGGTGCAAGAAAAGCTTATAAAGTAACACGTCTTGAAAACGATAAATCTTTCATTGAGAGTATTAAAAGTTACCCTCATAATATAGAGTCAAGACATGTTAAAACCTATAGTGCAGGAAATCCGCCTTCAAATGGTTCAACCGGGACGATTTCGATCGAGATGAACAATTCAATGATTCTTTTACCTAAAGTGCCAATGAAGCGTCGTTATTTCGATGAACGTGTAGGATGGTTCACAAGTACTCAAACAGATTATGGTTCGGAAGCACAACGCAGTAAGAAACTGGAATATCTTGATCGATGGAGACTTGAGGTGAAAGATGAAGATATCGAGAAGTTTAAAAGAGGGGAGCTGGTAGAACCTAAGAAGCCAATAGTTTATTATATAGATAGAGCAACCCCTGAAAAATGGAGAAAATATATCAAGCAGGGTATCGAAGATTGGCAAGTGGCTTTTGAAGCTGCCGGTTTTAAAAATGCAATAATTGCTAAAGATGCGCCAACTCCTGAAGAAGATCCGGAGTGGAGTCCTGAAGATGTTCGTTATTCTGTAGTTCGCTATTTGGCATCTCCTATTCCTAATGCAAACGGACCTCACGTGAGTGACCCAAGGTCAGGAGAAATTTTAGAAAGCGATATCAACTGGTATCACAACGTAATGTCTTTGTTGCGCGGGTGGTTCTTTGTGCAGACAGCTGCAATTAATCCGGAAGCACAAAGCCCGGAGTTTAAAGATGAAGTTATGGGACGACTGATTCGTTTCGTTTCATCTCACGAGGTTGGACATACTTTAGGTTTACCTCACAATATGGGAAGTAGTGCTGCTTATCCTGTTGAAAAATTACGCGATGCTGAATTTACAAAACAGTTCGGTACCGCACCTTCTATAATGGATTATGCTCGTTTTAATTATGTTGCCCAGCCAGGTGATGATGGGGTAGCACTTATGCCAAATATTGGGATTTACGACAAATATTCAATTTCTTGGGGGTATAGACCAATTTTAGATAAAACTGCTGAGGAAGAGAAGGAAACTTTAAACCAATGGATTTTAAAGCATGCAGGAGATCCTCTATATAGATTTGGACATCAACAGGCTGGAAATGTAGTAGACCCTAGCTCCCAAACAGAGGATTTGGGCGATAATGCTATGTTAGCAAGTGAATATGGAATAAAAAACCTGAAACGTATTGTTCCGAACCTAATTGAGTGGACTACAACTGAAGGAGAAACATATGAAGATCTCGATGAAATGTACGGACATGTAATCAGTCAGTTTAATCGTTACATGGGGCACGTTTCAAATAATATAGGAGGAGTGTATGAATATTACAAGGCTGCCGGACAAGATGGTGCTGTTTATATTCATGTTGATAAAAATCATCAGAAAGAAGCCTTACAATTTGTAATTGATAACTTATTTGAAACACCTGAGTGGTTGTTAGACCAGGATATATTTAATAAAATTGAATATTCAGGTTCAATAGAGCGAGTTCGTAAATTGCAGGCACGTACCTTGAATAATGTATTAAGTGTAGGTAAAATGGCTCGAATGATTGAAAATGAAACCATTAATGGTAACGATGCCTACAAACTTACTGATATGACACGTGACCTTAGAAATGGTGTGTGGACTGAATTAAGAAGTGGTAAAGCGATCGATACCTATCGCAGGAATTTGCAACGTGCACATATTGAAAGATTAGCTTATTTAATGAATGCGCCAAATCAAAATGGTGCAAGCGGCAGCAGATATATAAAAGCTACGGCAGTTAATACGAGTCAATCTGATATCAGAGCAGTTGTGAGAGCTGAATTGACATCTCTTCAAAGAGCTATACGTTCCGGTTTAAACAGAACAGGAGATAGCATGAGCAGAATTCATTTACAAGATGCTTTAGAGCGTATTGATGTTGTATTAAACCCTAACGGCTAATAGTGTTAGTACCTTCATAAAAAAAGCTCCGGAACATTCCGGAGCTTTTTTGTTTAACTCTTAAATTAGCATATGTAGTTCCTAAAAAACAGATAAAGCATTTTACTCTATTTATCAAATAAATCGGACGAAAGATAACGGTCGCCACGGTCACAAATAATGGCTACCACAATACCTTCATCGATGGTCTCAATAAGTTTTAATGCGGCGGCAACGGCACCTCCACTGCTCATTCCTGCAAAAATACCCTCTTCATGGGCTAATCTTTTCGTAGTAGCTCTTGCTTCGGCTTCTGTTACCTCTATTACCTGATCAACCTTACTCGGATTAAAAATTTTAGGAAGGTATTCCACTGGCCATTTACGGATGCCTGGTATGCTTGCATGATCATCGGGTTGTACCCCCACTATCTGTATCTGCTGATTTTGTTCTTTTAAATAAGTAGAAGTACCCATTATGGTACCCGTAGTTCCCATAGCAGAGACAAAATGAGTTACTTTCCCATCAGTATCACGCCATATTTCAGGACCGGTGGTTTTATAATGGGCTTTCCAGTTGTCGTCGTTGGCAAACTGGTTGACCATCACATAGCCTTCTTTTTCTACCTTAGCCTCCGCATAATCCCTGGATCCTTCGATGCCAATATCAACTGGGGTTAAGGTAACTTTGGCTCCATAGGCGCGCATAGTTTGCACCCGTTCTTTGGTGGCATTTTCCGGCATGACCAATTCTATGTTTAAGCCGTAAATTCCAGCTATCATAGCCAGAGCGATACCGGTGTTGCCACTGGTAGCTTCGATAAGTTTGGTGTTTTTATCAATAGCGCCGCGTTCTAAAGCACTTTTAATCATATTATAGGCAGGCCGGTCTTTAACACTTCCTCCGGGGTTATTGCCTTCTAATTTTAAAAATAGCTTTACATTAGGATTTGTATTTATAGAAGTGGCTTCGATCATAGGGGTGTTGCCAATTTGATCTAGAATGGTATTACTCATGGGTAACTGTCTTTATTTTTATTTCAGGGGTATGTGATACTAAGGAGTTTGCAGGAACTGATTTGGTAAGCCAAACGTTACCCCCAATAACCGTGTTAGCTCCAACCACAGTTTCTCCTCCCAAAATGGTAGCGTTTGCATAAATAGTCACATTATCTTCAATAGTGGGATGTCTTTTTACGTTTTGCATTTTTTTGTCCACGCTTAAAGCTCCCAGCGTAACTCCCTGGTATATTTTTACGTTATTCTTAATGATGGTCGTTTCACCGATGACAACTCCGGTGGCGTGGTCGATGAAAAATGAATCACCTATAGAGGCTCCCGGGTTGATATCAACGCCTGTTTTCGAGTGTGCGTATTCTGTCATAAGTCTTGGCACCAAAGGAAAACCCTTTAAATATAATTCATGAGCCAAACGATAAATCGCAATCGCATAAAATCCGGGATAGGACAGATATACTTCTTCCACTGAAGAGGATGCAGGATCGTTCTGATAGATGGAATGAGCATCCAGATTCAAACGTTCCAGAATTTCAGGAAGTTTGTTTAAATAACTCTCCCAAACTTTAGCACAAGGCTTGTGTTGTTCCCAACAAGCCAGATCAACTAATTCTTCGAAATCCTTTTCAAGGCTATTGATATGTTTTTCAACAGAAGTCTCTACATCAAATAAGGTATAGAATAATGTATCCGTAAAGGACTCTGTTTTTTCTTTCAGACGAAATTTTACATTCGGAAGCTTTTTGTGCTTTTGAATGGCGTTTAAAATGGTTTCATTCTTCATGGCTAACGATTTACCCGTTATGAAATTGATATGATCTCGTAATCAGTCGTATCTATACTATAAAATTAACAGTATATAAGGAAATTTCAGCATGGAAACCTCAATACTTATTTGTAGTTTAGTTTACGAAGCTTCAAAATTAAACAATATGACCGGAGAAGTTTCAAAATTATGATAAAAAATAGTTAAGTCTATAGATTTAGTAGGCTTTTAAGAATAGTTTATAAATTATGCAACTACAGAAAGAAGTATTTGAAGCGTTAAGGGAATTGAAAGCGAATAACAATCGCGACTGGTTTGAAACTCATAAAAAAGAATTCAAAAAGGAAGAAAAGAATGCTAAAAATTTCTTTGAGGCCTTATTTGAACTTCTTAAAACACATGATGAGGTAGATAAAATGAAGATGTTCAGAATTTATAGAGATGTTAGGTTTTCTAAAGACAAGACGCCCTACAAAACACATTTTTCTGCAAGTTTTCATCGCGTTAAACCCAGGCTTAGAGGGGGATACTATTTACAGATTGAACCAGGGAACAGCTTTTTGGCATGTGGTTTTTGGGCACCTGAAAAAGCCGACCTATTGCGCATCAGAAAAGAATTTGAACTTGATGATTCTGAAATAAGAGCCCTAATTAATTCAAAAGATTTCAAGGACACCTTTGGTATGCTTAAAGGAGATGAGTTGAAAACTGCTCCGAAGGGTTTTGACAAAGACCATCCAGCAATAGATCTCATTCGAAAAAAGCAATTTATTGTAATTAAAGAATTTAATGATAAAGAGGTGTTGTCTCAGGGCTTTATGAATGAGGTAAATGAAGTTTTTAAAAAAATTCGCCCATATTTTGATTATATGAGCGAAATCTTAACCACTGATTTAAACGGAGTTTCTTTGATCGATTAATGAGATTATGCCACAGCGGTATTGTCCATAAGCTGTACGTTGTCTTTTAATCTTTCGACCACCATATTCATCATACGTTTATTTAAGGCAGAGGAGTTCTCGATATAACATTGGTACTCCTCTACGGTAAATTGACCAATAATCATACCTTTAAGGGAATTCCGAAATTTTATATCCTTTTGAATGGCATTTTCAATATATCTTAGCTTTCTTTCAAGAACCAGACCGAAGAAAACACCTTTGTGCTTATTCGCATAATTTTTAAAAGCCTCGATAAGTAAGTCATTCTGAAGCTTAATAATAGGGCGCAGGGTTGCATTCTGAAAACGCTCATCTTTGCTTGTTGAATCGTAAACTAATGCTGATGGAATTTCTGGACGAACACTGAGTAAGTCCTTCGTACGGGTGTCCATAATAATAGTAGTTTTTTTAAAGTTATAAATTCTAAAGGCGCCAGTAAAGTGTTTGGCTCTTATTTATTAACCATCTTATAAACAATTAACTATAATTGTGTTTGTATAGAGTGTTGAATTCTTTATAACTTAGTGACATAAAGGCAATATAAAATGATACAATCTATTAACCCATATAATAATCAGCTAATCAAAGAGTTTGAAGAACTTTCTGAAGCTGATATAGCAGCTAAAATAGCCCTGGCTCAGGACGCCTTCGAATCTTGGAAACAAACAACCTTTGATGAGCGTTCCGGACTCTTACATTCTTTGGCTGACGTATTAATTGAACAGAAGGAGGCGTACGGTAAAATCATGGCACTGGAAGTTGGAAAGCCGATTAAACAAGCTATTGCTGAAATTGAAAAATGTGCATGGGTATGTAACTACTATGCTGAGAACGGAGCTGATTTTCTTAGAGATGAGCTGATATCAACAGATGCGGATAGAAGTTATGTTAAACATGAGCCTTTAGGTGTACTATTGGCAGTTATGCCTTGGAATTATCCATTTTGGCAGGTATTTCGCTTTGCCGCACCGGCTATAATGGCTGGTAATGTGGGGTTGTTGAAGCATGCCAGTAATGTGATGATCAGTGCTGGAAATATTGAAGCGTGTTTTACTGAAGCCGGATTTCCAAAGGGTGTTTTTCAAAATTTAATCATCAGTAGTAATAGTGTTGCAGCTATCATTGAAGATGAACGTATAAAGGCGGTTACTTTAACCGGAAGTAAACCGGCAGGAAGCGCTGTTGCGTCTAAGGCTGCTAAAGAAATAAAAAAATCTGTGCTTGAGCTCGGAGGGAGCAACGCTTTCATTGTGCTTCATGACGCCGATATAGATAAAGCTGTTGAAACAGGAATTAATGCACGATATCAAAATACAGGTCAAAGTTGTATTGCAGCCAAACGATTTTTACTTCAGAAGGATATTGCAGAAGAATTTTTGAATAAGTTTTTGAAGAAAGTCGAAACATTAAAATCCGGAAACCCTTTAGATGAAGATACTTATATAGGAACACTCGCCAGGGAGGATCTGGCTATTGAATTGGAAAAACAACTAAAAGCTTCAGTAGATAAAGGGGCTAAGGTGCTCATTGGAGGTAAAAGATGCGGTGCCTATTTTGAACCCACGGTTGTAACCGATGTGAAAGAAGATATGCCTGTACTCAGTGAGGAAACCTTCGGACCACTGGTTGCCGTGGTTACTTTTGACACAATAGAAGAGGCTGTTGAACTGTCTAATAATTCGAAGTTTGGATTAGGAGTAACTTTATTTACTTCTGATATAACTAATGCAGAAGCATTGGTGCATCGATTTGATGAGGGTGCGGTGTTTATTAATGAGTTGGTAAAATCAGATCCCAGATTACCTTTTGGTGGTGTTAAAACTTCTGGCTTTGGCCGTGAATTAAGTCATCATGGTATTAAAGAGTTTGTAAATGTTAAAACGGTATTTATCAATAAATAATAGAATAATAAATGAAGTTTGGTAAGGTAGATAAACCTGAGTATATAGATTTTACAATGCCGGCAGACCATTTTGGAACTGCTGGGGTTTTAGCAAAAAATAAAGATCAAAAATTAACAGCAAAGCTTGCGGTTGGATGCGCGAAATGGAACAGAGCCGATTTAAAAGGATTTTATCCAAGAGGAATCAAGGATGAATTATCTTATTATAGCTCTCAATTCAACAGTATAGAGTTAAATGCTACTTTTTACAGAAACTTCCCGGCCTCACAATTTAAATCCTGGTACGACAGAACTCCGGAACACTTTAAGTTTTTCCCTAAAGTGAATCAAACAATAAGCCATTATAAAAGACTCATAAATGTCGAACAGGCATTAGAGGAGTATCTCGATGGGGTTGTGCATCTTAAAGAAAAGTTGGGTACTGTATTTTTACAAATGCATAATAATTTTGCGCCAAAGAATTTTGACAGAGTAGTCAGGTTTGTAACGTTGTGGCCCCGGGAGTTGCCTTTAGCAATCGAATTCAGACATACTGATTGGTTCAACGACGAAATGGTGGCCAATGAATTGTATTATTTACTGGAGGAAAACAATATTGCTAATATTATAGTTGATACTGCCGGCAGACGAGACTTAATGCACATGCGTTTAACCAATAATGAAGCTTTTGTACGCTATGTTGGTGCTAATCATGCTTCTGATTACGGGAGGTTAGACGATTGGGCAGCACGTTTAGAAGAATGGAAAGAGCAGGGGTTAGGTAAAATACATTTTTTCGTGCATCAAAATTTAGAAAAAGAATCACCTTTATTATCCTCTTATTTTATTGAAAAGTTGAATAAACAACCCGGTTCAAATCTTAAAATTCCCAATGAAGCCATGCATCTATTTTCTAATTGATAAATCTGATTAACAATTTGAAAATAATGATCCTAATCACTGTAATATGAGCGATATGTGTCCTAACTTTGGGTAAAAATAAGTTATGAGATTTCACACGAGAAAATGGATTAAACCCGAAGACTTAAACCCTAACGGAACACTTTTTGGTGGTCGTTTATTGGAATGGATTGATGAGGAAGCTGCTTTATATGCC
Organism: Zhouia amylolytica AD3; assembly: GCF_000511935.2. Taxonomy (NCBI): domain Bacteria; kingdom Pseudomonadati; phylum Bacteroidota; class Flavobacteriia; order Flavobacteriales; family Flavobacteriaceae; genus Zhouia; species Zhouia amylolytica. Next base: position 332,319 of record NZ_AYXY01000019.1, on the reverse strand, counting down.
ATCATACAATTAGAAAATCAGCGTGTGGTAACCAAATACATGTCTGATATTAATTTTAAGAGCTCTGCCAGAGAAGGAGAAATCATAGAAATAGGAATAGAACCTATTGAATTTGGAAATTCTTCTTTAATCTTACGCTGCGAGGTGCGCAACAAAATGACACGTGAATCTATCATTAGTATCGATAAAATCATAATGGTAAACCTCAACGAGGAAGGGAAACCTGTAGCCCATGGTAAGACGCAGATAGAATATGTAAAAGACCGATTAAAGGACAAATAAATTGTCGGATAATCCATCGGTACTAGTTGTCCTGATATGTTTCCATAAGCAACGAAATCATTGTTACGCTTAAAAAACCTCCAGGAATTATTCTCGTAGATTTTAATTTTCCTTCAACGTTTTTAGGTCTTCACCCGAAGGAGTTTCATAGAGTTCAAGGTCAAAGTATTTTGCTGCAGCTATAAGGTGCTCAAAGATATCGGCCATGATGTGTTCATAGTTAATCCAGCGTTTATCACTTGAAAACGCATAAATTTCCAATGGCACTCCCTGCGGGGACGGTGCCAGATGACGTGTCATAATCATCATGTCTTTATTTACTGCCGGGTGATTGTTCAGATACGTATCACAATACTTTCTAAATATGCCTAAATTAGTTTGATTACGACCGTTCACAATAAGTGACTTGTCGAAATTGTTTTCTTGATTGTATTTATCAATATCTTTCTGACGGTGTTCTATGTATTGGGTAACCATCTGAATTTTAGCATAGCGATCCAGATCTTCCACACTAAGGAATTTAACACTGTTTTGTTTGATGTAAAGAGCTCTTTTTATTCTTCGACCACCGCTGTTTTGCATCCCTCTCCAGTTTTTAAAAGAATCTGAAATAAGGGCGTACGTCGGAATGGTTGTTATGGTGTTATCAAAGTTCTGCACTTTAACCGTTGTCAGACTTATTTCGGTTACATTCCCATCGGCACCGTATTTTTCCTGGGTAATCCAGTCACCGATTCGTACCATATCATTCACCGAAACCTGAATACTTGAAACGAAACCGAGAATGGTATCTCTAAAGACCAGTAATAAGACCGCTGAGGCTGCTCCCAATGCAGCAAGAAACTCGATTACACTTTTATCAGCTAATTCTGAAAAAATAAATATAAACCCGATAAACCATATAAAAAGTACAACGATCTGGGCATAACTTTCAAGGGGCTTATCTTTAAAGTTCTCTATTTGTGATAAATAATTCTTTGTGGTTTTTACCAGGCTCCTGAAGATCCAGACAATAAGAATAATTAAATAGACATCGGTAGCCTTTATAAGGTTTTCTTCCCAATGTGGAAAATCTTGTATGGCTACAGGTATGATATTCCGGATGATTATAAACGGAACCAAATGGGCAATATACTTGGGAAAATTACTTTTTACCAGGTAATCATCATAAGAGGTTTTGGTCTTATCCGAAAACTTTTTGAATAAACCAATGATGAAATATTTTAAGGCATAATCAATAGCAAGTAATACAATGGTTATTACGACTAAGTTAAAAGCAAGGTTCAAATAGAGTGCAGTCTCATCTGCCGTACCATGATCTTTTAAAAATTGATAAAACCATCTAAAATATTCCTTCATACGAGTCTGTTTTTGAGTGAACAAAATTAAATAAAAATCGTTCGGAATTCCTACAAATAGTATTGAATTGTTTTAGTTTTCATACAACCAATTATGTAACATCCGAACTTTACTCGATAATCAGATATTTTTTAAGGTTAAAATGCTGATTTTTAGATAAAAAGCTTTTATAAATGTGAAAAAATGTTTAATTATGCATTATTAAATTATTAATGATTGATAAACCAGGCAGTAAATAATTGTTTAACCCCTTAATGTATCTACTATGCTATATCAAATTTATGGTGTTGAGTATGCTGATTTTTTAGAAGGAATTAATGGTATACTCCTCGAGAATGATATCACTGCAATAGAATTTATTTAACGATCGTTTCTCAACATTGGCTTTTATTTCACATTTGTCCAGCGTTTTTTCGTTGGTCAATATTTCATTGTCGACATATATTTTTAGCCTACCATCTCAAGAAATAGGCTATATTGGTTAAAATATACTAACTTTATATAAGGAATATTTTAACGTTTATAGTAATGATACGCTTTACCAAAAATCTTTTTATAAAAATAGTTGTATTTAGCTGCTGTTTTGTGCTTCAATATCAAGTGCAGGCTAAAACCTTTAATCATGAGCCAATAGTTCAGGATACCTTGTCTTACCAGGAATACAAAGGTACTGTTGTTGACATTGAAACAGACGAACCTTTGGTTTTTGCTTCCCTTAATGTGGCTAATACCAATATCAGCACGGTCACCAATAGCGAGGGGCAATTTGTGTTGAAGATTCCAAAGTCTATAGATGAACAACAGATTATAGTAACCTTTCTTGGATACCAGGAACGCTGGATCAGATTAAGCGAACTCAACGGGGAAGAAAATATTATAGCCCTTACGATGTTGGTTACTGAACTTCCTGAGGTAATGGTTGGCGAAGCAGATAATCCAGGAATGCTGGTAGAGAAGATGTTGTCCAATAAGGCTAAAAACTATATAGATTATCCGACCTTAATGACTGCTTTTTACAGGGAAACAATTAAAAAGCGAAGAAGAAATGTTTCTTTGGCAGAGGCCGTAATTAAAATTCATAAAACCCCGTATACATCAAACAGGGATGATATAGTGAGTTTATATAAAGCCAGAAAGAAAACAGATTATGAGCGGTTAGACACCCTAACACTTAAACTGGAAGGAGGTCCTTATAATACACTTCATGTTGATTTAATGAAGTATCCTGAATACGTTTTCTCTGATTTATTTATGAATTACTACGATTTTGAAATGGATAAATCTACACGTATAAACGAAAAATTAGTGTATGTGGTGCGCTTCAAACAAAAGCCAAATGTGGTTACTCCTTTGTACTATGGCAGGTTATATATAGATGCTGAGACCTATGCACTGGTAACTGGTGTTTATAATTTAAATGTTGAGAATAGAAAAGTGGCATCAGATTTGCTGGTAAGAAAGAAACCCAAAAATGCTAAAGTTTATCCAACCGAGGCAGTTTACAGGGTTGATTACAGACAGAATAATGGTAAGTGGTATTACGGTCATAGTAATGTACAGTTAGAATTTAAAATTAATTGGAAAAGAAAGTTATTTAATTCAGTCTTTACTTTACAAAGTGAAATGGCCATTACCAACTGGGAAAGTGATAAAGACTATGAGCGTCCGAAAGGAAAGGAACGTTTAAAGAGAACCGCGATTATTCCAGATGAAGCCGAAGGTTTTCTAGATCCTGATTTTTGGGGTAAGTACAATGTAATTGAACCGGAAAAGTCTATTGAATCAGCAATTAAAAAGATAAGCAGGCAAATTGAACGCGACAAGAAATAAGATTTTAACGATAGTTTAAGTGTTGAATTTTGTCTATCAGTTTATAAAAATAATATTTTAGTCAAAATTTATTTAAGAATGAGGATATTGGTGTTAATAGTATTATTGTTTTCATTTTCGAGTATCAATGCTCAAATTGAAAAGGAGAAGATTAAGTTGGTCATTCCAGCTGACTCTTCAGCTATTGCACCGCCATCTGATGTCCCTAAACCGGATTTAAATAAAAAGGAGAAAAGTAATTTTTCATTATTGAATTCACCTAATCTTAGGCGTCCGGAACCATTAATAGACAGGAGTAAAAGTCTGGGGTTTGGTGAAAAAAGTAAACTTCTTCGTGCAGGAGAAGGGCTTGGCCTGGAACAACGCCTCAACAAAAGTGTTCGTCCAAGAGAGGATGAAAACATGGCTGTTTTTAAAAGAAATCAGTTTCTTGGAGATATTAAGACGACTTCAGGTAAAATAGAAATCAGGTATAGAGATCATCAACTGGAAGATGGGGATATGGTTAAAGTCATTATCAACGACGAGGTGGTTCAGGTTCGTGTGGTGTTGACTAATATGTCTAAAGGCATTTCAGTTCCATTGAAAGATGGATTCAACACCATAGAGTTTAAAGCGTTAAATCAGGGTACTTCCGGCCCTAATACGGCTGAGTTCAGAGTCTATGATGAAAATGGAGTATTGTTATCCGCCAAACAATGGAACCTGGCTACAGGTTATAAAGCATCCATGGTTGTAGTTAAAGAAGTAGAATAACCGCTATTACATTTATTTACACACCCATAACGGAAATTCAAGATCTTCATTAAACAATTCGTCAGTTACATTACCAATAACGAGTGAAGAGAAGGTATTTCCTCCTTTATCAGATATCATCAACATATCAAACTTTTCTTTTAAACATTGATGTATAAGATTTTCAGGTACGCTGGAACTTCTGCCGGGAACAATTTCAAACTCAATTCCATCTCCATATTCTTTCAGTCGTTTAATGAATTTTTTTGATTTTTCTTCAATATGCTTTTCAATGGTCGGAATTAAATTCTCTTTTGGCAAATAGGGAGAGAACTGCAAAGGAACATTATAAATGTGCATTGCTTTCACCTTGCATCCAACATTCTTTCTAAGGAAGTTGGCCATCACAAAGCTTTTTCTGGAAGCATTGGAAAAATCTGTTCCAATACATAGCTTCGTAATTTCCGGAGCAATGTTCTTAGGCACACTAAGGATATGGCATTTGAGCATATGCAATAATTTGCCACTCATCACCCCGGTACCTTTTACCTTGTTTTTGTTTCCAACCAGGGTTAATTGTATTTCGTATTTATTGACGATATAATTGATTAACGATTCCGTATATGGATCATTAGAAATCAACACTTCCCATTCAACCTTGCTTTTGAAATTATGTGCAACGGTTTCGTTTAATTCATCACCTATCATTTCCTCAAGGTTGAGTTCAGCAAGCTCATCTTCAAAGAGTTCGATGATCTCATACTTTTTTATGTTGTGTACAAAATAGACCTTTTCAGCCTGTAGTGAATCAGCTAAATATGCCGCATACTTAATGAGCGTCTCGTCGATGTCTGACAGGTCGAGAGCTACGAGTATATTGTTAATGGTTTGCATCATGACTTCTGATTAGGTTCTTTAATATTTCTTTTTTTAACGATTCCGGATACAATATCCTTATAATTATCTATTTCTTTTTGTTGTTCTCTTTTCTTAAGCTTAAATAAATCTTCTTTTAATCCTTTTAAGAGTGAATAGCACATAACCAGTAAAATAAGGGCAAAAGGTAATCCGGTTACGATGACGGCTGTTTGTAATGCTTGAAGACCTCCGCCGACAAGTAATACTGCAGCAACCGTACCTTCTGTTACTGCCCAGAATACACGCTGTCCTACGGGGGCATCTATTTTACCTCCAGAAGTAATACTATCTACTACAAGTGATCCGGAATCGGAAGAGGTAATAAAGAATCCGGCAACAAGAATAATAGCAACTATATTTAATACCGTGGCTAAAGGAAAATCTTCCAGAAATACGAACATAGCGGTTGCCACATCTTCTTTAACTGCATTGACTATAGTTAAATCGCCCAATAGTGCCTCTTGAACAGCAGTACTTCCGAAAGCATTAATCCAAAAGAAGGTCACCAGGGCAGGGATAATCAGTACGCCTAAAATAAAGTCCTGAACGGTTCTCCCTTTTGAAATACGTGCGATAAAGATCCCTACGAATGGAGACCAGGCTATCCACCAGCCCCAGTAAAAGACCGTCCAGCTATTTTGCCAACCGGTATTGTTATAGCTTTCGGTCCAGGTAGCTATCTCCAGAAAATTATAAAAATAACTACCTGTGTTTTGAACAAATGACTGAAATATATAAATCGTTGGTCCCAAAATAACAACCAAAAGTAAAAGCAAGACAGCGATCCGCATGTTCCATTCACTCAGGAATTTAACACCTTTATCAACCCCGAGTACCACCGATATTGTTGCAACAGCGGTAACTCCTGCAATTAGTGTTATTTGTGTAGTGAGTCCGCCAGGTATGTTAAATACATGATCCAGGCCGCCAGCTATTTGCTTGACACCCAATCCAAGAGATGTAGCCAGACCGAAAATGGTAGCTAATACGGCAAAAATATCAATGATATCACCTATAATGCCATAAACCTTATCTCCCAGAAACGGGTAGAACACAGACCGAATGGTTAAAGGGAGCCCTCTTGAATAGGTAAAATAAGCTAATGCCAGTCCGACCAGTGCATATACACCCCAGGCATGAAATCCCCAGTGTAAGAATGTAAAGTTCATAGCTTCCTGGGCGGCGGCAGCACCACCTTCAGCGGTAATAGGAGGGGAGTTAAAATGGGTAATCGGTTCAGAGATACTCCAGAATAACAATCCGATACCCATACCGGCACTAAAAAGCATGGCAAACCATGAAATTGTTTTAAATTCCGGTTTAGCATGCTGACCACCGATTCTGAGTCTTCCGTATTTACTAAAGGCCAGAAATACCATAAAAAACAGGAAGACATTTACCATGAGAACAAAAAACCATCCTCCTTTGTTGGAAACAAAGGTTTGAATGTTTTCAAAGTGTTCCTTGGCAGTATCTTTGAAGGATAAGGTTAGAATAATGGTTATGATAATGATAATGGCAGAGGAAAAGAATACAGGACCGTTAATTTCCAACCCGAATATTGATTTCTTTTCGTCGCTTCTAATAATTTTTTTTGCCATAATAGACTTTATTTAAAAGTAATATCCAATGTTTATGTTAAACCTGGCTTCCCATTTCGCATCCGGGGTACCCTGGGCAAAATCATCAATAAAATTACCGCCGAGCCAGGAATGATTCTTACCAGCGGCAAAATCTATATAGGTATATAAGTGACCTGCCGCTATGCCTATACCGGTAACATTCATATAGCTATCGGCAAACCCCTGAGCACTCTTTTTAATATAGCCAAAATCATTATAAAACTGAAGACTTTGGATTGGTTTCCAGTTTACTGGGAGTGTATAGGCAACAGCCAAGGTAGCCATATCAGCTTTGGAGGCTACTAAATAAGGAGCTCCATAGGCCGCCATGGCAAATAACTCGCTACGCTCGCTTTCCGGATTTTTTGGAGATTTCGTATAATGTAATAGTTCGGATTTTATATTGATTTTTTTAAAATCCAACTCATAAAAAACACCGTAACCATGATGCGATCCAACTTCCTTGGTATCGAGGTTATAGAGTCCGCCATATTGGGCATAAGCACCCATTTGATGTCTGAAATCACCATGGTTTAATTTGTAATTGAACTTAAAGTTGAATTGATTGATTTCTTTATTTCGATAATCAAGTACTCCGTCGCCGTCAATGTCCATAGATGAAACATCATAGGAATACCTGCTATAAGAAACATCACTATTGCCCCCAAAGGCAATGGCTTCAGCATTTTTAAAAAATGCTATTTGGTAATTGAACCCTTCTTCTTTCTCATGAATGAATTTAACGCCAATATCGTGATCGTCTTCCAGACCTATATAATAACCTATATTAAAAAACCAGTTATGAGAGTTGTATTGTTGAATACCGAACGGTACCTGTGTGAGACCAATATGTATTTGATCGTTTTCATTAAAGCTGTAACTGAGCCAACCTTGTTTTAAAACACCCCCTCCAAACTCATCAGAATACAACCTGTATTCCGCGTTTAGCTTAATACCCAGATAGGAAGCCTTGGCATTTACACGAAACATATCATACATAAAATCTCCGCCCTGCTGTTTTTGTTCCGGCTTCCAGGAAGAATAGATGTAATTAAATCTTAAGGCACCACCAAATTTTATCTGGGGTTTATCTTGTGCGATACCCAAACAGGGAAAAATGAATAATAACCACAAGAGCTGTTTCAAAATAAAGGGTTTTAATGTTAATAGCTAAAAGCCATAACCAATAAGCGGATTGAATAAGTTTGTTTAGGGGGAAGGGGGTAAATAATTATAAGAGGGAAGGAGGAACAAACCGATGTGGTTGGCATCTGATAACTCCATAAGCACGCGAATAAATGCGGGAATTATTTTGTCTATAGAGCTGGTTTGTCTTCATGTATAGACAAAGATAGGCTTTTTCATCATTTAATTTATTATTATGCCTAATAGCAAGGCATAAAAAAAGACGGCCTAAGCCGTCTTTTAGAAAAGAATAAATCTTTTATTTATTGATTCGAAGCCATTAAAGCAAAGAATTTGTCAATGTTCGGAAGGATTACAATTCGAGTTCTTCTGTTTTTAGCTCTGTTCTCCTTTGTATCATTGCTTACAAGCGGCTGATAAAAACTTCTTCCTGATGCGATTAATTTTTCAGGAGCCACATCGTAATCGTTTTGTAATTTGCGTACAACAGAAGTAGCACGTAACACACTTAAATCCCAGTTATCTCTGATACCAGCAGATTCAAGTAAAAGTTTATTGTCTGTATGACCTTCTACCATTAAATCAAGGCTCTCTTCAGAGTTGATGATATCAGCTATTTTTTGAAGTATGGCATTTGCTTTATTACTCACTCTATAGCTTCCTGAATTGAATAACATTTTATCAGAAATTGAAATCATCACTACCGTTTCGTCGATATCAATTGCAATATCTTCATCTTCATTCAAGGTGCTGTTATCTAAAGATTTTTGTAGATTGTATGAAACAGCAATATTCATAGAGTCCTTTAGAGATGTCGCTTGACTTACGATAGCAGGATCTACATTTTTAAGGGTTTCACGCATTTGTTCGCGTGCATCATTTGAAATAACCGCTACGTCATCAACAGCAACCATTTTTGAGTTGTTTTCTTCTGTTAATGAGTTTATTTTGCTGTTATATTCATCCACACGTGATTGGATTTTTGCAAATTTAGCCTCTAGCTCTTCTTTCTCAACTTCTGTTTTTTGAAGCTGACTTCTTATTTCACCATTTTCCTGTTCCAGTGCAACATATTTCTTTTTTGAAACACATGAAGTTAGTAGTGCAAAAGTCAGTAATGTGATCGTTACTTTTTTCATATCTAAATTTAATTGTTTTCTATAATTACTTACGGACAGTTGAGAAATATAGATTATTTAGACTTGAAAAAGTTTTATGAATTCATTGTTTATATCACGTTTACAGGCTTTTATCCCTGAAATATTATTCATTCTTTTCTTTAATAAGGTTTTCGATTTTCCGTTCAGGAACAATCCAGAGGATAGCAACAAACACAATACAACCAAGAGCAAGCCAAATATTAATAAAGGCAGCGGGAATTGAAATGATGTAAAGGACCATAGAAATTAGTTCTTTCTTTCCCTTGTTAAGGGCTTTTTGAAGTACGTGTTCTTTACCATGATATCTTATAAGTGCGATTTCTAATATTCGATAGGCAATTGCAGACATAAGTAAAATAAAACCGTATAGTGCTACCGGCAGGGGGGCCGAATAATTTTCACCAAGCCAACTGGTGGAAAACGGGATTAAGGATAACCAGAATAACAGATGTAAATTTGCCCATAATATGGTTCCGTTAACTTTTTCCGTAGCCTGCATTAAATGGTGATGGTTATTCCAATAAATTCCCAGGTATATAAAACTTAACAGGTAACTAATAAAGACAGGCCAAACACTGAATAGACTTTCGAGTGTTATTTCTTCGGGGGCCTTCATCTCCAGCACCATGATCGTAATTACAATGGCCAATACACCATCGCTAAAAGCTTCTAATCTTCCCGATTTCATACACCTTCGTCTTTCTGATGAAAAATTGAGTTCTTTTGGTATTCAACGTGTCGATCGATATAGGCTTTGATAAAAGGGCAATATGGCTTTACTTTTAATCCGTTCTCGTCCGCATAATCCAATACCCCTTTGGCCAAAAATGACCCAATGCCTTTACCGCTTAATGCTTTGGGGACCTCCGTATGTATATATGCAATTCCACCTTTAAACAATTTATAGTCAACAAATGCTATAGAGTTTTCGTAGTGCACCTCAAACCTTTTTTGAGGCTCGTTATTAATAAGCTTCAATTCCATTAGAATAAATTTTAATCAAACCTATGAACATTCAATGAGTACTGCATTGATGTATGATAAGTTACTTAATTGAAACGAAATTCAGGTCTTTAACAAGATTTAATGTTTAATTAAGTGATTAATTGCCGCTTTATAAGTTTGTCCGACTGGTATTTTATGTTGTTTGATTAAAATTCTGTTTCCTTCAATGATATCAATATGATCAAGAGCAACAAGAAATGATTTATGAACCCTTAAAAACTTTTTTGACGGAAGCATATGTTCTAATGTAGAAATTTTTTCATGACATACAATAGATTCATTGAGGAGTACCACCTTTGAATAATTACCACAAGCTTCAATAAACAAAATATGATCGATATCAATTTGATGGTGCCTTTTATTTCCTTTAAGGAAGATTCTTTTAAGACTGATATCATCAGGAGTTGATGTTCCATTTTTAGACAAAGATGCTATGTTTATGGACACTTTATTGATGGCTTTCATAAAGCGCTCAAAACTGAATGGTTTTAATAAATAATCGCACACATTCAGTTCATACCCTTCCAATGCATGATCTTTATAAGCGGTGGTTATGATTATTTCGGGAGGATTTGAAAGTGTTTTAATAAAACTGAGCCCGGAAAGCCTGGGCATATTGATATCTAAAAACAGAAGATCAATTTGTTGCTCATTTAATAACTGCATGGCCTCGAATGCATTGAAACAATTACCAGCTTTTTTTAATTGTGGTAAATGTTCGCAATATCCTTCAATTATTCTATGAGCAATGGGCTCATCATCAATGATAATATATGAGATCATACAAGAGTTATTTCCAAACGTGCAATAAAGGTATTATTTTCTTTAATTATTTTAAACCTGTGTCGGTTTGGATATATAAGGTTTAAACGGTGTTTTAAATTGTTTATACCAATACCGGGTTTGGTATTTGTATTACTAATGTCAAAATTGTTTTCAATTTGAAATTCAATTTTGTTTGGTGTGGTATTTAAATTCAAATGAATATAAGCATTTTCGGCCATACTTTCGACGCCATGTTTGAATGCGTTTTCCAATAATACTATAAAGAGTAAGGGAGCTACCTCCACATTTTTATCGATGTCATGAGTAAATTGTATCTCAATATTTTTTTGATATCTGATGCGATGCAGATCGATATAATTCTCTAAATAGGAGCACTCATTTATAAGCGGAACACAATCGTGTTTTCCTTCATAAATGGTATATCTCATCATGTCCGATAACTTCAATACAATTTCGGGAGCCTGATCTGATTTTTCTACAGTTAGGCCATAAAGGTTGTTCAAGGTATTAAAGAAAAAATGTGGGTTCAATTGACTCTTTAATAAGGCAAGTTCCGCTTCCTTTTTGTCATTTTCCAGCGATTTCACCCATTTCCATTGTTCAAACACCCATAACCCTATAAAAAAGGGAATGGGAATTAATAAAAATGAAACAACGCGTTCTTTGTGTACTTCAAAATATGAATTTCCGAATCTTGCATAGAAAAAGTAAATCAGAATGGCGCCGTAAACGAACAATGCAGGTACTTTATATTTATTGAAAAACCCTGGTGCAATTACATACGTAACCCCAAGCCAGAATGCAATTAATAAGCTTATGGTGATAGGGTTGTCTCTGATCTCGAGAGTGCTGTCAATGGCTACGATCAGGATTAATAATACGCACAAGATCAACAGCTTTAAAAGCAACTGCTTCTGTTTTCGAATGTATGTAAACTTATATATGGGTATAGAAATAAAGAGCCACCAAAATAGAAAAAGTAAAGTGTTTTCTACCCATGCTTTAGGATTGATGATTATAATTCCGGTAACCTTCAGGATTATAAGGATACATATAGTTACTACAGCTCCAAAAAAGAAGGCTTTGTATTTTTTTAAAAATCTCATCATAGGTCAAAAATAAGTCACCAGAGACACATAGAATAAAAATTTTGATGAACAGGATATTTTTTTAATCCAACCGATCCTTATTTAATATGAATTCATTTGGACTCCAATAGCAACTGATGCATGGCCTTTTGAATAGTGTATATCATAAAAAATGGGATAAATTTTTAAGGTATTATAAGTTCGTATTCCATATTTAACATTTATGATATGAACACCTTAAAAATAAGAAATTTAACAAAAACATATTCAAATGGAACCAAAGCTTTAAGTGGGGTTTCCTTAGATATCACCAATGGAATGTTTGGATTGTTGGGAGCCAATGGGGCAGGTAAATCGTCTTTAATGCGTACCATTGCTTCCCTTCAGGAACCCTCATCCGGATCAATACTTTTTAACGAGGTCGATATTGTGCAAAACCCACAGCAAATAAGAAAGCAACTAGGATATCTGCCTCAGGAGTTTGGAGTATACCCTAAAGTATCTGCAGAAAAACTATTAGATCATCTCGCGGTATTAAAGGGTATAACCGGCAAGAAAGTGAGACAGAACCAAATCGAAGCTTTACTGCAACAGACCAACCTATACGATCATCGTAAAAAATCAGTATACACCTTTTCAGGAGGAATGAAACAAAGGTTCGGAATTGCCCAGGCCTTATTAGGAAACCCACAATTGATTATAGTGGATGAGCCTACCGCAGGATTGGATCCGGCAGAGCGTAATCGCTTTCTGAATTTGTTAAGTGAAATAGGAGAGAACGTAGTGGTTATTTTGTCTACCCATATTGTAGAAGACATACGCGATCTATGCAAAAGCATGGCTATTTTGTCAAAAGGACAAATTATAGAGCAGGGAAACCCCAAAGACCTGGTCAAGAAACTGCAAGGCAAGATTTGGTCTAAAATCATCACAAAAAATGATTTGGATACCTACCATCGAACTTTCGATGTTATTTCAGCACGTTTAATCTCCGGAGAAACCCAGATTCGAGTCGTTTCAGACCCACACCCGGGCTTCGATTTTGAGCCGGTGGAAGCGAACCTGGAAGATTTGTATTTCTCTTCATTAATTCATCAATCAATTTAATTCGATATCTATGTTTAGACATCTAATTCTGTTTGAAGCTTATTATCAGTTAAGACAACGTGCATTTCTATGGCTTTCTATACTTTTTCTTGGATTTGGTATTTTAATGGGAAAGCAAGGCGCTACGAGAGGCGAACTATTTTATAATTCCGCTTACGCTATAGCCCATATAACATCATTATTTACTTTAGGGAGTGTATTCATTATCATGTTTTTTACAGTCAGTGGTATTCTTCGCGACAAGCAATTTAATATGGCTCCATTAGTGTATTCAACCCCTTTAAAAAAGCTTCGCTTTTTTGTTGTCAGGTTTTTAGGGGTATACCTTAGCAGTGTACTGACTTTTTCTATGTTTTTAATTGGTTTCCTCATCAGTACCTTTTTACCAGGCATTGATCCCGGACGAATAAGCTCATTTGATTTTTCACACTACGCATGGGCCATTTGTTGTATCATTATGCCTAATATATTTATCGGTTCGGCTATCATCTTTTCCGTCGGACTTTTCGCCAAAAATAACATTGCCATCTATGTGAGTGCTGTAGGTATCTATACCTTGTATTTTATTAGTTCCATTTACTTAAATTCTCCGTTAATGGCACAGGCTGTACCGGCTTCTCCTGAAGGTATGGCTATAGCGGCAATTTCTGATCCCTTTGCGATTTCAGCATTTTTTGAGCAGACGCAATATTGGACGCCTTTTCAAAAAAACACGGAAATGATTGCTTTCTCGGGTTATTTTATGTGGAACAGAATGCTGTGGTTCACAGTTGCATTCCTACTGTTGCTTATTACCTTCAGGCGTTTTTCATATCGAAATATTAGTAAAACCATAAAAAGGCGAGGGGTAATAGCGGTTGAGTCTATGGAAATGAAGGCATATCAGCCCGTGATACCGGAATTGACCAAAAGAAGTCAGCGACAAGCTTTTTTTTCCCTACTTAAAGCAGATTTAATTGGAGTGTTTAAAAGCCTTCCTTTTGTAGCCATTTCAATTTGCTGGATCATTATTGTAATATCCGAAATCTATTCCAGAGTTCATCAGGGGGGGCAGTACAATGATAGTTTATACCCGACAACTAACCTCCTGATAGGATTGATATCTCAGCCCTTAGCCATTCTTAGTACCATCCTTATTATTTTTTATGGAGGTGAATTGTATTGGAGAGATCGAAGTCATGGTTTACATGTTATTGTAGACGTTACACCTGTGGAAAACCGAACACTTTACTTTTCAAAAGTTATAACCTTAGTGACATTGCCTTTGGTACTGATGGTTACCGGGATCTTAATATGTTTAGGTTTTCAAATGAGCTTAGGTTATTACAACTTTGAATTAAAACAATACCTGATGATGCTTTATCATCAAGGTATTCCTGTGTTTATATACAGTTCAATCACCTTATTTATGCATACGATGTTCAATAATAAATATATAGGAATGACACTTACCGGAGTGTTGATAATTGTGCTGGGAACTCAGGTAGCCGGTTTCCTGGGTATCGAACATCCTTTATTCCATTTTGGAGCCTTACCAACACCCGGATATACAAATATGAATGGATACGGTGATCAAACCAAAATGTTTAATCACCTCGCGTTATATTGGTTGGCAATTGCATTTTTGTTGGTGTTCTTCAGTTATAAATTGTGGAAAAGAGGAGAAGTTACACGGCTTCACTATCGTTGGCGGATATTGCGATCCGGCTGGAATCAAAAGAGCAATTTAATTCTAATTTGTTTGTCGGTTATTTTTTTGTATTCCGGTGCAGTCATATACCATAATACCAATATTGAGGTATCTTACCATAGTACGGCCGATTACATAAACAAAAGGGAAGTCTATGAGCGATTATACAAGCAATATGATACCTTGCCCCAGCTATTTCCATTGTCCATAAAAACTAAGGTAGATTTATACCCACATAAAAGGCAGTTCAAGGTACAGGCTGAATATATCCTGCAGAATAAAGGAACAGAAAGATTGACAGAGATCTTTGTAACTGAAAAGGAACCATTGAAATTCTTAAGCTTTGAAAATGCTGCTTTAATAGAACAGGATCCGGAACTGGGAGTTTATCTGTTTCAACTCGCCGAGCCATTAGCACCTAAAGATTCCATTCAAATGCGATATGAAATCAACTATAAACAAAAGGGATATGAAATTAACCCGGGCATTATAGAAAATGGAAGTTACATCATGCATAAGGATTTTAGTCCGGTCTTAGGGTATCGGAATAGATTAGAAATACAAAATAGTTACGAACGTACAAAAAGGGACTTACCACCCTTAGAATCCAGTGTAGTTAGTGATGAACATATCATAAATGAAGCGATGGGATTTGGGAAGGTGACTTATGAAACTCTCATCTCCACCAGTATCGATCAAATAGCTATTGGTTCAGGAGACTTAACCGAAAAGTGGACGGAGGAGGATCGAAAGTACTACAGGTACAAAGCCAAAGATAAAGTAGTTCCAACAGCGGGATATTTCTCAGCCTGTTATGATACTTTGGTTGATCATTACAAGGGAATAAGGATAGAGCAGTATTTTCATCCCCAACATCAGTTTAACATTAAGGAGATTCAAAGATCAGCACGATATGCTTTAGAATATTGTATTTCTAATTTTGGGAATTACGACTTCAATCACCTCCGAATTGCAGAGGTACCGGGGCATTGGCCCATGGGTGGCTATGCTCATCCGGGCACTATCAGTATGGTGGAAAACAGGTTGTATTTGTCGGATGTAAGAGAAGAACAGGAATTCAACCTGGTTGCAAAAAGGACGATTCACGAGGTGTCGCATCAATGGTGGGGACATGGGTTAACGCCAAAGATTGTTGCAGGAGGAGCCTTATTGATAGAAGGACTTGCCAAGTACACAGAAGCTATGGTTATGGAGAAAATGTATGGAAAAAGAGCACTTTGGGATCTCAGTGAGAATGCCAACCGGCTTTATTTTTCAGGTCGTTCCTATCATGAGCAGCTGGAATCGCCTTTATACAAGGTAGAAGGGGAGCGCTTTCTTTCGTATGGCAAGGCTCATACCGTTCTGTATGCTTTAAGTGAATTAATAGGAGAAAGCAAAGTCAACAAGGTTTTAAAGCGGCTGCTGGAAGAGCAAAGAACGGCACCGCCATTTTCTGTAACTTCAATAGCCTTTATCAACGAACTTTATAAGGAGACTCCAGGTAAATATCATGCTTTGATTGACGATTGGTTTAAAAAAATCATCACTTATGATTTAAAAGTAGAAGACGTAGAAATAAAATCATTGGAAAATGGGAAATACCAGGTGAGCATGTGTATCGTTGCAAAACGATATCAAACCTTAGAAGACGGGAGTGAAAAAAAAATAACCATTAATGAACCGGTTCCTGTGGGGGTTTTTACGAAACACCCTTCTGAAATTCAGTCAGATGAAGACATTATTTATCTGGATAATCAAAATTTAGTAAAGGAAAAAACAGTGCTGCATTTTATTGTAGATAAGAAACCTCAGTATGTGGCTGTAGATCCATTTGGTACTCGTTTAGACATCAATCCCGTCGATAACATCAAGTAACCCTTATAATTAACCGGGGGCGTTTATACCAGCTCCGAAACGGACTTAGTGGCTCCCGGTTGTAAATTATCTAAGGTTATCGTTGCCACCCTGAACCTTACCAGGCGAAGTGTCGGAAAACCAACAGCAGAGGTCATTTTACGCACTTGTCGAAATTTACCTTCGGTGATAGTAACAGAAATCCAGCTGGTTGGCCCATGGCGTGGATCTCTTATTTTCTTTCCGCGTTCGGGAAGTTCAGGAGTCGCTATGCGATGCACCTTACAGGGTTGAGTTTTGTATTTCTTACCATTGATACCAATTAAAACACCTGTCTTAAGTTCGTCGATAGCTTCTTCGTTTATTTCACCATCCACCTGCACATAGTATTCTTTTTCATAGCCACCGCTGTTAATTTGATGACATAACTTGCCATCGGTGGTTAATAACAACAAACCCTCCGATTTTTCATCAAGTCGGCCTACAGGCATTGTACCTTCTGGGAAATCAAATAATTCATTGATAAACTTTTTTTTACGAAGTTGTCTGTCGTCATTGCTATTGAGTTGACTGATATACCCGAAAGGTTTAAAATGAATAAAATGTCGATGCTGCATCCCGATGAATTATGGCGCGAATTTAAGGAAATCCAAAAGATAATCAATTGCTTTGTCCGGAACCGAAAAAACAGGAGGTATGTATTTGGTAATTAACCCGATACAGCCTTTAATTGTTAAGGTTATGTCAAATTCTCAGATTTCTCCAATATTTTAGGAGAAGCCATTTTATAAACCATACATTTGCAAAACATTAATATACTATAAATTACAAAGATTATATTTATGAGTAAAGTAAAAGCAAACGATACCATAAGCGTACATTACACAGGAAAATTATCCAACGGAGAAGTTTTTGACAGCTCTGCAGCCAGAGGTCCTTTAGAAGTAAAACTTGGTGATGGAATGTTAATTCCTGGTTTTGAAAAGGGATTAGTTGGAATGGAAGTTAACGAAAAGAAAACCATTACTATTCCTAAGGAAGAAGCTTACGGAGAAGTAAGAGAAGAGCTTTTTCAAGTTGTTAAAAATGAAGAATTACCACAAGACATAAAACCAGAAGTAGGTATGGGATTAGTTGCGAAAAGCCCTGATGGAGCTGAGCAACAACTTCGTATTGCTGAGGTGAAAGAGGATCATATTGTAATTGATGCTAACCACCCGCTTGCTGGACAAGATTTAGTTTTCGATTTAGAATTGATTGAAATTAAATAAGCTAAATAGCAAACCTATCAGGAAGCCGATCAATGAATTGATCGGCTTTTTTTATGACTGATATTTATCATGATCTTTGAATGGATTAGGACGTATTTTTGGGTAAAATATAAATTATATAACTATGTTTCTTTCCGATATAGAAATTGCCCATTCAAATCCGATGACCCACATTAAAAACATAGCTCATAAACTATATCTAGATGATAAGGATCTTGAGATGTATGGTAATTACAAAGCAAAACTTCCGCTTGAATTAATCGATGAAGATAAAATTGAGAATAGTAACCTGATTCTGGTTACCGCGATTACTCCGACTCCGGCAGGTGAAGGAAAAACTACGGTTTCTATAGGCCTGTCAGAAGGGATGAATTTTATAGGAAAGCAATCAACCGTGGTGCTTCGTGAACCTTCTTTAGGACCTGTTTTTGGCATCAAAGGAGGGGCTGCAGGAGGAGGCTGCTCACAGGTGGTTCCTATGGAAGATATTAACCTCCATTTTACAGGAGATTTTAACGCCATCGAAAAAGCAAATAACTTATTATCGGCACTTATCGATAATAACTTGCAAAGTAAAACAAAGAACTTAAATATCGATCCGAGAACCATTGTCTGGAAAAGGGTAATTGACATGAATGACAGAGCCCTTAGAAATATAATTATCGGACTTGGTGGTACCGCTAATGGTATCCCACGGGAAGAAGGATTTAATATAACTCCAGCTTCTGAAGTTATGGCCATTTTGTGTATGGCTAAAGATTTTGACGATTTAAAAGAACGCCTGGGGAACATATTCATAGGGTATACCTATGATAAAAAGCCAATCTTCGCAAGAGACTTAAAGGCTCAGGATGCTATGGCCATCCTTTTAAAAGATGCCATAAAGCCGAATTTGGTTCAGACCCTGGAGAAAAATCCTGCGATTATTCACGGGGGGCCATTTGCGAATATTGCTCAGGGCACCAATTCGATTATTGCCACAAAAATGGCTATGTCACTTTCTGATTACGTGATTACTGAAGCAGGTTTCGGCGCGGATTTAGGAGCTGAAAAGTTTTTGAATATCAAAGCCGCTTATGCCGAATTAAACCCTAAAGCTGTGGTACTCGTAGCGACTATCAGAGCTTTAAAACATCATGGTGGCGTTGCAAAAGAAGATTACAATACACCGAATCTGGAAGCAGTTAAGAAAGGCTTTTGTAATTTGGAGAAACACATAGAGAATATTAAAAAATTCAACCTGACACCGGTAGTGGCCATAAATAGTTTTGTGTCAGATACCATGGAAGAACAAGAATTCATTATACAAAAATGTAAAAGCCTCCAAATCGAAGCTATCGTCTCTAAAAGCTGGCAAATGGGAGGAGAAGGGAATATAGAGTTAGCGAAGACGGTTGCAGACATTGTCGATGAAAATCAGGAAGAATATACCCCATTGTATCAGTGGAGTGATCCTATAGAGAATAAGGTATCCACCATTGCTCGTGAAATATATGGAGCAATTGGTGTGGATTATAGTCCACAGGCTAAACAAAAATTGAAGAAGATTAAGGAGTTAGGATTTGAAAACTTTGCGGTTTGTATGGCCAAAACACAAACTTCATTTTCAGATAATCCTAAGCTAATCGGAAGGCCAGAAGGATTTAATATAACGGTTAGGGATATAGAAATAGCTGCCGGAGCGCAGTTTATAATCCCTATCCTCGGAAGCATGATGCGCATGCCAGGGCTTCCAGAAACACCAGCCTCC
The DNA here is from genome assembly GCF_000511935.2 of Zhouia amylolytica AD3. Taxonomy (NCBI): domain Bacteria; kingdom Pseudomonadati; phylum Bacteroidota; class Flavobacteriia; order Flavobacteriales; family Flavobacteriaceae; genus Zhouia; species Zhouia amylolytica. The sequence continues at coordinate 312,713 of NZ_AYXY01000019.1, read as the reverse complement.
GAAGGAATGCATATTGATGAATATGGAACGATCGGTGGATTGTCTTAAAAATCATTAATGCATTCATGAATTCAGGATAAGTTTGGGTAGTTGATTTTTTGTTAAAATTAAATTTTAACTATATTTAAGTCCCAAATCAAAACAAATTATATTGAATACCTTTTATTCATATAACAACCACCCAAACTTACCCTATGAATCTATTCAAAATGCTAAGGTGTGCATTCCTGTTAATGCCTGCTTTATTTTGCTATTCCCAAACTTCGTCCGGAAGTACAGCTGTTGTGTCTTTGGAAATATGTTCAAATGAATCTTCAGTCGATTTATTTACGATGCTAAATGCTGATGCCATTTCTGGTGGCGTCTGGTCGCCCAGTTTATCAGGAGGTGATGGAATATTTAACCCTTCTATTGATCCTTCAGGAACCTACATGTATTCTGTAACAAGTAATTACGTAACCTTATATGAAGTAGAAATTGAAGTAAGTGTTGTCGATCCGATAGCAGCGACGACTACCTCAACTACTTTATGCAGCAATGCGGGTCCGGTCGATCTTATCGGTTTTACTAATGACACATCGAATCAAGGTACCTGGGTACCTGAATTATCAAGCGGAACAAGTGTGTTCAATCCCAGTGTCGATGAACCCGGGATTTACTCATATATTGCAAGTGGCGCCTGTGGCACTACGGTTTCAGAAGTATATGTGGAGGTGATCGACACCCCAAATTCCGGAATCAGCACTTCATTATCTATATGTGAAGGTAGCAGTCCGTTTAATTTATTTGATGCCCTGGAAGGAAGCCCCGATTTAGGAGGTACATGGTCTCCGCCTTTAAGAAATGGAAGTGGATATTTTGATCCTCAAAGAGATGCCCCGGGGGTATATAGTTATACGGTTGGAAATGATTATTGTGGTTATTCGAGTGCAAGCGTAACTGTCTCGTTAGATCAATCTCCTTTTGCCGGTTCAGATGCTGTAGCAGACTTGTGCGTTAATAATGGTCCTGTCGATTTATATGCTTTTTTGGGTGATGGTCCAGACGCCGGAGGTAGCTGGTCGCCGGCCTTATCAGGTGGTTCAGGCTGGTTTGATCCGTTAACAGATCAGGAGGGAGTCTATACCTATACCATTTCCAATGGCTCCTGTGGTATGGATACGGCAACAGTAGAAGTTCGTTTAATCGATACCAATAACCAACCCAATGTTTCCTTAGCGATTACTGATTTATCCGGCAATAATAGCATTCATGTTCAGATTCCGAACAGGACCAACTACCATTATTCTCTGGATAATATCAATTACCAATCGTCTAATTCATTTACTAATTTACCAGGAGGTAAGTATACGGTTTATATCAGAGAAATCGAGGGTTGTGGTTTTTTTCATAAAGAGGTGGTTTTGCTTGGTGGACCAAAGTTTTTTACACCCAATGGAGATGGTATAAACGATTACTGGAGTTTGTTTGATATTTCAAATATAGATTATACCATTAAGGTTTTTGATCGTTATGGAAGGCCAATCGATACCTTTGATAATCATTCGATAGGATGGGACGGTACTTTTAATGGGAATCCTTTGCCTTCTGCAGATTACTGGTTTTTAGTTAACTTTGAAGATGGCACTACAAAAAACGGTCATTTCACCTTACTTCGTTAGCGGTGTTCCTAAGGTGAAAATTGTTAATAACCTGTTGATAACCGTAATATGTGAACCGTTTAACGATTCATTTTCAACACCTTAACTATAAGTTGTAATTTAAAGTTGATTAATAGCACGAGCCCCACAAGAAGTTTGGTGCTAATATATAAATCGGGTGTTATAAACATGTACAAATGGCCCAAACACCCGATTTCCCTTTTTATTTAGTTAACCCGGTTTCCATTTGTCTCAAAGGTGATTGAAATTATTCTGAATTTCTTCTTTATATTACTGTTCGTATTATCTCTCTAAAGAGATAAAAATTAACTTCTTAAAGAAATGCTAATTTTTTAACATTAAATACTTACTTTATGTTTAAAGTTAGTAACTTATGGAAAAAATAAATTATGGCTTCATTTACACTTCATGTTAATGGAAAAACTCATCAGGTTGATGTAGATCCATCAACGCCAATTTTATGGGTTCTTCGAGATCATCTTAATTTAGTAGGTACCAAATACGGATGTGGAATTGCTCAATGTGGAGCTTGTACCATTCATGTAGAGGGTAGTGCTGTACGTTCGTGCCAATTACCCGTTTCAGCTGTATCATCCCAAAAAATAACAACGATAGAAGGTTTATCAGAACAAGCGGATCATCCGGTGCAGAAGGCGTGGTTAGAGCATGATGTGCCACAATGTGGATATTGCCAGGCAGGTCAAATTATGTCAGCGGCTTCCTTGCTGAATAACAATCCGAATCCATCGGATCAGGAAATCGAAGATACTATGAGTGGAAATATATGTCGTTGTGGAACTTATGTCAGAATTAAGGCAGCGATTAAATCGGCTTCAAATTCGCAGGAGGCATAACATACTTCTTTAAAACAGCTACTTAAAAAATCACACAATGACACTAATAAAAACAACATACGGAAGAAGATCATTTTTAAAAGTATCAGCACTTGCTGGTGGCGGCATGGTTATCGGATTTAGTTGGCTGGCTTCCTGTAAGCCTAAAGTTGATGACGTTGCTAAGATGCCTGATGAATGGTTTGAAATTAATGGCTTTTTAAAAATCGGTGACAATGGAATGATCACAATCATGTCTCCAAATCCGGAGATAGGGCAAAATGTGAAAACCTCTATGCCTATGATTATTGCTGAAGAACTAGATGCAGATTGGAAGGACGTCTTCGTTGAACAAGCCCCATTAAATACAGCAGTCTTCACAAGACAATTAGCGGGAGGTAGCCAATCGATTCGACAGAGTTGGGACGGATTGAGAATGGCTGGTGCCGGAGCACGTTATATGCTGGTACAGGCAGCAGCTAAAGCCTGGAATGTTCCGGCAGAAGAAATAACCACGGCTGCAGGCGTTCTTAGTCACGAAGCAAGTGGACAAACAGCAGGTTATGGCGAAATGGCTGCTGCTGCAGTTTCAATTCCTGTACCTGAGGAGCTGGAGTTAAAAGAATATAAAGATTTTAAAATCATAAGAACTTCCCGTACGAATGTCGATGCTAAAAATATTGTTACCGGAAAACCACTATTTGGTTTAGATTATAAAAAAGAGGGGATGCTGATCGCTATGACTGTTCATCCACCGGCCTTTGGAATGAAACTTAAATCGGTAGATGATACCGAGGCAAGACAAATGCCGGGAATTAAGGATGTCATGGTCATAAACACCTATGAAGAAGGAACGCCAAGACGATGGTGTGATGTAGATTCATTTCCGGAATTGGTCGTTGTAATCGGAAATTCTACATGGGAGGTATTACAAGCGAAAAAAGCATTGAATATAGAATGGGAACCTTTTGAAGCTTATGAATATGAAGTCTATGGATGGAGCGAAGAGAATACCTCCAAGCATAAAGTGCCATCAGGTTTAGAAAGTACTTCTGATCATTTAATGAGAATGAAGGAGGCCGCAGGAAAGGCCGCCAACGTGGTCAGGAAAGATGGTGATCCGGAAAAGGCTTTTAAAAATGCAGATCAGATCATAGAAAGTGTCTATACAGCACCTTTCTTAGCTCATAACACCCTGGAGCCTATGAACTTTTTTGCGGATGTTACTGATGAAAAGGCCGAATTGGTTGGACCCATTCAGACGCCGGAATACATGGAAAAATCAGTCTCAGACCGAATCGGACTTCCACTGGATAAAATTGACATACAGATGACACGTCAGGGAGGTGGTTTTGGAAGGCGTCTGTACGGTCATTTTTTGGTAGAGGCGGCCGTTATTTCTCAAAAAGTAAAAGCTCCGGTCAAACTTATTTATACCCGTGAAGATGATATGAGTTTTGGAATTTATCGTCCTGCATATTATGTAACCTATCGTGCTGCTTTGGATAAGGATAAAAACTTAATCGGTTTTCATGTGAAATCCGGTGGCATACCCGAGGCTGCTTTATTTGCCAACAGGTATCCTGCAGGAGCCGTTGAGAATTATCTCGCCGAATCCTGGACACAATCATCAAACATTAGCGTAGGAGCCTGGAGAGCTCCAAGCTCTAACTTTATAGCCGGTGCCGAACAATCTTTCCTCGATGAAGTTGCAGAAGCGGCAGGAAAAGATCCGATCGACTTCCGTTTGGAACTTTTTGAAAAGGCTATGAAAAATCCTGTAGGCGAAAGAAATGATTACGACGCAGAGCGTTATGCAAGAGTACTAAAAATGGTGAAAGAGAAATCAGGATGGAATTCGAATAGTGCGGGTCTGCATCGAGGTGTAGCAGCTTATTATTGTCACAACTCTTATGTGGCTAATGTACTGGATATTGAAATGAAAGGTGATAAGCCTGTTATAAAGAAAGTATACTGTACCGTCGATTGTGGAATTGTGGTTAATCCAATCGCTGCCACGAACATGATGGAAGGAGGAACTGTTGATGGTATCGGACATGCCATGTATAGCCAGATGACTTTCAAAGATGGAGTTCCACAGCAAAATAATTTCGATAAATACCGTTTGATCAGGCATAATGAAGCTCCTAAAGAAATAGAGGTACATTTTGTCGATAGTGATGTTCATCCAACCGGACTTGGAGAACCACCACTGCCACCGGTAATGGGTGCTTTGGCTAATGCTTTGTATAAAGCAACGGGAAAACGTTATTACCATCAGCCATTTATATATAATGGTTCTGAAATGCCATCATAATTATATTAAATCCACTTAAAGGAGTATATTTGGATCTTCCGGAGCGCATGCGTTTCGGAAGATCTTTCTTTTTGAAACACCCCAGGAAATAACCAAAGAAAGATGTAGTATGTAGTATTCAGCTAGTAAAAAACGCATTAGTGAAAAATAAAAAGGTCTATTTAAGTTTATTTTTTTTAGAAAAAATTGCACCTCTTTCATCCGAATTAAAACAATTTTTTCAAAGTAATATTACGACACATATTTATAAAAAAGGAACGGTTTTAAATGAAAGCGGTCAACTATGTGATAGCCTTTATTTTATAAAAAAGGGAATGATCAGGGGATATCATGTAATTGAAGCTAAGGAGATAACGACATGGATAAGCATTGATAATGAACTGGTAACTTCAATAACCGGCTTCTTTAAAAACGAAAATGCCCGGGAAACTATGCAAACTCTGGAAGATACGGCTGTTGAATGTATCAGTTATGATAACCTGCAGAAGGCACTGGCTTTATTCCCGGAAATGAATCAGATATTTACAGCCTTGCTGATCGAGTATTATATACATGCAGAAAACAGAACCTTATTATCCAGAATCCCTTCTGCAAAAGGACGCTTTCATTATTTTTTAGAAACCGGTAATAAATTTTTGCTAAATCGTACACCTCATAAATACCTGGCCTCCATGCTTAATATTCGACCGGAAACTTTTAGCAGGATACTAAAAGATTACAACAGGGAGGATTAGGAGCCCCATCAACTCATGGTATATCTTGACAAATGTCAAGGAAATTGAAGTTTTTAGAGCCTTCTAAACCAGTCTAATCACTAATAGCATACATTTATCCTTGATTGTTACAAATTGTTTACCCATCGGTGTGTACACACCTCTAAAGCCCGTACGCGATGTCATATTTAATCATTTATGCGTTTGTTATTATATGTGTCACCTTTGCTTTGGGAATAGGCATTGGCTATCATTATGGTCAGAAAAAGAAACGCGATTTCAAAAAGCAAAAAGAGCGCTACAACAGAATTATCAGCACCATAGAAAAAGCAGGGGTACAAGTTTAATTTTAACCCAATTCACTTACGACGCCTTATCAACAACACTCAAGGCCAGTCGAATTTTAAAATAGTCAAGTTGCTCTTCAAAATATTCGTAATAAGGTTTTAATCCGCTGGGATCGTTTAGTTTTTCTTTAGCCTTTTGAACAGCAGCCACTTCATTTTTAGTAATGAAATCATAGATGTTAATGTCTTTTCCGTCACTGTATAGTTTGGCAATATGAGAATAAATGGTGGTCGTCTTTAATTTCCGTTTAGTAGAAATCTCCTCAATAGACATTCCGGATTTATAGAGTTCAAAAGTTTTTAGATGCGTATCTGTTTTTCGCGGCTTTTTAATTTTAGATCCCATAAAGTCTAAAATTTCAGCAATAAATCGATCACCGTAAATTTCCATTTTGTGTTGCCCAACTCCACTAACATTCAATAGTTCGGTTTCACTCATAGGACGAACCTGTTCCATTTCTTTTAGGGTAGCATCATTGAAAATGAGGTAGGCAGGGATGTTTTCTTCCAGTGAAATTTCATAACGTAATTTACGCAGACGCTCGAACAGGTTATTGACGTTGGTGGTTTTAGCTTTCTTAACTGGAGCTTCCTTAACGCTTTCTTTAATAATTACCGGTTTGGTGAGCCACACCTGTTGATTTTCAAAAAGCACCTTTTTTGATAAATCAGTAAGTTTTAAGGTATTGTTTTCATGAAAAGCTATTTCACAAAGTCCCTGGTTAATAAGCTGAATACAGTAATGCTGCCAGTCTCTCCATCCAATATCGCTGCCAATACCATAGGTTTTTACCTGGTTGAGCTGTCGTTCGAGAATGGTAGCGTTTTGAGCACCGCGAAGAATGTCTATAATGGTTCCAACGCCCTCGCTCTCATTTAATCTTGCAATCGTCGATAATATTTTTTGAGCTATGATAGTGCCGTCAATAAACTTGGGTGGGTTCTTACAAACGTCACAGTTACCGCAGTTTTCAGCTAACAACTCACCGAAATAACTCAATAATATTTTACGTCGGCAACTGGTTGCTTCACTAAACTGTTTCATTCGTTCCAGTTTGGCAAGTTGCACCTCTTCATTACCGCTGCCTTCTGCAAATTTTCGTAATTGAAGTACATCTGCATAGCTGTGGAAGAGCAGGGCATGAGCCTTTAGGCCATCACGACCTGAACGCCCGATTTCCTGGTAGTAGCCTTCCAGGTTTTTGGGCATATTATAATGAATAACCCATCGTACATTCGATTTATCAATACCCATTCCAAAAGCTACCGTAGCACAAACAACCTGCACTTTATCAAACAAATAGTCTTCCTGAACCTTGCTGCGTTCTTCAAAACCCAGGCCTGCATGATAGGCACGGGTATTGATTCCGTTATTTTGTAATGTCTCAGCCAGTTGTTCCGTACTCTTTCTGCTTAGACAATAAATAATACCAGCTTCCTGCGGTCGCTTCTTTATAAAGCGGATAATCTGCTGGGCTCTTTTATCAGCCGGACGAACTTCAATTTCAATATTCTTTCGATCAAAAGAAGATATAAATGAGTGTGCATTAGAAATGTTTAACTGATCGAGTATGTCTTGTCGGGTAGCCTTATCCGCTGTTGCCGTTAAAGCAATTACAGGCGTATTGGGGAGCTGTTTCTTTAAAAAGCCCAATTGTTGATAAGAAGGCCTGAAATCATGCCCCCAGGAAGAGATACAGTGCGCTTCATCAATGGCAACACAACTGATGTAATTTTCCTTGAGTATGTTTTCAAGTCCGGGTAAGCTCTCTGGTGCCACATAGAGTAATTTAAGCTTAGCATCCGCAACCTGATCGATTATTAACTGTTGTTCTTCAGGAGTCTGACTACTGTTAAAGTAAGCCGCTTTTATACCATTGGCATTAAGTCCGTCTACCTGGTCTTTCATCAAGGCGATTAGGGGAGATATCACCAAAGTAACCCCCTTGAACAATAATGCAGGCAATTGAAAACAAATAGATTTTCCGCCTCCGGTAGGCATAATCACCAGGCAATTATTTTTATTGAGGACAGTTTCAATAATTACCTGTTGCTGCCCACGAAAGCTGTCGTAGCCAAAATATTTCTTAAGAGTAGGTATTAATTGATCCTGAAGTTGGGTGCCTGCCATATGCCTTATTTCATTTAGGGCACAAAAGTAATGGATTTAAAAAGAACAGCATAAACAGGATTCAAATACCCTCTTAATTAAAATAAATTACCCCTAATTAACCAAATAGAAGCCTATAAGTTCTTTGAGCTCTTTTTAAAACGGTATCTTTGGAGCATAACATAAATTTTTAATTGAAACTATGGCAAAATCTCAGCAATCGTATAATAAGAGTCAAAGAGAGAAAAAGCGTTTAAAAAAACGTGAGGAAAAGAAAAAGAAAATGGAGGCTCGGAAAGCTGATGTAAAAGAAAATGGTACTAAGGGAATTGAATTTGCATATGTAGATCAATATGGTAATTTAACGGATACCCCTCCCGATCCTTCCGAAAAGATAGAGGTAGAAGCCGCTAATATCGATGTTAGTGTTCCCAAGACGATAGCGTCTGAAGAAGAAATCGATCCGGTTAGAAAAGGAAAAGTTTCCTATTTTGACAACTCTAAAGGATATGGATTCATCATAGACACGGATAATCAGGAAAAGTATTTTACTCATGTAAGCGGACTGATTGATGACATTATGGAAAATGATAAAGTTACATTCGAATTGGAAAAAGGAGCAAAAGGAATGAATGCCGTGAAGGTAACATTGAGAAAATAACTCCCGAAATATAGGAGAACAAAATATAAAAGCTTCCTGGTGATGTAATGCATCAGGAAGCTTTTTTCATTTGGTTTATTCCTGAGAATAGATAATTGTCACTAAACTATAGATTGTTTTCTATATATTTGTTACTATACTTACAAGAGAACAAAAATCTATATATGATGAAAAATAACCGCCTCTTTGATATCATATTAATTGCCATCTTCTTTTTTGGAATAGGATTTTGGACATCGACTTATACCACCAAAAAGACCCCTGGTTGGGAATACGATGAAGAAATAGGGGAGAAAGTTGTTCCATTATTGAAAAAGATAGATTCTCTCAAGGCTGAAATAGCGGAGCTGAAGAAATCCTAACTTCCAGCAGTAATTATAATTCGGAATATCCATTCAATAAACTGAAAATTTAATTTATCAGGGTATTTGAGAGGTTTGAATTTCATAACATCCCATATACAAAGAAAGTATGAGCGATCCATTCAGGCTATTATTCAGGGCCTGATTTTACAAACAATTCCTTTATTTTATGTTAAAACAATAACAACCCCATTATTAGATAGCAACTTTCCATATTTTCGTTATTTATTTTTAAAAAATAATGGCCGGAAAAGAGGAAATACCTGTAGTCGATAAAATGAATTCGATAGGGGATATTAAAGTAGCGAAATTTGATATCAATAAACGTTACACCAAACCTCATAAACACAATAAATACCTGGAAATTGTCTTCTTTACCCAGGGGAACGGGTATCATAATCTTGGATTAAATAATTATAGAATCGAACCGCCGGTCCTTTTCTTCGTTAATAAGAATCAGGTACATCATTGGGAGATTGCTACCAAACCCCGGGGGTTTGTGGTTATCATTAAAGAAACTTATCTGAAAAAGGTCAGCGATAAAACCATTACCTCACAACTTCTGCAATTAAATGAGATCGACATATTACAGGTTCCAACAGGAAAGACAGAACATTTAGATCACCTTTTTAAAGCACTATGCAGCGAATACGAACAAAAGAATCCCAACCCGGAAATCTTTGAAGGGATTTTGAAGGTCATCTTATTGAATCTAAGAGACTTTAAAGGACAAACCAACAATCATAAACAAGATGTGAAATTACTGTTTCTCAATTTGATTGCGACAGACCTTAAAGTTCATGTGGGGCATTATGCGGAGAAACTATATATGACTCCGCAGAATCTCAATAACTTATGCAAAAGAAGCTTCCAGCAAACAGCTTCCCAGGTTATTTCTTACTATGTCTTAAAAGAAGTTAAATCATTATTGCTATATACGGATTTGAGTATCTCTGATATAGCTCATAAATTAAGCTTTCAAGACACTTCTAATTTTATCAAATATTTCAAAAGACATACCGGAATAACACCATTGCAATTTAGAAAAACAGGACAAGTGCTCTAAATACACCATTTATTTTTCATTTATACCATTTTCAAAACTGCCTAAAAAGTATCTTTGACGCCATTAAATGTAATGGTTCAAAACATGAAATATTTCAAATTATTTTCTCTATTGTTTCTTTTCCTTTTTTGTGGAATAAACTTGTATGGTCAGGTTCGCGGAAAAATTATTGATGATGCCAACACTCCTTTAGAATATGCTACGGCTACCATTTACCAGGAAAAGGATAGTACCTTGGTAACAGGAGTGGTTACCGATATAGACGGAAACTTTGAAATACCTGATTTAAAGAAAGGTACTTTTTTTATAAAAGCTTCATTTATAGGTTTTGAACCTCGTTATATCAATAACATTATCATAAATAAACAGCATAAGACGCAAAACCTGGGAACCATCCAATTAAGTTTAGGAAATGAACTTTCGGAGGTAGTGGTAGCAGCCAATAAAAAGAAAGTAATTAGTAAAATAGATCGACAAGTCTTTGAAGTGGATCAATTTAATACCGCTCAAGGGGGCTCCGGGGCAGATGTCATCAGAAATCTTCCCTCAGTAAATATCGATGGTCAAGGAGAAATTAACGTCAGAGGTTCTAGCGGTTTTGTGGTATTGTTAAACGGTAAGCCGTTACAAAGTAATCCGGCTTCTTTTATAAGTCAACTTCCTGCCAATGCTATTGAAAAAGTAGAGGTTATAACGGCTCCCTCAGCAAAATACGATCCGGAAGGAAAAGCGGGAATGCTTAATATCATCACTAAAAAAGGTGCTTTGAATGGTGCTTTTGCACAAGTAAATATTAAAGGTGGATTACCGTCTATAGAGACCTATGAAAACGAAGAGATACATCGTAGATACGGAGGCGATTTTACATATAACATTCGAAATGACCGTTGGAATGTATCTTTCGGAGCCAGTTATCAGAGAAATGATCTTGGAGGCAGAAGAGAAGGAGATGTGTTTACGATTATCAATGACACCTTAACCCGCTTCCCGTCTACCGGAGAAAGAAGTTTTGATGAGATTAACTATAATGGTCGCCTTACTGTTGATTACAAACTCAATGACCAAAATGACTTTTCTTTTGGATTCTATGCAGGAAAACGAACCAAAGACCGTTTGGCGGATATTGTGTACTATGATAACCATGCAATAACGCCACCTGAAGGTGGCGACAGGATTTATACATTTCAATACTTCAATCACAACCTGCGTACAAGAAAAGGAGACTTTATCCTGGGAAGTTTTGATTATGCACATACCTTTCAAAATGAAGCTGAATTAACGGCTTCTTTCCTATATGAATATACCTTACTTGGTGGACCAACAGTAAATCAGAATCTGGGTTATCCGGACAACTCGTTGGTATATCAGGATGAATATAATACCAACGACAATCCGCTATATGGAACAAGGTTCCAGGTAGATTATGTAAGTAAACCGATAAGCCTCGGAACGGTGGAAGCGGGATATCAATTCAGAAGCCTTGATCATACCGGAGATTTTATTTATGAGCGATTGGACAATGATATGGGAACCTTTGAACTGGTTCCGGAATTTTCCAGTGACGCAGACCTTAAAAGAAACATTCACTCGGGCTACTTGCAACTGGCTGGTACTAAAAATAAATGGGAATACAGCGCCGGAATTCGTCTTGAAAGTATGGATCGTTCATACGACCTTAAAGATAAAATAGGAATTGTAGACACGACCTATCACTACGATTTCATTAAATTATTCCCTTCAGCAAGTGTTCAGTATGCTTTAAGTGAAACCACAGATCTGAAAGCAGCATACTCCAAGCGTATTGAAAGAACCACAACATTTAAAATGAATCCATTTCCTGAAAGGGAACATTCAGAGACGCTGGAACAAGGAGACCCAACTCTAAAACCAGAATTCATTGACTTGTTTGAAATTGGAGTGAATAAAGATTTAAAGAATGGAAATAGCTTATTTGCGACAGCCTATTACCGAAATGTTAAGAATGTGGTTAACAGAGTCAATACGGTCTATAATGATACAATTTTAAACAGGATCTACTCGAATGTAGGGAATGCAAAAACCATCGGATTGGAATTAGGATCTCAGTTCAATGTCACAGAAAAGTGGAGTAATTATATAGGAGGGAACCTAAACCACTACAACTTAAAGGGAAACTTTAACAATACTCCTGTAAACACCAATAATACTGTATATTCCATAAATATCAACTCGACTTATGAGTTCTGGAAAACTGCTTCCGTACAGTTTAATTTTAACTATTTGTCTGAGCGCGTTACTGCTCAAGGGGAAGATTCCAGGTTTTATTCACCGAATCTTACTTTTCAAAAATCATTTTTAAATAACAGGCTAACGGCCACCTTACAATGGCTTAATATGGATATGGGGCTTTTAAATACGAATGAACAGCGAATTACCACTTACAGTCCCAATCAGTTTTATACGACTACCAATTACATCTATGAGGTAGACATGGTTATGCTGAACCTTTCTTATACCTTAAAATCCGGTAAAAACAAATCGAAATTTATCGATAGTGAGTTCGGTAAGCAAGAGTTTTAAAGATTATAACATATATGCGTACTCAGAAGGCATCACACCTCATGGTGTGATGCCTTTTTTTTAGGATTGAATTCTTTTGAAAAATGCTTCTTTATAGCGGTCACCAACTGGAATTATATTTTGTAAACAAGTTGTAATACGATTGCGTTCTATAGAGGTAATATGCTCTAAATTGATCATATAAGACTTGTGAACACGGTAAAAACTACCTGGGAGTTTGTCTTGTAAGTCCTTGAGATTGTCCAGGCTTAACACCTTACTGCCATCGGTTAAATAATAGGCAATATAATCACTATCAGATTTGATGTATACAATGTCCTTAAGTAGTAATTTTAAAGTTTTATAACCGCTTTTTACAAAAATAAAGTCATCTGAAGCTCCAATAACAGGAGTATCTTCATTAGGAGATAGTTTATCGATCGCCATGCAAAATCGGTGGTAGGGAATGGGCTTTAGTAAATAATCCACCACATTATACTCATATCCATCCATGGCATATTCCGTGTATGCGGTAGTGAGTATAATTCGACATTGTTCTTTTACGATTTTCATAAACTGTATCCCGGTTAATTCGGGCATCTGAATATCCAGCAGTAATAGATCAACTTTACCCTCTTGTACCATTTGTAAAACCTCAAAAGGATCGGTACTGGCCAATACCAACTCAAGGGAAGCTGTTTTTGCTACATAATCGTTCAGAATATCTAGTGCTAAAGGTTCATCATCTAAAATGGCTGTTCTTATGCTCATGAATGTATAGTTAAATCGACGCTGAAGTGCGTGGCAGTATGATTAATTACCAGACGATGCTTGTTCGGATATAGTAAATCTAATCTTTTACGGATATTATCCAGACCAATTCCTTTCTGGTGGTCTTTGTTCTTTTTTCCAATCTTATTTTCTGAAATAAACCGAATATGGTCATTTTCAGCCGATAAAGAGAGTTTATATGGATCATCTTTGTGGGTTAGAATACCATGTTTAAATGCATTTTCGACAAAGGCAATCAGTAAGTAAGGAGGTATTTGAAATCCATTAATACCTCCGCTTTTTTCTGTGGCCAACTGCAGTGGTTCATTAAGCCTTATAGCCTGTAGCGATATAAAGTCCTGCAACATATCCCATTCCTGATCCAGATCAACCATCGCGTTTTTCTCGTATAGCACATAGCGCATTAAATTACTTAATTGTAGGATCGCCTCCGGAGTTTCTTCTGCCTTTTTATAGGCCAGCGCATAAATAGAATTTAATGCATTAAATAAGAAATGAGGACTTACCTGTAAGCGCAGAAAATCCAACTCTGCATTTCTCGTTATAACCTCCATAGCTGCCTTTTCTTTTTGCAGTCTAATCTGATGATCAAGCAGAAATAATAAGAACCCTACGACGATATAAATGCTGGCATAATATAAATTATCACTGACGTAATATTGAAAGGTGACCCCGGTGAAATAATTCCCATGTCCAATTAATAGCGGACTGATAACTTCTTCCAGCAAATATCGAAAGCTTATAAAAAATACATATAACAATACCACGACCCCGGTAATATGGAGCCATTTGCGTTGTGGCCATACAAGATTCCACAGTTTATAACTTAACCAGAAAGTTACAGTCATATATACGAGTGTGGTAATATGATAAAAACTGAAGAACTTATTCCATTCCACCCGATTTCCCTGACTCAGAGTGTTTATGAGGTCAAACCCAAATAAAAAAAGCAGGATACAGATCCCGTAAAGTAATAGGCGTTGTTTTTTAGTCATGTAGGCAAATGTAGCATGTATGTGAGGTTAAAGATAATCAAATCTGTAAACCCGTGAATCGAATCGGTGAACCCGTTCAAGGCCGAGTTTCCGTGTTTACAGTTTTGTTTCCTGAGTTGACAGAACTTATTTGTTATAACAAGCGGACCTTACGAATTTGCAGCTGCATTTAAAACTCATAAACATTTAAAATAATGAAAAACCTTTTATCAATAGTAACCGCTTTATTAGTAGCGAATAGCTTGTATGCTCAGTCTGTTGATTGGCAAAAATTAGAAAAGATCTCAGCAGATCATATACTTTTAGAGGATAAAAAACCAACCGAAGCTCTGTTACTGGGGACATTTCACTTCAATTATCCCGGACTTGACGGGCATAAAACCGCAGATGCCGATAAAATGGATATACTGTCACCTCAGAAACAAAAGGAATTAGAGGAGCTATTAGTAGTTTTAAAAAGATTCAATCCTACCAAAATATATGTAGAATCTTTAAATCAATCCTATCACGATTCCCTTTATAACGCTTATTTAAAAGGGGATTTCACATTAAAAAGAAACGAAATCTATCAGGTGGCATATCGTCTAGCCAAAGCCCTGGGGCATAAAAAAGTGTATGCAGTGGATGCAGAAAGCTTGAATTCCGATTTTGGTAATAAGCTAAGCAAGGAAGAACAGAACACCTTCAAGGATAAGATTTTTGGGGATAACAATACATTGGTTAATAAAGAATTAAGTGACTATTGGGGTGCGAAATACAGCGAATTGTATAAAGCAAGTGATGTGTGGGAAAAAGATATGACCTTATTGGAAATATTTCTTGGAATGTCGTCTCCTGAATATTTAAGACGTGCACATGGTCATTACCTCACCCAGGGGTTCAATACTCATAATACGCTCGGGCCTGACGGATTAGCGATGTGGTGGTATAGCCGAAACCTCCGAATCTATAATAATATCCTGAAAACTCAACCCACCTCAGATGATCGGATATTAGTACTCTTTGGAAATGGACATATGTCTATTCTGAATGAGTGCTTTAAGGCCTCACCACAATTTAAAGTGGTTAGCCTGGAGAGCCTGGTGAAAGAAAGTATTTGATACTTAAACGACGGTTAAAGTGTGTAAGGGGCTAACAAAATATAATATACATTTAAAATCAGGATGGTTTGAACAATTACAGCCATCCTGAATATTATACTTAAAGCTGTTTGAGTGCACTAGGATTCATACCTGCATATTTTTGGAAGGCTTTACTAAAGTGTGCAGCATCGACGAATCCTAATTTAAAGGCGATCTCGTTGATATTCAAATTACTTTGTTTCAAAAGACTTTCCGCCATTTTCATCTTGGTTTCCATAATATACTGTTGAAGAGAAATTCCAAGGTGTTTTTTAATATAAATGCCGACGTAATTTGGTGACATCTGAAATGCAGAGGCGATAGCTTTGGTGTTTATCAGCTCCCTTTTTAAAACATTTTGACGGACATAGGTTAAGATAGCATCCACCTTGTCTTTATCGGTCATCCGCTCCGGGGGAGCTTCCTTCAGGGTAGCTTTTAAATTCCTCGAGAGCACAATTAACAACGCCTCAAACAAGGCGGTCATTACATTACGCCCGTAGGTTTGTGGCATTTGGAATTCATCGCGAATAAGCGCATACAATCCAAAAAGTTGCTTTCTGTCTTGCTCATTACAGATAATACTCTTAGCAATAATATTAGAGTGAAAAATAACCGATTCCAGGTGCTTGCGCCAGTAGGTGCTGGTGGCAAAAGATGCCTTTTCTATAAATAACTGTTCGGTGAATTTGATTATCCCAAAGGTGCTTGGTTCGGCAACAATAAATTCATGTTCATCTTTAGGAGTCAGAAAGAAAAGATCTCCTTGCTTATAATCAACCATACTTTCATTCAATAAATGCTGACCACTTCCTTTGATCACAAAGGTTAATTCAAAAAAATGATGCTTGTGACGGGGGTATCCCCATTCATGAACCGCTTCAAATTCGAAAACGTCAAAATCCCTGGTGATGTAAAATCGCTTCGACATGGTGATTGATTTATACAAATATACCATGAGTTTTTACAAGACCAACTACCTCTGTCAACTTTATCTTTGTCATAACAAATTCAGCAATAAAACCCGCGTTTAAAATTAAGCACAGTAAAATCATGAATATAATCAAGACTAATAAAAAGCTTAAATCAATAGGAGTACTGCTATCAATGTTCGGAATCGTCGCTTGCGGGCAACCGGAATCCTCAAAAATGGCAAATACTAAAAAATTGGAACCACAGCAATCCAAAAAGAATCGTCATTGGCCCAATGGGGCTCAATTGGTGATTTCATTCTCCATGCAGTTTGAGACCGGAGGTCAACCCGATGGTGCTGAGAGTCCGTTTTCAGGAAAGCCATTACCCAAGGAAACACCTGATATGCCGGCTAACAGTTGGTTTCGTTATGGAGCTAAAGAAGGTATTTACAGAATGCTGAAGCTATGGGAAAAACATGGTATTCACGTAACTTCCCATGTGGTAGGAGAGGCGGCCATAAAATATCCTGAGGTAGCGAAGGCGATCGCCAGAGGTGGACATGAAATTGAGGCTCATGGAATTTCCTGGAGTGACCAATGGAATATGACTTACGAAGAAGAATATGAATTCATAAAGAAAGGCATTGATACTGTCGAAGCTATTACCGGTAAACGAGGCAGGGGGTATAATGCGAATTGGTTGCGAAGAGGCCCTAACACCTTAAAGGTGTTGCAAGACCTTAACTTTTTATACCATATCGATGACTTAAGTCGTGATGAACCGTTTGTGACGTTGGTCAGAGGAGAAAAATTTGTGGTAATTCCTTATACCCTTAGGAATAATGACATCGTGAATATAGAGGGGAAAAACTGGAGTCCTGATCAGTTTTTGGCTCAACTCAAAGCCGAATTCGATCAATTATACCTCGAAGGGGCTAGTCAGAGAAGAATGATGAGTGTAAGCCTCCACGATCGCATCGGGGGCGCGCCGGGTATAGTGAAGGTTGTTGATCAATTTATTGAGTATGCCAAAAGTCATCAAGATGTGGTATTCATGAGAAAAGATGAAATAGCAGAAATGGTCATAGACGATCCAAATACCCTTATAGATCCTTCGGAAATGGAGTATAACAAGTAAAAACGCTATGTAATTTTTGAATAATACCATTAAGCTGTAAACAGAAAGAAGCATTAAAAACCGGATTATATAATATTATGACTAACTTAAGTTACCAAACAGAAAGATTATGGGTACGACCAACTAATTTGGAAGATGCCGATTTTATACTCGAGTTATTTAATAGCCCGAAATGGTTAACTTTTATCGGTGACAGACAGTTACAAACAAGGGAAGATGCTGTAAGGTATATCGAAGACAATATGTTATCACAATTAAAGCGCTTGGGATATGGGAATTACACCGTGATCAGAAAATCCGATCAGAAGAAAATAGGGGCAATCGGACTCTATGATCGCGAAGATTTGGATGATATTGACCTGGGTTTTGCTTTTTTATCGGAATTTGAAGGAAATGGATATGCCTTTGAAAGTGTAAAGGTACTAACCGAACTGGCAATAAATACATTTCAATTGAACCGACTGATTGCCATTACCTTGCCTGTAAACGTGGGAGCTCAGAACCTGTTAACCAAATTAGGATTTGAATTTGAAAGAATGATCCATCGAAACCATCCACAAAAAGATTGGATGTTGTATCGTATAAAACATTAAAAATTAAAAACTATGAAAGCAATAGGATTTAAAACATCGTTAGCCATAAAAGAAAAGGATAGTTTTATAGCATTTGAAACTCAAAAGCCGGAACCCAAAGGAAAAGATATACTGGTAAAAATAGCTGCCGTTTCAGTCAATCCGGTTGATTATAAGGTACGACAGAACAGTGCCAAAGATACCGTCCTGAAAACCCCTAAAATCATTGGGTGGGATGCAGTTGGAACGGTTGTGGCAGTAGGAAATGAAGTTACATTGTTCAAGACCGGCGATCAGGTTTTCTATGCGGGTGATATTACCCGTTCGGGTAGTAATGCTGAATATCAACTAGTAGATGAACGCATTGTGGGAAGACGTCCCGAAGGACTAACACCGGAAGAAGCTGCTGCTATGCCTCTGACTTCCTTGACAGCCTGGGAGATTCTATTTGATCGCATGCGTATTTCAGCGGAAAAAGACAAAGGCAAAAGCATATTAATGATCGGAGGAGCCGGTGGAGTAGGTTCTATAGCCATTCAATTGGCAAAAAAAATAGCAGGACTGAACGTGATCGTCACGGCATCAAGACCCGAGACCACGGAATGGTGCAAAGAAATGGGTGCCGATGTGGTGGTCAACCATAAAGATTTACTAAATCAAATGAAAGAGGCTGGATACCCGCAAGTGGATTTCATTTTAGATTTTGTAAATACCAATAGCTATTGGGATAAAATGGTAGAACTCATAAAACCCCAAGGCCATATTGCATCCATTACCGGAAGTGCAGATCCGGTGGTGTTGAATGATCTGAAGACAAAAAGTGTGTCCTTTTCCTGGGAATTCATGTTCACCCGTCCCATGTTTCAAACGGAAGATATGATTGCACAACACCATATATTGAATAAGGTCGCTGCTTTACTTGAAAATGGAACCCTTAAGTCGACCCTTACCAATACCTTGAATGGATTAACTGTTGAAAATCTTAAAGATGCTCATGCTTTACTGGAGTCGGGAAAGGCCATAGGAAAAACCGTTATTAAATTTTAAGCAACAACTGATCCCGTTTTCAATGGTCAAAATGAAGAGAAATAAAATGAAATACACCAAACTATTCGAACCCTATAATTTGAGCGGAAAACTATTGAAGAACCGCTTTTTAATGGCACCAATGACCCGCTCAAGAAGTTCTCAGCCCGGGGATGTCCCAAATGCATTAATGGCGGAATACTACGGACAAAGAACTTCAGCAGGGATTATCATCACTGAAGCCACCCAGGTTTCTTTACAGGGTAAAGGCTATGCCAATACACCTGGAATATACACCAAAGAACAAATTGAAGCCTGGAAGCAGGTAACTAAAGAAGTACATCAGAAAGGAAGCAAGATCTTCTTGCAGCTTTGGCATGTGGGTCGTGTTAGTACTTATAAAGTGAATGGACTCCAACCGATGGGGCCTTCAGCTATAAAGGCTAAGGATACCCAAGTGTATATATTTAACGGAGCCCCCAACGGAGATGCTACCTTTGTACCGGTTGATGAACCTAAAGAAATGAGTCAGGAGGATATCGATCAGGCAATTGAAACCTTTGCTCAAGGGGCATTAAATGCTATGGAAGCGGGGTTTGATGGGGTAGAAATTCACGGAGCCAATGGATATTTGATCGATCAGTTTTTACGAAGCAATGCCAATAAACGGACCGATCGCTATGGTGGAAGTAAAGAAAATAGAATTCAATTGCTTCTTGAAATCACCAGGGCGGTGGTGGAGGCGGTAGGGAAAGCTCATGTTGGGGTTCGCTTATCACCTTTTATTAAATTTAAGGATATGGACGATCCGGATATCCTGGATACCATCATGTTGGCAGTTAAAGCTCTTGATGAAATAGGGGTGACCTACATTCACCTGAGTGAGGCAGATTGGGATGATGCCCCGGAAATTCCCGATAATTTCAGAGTAGAATTACGAAATAACTTCCATAATACCGTCATTGCAACCGGTAATAAAACACCGGAACAAGGAGAGGCTTTATTAAAAGAAGGGCTCGTGGATTTGATCGGGTTTGGTCGCGGATTTTTAGCGAACCCTGATTATCCGGAACGAGTAGTATTAAATGCCCAAATGAATGAGATAACAGACACCCATACGCTATTTGGTGGTGGTGATGAAAGGGGGTATACAGATTATCCCTACCTGGTGGCTGAGAATTAAATATTATATAGCATACGGTTACGTTATAATTGTTTTATAACCGGGGAATAGACATGAATTTATGTAGGCAAATGCTTCAAAATACATGTAGAAAAAGAACCTTTTATTAATATTATATTTGATAAGGAATTATAAAAGCAATGTTATGCTGTTAATATATTTAGTGCTTGGTGGATTCGCAATAGGTTTGTTGTTGCTTGGCTATTTTTTAGTGTGGAATAGAGGAAAAGGGTAAGGTTATAAATCGTCCCATAATTGGGTTAACCTTTTTATATTCAGGATCAATGAATTAATCTGCTTATTTTGAATTGTTTTTAGAAAACAATATTTAATTACCCTATAGTAGTACCCCAATTTGACAAAAATTACAATTTCCGTTAATTTGAGGTACCATCAGTCTGCTTTTACTGGTATTTTTTAAATATCGTGGTGGCTATATGACCTCCAAAACCAAAAGTGTTATTCATGGCGTAATTAACTTTTTGCTTTTGAGCTTTGTGCAAGACAAAATTAAAAGAACCCTTATATTCCGGTTCTACATCTGTAGTATTCATCGTAGGGGGTATAATATCATCGTGTACAGCCTTTATACAAGCAATTGCCTCAATAGCACCTGCAGCACCTAATAAATGCCCGGTCATTGACTTGGTGGCGCTAATGCTAAGTTCATTCATTCTTCCAAAAAGGCTATCAATGGCTTTAAGTTCACTAATATCTCCAACGGGAGTGGAGGTTGCATGGGCATTTAGATAATTAATTTGACTAGCCTCTATATTAGCATCTTCTAAGGCATTTTTCATTCCTAATATGGCACCATTTCCTTCCGGATGTGTACCTGTTAAATGATATGCATCCGCAGCCATTCCACCGCCAACAATCTCTGCAATTATGTTCGCACCTCGCTTTTTAGCACTTTCTAATTCTTCCAGTATAATAGCACCGGCGCCCTCCCCAATGACAAATCCATCTCGATTAATATCGAATGGCCGCGATGCCGTTTGCGGATTGTCATTTTGTGTGGATAAAGCGCGTGAGGCATTAAATCCACCTACAGAACTTTCAGTGATAGCTGCTTCAGAACCTCCTGTGATAATCATGTCTGCTTTATTCCATTTAATATAATTGTAGGCGTCAATGATTGCCGTGTTGGAGGTGGCGCAGGCCGATACAGTAGCAAAATTAACACCTCTTAAACCGTACTTGATTGAGATTACACCTGAGGCTATATCGACAATCATTTTAGGAATAAAATACGGATTAAACCGTGGTGTTCCATCACCTTTAAAATATGTTCTTAATTCCTCCTGAAATGTTTGTATTCCTCCATTTCCTGAGCCCCAGATAACACCAATGCGGTCTTTGTTTAAATGTGAAAAGTCTATGTTTCCATTATTTATAGCTTCTTCAACTGAAATTAAAGCGTATTGGGTATATAAATCATATTTTCTGGCTTCTGATTTTTTAATAAAATCTAAGGGATTGAATTTTTTTAATTCACAGGCAAATTTTGTCTTAAACTTTTCTGTTTCAAAATAAGTAATTGGTGCAGCACCACTTTTTCCATTAATTAATGCTTCCCAAAAATCTGAAACAGTATTCCCAATCGGGGTTAATGCTCCAATACCTGTCACTACAACTCGTCTCATATTTCTTGTTTTAGATCATTAAGAATATTTTCTTTAACTGTTTGAAAGGTATGCGGATAGGTTATCCTGGAAAGTTGTTCAGCACCTAAAATGGTAGTAATAATGGTTAATGCTTTGGTTCGTGGATCCTGGATAAATTTAAAAGTTCCTTCTTTTTTACCTTCAGTTAATGTTTGTGTAAGCCAATTGATGGTGCTTTCAGTTAAAATTTTTAATTCTGTTTGTACTTCGGGATCAAATGTGTTATAATCGTTAGCTAAAGATCCTAAAATACTAATCTTACCCCCAGATTTAGCTATTGAATAAACGGATAGAAACTTTATTATTTTCATAATAGCGTTTTCATTGACCACCGCTGTTTTAAATTTTTCTAAGAGTATTAAATGCTTTTGAATTACAGCAATCACTAAATTGGTTTTAGTGGGAAAATGATAATGTATAGATGCATTCTTGATCTTCAATTCTTTTGATATATCGCTAAAACTGAAAGCATTATATCCTTTCTCTCTTATGAGGTTGTCGCCAACGACAATTATTTTATCTCTCGTTTTCATAGTACAAATATATTTACCTACTAATAGGTAGGCAAATAATTATGCAAAATATTTTGAATCTACTCCAAAACAATATGAACTATTAATTATCCAGAACCCGGCTGGACGTTATTCGTGTTAATACGTATGAGCGTAGAAATACCACATTTATAAGGAAAAAACCATTGTTATATTCGAAAAATTTTCCAACAGCCTTCGATTATGAGAAAATAATCCGAATAGCTCATACCATAACACATATCTGTTTTCTTATTACAATTCAGACAGTCTTCCCTCTAATAAATGTGTAGTTTCTAAGGAAAAATCCCCATTCATAAAAAGGGAATAACCCATTGATTAACAAGTAGTTGTTTTAGATCTTTATAACGTGATTATGCTAAGTATAATCAAAATGCCCACGATCCCCAGCCTTATCAATGACTCAAAAATCTAAAAACAACAAATGTTATGGCTTCAGTACAATTTACTTTTTCATCAGCAGATGACCAGCGTTCATCTGATTTAAACAATATATCTATAGAAGTAAAGATTCCTAAATTTTCTTTTAATATCAGTAGGAGTCATATTTCGCGATATGTTAGTGACCATAAGACTTTTAGTACCTCTCAGGATATTGATGACAACTCCTATAAGGTTCATTTACCATTACCCGAATTGGTCGGGTCTGATACTGAAGATATCTATGGCTTTTTCCTATATCATTTTATTGATATCCTAAGAGATGTTGGAATCAATATCAATGATTACTCCTTTAAATTTACCATAGATATCAAAGATGGGCTGAATCAGGTTATAAAGTCAAAAGAATTTGAAGGTATTTACTATTTGAAATCCCCTTATTCTTCTGATTTTGACAGGCGTAATCATCAAGAGGAATACGGTAAGTTTAGAAGCACATATGGCGATATTACTTCTAAAAAAACTGAGAAATTGAATGAAAAAGGCTTGTCAAATCTTCCTGAACAATACAATAATCGTGTTTTTATTATAAATAAAGAGGCGTATGAGTTATTTAAATATATTTTCGATGCAGCTCATCCGGACAGGAATATCACTGATGAATTTGTATTAAACTTTATCCAAATTCTTGTTGATCTCAATGGAGAGCATCCTGAATTTATGGATGCTGATTTTACGATTGGAATTACACAATTAAGAGACTTTCTTAAGAAGTCCGAATATAATATAAGCAAGGAGTTTTTTGAATATTTACAGGAAAACTTCAACAAATTATTCGATTTCCCAATCGCAGTTCCTGAAATTAATACCTTGTCTATAGCAGGAGAAATGACTATTATTTCAGAGGAGGAAGTTAGTCAGCAAGATTTAGATTTCTACGACCTCTCTGTAGAATATCAACATCCGGATGGAACCCCCAAAATATTAAAATACGATTGGTTATCAAGTGCCCGGACGATTGAAAATAATAAGATAGCTTTCAATTTTACTGAAGACGAAGTTATACTCACAAACAATATATCCGGACCGATAACCATAAAGGTTAAAGGTTACGACGGTGCCGTACTTTGGGAAGATAAACTTCGTAAAACGGACGAAACCTTGCAGAATCTCGATATAACAATAAAAAAGTACCCTTCCGGAACCATAGAGGTTGATCCGCAAACAGGCATACCACGAAGTACGAAGCGATTGAGGGGAAAGGTTCTGCAAAATGGTGATAAGTATAATTTAAATGGACTAACAATTATTGTTCAGGCTAAAAAAGAAGGTGATGAAATAAATCGAATCGTTGCTTCTTCTACTACAGACCAATCAGGAAACTTTTCATTAGATTATCCTTATGGGGATTATACTGAAGCTCAGGCCATGGTTTCCTTAATGCCCAATAGTCCGGTTGACCTGGATGTAGATCAAGATAATTCCAATGAAACTATTTCAGACGATTTTATTTATTTGCTCCTGATTGATGAAGAAGTGCAGGTGCCGGAAAGTGAATCCGAAGAAGACGATTGCGGTTGTCACACCCCAAAAAAAGCCAAAAGGTTACCCGATCAGGAAGACCTGATTAACTCTGATGAATATACTCAGGATATTGGAGGTTCATGTATCAATCTTTCTACACCCAACAGAACCTTAAGAGAATATAGTTATAACGCCATTGTACGTATATCAGATCCTGAAGTATCAAATTATGTACTGGAAAAGAAAAAGGAGCGAGATGGTAAAATATCATATAACCTGGTAGGAGGAAAGAAAACCCTTGATAGAAGAGAGGTAGGACTCGATAATCCTATTCGCTGGGAAGATGCTCCCGATGCGAAAGAAAACCTTTCAATGTATCAGGCAGTTTCAGTGGCCACAGGGCATATACTCCATTATAAATCCGTTTTCAAAGCAGATGGATATTCTTTAGGAGATTTAGTGTATTCACTACCCCTGGCACCCGGACAAAAGAAACAAATTGTAGTGTTTGAATCTTCGCATTCATTAACCGGTGCAGAATCACAAAGCATTTCCCAGGGAGAAAGTTTATCTGCCGAACTAATCAGTGATCGATTTATTACCGATCAGATCAGTGGAGGTATTAATGAAAATATGAGCGGAAGAAGCAGAGCACACACTTCCGGAATGTCAGCCGGTTTAGGTGTAGGTGTTTCCTATGGTGGAATTGGAGCTTCTTTAGGGGTTGCCGGAGGATTTGCGAATTCAAATTCCTCTGCATCTCAAAACAGTTCCCGAAATATCTCTCAGTCTTTTGGTGAAAAACTAAGACAATCCCTGATGCAGAACGCAGAAAGTTACCGCGAACTAAATGCATCCGTTGTAACTACGGTTACCGAAGGACAAGACTATGGAGTTACCGCAGAAACGGTAGCCAATCATAACCATTGCCATTCGTTGACGATGATGTATTTCGAGGTATTGAGACATTATGCCATTTACCAGGAACTCTCACATGTCGAAGAATGTGTGTTTGTTCCTTTATTAATGACCAATTTCTCAACAGAGAACATCCATAAGTGGAAAGATATTTTAGCTAAAAATCTAAAACCTATCCCTTCTAATACCTATTTAAGACCATTTTCATTTAGAAGAAGACAACATCCTTTGTTAAAAGCTTTTGATGCGAATGAACGTATAAAAACAGCTTATGAGCGTGTAGATTATCCTGAGAATACCTATGCTGATGAAGTTATTACTGAACTTTCAGGGCATTTGAAGTTTAACATACATATTCCCAGACCAAAAACAAGGTTTGACAGAATACTATCTTTTCCGGTTATAAAAAAGACCATTACATCAGACGCAGGAATAGATGTAGCCGGTACAATTCGCGAAAATATCAAAGATTCGGTTGTGGGGGCTGTTGTTCCTTGTGCAGCAAAAGGGCCGTCTATTAAGCGAAATACAACTTCTACGGAAGTTTTAACCCGTGGACAAATATTTGATATGTTCATGACGCTGGATGCTAACTATGAAAGTGTACCCCCTGCAAAATGTATTAGGGTAAATTTCGATGGCTCAAATGGTATAAATGTATTTGATGACTTTATGGGAATTGTTTTTGATGGTGATGAGACTCCTACTCCTATGGATTTCTTTGCAGGTATGGAAAAGGAAAAGAAACTATGGGAAGCATATGCGCAGATACTGGATATGGACTTGCAAGAATTATTTCAATATTTTAATGGTAATGTGATTGCGGATTGGGATCGCATATTTAATGAACATATAGCCCCTCAAATTGTAAGTAATCTAATTAATGACGCCACCGGTGGAAGTGGAGGAAGAATCTCCATTACACCATTGGGAGATATTGATCTTACAGAGGATAGAAAGTATAAAGGAGGGAATAGAATTCTTAAGTATTATATTAAAGATAATGGCATTCCTGCCAGTATTACCCGAAAATCTATTGATGAAATAGAAATTGATTATTCTTCTCCACTTACCGGGGAACATCATGACTTATTCTTTGATTTTGTGACCTTTAAACTTCACAGTATTCAAATTAATTATAGAAGTGATCATCATTCCTCAACTCTTATAAACAGACGTATTTATAATGATTTACACGATGATGTTGAGAATATTAATACACCTTTAAACTCATTCGAAAAAAGAAATCCACGTAAAGAGGATGAATATTTAGTAAATGAACTGATAGAACATCTCAATAGCAACCTCGAGCATTACAACAAGATACTCTGGGCTAACTTAGACCCCGACCGAAGGTATATGTTACTGGATGGCTTTAATATTCAGACCTATACTTCTACAGGAAACAAGTCGGTTATGCGCAGTCTGGCCTCAGTGGTCAAGAATGAACTGGTCACCATAACAGGAAACTCACTTGTATTTCCGGTTGCTGATGGTTACCGGGTGGGACGAAATAATATGCTCGAAGAGATAGGGGATAATGTATTCGAAGAGACCACTTTATTTGATTACTACAAACCTTTAACACCAATACCACCGTACAGATTGAGTGTTCCTACTAAAGGCGTATTCATGGAGGCTATCCAGGGTAATTGTGATGCCTGTGAAATGGTAAAAGAGAACTCATCTCAGGATTGGGATAAGTTTAGAACCGAAGAACCAACTCAAATTTCACCGGTAATTACACCAACTCCAACCATTACCGATTATAAGCCGGAATATAAAGATTTTGCTACCCCAATGGTGAATATCCAGAATGCTCCGGACGCACCGGCACCAGCAGCAGGATTAGCTCAGATGTCGGAACTGTTAGGTAAATCGGGAGTGTTTAAAGATATTACCGGTTTAAGCGGCAACCAGGAAAACGCTATGAAGACCTACCTGTCTAATCAGGAAAATGCGAAAGCTTTTGCAGAAATGGCTAAGAGCCTTGCCACCCAACAACATAACACCCAAAATTCACAGGGTATAGCCGATGGAATAGCCCAGGCCCGTCGCGATGGAAACATTAGCGAGGAAGATGCTCAAAATTTAACACGTCAGCATCTACAACAACAGATTGACGGTGGTGAAAGTGCAAGAGAGAGTGAACAGTTTGAACGAGAACAGAACCGTCCATCGTTAATGCAACCCGCCTCGGAGGCTATCAGTAGAGGGCAATCGGTTCAGGCACAACGTACCGATGCAGATGGTACGCATGAGGCTATAGACGTAAGACCACCGGAAGGATCTCACCCAATAAATGTAAATTTCCAGGTTGAAGGTATAGTTCAACCTCCTATGGGATGTTGGGCAACCGTAGCTACCATGATGATGAATTGGAAATTAAGAAGTTCCAATCCAATTCAGGAAGTGTTACGAATGGCAGGTGACAATTTAAATCCGCCAAATGAAAATTATTATGTAGATATGTTCAATAATGCTACAGGGCTGCCAGCTTCTGAAAAAGAGCAATTTATTACGGCATTGAATATGGAAGCCATGCCACCTGCAAGTTATACCATACAACAGTATTACGATTGGTTAAGTCATTATGGCCCGCTTTGGGTGACTGTTGATGCTGATAGTAGTGAAGGTTTCTCGCCACATGCTTTATTGTTATTTGGAATGGAAGGAGATCTCAATAATCAGAATGATGTAACCTTTAAGTTTATAAATCCGGCTGACGGACAAGAGCAGTTCGAATATTTTGAAGATTTTATAGAGATGTTCGAACAAATGGTTACCGACAATTCAGGAAGCCTGTTTTTCCAGATAGTAAGGTTTGCAGAAGCTATACCTCAATTATCTGAAGGACAAGGACCAAGTATCACATGGATGAATGGTGTACCTTCTAATATGACTACTTTTAAGGATACTTTGAAAAACCGGGCAATTAGTGAGTATGAATTTTGGCATAATGGAGGCTTTCATACCGGCGATGCTTTCTGGGAAACAGAGAGCCATGTAGAACAACGGTTAAGAGATTACTGGCTGGCTTGTTTTGATACAAATGATACGGGTTCTGCAACGACAGCCTTTACAACAGCGAGGGCCAACGACAATATTAATACGAGAGCTGCATGGAGTGCTGCTTTTATCGGATACCTGGTTCGGGAAGCAGGGATTTCAAGTAACTCTGTGTTTGTAAGGTCTCAACGTCATGTAGATTTTATAGCTAAAGCCATTTTGAACAAAGAAAACAATAATCGTCGAAATCCGTTCTGGGGTTATAAAATTAGTGACTATGCTCCTCAAGTTGGAGATATTGTAGGAAGGAGTACCGCAGTCAATTATAATGATGTAGTCAACAGATCAAACCAGGAGGTAAATCGTGCGTCATCACATACTGATATTGTGGTCGAAAAGACGGACGAATATATTACTGTAATTGGAGGGAATTTAGAAGTTGATTCTATTCAAACAGAGAAGTTGGCTAATGGTACCTGGAACAATTTGGTTACACCTCATGCCTTAACAAATGTGAGTGTAGGTAAACGAAGAATTTACCTCGATGAAGCCGGTAAAATAGATCCAAACAAAACCTGGCAAATCTATAATAACGATACGGGCAGTGATTTTGATGATCGAGTTCAATATACCGGATCACAAAGTCAATACTTTGTTGTAATTAAAGTCCGTACAACACCATAGTACTAACGATAAACTTTATTAATTGCATTAAAAAGCTGTCTTTTATGGCAGCTTTTACCTTTTTAAAAACAGGAGGATTTAAATTTTAATATTTGTTTGCTATAAAAATTCAATTGATGTCAACCCAAAAAGCCCCGAAGGGCCTTTCTAAAGCATGGGCAGGGGCATACCCATTCATTCACAAAATTAAGCTTGGTTGATTTCCTATTTATAGCATTTCAAATAATTGTGCCAATGGTTTTCTAACTTTGGCCAGCGATTGGGTAGTATCTGTATTACTCCTGTAACCTACAGGAACAATAACGGAAGCATTGAGGCCTCGCTCAGTTAATCCCAATACTTCATTATACGTTGCAGCTTCAAAGCCTTCCATCGGACAGGTGTCGATTTTTAACTCGGCACAAGCAGACAGCAGATTGGCTAAAGCAATATAAGTCTGATGTTTGGTCCATTGAAATTGATCATCAATCGATTTCTCATCGATCTTCGCCTTCATAAAATCACCATAACCCTGTAAGTTCTCTTTTTCCAGTTCTCGGGTAGCCGCTATCAGCTCTACATAGCTATCGATGTTTTGCTCAGATACCCGGGTATAATTACAAAAAACGAATAAATGAGAGGCATCCGTTATCTGCGATTGATTCCAGGAAGCCGGACGTAGTTTTGCCCTGACTTCTTTGTTTTCAATAATTAGCACTTTATACAATTGCAAGCCATAAGAAGAGACCGATAGCTGTATGGCCTTCTTTAAACTTTCCAATTGCTCCGCAGTAATTTTCCTGTTCGGATCAAATTCTTTGGTGGCATAACGCCATTCCTGGTTTTCTATAAATTTCATAGTTCGTTTTTTAGGGTGTAATTCTCCATTAAAAAATCAGTTGTAAATCCCATTTTCTCATACATGGCTCTCGCCATCTCCGAAGCTTGCAGCGTGGCTAGTTTTGAATCAGAGTCGATAGCCTCATTCATAATATGATACATGATTTCGGTGGCATAGCCTTTTTTTCTTTGTGAAGGAACAATACCCAAACTATGGATCCCGGCTACCTGTTCAGTAATATGTAAAATAACGGTACCAACAAGTACTTCCTCTTCAGAAACAAGAATATAGGGAATCGTATTCATTGTATTCAGAACCGTTTCAACGCTGATATTATAATTAAAAGCCAAATGAAAAGCCTTGCTCCATAATTCGGCCTCCTCACGGTTTGTTACCGTTCTAAAATCAAAGATTTTTTTAGATCCGAACTTTTCAGTTAATTCCATACTCATCCCATACTGCTTAGATTTTAGCATAAAGTCAGGATCGGTCTGAAAAGGAGACGTATGTCCATTATTAAAATAAGAAAAAGTAAGTCCGGGTATCTTTTCCATACTCCCTTTCAATTGATGCTTTAGTCCAGCGGAAAGAGGAGTGTCAGTCCACAATCGATTCGGCCATTGGGTGTTTTTTATATGGGAACAATAAACTCCATTATGCTCTGAATATCCCTGAAATACTTCTCCGGCTACCGTCCATAAATTCGTTAGGTTATTAATGTTTAAAGCTGTTTTATTCATTGTTAAGTTTTATTTTGAGTTAATTAAAACGATACCAACCACCATGGCAAAGGCACCTAAAAGTCGTCTGGCTGTTAAAGGTTCTACCGGAAGGTTAAGCCAGCCAAATTTTCCGGCTAGCAGGGAGAACAACAGCTGACCGCAGAGTCCCCAGGCAATCATTTTTGAAATACCAAGTTTAGGAATCGTATAAAAATAAAGCGAGATGCCAATCATACTAAATAAGCCCCCAATAAACCATAAATACCAGGGCACTTGATGGAAGTTGCTCAACTGTATACTTCCCTTACCAACCGAAAACATATAAAACAGACCAAAAACGGCACTGGCCATAGAAGCTGATATCACCGCAATAACGGGATTCTTTAAAAGCGAACCCAACTGCGAATTAAACCCTGCCTGTATAGCTAAAAATATGCCTCCTGTAAAGGCTAATAAGTAAAATAATATTTTCATATGGCAAAGATGAGCAGTCGGCTTGACTTTATTCTTTACATATGTTGATTCGATTAAATTTCCTGTAATTTTTTTCGAATCCTACTCAATTGAGTTGGGGTAATCCCAAGGTGAGAGGCAATATAACGCAATGGAACCCGATTTTCAATATCAGGGTGTTTTTGGATAAAATCGAGGTATCGTTCCCTGGCTTCTGTGAGTACAATTTCTATTTCCCGCTTTTCTTTATCAATAACCCAGTTTTTCTCCAGGTAAGCAATATAGAAATCCTTAAGATCCGGATGGTCCTCCATCAGCGCTCGATATTGGCTATAATCCAAACTGATAAGCATGGCATCTTCAACAACTTCCAATGCGAAATGAGATGGCTTTTGGGTAATTGCTGATACGGTAGATCCTACAAAATCACCTTCTAAAAAAATGTTTTTATGATACAGGTTACCATCGTTATGTAGGTAATAGGAAACGACAGCACCTCCATATAAGAGATGTATGTGCTTTGAAATTTGACCAACCTCAAGCAATATGGATCCTTTTTTTAAGTGCTGTATGGAAGCTATAGCAAACAATGTGGCTAGCGTATCATCACTGAGCGGACTGTAGGTGTTGAATATACTCTTGGTAAATGATCGGTATGTTTCTGTTGAGTTCATTGTATGATGATAACTTCAAATGTACGGTGGACATATCACGGGCATAAAGTTAAAGTTATTTGTTGGATCTCATGTTCATAATTAACGGTTAAAAACAATTGCGTATTTTTAAGAACAAAGAGGAGCTGTTTGATATTCAGAACAGGGGAGCATGCGATAGATGAGAGCTGTAAATTAACGATTAATAAAAATGAATTCATACCATAACTGTAACAAGAAACAATTATTGATCTCTTTAAAAGGAAACCAAATAACCCATGAAAAACGCAATCAGATTACTTATCCTAAGCTTCCTTTGTATAGCCTGTAAGCAAAACAATCAAAGTAACCAGGCAACAACACAACCGACAGCATCAGATTCATTGACCGCCGAATTAGAGGGTATTTGGAAAAACGGACAAATAAATGGGTTTGCTGTAGCCATGGTCGATCAAAACGGGGTCTTATACACCAAAGGCTTCGGATATGCCGACCGTGAAACCAAAAAAGAATACACTGAAAATACCATACAACATATTGCATCCGTATCTAAAACATTAATAGGGATCGCTTTGATGAAAGCCAAAGAAATCGGTAAACTACAACTCGACGACCCAATTGAAAACTATCTGCCCTTTCAGGTAATAAACCCAAATTATCCAGATGAAAAAATAACCATCAGGCATTTGGCAACCCATACTTCGGGTATAAACGATTCCGATCAGTACATGAACAGAGCCTGGATCCTGGAAAAAGATCAGGATTTAAGTAAGGTGAGTACCGATTATCCTTATCAGCAACTAAACCCATCCGAAGCCGATATGCCCATGGAAACGTTTCTAAAGGAATATCTAACCACCACCGGGGAATACTATCAAAATGATCATTACATTAATTTCAAACCCGGTGAACGCTATAATTACTCCAATATAGGCGCCACTTTATGCGCCTTGATCATAGAAAAAGCAACAGGGCAAACCTTTGATTCCTTTACACAAAAACATATACTGGATCCATTGCAGATGAAGGATACAGGTTGGTCCCTGGCAGCTATAGATCGTTCTATGCACTCGCGATTGTACCGAAACGATCAGACCGTATTGCCTTTCTATAAAGGGATTACCTATCCGGATGGGATGTTGATATCCTCAAGTAGCGATATGGCAAAGTACCTGTTGGAATTGGTGAAAGGATATAGTGGGGAGGGGACTTTACTCAAGAAGGAAAGCTATAAAGAGTTCTTCGCTGAACAACTGGATGCTCGCCATTTTGACGAACGAAATAGCAGTAATCCGTATAATGGAGATTATAGCCCTGCCATTTTTATCGGCCATAGTGCTAAAGGTTATGTCGGACACTCCGGGGGCGATGCCGGGGTCGGTACCTGGTTCTATTTCAATAAGGAAGATAAGACCGGAAGATACATCGTGATCAATACCGATATGGGGAACGATAACAGGGCTAAAGAATTAGAGTATTATGCGATTTGGGATACAATGAATGAATATTTTAACCGGCTAAGACCTTAAAACCAACCAAATGAATAACGAGAATAAAAGACGAAACTTTCTGAAACAATGTGGCCTGACGGCAGTACCCCTTATGATACCAGGCATAGGCATGAGCGCCTTGCCCTTTGAAACCGGGGCCAAAAATCAACCGACAAATAATCCCACAGCCGTTAATTTTATTTTTGATGGTTTATCGCTCGACCCGAAGCAATACCTGGAAAAACTAACCACCATTAGCAATATCCATCCGATCGAACCTGATTTTTATGGAAATGGTGGAGCAACCAAAGCATTAGAGGAAGAATTTGCCAGGTTAACCGGGAAAGAGAAAGCTATCTACCTGCCAACTGGCACCATGGCGAATCAACTGGCAATTAAATTGCTGAATGGAACCAATACGAAAGCAATGGTCCCTGAAAATTCACATGTTTTCAGAGATGAAGCCGATGCAGCCCAAAGCGTTCATGGGAAACGACTGATCCCGGTAGGCAACGGGCAGTCAACTTTTAGCCTGGAAGATCTGAAAACGAAAATTTCCTACCTGGAGCACGAAGAGGTTTTTAAAAGCGGATTAGGAACGGTAGTGATCGAAAATCCTGTTAGAAGAGCCGATGGAAGAATTGTTCCTATAGAAGCCATAAAGGAAATAGCGTCTTATTGCAAGCAACAAGGCTATAAAATGCATCTCGATGGTGCCAGGCTACATATTGCTGCAGCTTATACCGGAGTCTCCATAGCCGAATATGCAGCACAATTTGATACGGTATATATATCCTTATACAAATACTTAAATGCCAGCGGAGGCGCCATACTCTGTGGAGATGCAGCTGTTATTGACCAGGTATCGCATCAGGTGAAGATCCTTGGCGGAACCGTATTCCAAAGCTGGAATCAAACGGCCATGGCCCTGCATTACCTCAAGGGTATTGAAGAGAGGTGGCAACAGGTGATCAAAAGCACCCAATCCTTAATCACTGAGTTGAATACCATCGATGGGGTGAACATCAGCAGTCTTGATAAGGGAACCAATATTTATGACCTGCGTTTGAGGGAAGACATCAATTTAAAAGACCTGGCCATGTATTTGTATAACGAGCATAATATCTGGTTGGGAAGAGCTAATGATCAAGGCATCGTGAAATTTACCGTCAACGAAAGCCTGCTCACCAGAAACCTGAACGATATTGTCAATGCCTGGAAAAAGGGCGTAAAGTCAGTTCGAAAGGAGGGGTGAAGCGACCGCTTTATGAGTTTAGCTTGATTGAATCTGGGGATAAATGATCGAATAAAAATAGTTAGTACAATAGTTAGGAAGTTGTTAATGGTAAACTAATACGAATTAACTATGCGCCATTTCGTTCTAAATCATATGCAAAACTGCAATGGCATCTTCCAATATGTTCAAACTACATTATAAGTGGCAGGCGAGGACTGTAATAAGATTCGAGTGTATATATTTTGCGCCTTAAGGGTGCCCAACCCATATTAATTCCCCAATAGGCTTTAAGTAAAAACCTCCCATTCAACAAATAACTTCAACGAACATTTTAGTGTGTTTATTTGATATATCAAATAAATTGCTACTTTTGTTTGATATATCAAATAAATATGAAAATAAATACACCTACCAATACAGTCTTATATGCAATTGAGGAAACCATTAAAGCATATCGCAAACTAAGTGCAAAAAACATATCAGAAGTGATTCCGGACATAACGGTCGACCAGGCACTCATACTGCTAATCTTAGATAAAAATACCGATCACACTCAAATGGAGTTGGCTGATTTAGTGTTTAAAGATTATGCCTCTATTACCCGGATATTGAAATTAATGGAGAAGAAAGGCTATTTAACAAAAACGATCGATGCTAAAGACAAAAGACGTTCAACATTAACAATTGCCGATAAGGGTAAAAAGGCCATTTCATTATTAGCCCCCGTTATATCCCTAAACAGGACTACAGCCTTAAATGGACTAACAGAACCGGAACGTATTCAATTATTTGAATTACTAAAAAAAATAACTAAAAACTGTACCAACTAAAATGAAAAACTTTTTTCTACCAATCATTGCTACCTTAATAATAGCATGTTCGAATGAACAACCCGTAACTTTCAGTGACAATCATATTACAGAAATTAATAATTACCTGGAGGCACTGGAAGGCTTCAGTGGCGCCGTATTAATAGCCAAGAGCGATAGTGTTTTGTATAAAAAAGCATTTGGTTATGCCCATATCGGACATCAGGTAAAAAATAATACAAACACCAAATTTTCATATGCATCCGTTGGGAAGTCATTTACCGCCGTAGCAATATTCCAACTCATAGAAGCCGGAAAACTATCATTGGATGATCCGATCGGAAAATTTTTTCCGGACTACCCGAATGAAGAGGCGAGAGAAGCTATTACGATTAGGCTATTATTGTCACATCGAAGCGGGTTACCCAATTATTTTCGCTCTGAGAAGTATATTAATACCTCTAAAGAACAATTCAGAACTTTAGAGAGTATTGCCCCTTTATATGAAAACGAACCATTAGAATTCAGGCCAAATGAACAGTTTGCATACCGAAATACTAACTATATCATGCTTGGCAGAATAATAGAAGCGGTTACACAAATGCCATATGCTAACTATATAGAAGATCATATTTTTTCGATTGCAAAAATGAAGAACACAGGCAATTTTGATGCTGATCATCCAACGCCTAATGCAGCCGAACATTATACCTTGTCTGATGTCTATCCAAATAAACTTCAAAAGACCTTGTTTATGAGTGGGGTGAAGGGGAGTCCCGCCGGTGGAGGCAGATCCACAATAGATGATCTTTTCAATTTTGCGACTTCATTTAAACACAATCAATTACTTTCAGCGACTTATACAGATCTTATGAAAAAAGAACCGGAAAGTGGTTCATATGGATATGGTATGCAGTTTTCGGGAGGTAAAGGATCAGGGGTTTATGGCCATAGCGGGGGCCACTTTGGAGTAGGTGCAGAATGGCGAGTTTTCGGAAAACAAGATTATACGGTAGTTCTTTTAACCAATAAGGACCTGGGAGAAGGCTTCTTAGACGCTCGGTTTTTTATAGAAAAGACAATTTCAGGAGCTACACCTAAGCTGGAGAGCTATTTCTTTACTAAAGATGTAATCAATGCGTATTTAAAGGACGGTATAACTACTGCAGAAAAACTTATAGCAGCCTCTGAGATTGATCTATCAGAATTAGATATTAATGCTAAAGGTTATGAAATGATAAACAGGGGATTCTATAAAAAAGCAATCGATTTGTTTGAATTAGAGGTATATGCCTTCCCTGATTCGTATGATGCCTATGATTCACTCGCAGAAGCTTATATGATGAATGGAGATACGAAAAAGGCGATTGAATATTACGAAAAGAGCCTGGAGCTCAACCCTGAAAACAACAACGCTAAAGAAAAACTTAAGACCTTATCAGTGAGTTGATTTTAACCTTCAATATTTAAATGAATGCTCCAACCTGTTTAGTAGCCAATACATTAAATGGTATTCTATAAACAGTTGGGGCATGGCATGGGAAACAAAATCTTTATTTTTAAAGGCATCCCTGTTGTCATTGTCATTACCGCTTCAGGGTACGGCTTACCCTATATGCATGCTGATATTGATAAAATGATAACACAACATCTATTGCCTGCTATTTTTTAGATTAAGGGAGGTTTGATAGAGGGTGTTTTTTAAGAAAGCTTTAAAATGATATACGAGAATCACGGTTTGTTTCTGAAACCAGGACCAATTGACTTTTATATTATTAACAACGAGATAAAACATTGAGGTGTTGTTATAGATACCGACAATAATAAGTACTAATGTAACGGGCGTATTGCAAATAGACTTTTACATAATTACTTTCGATATAAAATACGAGCGTGTTGCTAAAGCTGCAATGATGTAATATACAAGCATTCGTCAATTTTCTCTATAGATATAAATGAACTATAATTTATATTATGTAAAATAGAATATTTAGAAATAAACCCACAAACTACTCCAATGGTACTTTATGGGTTTTCTAATGCTTTATTATTGCATGATCATTTCAAAGGTTCCCTTCGTTAAGAATACCGTATTCGGTTCAAATACTTCAGGGTTTACAATTTCCACATAACCATTCGATGTTTTCCCAATTTTAATGCCTACTTGTTTAAAGGTCGTTTCATTGATACGTACCAATCCATAATAGTCATTGTCAATAGCAACCACAGCTTCTTCCGGTAAAGCTTTCAAAGTATCCTTAGCAGTTACAATAGCTACTTCTACATACATTCCCGGTGCAAAATGATCAGCAGCTTCATCGTCCTTAAGGTCTATATACACACTCGCCGTACGGTCGTGTTCATCTATAGCCTTATTGATAAGCTTAACGGTTCCATGGTAACTTCCCTCGTTACCGTTCTGAACCTTAAATACCACCGGCTGACCTGCTTTTAATTGCGGTAAATTCTTTTCAAAAACCTGGGTCTTTATTTGTAAATGCTTTGTATCAGTGATACTCAACGCCATATCCGAAGGATTCAGATAAGCGCCTTTCTGAGTGTTTATCTTGGTGATATGGCCTTCTATAGGTGCTATTACTGCTATGGTTGAACGTAGATTAGAGGCACTCAACGTATTCGGGTTAATGTTCATAAACCATAACTGCTTTTTTAGTGATTCGTATTGCGCCTTGATAACACTATAATCAGCTTCTGCCTTTAATAGATTTTTCTCAGAAGTGATCTGGTCTTTCATCAATTCCTGCTGCCTTTTGTATTCCGCATCTAAATACCTTAGCTGGCCTTTTGCCTCCAGAAATCGTTGCTGAACCCTGATATAATCCGGATTTTCAAGGGTAAATAATACTTGTCCCTTGCGCACCTGGTCTCCGGGCAATAACGATAGTTCT
Organism: Zhouia amylolytica AD3; assembly: GCF_000511935.2. Classification (NCBI taxonomy): domain Bacteria; kingdom Pseudomonadati; phylum Bacteroidota; class Flavobacteriia; order Flavobacteriales; family Flavobacteriaceae; genus Zhouia; species Zhouia amylolytica. Next base: position 274,537 of record NZ_AYXY01000019.1, on the reverse strand, counting down.
TTTACATAACCTGAGAAATACGGACTTACAGAAGCCTTACGCTCCGGTGGAACCGTAAAAACCCCGTTTGCCTTAACGGTTTGATAGAAAGCTGTTGGTGTAATAGTGTCTACCTGCATCTGCGCAGCTTTAAATTGATTCTCCGTTATAACAATGTGATCCGAATTGGAAGTATCGGGGATATTGATAGCCTGTTCCCTAAGGTCCTTCCCTCCTTCTGAATTACAGGAAGTGAACAGCAAGCCTGACAGGCTTAAAAACATCACTGATCGGAATATGTATATATTAATCTTCATGGTATAATGACTTATTATTCGGTTATATAGTTTAATTCAAGTACTGTTTTGTTATAGTTGAAAAGACTTTCAAGACGCCTGATCTCAATATCACGGGCATTTTCCAGTAGCTGTACGTACTGTAAAAAATCGATTTCACCACTTTTATAGGCTTTAGAAGCACTCAGCGTGAGCTGATCTCCCATTTTTTTACCGGTTTCCTGGTAATAAGAGAGCACATGATCATACTTTTCTAAATCGGCATGCAGCTTTTCATTGCGCGATTCCAGGCGTACCTGGTAGTCCTGAACCTGGTGATCGGTCATAGCCCTTCTGGCTTTTGCTGCTTTTATCTTCGATCGCTGATTGAAAAACCAAAGCGGTACGGTAAGTCCGGCCTGGAAACCTCGGTAGGTCTTAGCACCCACCATACTGTTGGTTCCCTGGAATAATGATACCTCGATATCCGGAAGAAATTGCTGCTTTTCTATCGATAACTCAAGCTCCGATAAGGCTTGCTTTTCACGAAAATAAGTCAATCCCGGGTGATTAATCGTATCGATTTCCTTATAATCCAATCGATCCAGATTCGTTTGTTGTACCGTTATAACCTCTTCAGCTTGCAATAACTGTCTTAATTCCAACAAAGACTTGTCGTAATCTTTTTGACTCTGCGTTAATGCCATGGCTACTTCCTTTTGTTTGGTTTCTGCAGTGAGTTTCTCCAGCATATTAGTGGCTCCCAACTCGAATTTCCTGGTTGCTGCCTTTGAAAAAGCTTTATACAAACTATCTAGGTAATTGTACTGATGGATCAGTTGCTGCTGATATACCACGCTTAAATAAGCTATAGAGACCTCTTTTCTCAGGGTGCGCTCCTGCATATTATAAACCTGTAAAGCCATGGCCGTTTCCTGTTTCAGTACTTTACTTCGGGTACCGTAAATGGTCGGAAATCTGAACTGCTGGGTTACCCCATATACTCTTAAGGCTTCCCCGTTTTCAGCAATATTATTTTCATCGTACTGGTAATACACCTGTGGTTTCTCCAGGTTAAATGCACTACCTTCAAATTCTTCCGATTGTTGCACCTCTTGCCTGGCTGCTTGTATTCCATGGTTGTTCTCTAAGGCAATTTCAATGGCTTCCGGTAAGCTAATCGCTTTTTCCTGGGCCATACCAACCACCGGTAAGATGAATATGAGCAAGGTAGCAAGCTGCTTTCTTTTAAAAGGCTTGATAGGCTTTTTACTATCAAACCAGGCGTACAATACCGGAAGTACAATTAAAGTCAGCAACGTAGCCGTTACCAGTCCACCAACAACCACCGTGGCCAGCGGACGTTGCACTTCGGCTCCTGCAGAACTGGAAATAGCCATCGGCAAGAATCCTAATGCTGCAGCAGATGCTGTTAATAATACCGGACGTAACCGGTTTCTGGTTCCTGTTAATATACGTTTATGAATGTTCGTCATTCCATGGGCTTTTAATTCTTTAAATTCTTCAATAAGCACAATCCCATTTAATACCGCTATTCCAAACAAGGCAATGAACCCTACTCCTGCCGAAATACTAAAGGGCATGCCGCGTAAGTATAGCAATAAGACCCCTCCGATTGCAGATAAGGGAATCGCACTGTAAATCATCAAGGCTTCCTTAACGGAGTTAAAAGCAAAATAGAGCAAGACGAATATGAGAATTAATGCGATTGGAACCGCTACTTTAAGACGTTGCGAAGCTGCTTGCAGGTTTTCGAATTGTCCGCCGTAACTAATCGTATATCCCGGCGGTAGATGTACCTGGTCCTCTATAATCTTCTGGACATCATTCACCACTGATTCCAGATCGCGATTACGGACATTGATACCCACTACGATACGGCGCTTGGTATTGTCTCTTGAGATCTTGGCAGGACCCTTGGTATAAGTTATATCAGCAAACTCACTCAAAGGCAGTGAACGTCCGTCGGGCAATGTTATGGAAGCTGTTTCCAAATGCTGAATATCGCTGCGATGCTGTTGATCGAATCTCACCACCAGGTCGAACTGCTTTTCTCCTTCAAATACGGTTCCGGCACTGGCACCCGCAAATCCCATGGTTACAATCCTGTTCAGATCTTCGATATTTAATCCGTATTTGGCAATCTTCTGCCTGTTGTAGGTTACCGACATTTGAGGCAACCCGGCTATTTTTTCCACCGAAATATCAGCAGCACCCTCTACATGTTCGATAGCCTTTTGTATTTCAAGTCCCTTTTTATAAAGGATATCCAAATCCTCTCCAAATACCTTAATGGCTACATCGGCTCTAACCCCCGTAATTAACTCATTAAATCGCATTTCAATAGGTTGGGTAAATTCATAATCTACGCCCGGAAGCTGTTGGGTTAAGGCTTCTTTAAACTTATCAGCTAATTCATCCTTTGTTTCAGCAGACGTCCAGTCACCCTTGGGTTTTAACTTGATCATGACATCACTTTCTTCCATCGACATCGGATCAGTTGGAACTTCAGCGGCTCCAATCCTGGTAACCACCTGATCAACTTCCGGGAAGGTCTTTAATACCTGCTCCATCTTCGTAGTCGCCTCTATGGTTCGGCTTAGTGAAGTACCGGTTTTTAGCACCGGTTGAATTACAAAATCACCTTCATCAAGGGTTGGTACAAACTCCCCTCCCATTCTTGAATACAACCATGCTGTTCCTACCAGTAAGCTAACGGCCAAAGCGATCACGAGTTTTCGCTTTTTTAAGGCCCAGGTAATAACCGGACGGTAGCTATTCTCTAACCAGGTGATAAGTCTTCTCGAAATAGTCCTCTTATTAGGGTCGCCCGGTTTAATAAATACAGATGCCATAACAGGTACATAAGTAAAACACAGTAACATGGCTCCTATAAGGGCAAAACAAAATACCAATGCCATCGGTTTAAACATTTTACCCTCTACATTGGTTAGTGAAAGTATTGGAATGAATACGATGATAATGATGAGTTGTCCGAAAACCGCCGAATTCATCATTTTTGTAGCCCCCTGAAAAGTAATCTTATCTATGAGCTTTTGTCGCTCTACCTTGGGTAATTGTAATAGCTGGTTACGCTGACTGGTAATCCGGAATGCGATGAACTCCACAATAATAACCGATCCGTCTACAATAATACCAAAATCGATGGCTCCAAGGCTCATCAGGTTCGCATCCACACCAAAAATATACATCAATGAAAGAGCAAACAATAAACACAATGGAATAACGGACGCTACCACCAGCCCCGAACGGAAGTTCCCTAGAAGCAGGACTACCACAAAGATGACAATTAAACACCCCAGAATAAGGTTTTCCGCTATGGTGAATGTAGTTTTAGCGATGAGTTCACTACGCTCCAGGAATGCATTGATCTTTACTCCCTCCGGCAGACTTTTTTGTAGTTCTGCTACCCGTGCTTTAACAGCTTTAATAACTTCATTCGAATCAGCACCCTTCAACATCATTACCTGTCCAAGCACTTTTTCTCCTTCACCGTTTCCGGTGATGGCTCCAAATCGGTTGGCATGACCAAAGCCCACCGTTGCCACGTCTTTTATGTATACAGGAACGCCATTGCGGTTGGTAACTACGATGTTTTCAATATCAGGAATATTGTTTACCAACCCTTCCCCTCTAACAAAATAGGCCTGGTTCACTTTTTCTATATACCCACCACCGGCAACACTATTATTGGCCTTAAGCGCATCATAGACCTCAAATACAGAAACGTTCATCGCCCTTAACCGCTCCGGGTTAATCGCTACTTCGTATTGTTTCAGGTAGCCTCCCCAGGTATTTACTTCAACCACCCCCGGAATTCCTGAAAGCTGTCGCTTAACAATCCAGTCCTGAATGGTTCTCAAATCAGATAAAGAATAGTTGTCTTTAAACTCCGGATCGACATCAATAACATATTGATATATTTCCCCTAATCCGGTGGTAATTGGTCCCATAAAGGGAGTTCCAAATCCTTCCGGAATTTTCTCCTCGGCATTTTTTATTTTTTCGGCAATGAGCTGTCGTGGTAAATAGGTACCAACCTTATCGTCAAACACGATGGTTACTACCGACAAACCGAATTTAGAAATGGACCGGATTTCTTTAACCCCGGGTAAATTGGTCATCTCTAACTCCACCGGATACGTCAGAAACTTTTCTACATCCTCCGTAGCCAGGTTCTTCGAGGTAGTAATCACCTGAACCTGGTTGTTGGTGATATCGGGTACCGCTCCAATTGGAATATGAGATAGTGCATACAAACCATAACCTACTATTCCCGCAGTAAAAAGGAATACAATAAGCTTATGGCGAATACTGTACTGAATAATCTTTTCTAGCATATTAATCTTTATAAATGATAAAGACCAAATGTAGGTTTGCTATCTAAAGCTATTCTAAGTACTTTCTTAAGATTCGCTTAAAATACAATGGTGAATTTAGTGCCTCTATTTAACTCACTTTCTATGTGAACCCGGGCATGAATGGCATCTGCTGCCTTTTTAACAATTGATAAGCCCAGACCGTTGCCTTTAATGTTTCTATGAGCCAGGGCATCAGATCTGAAGAATGAATTAAAGAGTTTATTCATATCTTCTTTTTTAATTCCAATACCGCGGTCTTCTACAGTACAAACAATACCTTGCTCGTTCCTTTCTATCCCAATCTTAATGCTTCCTTCTTGATGTGAGTATTTTATAGCGTTGTGTATAACGTTCTCCATGATGAGCATGGTGTAGTATTGCGGGGTATTTAAATCGGTCTCCGCATCATAATGAGTAGTAATCTGTAAGTGTTTTTCTTCGATAAGCTCCTTATGACGTGCAAGAATTTCGTCGATGACCAGCGGCAGACTTACCTCCATTCCGGCATCGAGACTCTTACCTGAATCTACTCGAGCCAATAATAACAGTTGATCGATAGTTTCTGACATTCGGTTAATTTCCTGCAATCCATAACCGATCTTATCTATATACTCCTCCGGAGTGCGCTGTTTTCGGATGAGGACTTCGAGGGTACCCTTTAAGGCAGCTAAAGGGGTTCTAAGTTCGTGGGAAGCATCTGAGGTAAACTGGCGTTCACGTTCTAAAGCATTTTCAATGCGCTGCAATAATTCATTAAAGTTGGAAGACAAATCATAAAGTTCATCCTTACGTTGGGGCAAATTAACCCGTTCATTCAGATTGTTTTTGGTGATCCGTTTAGTGGTATTCGATATCTCAGATACAGGAAGAATACTGCGACCGGCAAGATACCTGGAAATAAAATAAAGCCCGATTAAAACAGTTAAAAACGAAAAAACAAGCACGTTTTTAAGCTTGAGAATTACCATTTTAGAAGATTCGAGTGACATGGCAGCGAGAATATACCCCTTGGTTTCACCCTGCTGTTCTATAGGGATCTGTACCTGTCGAATCGCCTGGTTGTGAAGTTCGGCATTAATATGATCCCTGCTGGAAGCATGACTTCGGTAGGCAAGACTTTCATGTTTCAGATTGGGAGATTTATCCATCAATTTCCCATCCTTATCAATAATTTGGAGAAAAACAGGGTTTACCTGTACTTCTCGGTGTTCTTTCTCTTCCCACTCTAATTTATTGATGAATTTTAGGCTATCGCCTACAACCACAATCTCATCTGTGTGCCGATGGGCTTCATACGCTAAATCGCTGTCTAAATTGCGGTATACGGTACTTCTTACGATGAAGAATATAACACTAAATATAATCAGCATAATCGCTGCTGTAGCGATCATATAATGTAAGGCAATTCTATTTTTAAAACTTAAATTCATTTCTCCAGGGCTATATAACCCACCCCTCGTACGGTTTGTATATAATTTTCTTTGTCGGTCAGGTTAAGCTTTTTCCTAAGGGCATTAATATAAACATCGATGACGCCCGTATTGTATTGAAAGTGGATATCCCAAACGTTTTCAATGATTTTGGTACGTGTGCATACTTTCCCCTTGTTTCGAAGTAAATAGGCCAACAAAGCAAATTCTTTTTGGGTTAGAATGATCTCCTGATCTTCCCGAAAAACCCGATGCGTGTCTTTATTCAAGGTAATCGGACCAATTTCATATATGGAATTTTCACCTACGGAATTACGGAGCTGAACCTTTACACGCTCTAAAAGTTCTTCAAAATGAAAAGGCTTTTTGATGTAGTCATTTGCTCCTGCCTGCAATCCAAACACGGTTTCACTAACCGTATCTTTCGCTGTTAGAAAGATGATTGGGGTGTCTTTAGATTTTTTTCGAAAACGGCGACAAATTTCGATTCCACTCATTCCCGGTAACATCCAGTCGAGTAAAAGTAAATCATATTCGCCCGTAAGCGCCAGTTCCAGCCCTGTATCTCCTTCTTCAGCTACGTCTACCGTATAGAGTTCCTCTTCAAGACCCTGCTTGAGGAAATTGGCGATTCCGGGTTCATCTTCAACAATTAAAATACGCATCATACAAAAGAACTACAAATCGAAAAAATAATCAATTCACGATCCTTAAGATTTGCTTAATTTTTAATTCCTGATTCTGAAAAGATTAATATCCTGGTTTTATAAATTCCACTTACCCCTTTTAAAAGTTGTTGTGGAATCTCCTTTTTTAGTGGTTGTTGATTATTTGTCTATTACTAAAATGAGCCTCCGTGCAGATATTCATTTAATTTAGAGCACTGATTACCTCCCCCGTATACCGCAAGTTTCTTCCACACCAAGCGAAGTAAATATTAAATAACCAAAACTTTTATTTTATGAAAAGCAGTATTTTATTTTTAACACCCAGACGTGCAATCAACGCATTAGCAATCACAATGGTTGTTTGCATAACGGGCGGATGTACATCAGACCACGACGATGAATTAATGTTAGATCCTGAAAATGTAACTTTTAAAAAGAGTAAAGACAAGAAAATTCAGATTTGTCATTATGATTCGGAGGATAATTCATGGGATATTATTGAAGTAAATGATAATTCCTGGGATGACCATGCTTCACATGGAGATGTTCGATTAGATGACCAGGACAATGACGGTACGGTACCTGATAATGCCTGTGAATTTGGAGTAATGGGCGATTGTGATGACCTGAATGCCAATGTAAGCCCTTTAAACAACGAAATTGTTAATAATGGTATCGATGATGATTGTAATCCGAATACACCGGATGCTCCCGAACTTGTTGACGCTGATAATGATGGGGTTTCATCAGATTTAGATTGTGATGATAACGATCCGTTGAGATTTCCTGGTAACCCTGAAATAGTATTTAATGGAATAGATGATGATTGTAACCCCGAAACACCTGATATTATTGATAGCGACAATGATGGTGTTAATGATAATGTAGATGATTGTCCTGAAGTTCCTGGCCTCATATTGTTTAATGGATGTCCTGATACAGATGGCGATGGGATACAGGATTCACTAGATGCCTGTCCATTGGTAGCTGGTGTTCCCCAACTTAATGGATGTCCGGAATTAGATGCGGATGGAGATGGTTTTAACGCCAGTGAAGATTGTGATGATACCGATCCGACTGTATATCCCGGAGCTCCGGAAATATGTGGAGATAATATAGATCAGGATTGCGATGGATTTGATCGAAGTTGTTCCGGTGGCGGACCTGTTATAATAAAATAGCCCCATTAACTAACTAAACCACTATGGACTGAAAGTCCATAGGTTTGTTACACGAGGGACTAAAGTCCCTCTTTTTACTCTAATATAAAATTAGAGTTATCTGAATTTGGTTTTCTATGATGCTCTAAATATTCATTGAACATTTCATCTGTGATATTTCCAGTACTCCAAGCTCCATAACCTGTTGCCCAAAAATGTTTCCCCCAATACATTTTACTTAATTGAGGAAATTCTTGCTGTAATTTTCTTGAACTACGACCTTTCATCTGCTTTACCAAAAAACTAATACTCTGTCTGGGAGAATATTCTATATGCATATGAACATGATCTGAACTCACCACTCCTTTTAATATTTCTACTTCCTCTGCTTCACATATTTGAATCAGCAAATCCCGACAACGTATTTGAATATCTCCTTTTAGTACTTCATACCTATACTTCGTTGACCATACTATATGGCAACTCAAACGACTAATGGTATGAGATCCTTTTAGTTGATATTCTGGCATCTCATAAAGATATAATTTTTAATATAACTAAAGTGCTGCAATGAAATTGCAGGGTTTTAGACCCTAATTTGAAACCAATAAAGTGCTTGATACTCACTCCTTAAAAAAGGAGTGAGTTTTTTTATAGGGTATATTTAACGGTCTTTCTTTTTGAATCCTTCTTAATAGCTACCTCATAAGCAATAATAGCATCCGAATTTTTAACGTATTTAATGGTACAATGTACCTTATTGAATTCCCAATCCGGATATTGCCTGGCGATCTTACTACTTATCGTTAATGGCAAGCGCACATTTTCATATTTTTCAATACAACTGATCAATGCACCTTCCTGATTATAGGTGGCCTCTACTCTATTATTGCCTTCAGAAAAAGAGATGTGATAAATGGAAGGATCTTCTGAAGTATATATCTTAGCATTTGCTAAGTCGTAATTTGCCACATACTTTTGAAAGTCTGAAATAACCTCGCTTACATTCTTTGTATCAAAATTTGATAAGTATTCACTGTTTTTTAATGGAGTCGTTAGTTCGCTTTTAAATGAACTGTTATCATAATTAACTGAGGCAATTACCTCTTGAGCAGCTGTTAGATTGGTAAATCCTAAAAATACCAAACCAAAAATAAATGTTTTCATTGTGATTGATTTTTTGAGTTAAAGTTTTGGTGATTAATGTTTGTTAACCGACTTGGCTTGGGGGAAGTTTTTACCGGAACTATTTAATGTGCTCTAACATTGGTGATATGTTGTGTACTTATTTCAATGCTATTAATAGAAATAAGTTGAGCATAGTTCCTTGCTAAATCTTTAGTTCTAAAGTACAGAAAATCAGCGTCTAACACTAAAAATCACTATAGACTAATTATAGACAAGGAGTGAATAGATGTTCTTCATTGCTTGAATATCAGTAGATAGGAAAGACTATAAACTTTGAATGAAGTCATCGAGATCGACCTCTTTAGCGAGGTTAAGCTTTTTGCGTAGACGGTATCTGCTGGTATTTAAAGACGCTATGGTAATGTTTTGTAAACGTGCAATTTCATTACTGTTGATTTTCAGACGAATCAATGAACACAATCTTTTATCTGTTTTGCTTAATTCGGGAAACTTAGATTTTAATTTTCGGTAAAAGGCATCACTTAACTTGTCAAGTCGCTCATAAAACTCTTTGTTCTCAGAGTCGAAACTCACTTTATTCTTGATCTCCTGCTCCAATTCATCCATTAAACTTTTTCGCTGCCTGCCTTTAGTGGCTTTTAACGTTTCAATTTTATTAGCCAATAACTCTGCCCATTTTTGATTTTGAGAAAGATTAATAGCAAAATCAGAAAGGTCTCTTTTCTTAGCCGCTACTTCATTTTCTAATTGTTGGTTTTGTACGGCAGCATATTTCAACCGTTCTTCAGCGAGAAGGCGTTTATTCCTGGCATTAATTAGATGTTGTCGCCTGCTAAAGAATAAAGAGGTAAGTAAGGTTATTACCAATAAGGACAGCGAAGCTGAAATGTATAATTTTAATCGCTGGTTTTTAATTTTATTCTCTTTAATGGATTGCTCCATTTTATAGTTTAATCTTATTTTATCTAAAACAATATCATTCGTAGCGGTTAGCCATCTTTTATCTACATCTTTTGAAACTTGATAAAGACTGTCAGACAGTCGATTTAAATATTGTTCATTTTCATAAGCCTCTTTAAAGGCTTCTTTTTTGTACAACAAAATCGATTTAGCTTTTAAGAATTCAGGCATTGACTTCTGGTATTCCCAGGCTTTATTCTTAGGGTCATTTATAAGACTATTCAACCTGAAGTACGTCTGCTGTGCATCCTCTAGCTTATCTTGTTTTAAAGTAGCATTCATATGCTGAGCTCCCGCACTTATAATACGAGGCATGTCTAAAGATTTTAAATCCTTATTAATGATATGCTGGTAAAAATCGAAATTCAGGCCATATAAGTGTCCGGCCTCCTCCGTTTTACCCTGATCCATATAAATATCTGCTATATTATCCCTGATACTTCCAATGAGATAATGATTTGGAAACTCCGCCCTCGTAATATCGAAAGCCTTTTTAAAATAGACCAATGCCGTGTCGGTTTCATTTTTGCTCCAATAATGAAAAAGACCCAAATTATTTAATGCAGAAGGATAATAAGGGGTGTTTCTTGTTTGTGCAAAATCAATATTCTTAAGATGATAAACCGCAGCACTATCATTTAGAGAAAGTCTGGCATAATTTTCGGCTAAGGCGGAATACGCAAAACATACTTTTACATAAAATTCCTCTTTAGTACCTTCGGTAAGCTGATCAGAAACCTGGTGATAATATTTCAATGCTTCCTTATTAGACTTTATACTCTCTTCCGGCAACCCTATCTGGTAAAACCAGTTACCCGAATGAAAATAGCTATCGAGTTTATACGTAATGTGGTCGGTAATATATGGAAGTAACTCCATTCGCTCAAAATGCTTCATAAGGTATTCCTGTAATTCATCTTCAGTAAAAGATTCTCTTCGGAAAGTCTTGATATCGTCTACAGGAAATTGTGCATTCATAGTGGCGGTTAGCTCCTGATGTCGTAATAAAGCTTCATCACTGTCTATAGCTTCTTGACTATATCCAATTGAAAACAATAGTAACAACACCACTTTACTAATTCTAACCGCAAATGCTTGATACATAAACTTAATTACAGATGATTATTCGTGTTAAAATAACCAATAATACACAATTGAAGCTACTGATATCACTATGCTGTATAATTCTTCGTTGTAAGACAACATCGAAGTTAACTTTATGAATTTCTAGGTATTATACCGAGGAATAATCAATTATTCATGGAAAATTTCCTATTTTAGTATGACCTGCGATTATTAGGTTCTTAGATACGGATTTATCCTGTTTTTGATTTCTGTTTGTTTCATTCATTTAAAACGGCATGCCTAAGACCACCATTAAACCCATTGTAAAACAACTCAAAGAGTTACCTGCAACAGCCATTTGTGGTAACGATATTAGTTCTTCATGTTTATATGTGTCCTCGCTTACCATTTTATATGCGGGCCAATATGCCTGGATATCGTTATTAATTGTCGCATTAGTATTATACCTGTTCCGCAAAATTTACGGAGAGGTTGTTGGAGCCATTCCACTTAATGGTGGAGCTTATAATGCCCTGTTGAATACAACCAGTAAATCGGTTGCTTCCCTTGCCGCCACCCTTACCATACTTTCTTATATGGCCACCGCAGTAATTTCGGCCAGTGAGGCCATGCAATATGCCCATGGATTATTGGATAACTGGCCCGTTATGATTACCACCATTATACTTTTGTTCTTATTTATGAGTGTAACCATAATGGGGATTGGCGAATCGTCGAGAGTGGCTGTCGTTATCTTTGTGTTTCATCTTTCATCCCTGATTATTCTTTCATTATTCTGTGGATGGTTTATCGTGAACAACGGTTTAGGGATATTTAATAAAAACTTGTCGCTTCCGGTTCAGGGTAGTGTTACGAATGCCTTATTTTTTGGGTTCAGTGCCGCTATGTTAGGAATTTCGGGTTTTGAAAGTTCTGCTAATTTTGTAGAAGAACAACAACGTGGTGTTTTTAGAAAAACACTGAGAAATATGTGGGTTATCGTTAGTGTTTTTAATCCGCTAATGGCATTTCTGGCCCTCGCCATTCTTCCTATTCCTGAAGTAAAATTACACCAGGAAGCGCTCCTGTCTCATTTAGGGTTAAAAGCTGGAGGAAGCTGGCTTTCATTTCTTATTTCAATTGATGCTGCATTGGTATTGAGTGGTGCTGTGCTTACTTCCTTTATTGGAGTTAGTGGACTCACTGAGCGAATGACCTTAGATCGTATATTACCCTCCTTTTTACTAAAGCGAAATAAAAAAGGGAGTACCTATTTAATTGCCTTTTCCTTTTTCTTGTTATGTACATCTGTGATGCTTATAACAAAAGGTCGTCTGGAAGCATTGGCAGGCGTTTATACTATTGCTTTTCTCTCGGTAATGGTACTGTTTGGAATCGGTAATATTCTATTGAAAATCAGGAGAAAAAATCTTCCCAGACCCGAACGCTCTAACTGGATCGCTCTTCTTTTAGCCATAGGGATGGTTATCCTGGCTTTAATAGGAAATGCCATCATGAATCCGGCTTATCTGAATGTCTTTATTGAATATTTCATTCCTACCATGCTGATTGTGGTCATTATGCTAAACCGGGTTTTTATTCTCAAACTAATTTTAAATATAATACTTTATTTTTTCAGGCCATTAGAAAGGTCCGTCAGGAGGTTGCACGCCGGTATATTGCGGATTATAAATAAAATTAATGAACAGGAATTCGTTTATTTCACAAAAGATGATGATGTAGCTACCCTGAATAAAGTAATGCTTTATATTAAAAGAAATGAGCATACGAGGCGACTTAAAATTGTTGCTGTTTTAAAGGAAGATGAAGAAATCTCTAAAACGTTGTTAAGTGATATAGAAGTATTAGACAGGGAATATCCGGATGTTAAGCTGGAGTTTATTCAAATGGAAGGTGAATTTGGTCCTAAACTCATTAAAAAACTATCTAAACAGTGGAATTTACCTATCAATTTTATGTTTATAGCATCCCCAGGCGATCATTTCCCCTACAGGATTGAAGAACTGGGTGGAGTTAGACTTATTATTTGATCAAAAAAAACCCGTCTTTTAGGACGGGTCTATAAATTCTCCAGCTTTCGCTTGTTGTTTCTTTTTATCTTCTAATAACTCAGGCATCGTTCCGAATATATAATCCCATAAAGGCGATGATACACCAAATGCTCTGTCCGGTTGCCTGTAATGATGAATGGCATGATGATGCCATAGTATTTTTAGGAAGTTACCAGGAACTTTAAAAATATGTACGCTATAGTGAATGGCAAGATATCCTGTGTATCCCATTAAAAAGCCCGCTAAAAATCCAAATACATAATCCCCCATCATGGCACGATAGATAATAAAAAAGAAACTTGCCAGTATTAGTGCCAGTATAGGTGGCATAGCCAGACGCTTCTTGTCTTTAGGGTAATCGTGGTGTACCCCATGAACTTTATGACTAAACTCCTCCATCTTCTCCGTTTGCGGATGATACAGGTATCTATGCATTAAATATTCCACCAGTGTAAATACAAACATGCCGGCAAAGAATAATAAGATCATTACCGGGGTTGTAAATCCTTTTTCAATAATCCCATAATATATCAGGCAACTTGAAATAATTGTATACAGGGTTAGCGGAATTGCTATATGTGTTTTGGTTAATTGTTCGAGAATTGGATTTTTAAATATGGTACCACTTCCCTTATGTTTAGGTCTTCTATTTTTTTTAGCACTCATAGTATGCACAAGATTGATGGTTAAAGCCTACACAAATTTATAAAAATGCACTTAATTGAATTACAACAAACGAATCAAATTTCTTTCTTTACAAATAATAATGTATTTTCATCCAAACTTCTAACCAAATTAATAAATTATAAATGAAAAACTTATACTTACCGGTATTAGTATTCTTCCTGGTTTTAGGATGTAAAGAAAAGCCTTTAACCGAAGAAGAAATAGTAGCAAAAGCGAAAGAAATACACCAAAAAGTAATCACCATCGATACCCATTGTGATATCAATGTTAAAAATTTTACTGATTCCCTCAATTACACACAAGATCTGGATACTCAAATCACCCTCCCTAAAATGAATGAAGGAGGCCTGGATGTGGCTTGGTTCATAGTGTACACAGGGCAGGATTCATTAAATCCTTCGGGATATGAAAAAGCATATAACAATGCCATTTCAAAATTCGAAGCGATTCACCGTCTTACAGAGATAATTGCTCCTGATAAAATAGAATTAGCTTATAATTCTGACGATGTACGCCGTATCCATGATGCCGGAAAAAAGGTGGCAATGATAGGCATAGAAAACGGATATCCTGTTGGAATGGATATTAGTAATGTAAAAAAGTTTTATGACCTGGGAGGTCGCTATATGTCGCTCTCTCATCAAGGACATAGCCAACTATGTGATTCTAATACGGGAGAGGAAAATGATGAATGGTTGCACAATGGTCTCAGTGAATTAGGAAGAGAAGTCGTTTCCGAAATGAATAAATACGGAATGATGATCGATGTATCTCACCCGTCAAAGGAATCTATGAAACAAATGATTGAACTTACAAAGGCTCCCATTATAGCATCTCATTCATCTTCACGTGCCTTATGTAATCATAGTCGTAACCTGGATGATGAACAATTAATGTGGTTGAAAGAAAATGGCGGTGTTGTCCAGACAGTGGCCTTTAGCTCTTATGTAAATACGGAAAAGCATGAAGCTTTCCAGGAGCAAGCAAAAGCTATCTATGATGACGTGGCTAAAGAAATGAACTTTACAACAGTTGGATGGGATAGCGTAAGAAAAATGCCGGATTCTATGCGTAATGCATATGTTGATAAGTATATGGCCATGCGAAAGGCGGCTAGTGATAAGGTCGAAGCTTTAAAGGCTTCTGGAGATCCTGTGGATGTTTCGGATTTTGTTGATCATATCGATTACCTCGTCAATAAAATAGGGATAAAACACGTGGGAATTAGTTCAGATTTTGATGGAGGTGGTGGAATTTACGGGTGGAATGATGCTTCCGAAACCTTCAATGTAACCCTTGAACTCGTTAAACGTGGCTATACCGAGAAGGAAATTGCTATGCTTTGGGGTGAGAACCTTCTTCGTGTATTGGATGAAGTACAGGCCGTTGCAAAGCAATTACAACAGCAATCTTGATAAAGCTAAAATTACCAAAATAAAGGGTTGAGATAATTTTTCTCGACCCTTTTCTTTTTAACAAATATTTCAAAAGAGATTGTAAGCTGTGTTGTAATTTTGCCGCACAAAGAATGAACTTATGAATCTTAAGAATTTTAGAATAGTCAGCATATTAGAAGGAATTTCATATTTACTTATTTTGGGTGTAACCATGCCATTGAAATACATGTTAGATCAGCATGCTCCAAATCAATATATTGGAATGATGCATGGGATCCTTTTTATGATGTATGTAGTAATGGCTTTGGTTTTAAAAAATAAACAAAACTGGTCTGCATACACCCTTGGCATCATACTCTTATGCTCGATAATTCCTTTCGGTACCTTCTGGATGGATAGAAAATATTTACGGGCGTAACATAAGTTACTGATTTTTAAATATCAACTTTAGAACTTTGCCATAAATTTTCCACCTTGTACAAGGTATGGACAAGTTATTCGTTGTTATCAATTAAAAAGAATAAGAAACCATGAAAAGTAGTTTTAAAGATATCATCAATAAAGAGAAACCAGTGCTTATCGATTTTTTCGCAACATGGTGCGGACCATGTCAGACACTGGCACCTATTTTAAAAGAAACCAAGAATGAATTGGGTGAAGAGGTTAATATTGTAAAGGTGGATGTGGATAAAAACCAACCTTTAGCGGCTAACTTCCAGGTTCGTGGAGTACCTACTCTTATTTTATTTAAAAATGGAGAGATTGTTTGGCGACACTCCGGACTCGCATCAAAAAATGACCTTGTAAAGGTGATTAAATCACATTTATAGATAAAAAAGAGACTAAATATTTGGGATCGTTTGTTTGATAAAAGTGATCTGAGAACCAACAAATTCTATTTATAATCTTTTATCATAAAGCATTAAAGGTATCCATATTTAGTCTCTCCTTTGGTTTATAATGGTTTAAGCGTTATTTTATTTATGAGTATAATCATGTAATACCAAATATGGTATTTGAATATGGAAGCTTATTTCTTCAACTCTGGGTTTTCCAAATATTCGTTGAAAAAAGTTATGGTGTCTTGCTACCATACATAACATATCTACTTCCCTGCTCTCTGTAAACGCTCTAACGGCAGATTCTAGTGAGAGTTTAGATAAGGTATAATGAGCATGCGGGATGGTCTCCAGGATACCGTCTAAATATTCTTTAATTTTAATCTGTTCGGATTTTAATTCATTCCTGGCCTCAAGTGCGTGTAAAATTCTAATACTTGCACTCCATTTTTTGGCAATATCAATCATAGGAGCCAGCTCGCTTTCTTCCCAATAGACATCATACTCAGTAGCGAAGGCTATTTCTTTTACTGGTTTGAATACGGCTGTTTCAGGAATTGCTAACACACTACATTTCACTTTTCCAATAACTCCAGCTGTATTACTTCCAATAATCACTTCCCGTACTCCACTGGAACCTTTAGTTCCCATGACTATAAAATCAATTTCATACTTTTTCACTACAGATTTAACTCCGGATACGAAAAAATCATATGCACTAATTGATTTTACTTTTTCGGCTAATTCAGGGAATTCTTTTTTGATCCTGTTCATGACTTCAGTAAGCCCCTCCTCAGAGGACTTTCTGGCCATGTCTGATAATAACTTAGTGTTTTTGGAAGAAGTAACTCCGCTAGTCGGTTGTGCTGTTGGAGGTGTATAGGAATTGAACAAATAAAAATTCTCCGTTTTAGAAAACATACGAAGTGCATAATTAATTGCATTCCATGCATTTTCAGAGAAATCGGTTGGTAATAAAATGTTTTTCATGGTGTTATATCATAATTATAGTTCTAAGATACTATCAACACTTTATTCATAAAATGATATATGTCAATCGTTTACTACATGGATTCATTGAAAACCTCGTTTAAAAGGTTTTTTAATTCGTTCCAGGACTTTCTATCTGCTTCAGCATCATACTTAAGTGGTAAGTTAAATTTATTACCCAACGAGTCAGCAACTTTACTGGTAAAGGAGTGCACAACTCCGGGATATTCCACGTATTTATATTCAATGTTTAAACTGTCTAATTGAGCTTTAAACGTTGTGACTGATTCTTTATTGATAAAAGGATCGTCGGCCCCGTTACAAACCAGAACAGTTGCTTTTAAATCTTTATTTGGCATTACCGGTAATTGTACTCCACTGTGAAAGGCTGCCACAGCATCAAGGTCAGCACCCATATTAGCCATTGTTAAAGCCACACTACCTCCAAAGCAATAGCCGATGGCAGCTATTCTTGTGGAGTCTACTGTAGGCTGTTCTTTTAATAGTTTTAAGGCTACATCGAAACGTTTCTTTGCCTCCCCTATATTACCCATTACTTGTTGTGCAAATTTACCGGCGTCATCCGGATGCATAGCCTGCTTGCCATCTCCATACATATCAAGAGCCAAAGTGGTGTAACCCAGTTCTGCCAGCATATCGGCCCGGTGACGTACATAATCATTATGTCCCCACCACTCATGAACAATCAATATTCCTGGTCTTTTACCCTTCTTACCTGCATCATAAGCAAGGTATCCTTGTAAATTAGTCGTGTCAACGGCATATTTAATGACTTCCCCTTTAACATCTACAACTACTGAAGGCTTATCTTCCGACTGCGGTGCTTCCTGTTTTTTCTGCTTGCATCCTGTAATAAAAAGGATTCCGAGTAATAGGATAAAAGCACTTTTATAAAGTCTCATTTCTTTGTTTTTTGATTTACCTTATTAAGATAGTGATTTCTAGAATTTTATCACAAAAAAAAGTCCGGAAAACCGGACTTTTTATTTCATATAGGGAAGTTTCTTTATTGATTCTTCGCTTCGTTAATCATTTCCTGACTCGCCACGATTCCTAATTCTACTCTCCTGTTTTTAGAGCGACCTTCAGCTGTAGCATTATCGTATTTAGGCTGTGTTTCTCCATACCATTTTACTGTAAATCTTGATCGGTCTACCCCTTGTGCCACTAAATAATCAACTACCGAATTAGCTCTTTTTTTGGATAAAGACATATTATAACTGTCTGCTCCTGAACTATCTGTGTGACCTTCTACTAAAATGTTAGTATCATCATATTCCTTAAATACTTCGGCCATTTTTTGCAATGTTTCCTGACCTTCCGATTGAATTTGGTCAGAATCAAAGCCAAATTTAACACCACTATTTTCGTCAAAAGTAACGTTGATACCTTCACCAACTCTTGTTACCTCTGCTCCAGGGACAGCTGCTTTGATTTCTTCAGCCTGACGATCCATTTTATTACCTATTCGATTCCCAACTGCACCACCGACAGCAGCACCAATAATAGCACCTAATACACTATTACCATCACCTACATTATTCCCTATGACACCTCCTATAGCAGCACCAGAAGCAGCACCAATGGCGGTACCCTTTTGTTCATTGTTTGCATTTTGAATTGCTGAACAACTCATCATTAAAGATGCAGCTATTATTACTAATGAAGATTTTCTTAAAATTGATTTCATTCCTGTTGTTTATTTTTATTTATAAAGATTTTCTACTGTATTCAAGCGCTATAGTGACAATATCACCATCTACATTGACATCAGTAGTGAGTTTCATTTGATTCTGATTTAGTGAGGCTACCTTAAAAACATAGCCATATCCTCCGTTTAAATCATTTTTCTTTTCATCGATATACTTGAACTGGAATTGAGAAGGCACTCCATTTACATCTTGAATAGACCAACGAATATTTCTTTGTCCGGTTGGACATCCATCATTCATGATATTATAGAATCCTGTACTATTGTTAGATCTGAAAAACCATTCACTGCCTTTGAAACATTTTGAATCTGCATCATTAAATAAGGTAGATTTAAAGTATCCTTGAGTTCCTTCATAAGAAACATCTGTCAACTCCCAAGTGCCATCTATAGATTTTCTCGTCTCTTTATTTTCTTTACTCAAACTACATGAATACAGAATTAAAGAACAAATTGTAATTAGTAAGATGTGTTTTTTATTCATAAGATTTTAATATTAGTTCTACTAAAGATACGTAAAAAATATCCTGTTAAGATTACGAAACCTTAAGATTTCACATTTTATTAATATTTTAAAAGCTCCAATAAAGCCACTTCAAAATAGGTCCTTCCTAAAAATTGATTTTCTAATTCCTTTGCAAAAGGAATAGGGGTTTCGAGACTACCAATTCTCTTAACCGGAGCATCAAGATACTCAAAACAATTCTCCATTATTATAGAAGAAATTTCACTGGCCATTCCACCAAACAAGGTATCCTCCTGTAAAATAATTGCTTTCCCCGTTTTCTTTACGGATTGTATGATTGAAGATACATCCAAAGGTTGTAAAGTTCTTAAATCGATGAGATCAGCGTCTATATCGTCATGACTGTTTAATACATCTAAAGCCCAGTGAATACCTGCCCCATATGATATTATGGTAATATCTTTTCCTTCTTTTAAAACAGCTGCCTCGCCAAATGGAATAGTATAATAGTTCTCAGGAACTTCCTGATAGATGCTTCTGTATAATCCTTTATGTTCGAAAAACATAACCGGATTCGGATCGTTGACCGCTGTATTTAATAAGCCTTTTGCATCTCGTGGAAAAGCAGGATATACCACCTTTAATCCCGGGGTTTTTGTAAACCAGGCCTCGTTTGTCTGGGAATGAAAAGGACCGGCTCCTACTCCAGCACCACATGGCATTCTAATAACAACATCTGCATTTTCATTCCATCTATAGTGCGATTTTGCCAAATAATTTACAATCGGATTAAATCCTGATGAAACAAAGTCAGCAAACTGCATTTCAACAATTGCTTTCATCCCGTTTATGGAGAGTCCCATAGCTGTAGAAACAATTCCGGATTCACAAATTGGAGTGTTTCTGACCCTATCTTTCCCAAAGGATTCAACAAAGCCTTCTGTTATTTTAAAAACACCTCCATATTCAGCTATATCCTGTCCCATGATAACTAAATTGTCATGCTTTTCCATGCTCTGTTTTAATCCTTCCGAGATAGCATCTACCAAACGTATGTTTTTACAGTTATCTGATTCTTTAACATACTCATAATCAAAATCCTTGTAAACATCATTTAACTCAATACTTCGAGAAGGAGTGATTGCTTTTTGATCGTATGCCCGGTTTAAATTTTCATCTATCTCTAGTTTGATATTACGCTTTAATTCCTCATCGATTTTGTCATTTAAGAGTCCTAAATCATAAAGGTGGTTTTTATAATTTGCAATTGGATCCTTAAGTGCCCATTCGTTCAATAATTCTTGCGGAACGTATTTTGTTCCACTCGCTTCCTCATGTCCCCGCATTCTGAATGTTTTGAATTCAATTAACACGGGCCTTGGATTTGACCGAATATCTTCAGCTATGGTTGAAATCGTACTATACACTTCCAGAATATTATTACCATCAATAAGGTGTCCTTCAATTCCGTATCCGGTAGCTCTATCAACGAGGTTCTCACAATTGTACTGTTCCTTTACCGGAGTGGAAAGCCCATATCCATTATTTTCAATACAGAAAAGCACCGGTAAATTCCAAACAGATGCAATATTAAGTGCTTCGTGAAAGTCTCCTTCACTCGTACCTCCTTCTCCGGTAAAAACTGCTGTTATTTTCTTTCTATTGTTCAACAGATCTCCGAGTGCAATACCGTCGGCCACCCCTAATTGAGGTCCTAAATGAGAAATCATGCCAACAATTTTATATTCCTGGGTTCCGAAATGAAAACTTCTATCTCTGCCTTTGGTAAAACCTCCTTCTTTACCCTGCCACTGCTCAAATAATCGATGTAAAGGAATATTCCTTGCTGTAAATACCCCTAGATTTCGATGCATAGGTAAAATGTATTCATCTTCCATCAATGCCTTGGTTACACCAACCGAAATGGCTTCCTGACCGATCCCGCTAAACCATTTTGATATTTTGCCTTGTCTCAGTAAAACCAGCATTTTTTCTTCAATCATTCTGGGCTTAAGCATTCCCTTGTATAACTCAAGGAGCTTTTCGTTAGCAAGGTCATTGCTATTGAATTCTATATGTGTATTTGATACTGTTTTCATTACGACTTGTGAGATTAACACTCAAATGTAGAAAAAATTAACAATCAGCTGTATGAAAGTTATATTTTTTTAGTCTGTTAATATTTATGTTATAAAAATGGCAACATTATTCCCTACATTTGTGTTAACAGACTTTACAGACTAATTAAACACACATAATTATGAGTAATATACCCAGCGTCGATTTAAGAGATTTCTTATCAGATGATCCTGCTAGAAAACAAAAGTTTATCGATGAAATAGGAGCTGCTTATGAGGATATAGGTTTTGTAGCCTTAAAGGGACACTTTTTATCTGATCAACTCGTCAAGGATTTATATGAGGAAATAAAAAATTTCTTTGCATTACCACAAGACGTAAAGGATAAATATGAAATACCGGGTATTGGAGGGCAAAGAGGATATACTTCTTTTGGAAAAGAAACGGCTAAAGGATTTAAAAAACCTGATCTCAAGGAGTTTTGGCATTTTGGACAGTATGTTGAAGGTGATCCGAAATTAGAAAAGGAGTATCCTGACAATGTAATCGTTGAGGAACTTCCGAAATTCAATGAAGTGGGTGAAGAAACCTATAAAATGTTGGAAAAAACAGGGCAATACGTATTAAGGGCTTTGGCATTACATCTCGGATTAGAAGAAACTTATTTTGACAAATACATCAAGAATGGTAATTCTATTTTACGTCCGATACACTACCCGCCAATTACGGAAGAACCTGATAATGCAGTTAGAGCAGCGGCCCATGGTGATATTAATTTAATAACCTTACTCATGGGAGCTCAGGGTAAAGGGTTACAGGTACAAAACCATCAGGGAGATTGGGTTGATGCTATCGCCCAACCCGATGAGCTAATGATCAATGTGGGAGATATGTTATCGCGACATTCCAATAACCGTTTAAAATCAACGATTCACAGGGTCGTTAATCCGCCGAAAGAAATGTGGAGTACTTCCAGATATTCGATTCCATTTTTTATGCACCCTATTAGTGAGATGCCGTTAGATTGCCTTGAGAATTGTATTGATGCAACACACCCAAAACTCTATGAAGATATTACGGCGGGTGAATTTTTACATGAACGACTCGTAGAGCTTGGTTTAATTAAAGAATAAAAAACAATAAAATGAATGAAGAACAGTTTTAAAACCAGCAACTAACTTCATTTTACGATTATGGATTTACAGGATCAGTTAAAAAATTTATTTCCAGATCACGTGCCATCTGAGGAAGATCAAAAGGAAGAACAAAGTAACGTCTGGCTTCAGGATGAACCTCTTTTGTGTAAATATGAAAAGAGAAAGGGAAAACCGGTTACTATAATCGCCGGATACAATGGTGCGGATAACGATTTTAAGACCCTTGCCAAAGAAATTAAGACCATGTTAAGCGTTGGAGGGAGCTTTAAAAATGATGAAATACTCATTCAAGGAGATTACCGTGATAAAATAATGGATTTCTTAAAGAAAAAAGGATTTAATGTAAAAAGAGTTGGAGGCTAATCTTAACATTTTTTGTTGTGGTGTGTTATATGAAATTTATAATTTTATCATTACTTAATCAAACCTTAACATTATACTAATGAGTAAGATACTGCACATAACTAATGGTGATTCCTTTACTTCATATTTGGAAAAACTAGGCATACAAGGTGATATTATTACCTGGCGTGAAATGCTGTGTGAGGGTAAAACCACTACTGATGTTGGAAGTGAGTATTTTTGGAGAAATCGTTATGACTATCTCAAAAACACCTACAAAATAAGCAAAGAACGTTTTGTTCAGTTTACTTTAAAGGAATATCGAAGATTATGTAATCAAAAAAGCCAAAGAGAAATTGTTCTTTGGTTTGAATACGACCTGTTTTGTCAGGTAAATATGATTGCAGTATTGAGTTGGTTGCATAAAAACAGAAAGGGTGTACCCGTTTCACTGGTTTGCTCTGGAATTGAGGATGCCTCTGATAAACTTTTTGGTTTAAGTGAACTTCCCGGGAATCATTTAAAAAAGTTATTTAAAGAACGAATTAGGTTAACCATAGATGATATTGAATATGCCGATTATATCTGGCAACTGTATTGCGGAGATAACCCAATTCAACTGTATTCAGCTATTCAGCAGAATTCTTCCCAATTAAAGTACCTTACACCTGCCCTACTGACTCATTTACATCGTTTCCCTACTGTTGAAAATGGACTTAATGAACTTGAAAACAAGACCCTTCAATCTGCCAGAAATTTTAAGATTAAAAGTAAAGAAGAGCTTATAAGACACATGTTGAATGACCAGGGTTATTATGGTTTTAGTGACTTGCAATACAAAAAGCTGATAACCAATTTACGTCCATTAT
Organism: Zhouia amylolytica AD3; assembly: GCF_000511935.2. NCBI lineage: Bacteria > Pseudomonadati > Bacteroidota > Flavobacteriia > Flavobacteriales > Flavobacteriaceae > Zhouia > Zhouia amylolytica. Next base: position 250,819 of record NZ_AYXY01000019.1, on the reverse strand, counting down.
TCATATCATTCCACCCTGCTAAGCTTACCAAATTGGGAAATGAAGTGGTTGACAACATTACCAACTATTATGGAAGTATTAAAGATGAAAATGTTTATTTAGGTGGTGCCCCAAAATATTCTTTTCTTTACCATACCGAAACTAATAAACTATTAAAGTTATAGTGTCCTTTTAAAATTATTCTAAGTGAGTCTAGAACCTTCAGAATTAATACTAAATCCGGATGGTAGTATTTATCATCTGAACCTCCTGCCTGAGGATATTGCAGATACTGTAATTACTGTTGGAGATCCTGATCGTGTAACAAGTGTTTCCCGGTATTTTGATCGTATTGAAATAAAAAAAGGAAAGCGAGAATTCGTTACTCATACCGGCGAATTAAATGGTAAGCGTTTAAGTGTTATTTCAACGGGAATAGGGACAGATAATATAGATATTGTATTAAACGAATTAGATGCTTTAGTAAATATTGATCTTAAGAACAGGCAAATCAAGAATCATTTAAAGTCTATAGATATCATTAGAATAGGGACCTCAGGTTCATTACAACCGGATATCCCTGTAGATTCGTTTTTATTGAGTGAATATGCTATTGGTTTTGATAGTTTACTTCATTATTATCTAAGCAAAGATATTCAACATCAGGCATTACAAGAAGATTTTATAAAGCATACTTTATGGAGTAAACATAAATCTACTCCCTATATCGTAGGATATAATAGTGCCCTGGGCGATTTATTAAATTCGGATCAACTTTATTTAGGTATGACGGGGACTAATGTCGGTTTCTACGGTCCACAGGGTCGTGTTTTGAGACTACCCCTAAGTGATGCCGATTTAAATGATAAATTGGCTTCTTTTGAATATCGAGGGCTAAAAGTCACCAATTTAGAAATGGAAACTGCCGGTATTTATGGTTTAGCTAAATTACTGGGGCATCGAGCAGCATCTATGAACTGTATTATTGCTAACCGTCCGAATGGTACTTTTTCGAAAGACCCAAAAACTTCTGTGGATAACCTCATAAAGTATACCCTGAAAAAATTAACAAATTAATGATAAAAGTAAATATAGCCGGAGTTCCGGAACATTTTAACCTGCCTTGGCATTTAGCCATTGAAGAAGGTGCGTTTGAAGATAGAGGTATTGATTTAGTATGGAATGAGGTTCCTGAGGGAACTGGACGAATGTGTCAGATGCTTCGCAATGGGGATACCGATATAGCCATCATACTTACCGAAGGAATCATAAAGGATATAACCGAAGGAAACCCATCTAAAATAATCCAAAAATACATTGAAAGTCCGCTATTATGGGGAATACATGTTGGTTCCAAATCTGCTTTTAATTCATTGAATGATCTTGAAAAAGGTAAAGTTGCGATTTCAAGATATGGTAGCGGAAGTCATTTAATGGCCTATGTAAATGCAAAGAATCAAGGTTGGAATGTTGATGAGTTACAGTTCGAAGTGATCAACAATTTAAATGGGGCCATCGAGGCTTTAACTAATGGGACTGCCGATTATTTTATGTGGGAACATTTTACGACAAAGCCTATTGTTGATGAAGGAATCTTTAACAGAGTTGGGGACTGCCCTACTCCATGGCCATGTTTTGTAATAGCGGTTAGCGATCAGTTCAATAAAGAAAATCATAACATCGTTAACCATATCCTGGAAGTTATAAATTCTTATACTACTGAATTTAAAGATATACCTAGTATTGACCGAACTATTGCCAATCGATATAATCAACAATTGACCGATATTCAAAAGTGGTTATCCATCACGCAGTGGAGTCAATCTCAGATATCGGAGGCTATGATTGACAAAGTGCAGCATCAACTTTTAGAATTAAATTTAATTAACGACAAGCTTCCATTTAAGAAATTAACCTTTTAAAACAACTATTTTTTCACAGGTATATTTCCTTCAACATCAACCTTAAGGCTAGATCCGGCATAAGGTCCGCCAGGCATGTTGCAAGTTCTGATTAATTGATAATTAGCTTTTTTGATCTTAATGTCGAGTTGTATTTTATTACGAGTTTGAGAAGGATCTGAGATGTATACCTCAGGATTCCCCAGGTCTTTATAATTCAGCATAAGTGCACATGGTGCATCGACTCTAATTTTAATGCCTTCATGTTGAAAGGTTCCCGCTTCATAAAAGATCATTTGTAATAAACTAAGCTGGTTGCTCTTTACGGCTTGTATGGAAGCCTCGTTATACAGTACCTCAATATCTTTTTGGTTGTAATCTTTTAACTGAGCTTCATTACTGATTCCTGGAACCACTATATATTCATACGAAGCGTTACCTGGTTTAATTCCATGATCGAACCAGGCTGTCATGACCTGTTTCGATACTTGATGTGATGATTGGGTATTATTAATTTCATACCAACTCCCTTTTTGTACTCCGGCAGTATACTGCAACTCATTTTTCCTGGGAAAGATATACGTAATTTCGTTGTTTATAATCCATTCAGTTTGTTCGTTTTTTTCATTTTCAAACACCATGAAATTGTTTCCTAAGGAGGTTTGGTCTATGGTTGTAATTATAGGGTTCGTGGTATATGAACGTATATTCGATCCGAGACAAACAATTTCATCGTCAAAAAAGAACCAGGCTTTTTTTGCATGAACCCCATAGTCTTTTAGCCAATACATATGAATTCCATACACATTATTGGAAACACCACCGGTAAAAGATGAATTTCCAGGGATCTGCCATGCTTTGCGAACGGGTATTTCATTGACCATCGGGGCGGTAACACCGGGAATTTTGTTCCAATCCCAAACCGGAAATATATTATAATATTCATCGCCACTAACCCTTATGTTTGTTGCTCCATCAGATAAGAAGTATCCTTTTAGGTTTTCTTTATTACCATTTTCTGTCTTAGAAGTTCTGTTGGAGGAAGTCCTAACGGAAAAACTATAATTGTTGTTTTTATGAATGGTAAAATCAGATCTCCAAAAATGATAATTTTGATTCTTAGGTAACTTTGATTTATAATCGACTTTATTAATTTTGGCTATGGCTCTATCATAAGTCTTACCTCTGGAGGGATCTATAAATTTTAATTTTTCAAGTGTCTTTACAATGTCTTTATCATGTAATCGGTTTTCACGACTAATACCCCTGCCGTTTACGCTATAATCCATATAACCACCATGCAGGGTTTCCACATAGGTATTTAATATAAATTTGGATAATAATTTTAATTTCTCCCCTGTTAAAGCATAAGAGGTCCCCTTAAGATAGGTAGCAACTAAAACTTCATTTTGAACAAAAACGGTACCATAGCCTCCTATGTAAAGTTGAGGCCCGTGTTGTTGATACGAGTAATCATGTTGAAGGCCTTCTTCGGTAGTAAATTTTATAGGATAGAAACTTTCATCTACCCCTTTTTTTAAAACGTTATGGTCTCTTAACAAACAACCCCTGTAAATATAATGAAGTGCAATATCTAATTTATTGGCTCCTGTCCATTTTTCTGGATCCCCACGATGCATTTGTTTGATCAATCGCTTTTCCAACTCTGGATTTAATTCATTATTCCCATGCTCTAACAAGATTAAAATAGCTCCTAGTTGCTGTGGAGCAGCTATTTTGTTGAACCACCAGTTATTACTTTTAGGATCTCTTTCATTCCAATATTTCAGTCCGTTTCTCAATGCATGGAAAACTGCCTCATTTAGATAAAATTTACTTTTAGGATACGTATAACCCAAGGATAACTGATTCAAGTATCTTAAATGTTGTAAGGGTTCCCATAAAGTACGATGTGTTATCGAGTAATCTATATTATCCCAGGAACCATTATTTTCTTGATTTCCGATAATAACTGCTACACTATCATCTAATTTTAGAACATCCTTAATTTTAGTATGCTCCTCTTTTTGGATGTTTTCTATGATCTTATCAAAATCAGTTTGACCATATATTTTGTTGAAGCTTATTATTAAGAGGCAAATTAACCAGAATCTCATTTTACGATTATTCATTATTGGTTGGTAATACAATCGATTGTAAATATACTAAAATAATATAAGTAGATTAATAATCTACCAGCTAACAGGTTCTTTTCCTGCTTCTTTAAGATAGGTGTTGCAAGCGCTAAAATGCTTGTTTCCAAACCAATACCCCCTATTAGCACTTAAAGGTGAGGGATGTCCGGAGGTTAATATTTTATGTTTAGACTTGTCTATGAGCTTACTCTTTTTTTTCGCATATCCACCCCACAGAAGAAAGACCACATTTTCTTTTTGTTCTGAAATGGATCGAATAACAGCATCCGTAAACGTTTCCCATCCCCTATTTTGATGACTACCTGCCTGATTAGCTCTTACGGATAATGTTGCATTAAGTAGCATAACTCCCTGATCTGCCCATCGTTCTAAATTACCACTAACAGGATAAGGAATTCCAAGATCATCATTCACTTCCTTAAAAATGTTAACTAACGACGGTGGATGCGCCATCCCTGGATTGACCGAGAAACAAAGACCATTTGCCTGGCCAGGACCGTGATAAGGATCTTGTCCGATTATAACCACCTTAAGGTCATTAAAGTGACAATGATTGAATGCTGCAAAAATTTTGGTCCTTTCAGGGTAACAGGTATTCTCCTGATATTCAGCGTTCACAAATTCAGTTAACTCGTCAAAATAGGGTTTATTGAACTCTGATTTTAAAATTGATTCCCAATCGGGATGTATATATGCATTCATTCTCATCAAATTATTCTGTGACTAAAATAATATTATCTTTTTAAACTATGAGTCTAACTCCATTGGCATTCTAATGAAATACTTAATTTTGTATGGCCTTAAATGAGGTATATATTGCTATGAATAAGATTCACGACAAAACATTACAAGATTTAGAGTTTTCAACCGTCCTAAATCAAGTTGCCGACAGGTGTACTACTGAATTAGGAAAAGAAGCTGCTTTAGAGATTAAGCCTTTTTCAAAGAGGGACAAGATGATAGAAGCTTTAAATCTCACCAATGAGTATCTATCATCGTTTGATAACAATAATCAAATCCCTAATCATGGATTTGAAGATATTTCGCCTGAAATCAAGTTGTTAAATATCGAGAATACGGTTATTGAAATTAAAGGGTTTAGAAAAATAGGTACTATTTCAGGTACTGTAAATACTCATATCACTTTTTTTAAAAAATTCCATGACTACTATCCTACCCTTTTTAGGACTTCTCAACAAATTGAATTTACAAAGGAAATTATTGAGGAAACAGAAAAGGTCATTGATCGTTTTGGCGAGATTAAAGATGATGCATCTCCCGATTTAAAATACATCCGAATACAGTTAAACGAGGTGAAAAGTAAAATAAATCAAAGCTTCTCCAGAGCTCTGAGTAGTTATATTGCCTCCGGTTATTTAGATGATATCAAAGAATCAGTGGTTGAAAACCGACGAGTTTTAGCGGTAAAAGCCATGTATCGTCGTAAAGTCAAAGGAAGTGTTCTAGGGAGCAGTAAAACAGGGAGTATTGTTTATATTGAACCGGAAGAGACTTTCAGATACAACAGAGAATTAAATAATTTGGAATATGATGAGAAAGAAGAAATAAATCGTATTCTAAAAGGTTTAACCGATTTTCTTCGTCCCTATATTCCCCTTTTACAAGATTATCAAACATATTTAACCTTAATTGATGTCGTATCAGCCAAGGCTAAATATGCATCAGACGTAAATGGAATATTACCTGAAATTGTCGGGCATAAAGAAATGGAACTGATTGATGCCTATCATCCACTTTTATTCCTAACTAATAAAAGAAAGGGTGAAAAGACATATCCTCAATCTATTTCACTTCATAAAGAAAATAGAATCATTGTTATTTCCGGGCCTAATGCCGGGGGGAAAAGTATCACTCTTAAAACTGTCGGATTACTTCAGGTAATGCTTCAGAGTGGAATGTTGGTTTCTGTTCATCCAAGAAGTAAAATGTGCTTATTCAATAGGGTTTTAACGGATATAGGAGACAATCAGTCTATTGAAAATCATTTGAGCACCTACAGCTACCGATTAAAGAACATGAATTACTTTTTAAAGAAGTGTAATGATCAAACTTTATTTTTAATTGATGAATTTGGCACCGGTAGTGACCCCGAATTGGGTGGTGCTCTGGCAGAAACCTTTCTCGAGGAATTTTATCACCGTGACGCTTTTGGTATTATTACAACTCATTATGCAAACCTTAAAATGTTGGCTGATGAACTTCCTTACACTACTAACGCGAACATGATGTTTGACAACAACACTTTAGAGCCTGTTTTTAAACTTGTTGTCGGTCAGCCCGGGAGTTCATTCACATTTGAGGTAGCTCAAAAAAACGGGATCCCTTATAGCTTAATTAATAGGGCGAAGAAAAAAATTGAACGCGGAAAGGTTCGATTTGACAGAACGATTGCAAAGCTTCAAAAAGAACATCGTCAGATGTCCAAAACCTCTTCACAATTAAAAGAAGAAGAAGTTAAGGCCCGTGAGGAGGCAAGGAGACTAGATGAACTTAACAGTAAAATAAAAAATAAACTAGAAAGCTATCAGCAGTTGTACGATCATAACCAGCGCATGATTTATTTAGGAAATAAGGTAAATGATATTGCTGAAAAGTATTTTTATAACAAAAAGAAACGTCCGCTAATTTCCGAATTTTTGAGAATTGTTGAAACAGAAAACTCTAAGCGAAAACATCAAACAAAAAAGGAAAAGCAAGAAATTAAGGTTAAGAAGCAAACCGTAGAAAAAGAGGTTCAGAAAGAGGTTGCCGTTATTCGAAAAAAGAAAAATGTAGAGAAAAAGAAGAATTTAGAAAAGGAGGTTAACAAACCTAAACCTATTCTTAAAATTGGTGACCGTGTTAGGCTTTTGGACGGGAAGGCAATCGGTAGCATAGACACTATAGAGAAAAATAAGGCCATTGTAAATTATGGTATGTTTACTACCAGTGTAGCATTAGATCAATTAGAACTTGTTGAAGCAAAGAAATGATATGAAAATACCTGATAATAAAAAGATAATTCTATTTGATGGTGTATGCAATTTATGTAATAGCACTGTACTATCTGTAATTAAACGAGACAAAAAAGATTCATTTCGATTTGCTTCATTACAAAGTGATATCGGTATGCAACTTACCAAAGAACGAGGAATCGATACTCAAAAGATAGATTCTATAATTCTAATCGATCCAGGAAGCGCCTATTTTGTAAAATCAACTGCAGCCTTAGAAATTGCAAAAGAATTTGGAGGATTTATGGGCTTTATGGGTTCTGTTTTACTATTTATACCTGGCAGTGTCAGGGATATGGTTTATAATTTTATTGCAAAAAACAGGTATAAGTGGTATGGCAAAAAAGAACAATGTATGGTTCCAACACCGGAGTTGAGGGATAAATTTTTAGACTAGTGTCATAAATGTTAAAGAAATTTCCTTAGATTAGAAATAAAAATTAATCTAATGAGAAAAATATTGTACGTTTTATTATTTAGTACTTCTCTCCTATTTAGTAAAGAAATAAATACAACTTCTAAAATTACAGAGGCCGTTGTTTATCTTTCCGGTGCAGAGATTACAAGGGAGGCTTATTTATCATTAAATTCGGGTAGTAATGATATCACCCTAACAGGTTTATCTCCAAATATTAACTCAAGCACCATTCAAATTAGAGGATTAAAATCAGCTTCAGTATTAGCTATTAATTATGATATAAATTATATGGTAGTAGCTGAAAAGTCTGAAAAAGAAAAGAGTTTAAATGAACTACTAGAAGCTCAAAAAAAATCTAAAAATGAATTAATCAACTTAATAACTGGTTTAGATGAAGAGCTAAAGGTATTGAATACGAACCGAAACCTATCCTCCGAGCAAAAGGGTTTATCTTTAGCCAAAATTCAGGAGATTTCTGACTATTACAGAAGGCGCACTATTTCGATAAAAAATGAAATCTATGATGCAAACGCGTCTATTAAAAAAATTGAAGAAAAATTAACAAAAATCCAGAATGAGCTTAATAAGGTTCTAGAGAACAATAAAGAGAAGCGAGGTGAAATTAAATTAAAACTCAATTCAGAAGAAGAACTGGATTTAAAATTAATAATTTCCTATAACGTAAATGGGGCAGGTTGGTTTCCTGTTTATGATGTAAAATCCGAAAGCACAAAGGCTCCTTTAACTTTTCATTATAAAGCACATGTATATCAAAACACTAGTCAGGATTGGTCGAATGTTAAATTAACTCTTTCTACAGGTGACCCTTCGGTCGATAATACCATGCCGATTATTGAGTCTCATAATCTTAACTTCGTAAACCCCATTAATTATAATAAAAATTCGACCAAAAACAGATTTAATTATAAATATAATCCTATGGTAAACAATATCGTAGGTTATGTTTACGATGAAGAAGGACAACCTTTACCTGGGGTAAATGTATTGATAAAGGGAACATCAACAGGAGTATCAACTGATTTTGATGGAAAATATATAATTAATAATGTGATGGGAGCCAAAGAATTAGAATATAGTTATGTTGGTATGCAGTCACAAACCCTACCGATTTATTCAACCAGAATGAATGTACATTTAGAATATTCCGAAAATCGATTAGATGAAGTGGTAGTTGCGGGATATGCTAAAGCAAATTCGCGTAAAAAAGAAATAATTGAGCAAGTTCAGGAAGAACAACCTGTAACAAAACATGAAAATGTCACTACTACTGTTTTTAAAATATCCAAAAAATACAATATCCCTTCTATTAATGACGTAACGGTAATAGAGATTGATTCATTTACTATAAACGCTGATTATACATACTTTGCTGCACCAGTGATTAACGAAAATGTTTATCTGTTAGCTAAAATAACTGATTGGGAACAATACAATTTACTCCCAGGAGAAGCAAATGTTTATTTCGAGGGGAATTATGCCGGTAAAACATATATAGACCCTAACTCAATAGAAGAGAAATTAAATGTTTCTCTTGGTATTGATCCTAGTGTAGTTGTTGAAAGGAATGAGGCCCGGTACAACAAGAATAAATCATTTATTGGTAATTCCAGAATAGTAGATAAAGCCTTTGAAATTCTGGTTAAAAACAATAAAAACTATGGGATAGAATTAATCTTAAAAGATCGAATTCCTTTAAGCCAGAATAACCAAATTAAAGTTAACGATATTGAGTTTGATGAAGGTGATTACAATACAAAAACTCAGATTATTGAATGGAAAATTACATTGAATAGTAAAGAACAGTCTAAAAAACATTTATCTTATGAACTAAGGTACCCAAAAGGAAAATACATTAACCTTTAATATATAAATTCATTTTTATAAAATCCGATCTAAATACTTATGATAGCCTTCAAAGTTGCGTAAATCGTTGTGCACGGCTCCCTCAATAGTTTTCAACTCTTTACTTTTACTATTTGATAAATGATAAAGTTTTTGTGCAAGTTCATATTTCACTAAAGGATCGTCAGACCCATGTATTATAAATGTTTCACTATTAATCAGTGGCATATTCCTTTCATTTTGAAAGGGATATTTTAATAATAGACTTGTTGGTAAAAACCAAAATTTTGTTTTTGCTACTTCTTCCAGGGTAGTAAAAGTAGATTCCAAAATAAGTTTTTCCGATTTGGTATGAAGTGATGTATAAGAGGCAAAGGCACCACCCAGAGACCTGCCGAACAGGATAATCTTATCTTCGGTAAAAAATTGACAGCAATAGTTATAAAATACCAAAGAGTCTTCAAGCATTTGTGTGTAGGAACGTTCTCCTTTACTTTTTCCATAGCCTCGGTAATCCATCAAGACCACATCATATTTATAAGTACTTGATAGTTGCTCTCCCCAAATACCCCAATAATCAATGTTTCGTGCATTACCATGAAAGTATAATATAATTCCTTTTGAGTCATCTTGCTGAAAGTGTACCCCATGCAGTTTAGCACCATCCTTTGCTTTTAAAAACAACTCTTTAAAGCGTATTTTGAAATTAAATTTATGGTTTTTTGGAAGTTGCTCACTTTTAAAAATTAGTTTTTCCTGTAAATAGTTTAACATCAAAATAATTTTTTACCTTTTTTCTTCTTCTTTCTAAAATTCAAACTCGTTGTCTCAGGGTCTATAGGTTTTGGTCTTTTAGAGTTTAATATTTCCTCTAAAAATCGATGGTACATAGGAAACGTGTGTAAGTTATTATGTCCTCCCCCAATTACAGGGTAAAGTCTGGTTTGTTCCGGTTTGATCTTAGACAATTTAATACTTGTTTTAAACGGAATTAATTTATCATTGGTACCATGAATAATTTTTATGGGACAATTTACCTCTTTCAACGATTTATGCGTCTTTACAGGAAATCGCAGCAATAAAGACATTGGCATAAAGGGTAAAAACCTTTTTGCTATATAACTCACACTGTAATACGGTGCATCTAAAATCAGTAATCTAGGGTTGTTAGTTGCCGCAAGGTAAGCGGCAAACCCCGATCCTAAAGATCTGCCATATAAAACAATATGACTTTCTTCAATTTGTGTTTTCAGTTCATCATAGATATACTGTAAATCATGCTTTATTCCTGCTTCAGATCTTAATCCTGTACTTTTTCCAAAGCCACGGTAATCTATCATTAGTACATCAAAACCATATCGCGTGAAATCTACAGCAAATTTTCCCCAACCTTTTACACTTTTAGAATTCCCCTTCAGATAAAAAACAATCCCTTTCGAGTTCCTGACCTTAAAATGAACTCCATTAATATGGACATGATTCGCTACAGCTATGTTATATTCTTCAAATACCTGATTTTTATATTTATATTCAAAATCCTGAGGAAGTTTTTCTGGTTTGAATATAACTCGTTCCTGTAAAAAATATACTGCTATATTTAATACTATATAAGTCAGTATTACAACGGGTATGACAAACCACCAATTCATCTTCTTATTTGGTTAGAAAGACCTTTGTCTAAAACATATTATTTAAGTTAAACAGAATCTTTATTTAAACCTAATTTTACATATGAAAAAAGCCTGTGAATGTACATTCACAGGCTTAACAATCAATTATTTAAAGTCTATTGTTCCTTAGGCTTATTCTTATAAATATCATCCCAATCTCTTACGTGGGGTTCTCCCAGTTTATCTACCGACTTGGCAACCAGCATCGATACTGCTGCATCTCCAGTAACATTCACAGTTGTTCTACACATATCAAGGGGTCTGTCTACAGCAAAGATGAGAGCTAAACCGGCCTCCGGTATTCCAGCCTGGGCTAAAACAATCACCAGCATTACCATTCCTGCTCCGGGTACTGCTGCACTTCCTATTGATGCTAAAGTGGCGGTCGCTATAATTCCTAATTGCGTGGCAATATCAAGGTTCATACCGAACGCCTGAGCTATAAAGACAGCGGCAACAGCCTGATATAAACTGGTTCCATCCATATTTATCGTAGCCCCTATAGGCAACACAAAACTGGTTACCTCTTCTTCTACTCCAAGATGTTCTTCAACTCTTTCCATGGTGACAGGTAAAGTTGCTGCACTTGAGCTTGTTGAGAATGCCAGTAATTGAGCCGGAGAAATACCATTCAGGAAGAATTTTGGCGTTTTTTTGGTAAATACCCAGACAATTAAGATATATACTCCAATCATTAGACCTAAGCCCAATAATACCGTTATCCCGTACATACCAAGGGCTTTAAATAAATCTGCACTTGGAGCTTCAACCACTAATGCGGCTAGCAAGGCAAAAACACCATATGGTGCTGCCAGCATAATCAGATCTATGAGTTTTAAGATCACTTCATTAAAGCCGTCAAAAAAGGCTTTAACAGGTTTTGCTGTTTCTTCAGGAATAAGAATGAGGCCTATTCCAAAGAAGATGGCAAAGAAAATAACCTGTAACATATTACCATTATCGCTGGCTGCATTAAAAATATTACTTGGAACTAAATCTTCCAGGGCCTGTAATGGTCCTGCTTCTTTTTGCTTTTCGGCATCGGCAATTTTACTGCTTGCATCACCACTATAACTGTCCATTAACTCATTACGAGTTTCTTCTTTTATAGTCTTCCCAGGTTTAATGACATTAACGACTGTTAAACCAATAGAAACAGCTATTACAGTAGTAATGATATAGGTTCCGATGGTCCTTCCTCCCATTTTAGAGAGTTTAGAGATATCTTTAAGATCAGAGACCCCTTTTATAAGGGATGCAAGAATTAAAGGAACAGCAATTAGTTTTAAGGCATTTATAAAAATATTTCCAAATGGTTTAATCCAATCGGTTACAAATTTTGGTCCCCAATCAAATTGAATCATTAGCAGGGCAAAAAGCACCCCAACTAACATTCCCAAAAGTATTTGCCAATGTAAAGCTAGTTTCTTCATAAAGATTATTTTAGGTTTTTGAGCTTTATATTTTAGAAGCTCTATTTAAAAGGTAGTAGTCCGCAAGTACCAATGCTGCCATAGCCTCAACGATAGGAACAGCTCTAGGCACTACACAAGGGTCGTGTCGACCTTTTCCTTGCATCTCGACTATATTACCTTCTTTATCTATTGTTTCGTAAGATTGAATAAGCGTAGCTACCGGTTTGAATGCCACATTAAAATAGATGTCCATTCCATTACTAATTCCTCCTTGTATCCCACCACTAAAATTAGTTTTGGTAGTACCGTCGGTATTAAACTTATCATTGTGGTCACTACCCTTCATCCTGGAACCTTCAAAACCACTTCCATATTCAAAACCTTTAACCGCATTAATAGAAAGCATAGCCTTTCCGAGTTCAGCATGCAGTTTGTCAAAAACCGGTTCACCCAATCCAATAGGTGTATTTTTTATAACGCAAGTGACAACACCACCTACGGTATCTCCCTGTTTACGAATTTCTTTTATATAGGATTCCATTTCTGAAGCCTTTTCAGCATCAGGACATCTGACTATGTTGGATTCAGCTACATTGAGATCTAATTCTTCATAAGGTTTATCCAAAGACATTTCTCCGACTGCGGAAACAAATGCCTGAAAGTTTACATCTCGCAGTACTTGCTTGGCGATAGCTCCAGCTACAACCCTGCAGGCTGTTTCACGGGCAGAACTTCTTCCTCCGCCTCTGTAATCCCTGAAACCATACTTTTGATCGTATACATAATCAGCATGACTAGGACGATAACTGTCCTTTATATGCGAATAGTCGTGAGATTTTTGATTGGTGTTCTCGATGATAAACCCGATAGAAGTCCCTGTTGTTTTTCCTTCGAATATCCCCGACAGGAAACGTACTTCATCAGGTTCTTTACGTTGTGTTACAATAGCCGACTGGCCTGGTTTTCTTCTATCTAAATCTTTTTGAATAGCTTCGAAGTCTATTTCGACACCGGCTGGACATCCATCTATAATACCGCCCAACGCTTCTCCATGTGATTCTCCGAATGTGGTTACCTTAAACAGGTTCCCGAAGGAATTTCCCGCCATATAGTTTTGGTTTTTGTTCAAAAATAAAGCTAAATACAAATAAACAAAAATTAAATACCAGTAAACCTAAATTAATATTCACATTTAATTAGTGATGTTATATTAACAATCTTCTCATATAGAATTAATTACATTTTAATATTTGAGTAAAACGAAGCATGTTTTTTTGTATAAACATTATTGCATTGAGAAAACGTAAAGTTAAAACAGTAGTTATATCGGATGTACATCTCGGAACCTATGGATGCCACGCTGGAGAATTGTTATCTTATTTAAACAGTGTTAATCCGGAGAAGTTAATCCTTAACGGAGATATTATTGATATCTGGCAATTTAGAAAAAGATTTTTCCCAAAAGCTCATTTACAGGTCATAAAAAAGATAATTGATTTATCTACCAAGGGGACCGAGGTCTACTACATTACGGGTAATCACGATGAAATGCTTCGTAAATTCAGTGATGTGTCTATGGGCAATATTCATATTCTGGATAAACTTATTTTGAACCTGGACGGAAAGAAGGCCTGGATATTTCACGGTGATGTTTTTGACGCCTCCATTCAACATACCAAATGGATTGCCAAACTTGGTGGTTGGGGGTATGATTTTCTAATTCTTTTAAACAGGTTTATAAATTGGGTATTGGTTGGATTAGGAAGGGAAAAGTACTCACTATCTAAAAAAATAAAAAACAGTGTCAAAAAGGCCATAAAGTATATTGGGGATTTCGAAAAAGCTGCTGCAGATCTTGCCATTGAAAACGGTTATAAATATGTGATATGCGGACATATTCATCAACCACAAATGGTTCGTAAAACGAATAAACACGGTACCTGCTTGTATTTAAACTCCGGAGATTGGGTTGAAAATTTAACTGCATTAGAGTATCACGACAAGCGATGGGAACTCTATCATTTCAGTAACGACAAATTGAGTCCGTTTTACTCTGACGAAGACTTGAAATCATTAAATTATAAAGAGTTACTCGCAGCCATTACGATCACTGGTAAAAAATAGGTTACTTTTATTGATAAACCTTAACCCAGTCAATGATCATTTCTACCGGCAGGTCTTTAGGATCCGCCTCTCCTACCCAACTTCCTTCTATTTGCATGTCTATCATTAAATAGAATGGCTGGTCGAAAGGCCATTGGGTTTTATCCACATTATCTAATCGCGGATATTCAAAGGTTTTTTTACCGTTTAAGGTGAAAACCAATTTATCGGGATACCACTCTAATCCATACACGTTAAAGTTTTCAGTATTGACTTCTGTTGTACTATAATAGGGAGGATTTTCTTTCTCTTTTAAGACTAAGGTGTAATACGAGTGCACTGTTTGATAGATCTTGTTTTCATAGTTCAGGTGTTCCATAATATCAATTTCTCCATTTCTTGGATACTTTCCATATTTAGGCTGATCTGCCAACATCCAAATCGCAGGCCATACCCCTTTTCCACTATCGAGTTTAGCTTTAATTTCTATTTTACCGTACTGAAAGGAAAACTTCCCTTTGGTTTCTACTCCACCTGTTAAATAAGGAACCGTGTCGTTGATGTGGTCAGGCTTCTGAATACCTTTTAGGTGTAAGTTTCCATTTTTAATTTCAAAGCAGCCTTCATAGTCAGTCATATAATTTCCCCAATCTGCCTTGTTTCTTTTTATTTTGGTCCATTTACTGTGGTCAAGAACCTTGTCTTTGTCAAAATTATCTTCCCAGATTATATTCCATTCCTTTGTACTGAGGGTTTCCATTTTAGACGATTTGCAACCAACTAACAATAGAATTAAAACAGAGATATACTTAAACATAATTCAGGTGTTATATTAATGCTTCTTTTAATATGGTTACCGGGTGTTTCGCTCTGCGTTTGGTTCCGTCATAAATTTGATGTCTACAACTAGTGCCATTTGCTGCTATAATAGTTTCAGGGGCGGTTTTTTCTATGGCGGGAAATAATCTTTGCGAGCCTACCTTCATACTTACCTCATAGTGTTCTTTCTCATATCCAAAAGATCCTGCCATTCCACAACATCCGGAATTTATAATGCTTACCTTAAAGTTATCCGGCAAGTTGAGTATGTCAAACGTAACCTTTTGATTCGATAATGCTTTCTGATGACAATGACCATGAATCTTTATTTCTTTAATTTCTTTGGTAAACATAGAGCTGTTTATCTTACCCTCCTTTATTTCACCGGCAAGAAATTCTTCTATTAAATATGCGTTTTCAGCCACTCTTTTTACATTCGCATCATTCGGTAATAATCTGTAATATTCGTCTCTGAACGATAATATAGCTGAAGGTTCTAAACCGATTAACGGACAACCATCGTCTACTAATTTATTTAGTCTGGTAAGGTTCGTTTTGGCAATTTTTTTGGCTTGAGCTAAAAAGCCTTTTGAAATAAACGTCCTTCCGCTTTCACCGTAATAAAGTTCAACTTCGTAACCTAAAGCTTGAAATAAATCTATGGCATCTTTACCCAGTTCTATGTCTAAAAACTCCGTAAATTCATCAATATACAAAAGCACCTTCCTATTTGTAATATTTTTATTTTTAGCACTTTGAAGGTGCCTGTCGAAATTATAGCTTGAAATTTCAGGAAGCGAACGTTCCGGAGCAACCCCCAATATTCTTTTAACAATTTTTCTCGAGATTGAATTGTTTATTAGAAATGGCAATCTACTTCCCAACTTATTCAGTTTCGTATTATAAGCAAAAGCCTTATCTCTCAGCGTAGTGCCGTTTTCCGATTGGTATTGATATAGAAATTCCGCTTTTAATGATGCAATATCAACATTACTTGGACATTCACTTCCACACGCCTTACAACTAAGGCATAAATCAAAAACCTCTTTAAGCCCTTTATGACTAAAACGATTCTTATTATCACTATTGGTTAAGAATTCACGCAGGGCATTCGCTCTGGCTCTCGTGGTATCCTTTTCATTTTTGGTAGCATGATAACTAGGACACATGGCACCATTTGCATGATGTGTTTTACGGCAATCTCCACTACCATTACACTTTTCTGCAGCTCTTAAGATCCCTTCGGAATCCGAAAAATCCATTAAGGTTTCTATGAGCGGCTCTTGACGATCTTTTTCATATCGCAGTGACTCATCCATGGCTACATAGTTCACTATTTTACCAGGATTAAAGATATTCTCCGGGTCAAATGCCGTTTTAACTTGCTCAAGCAAATTATAATTAGCTTCGCCAATCATAAGTTTTATAAACTCCGATCGCACCCTTCCGTCACCATGTTCTCCACTCATAGATCCTTTATATTTCTTAACCAGCATGGCCACATCGGTAGTAATAGCCCGGAATAAATGAACCCCTTCTGATGTTTTTAAATCGAGGATTGGTCTTAAATGCAGTTCCCCTGCCCCTGCATGTGCATAATAGACTGCCTTTTGATTATATTTCTGCATGATTTGTGCAAACTCATCAATATAATCTGATAAATCTTCAATTGCTACCGCAGTATCTTCTATACAGGCTACTGCTTTATGATCCCCTACGATATTACCCAAAAGTCCAAGTCCTGCTTTTCTGAGCTCCAAAGCCTTATCTATATCCTCTTTATAAAGAGAAGGATGTGCGTAAGACGAAGTTGTCGTTTCAAGTGTCTCGATGAGTTTTCGACGCTGTACTTCAAGCTTTTCAAGGTCATTATCGGCCAGTTCCAGCATTAAAATGGCCTCCGGATCTCCTTCTATAAAAAACCGGTTCGCCACTTGACTTTTATTATTTTTTGTGCAATCGAGGATTACCTTATCCATCATTTCGCAAGTGTATAAGCCATGATTCATAACAGGAACTACGGCTTTACAGGCTTCACTAACACTTTTAAAATGTGCTGCGACCATTACATTATGTTGAGGAGGTAATGGATCAAGTTTGAGTTTTATTTTGGTAGTAAAAGCAAGGGTTCCTTCACTTCCTACCAGCAAAGAACACATATTAAACTTACCGCCATTTTTATTAAAGGGTAGTAA
The DNA here is from genome assembly GCF_000511935.2 of Zhouia amylolytica AD3. NCBI lineage: Bacteria > Pseudomonadati > Bacteroidota > Flavobacteriia > Flavobacteriales > Flavobacteriaceae > Zhouia > Zhouia amylolytica. The sequence goes on along the minus strand of NZ_AYXY01000019.1, from coordinate 233,286 downwards.
TCTTAGTAATTCATCAACGGCATACCCTGTATTTCTTCTATGAATTTCAGGTTTTGGGAACTCACTTTTTATGGTCTGTTGATTCTTCTGGTCATTCAATAAATCAAAAACCGTTCTGTACACTTCACCTTCCAAAGAAGGTAATTCCAATTTTTCTTTAAACTCTTCAGGAAGTAATGGTTTAAAGACAACCTCGGAACCATCAGATAGAAGTACTTCAAGTTCCAGAACCTTGTCTCGTGTTACTCCATATTTAATGGAGGTTGTACCACTGGAATTGTTGCCAACCATACCCCCTATCATACACCTGTTAGCCGTTGAAGTATTCGGACCAAAAAATAAACCATAGGGCTTCAGATACTGATTCAATTCATCTCTGATTACTCCAGGTTGAACGGTAACTGTTTTATTTTGTTCGTCTAATTCCAGTATGTTTGTAAAATATTTCGACACATCAACGACAATACCATCTCCCACACATTGTCCGGCTAAAGACGTACCTGCCGTGCGAGGTATTAATGAAGTGTTTTCTTTCCTGGCGAAATCTATCAACAGTTTTAGATCGTATATATCTTTAGGAAATGAAACAGCGGTTGGTAACTCTCGGTATACCGAAGCATCGGTGGCATAAATAGCTTTATGAAGCGCATCATGGTGTAATTCTCCGTGAAGCTGTTTAACCAGATTATTCAACTTATTTTTAGGATTCATTTTATAAATAAATAAAAATGTTGAACTAAATTAGCGCTGTAAACGTTATTAACAAAAACAATACGTATGAAAAAATTATTTTTTTTAGGTTTACTATCAATTGGATTTGCATTAAACTCTAATGCTCAGGAAGTTTCGGATAATGCCTTAGGTTTGCGCTTAGGTGATAGCGATGGATTTGGCGCAGAGATTTCGTATCAAAGAGCATTGGGAAGAAATATGAATCGATTGGAGTTTGATCTTGGCTGGAGAGATAACAATAATTTTGACGCCTTTAAACTAACTGGATTATATCAATGGGTAATGCCTATTGAGGGAAGATTCAATTGGTATGTTGGTGCCGGTGGTGGTATCGGAAGTGTTGATTTCAACGATGATCGATTTGATGATGACAATGATGGGGCTTTTATTTTCGCTGCTGGTGATGTCGGTATTGAATATAATTTTGACATTCCGCTTTTATTGTCATTGGATTTTAGACCTGAATTAGGATTAGTTGGATATGACGGATTTGATGATGATTTTGATTTTGATATCGCTCTAGGTATCAGGTATCAATTCTAAACATATTTTTAACATATTAAAAGCCTTCTGTTTATAAAGAAGGCTTTTTTTGTTAATGGTTTTTAAATAAACTTTTATAAGTTACTTTAAAGTTTAACTTTGCACAAAGCGAAAAAATAAGATTTAATGAAAAAATTGGGATTATTAATACTTGCTGTTGCTATAACAGCATGTAGTAACGGAGTAGAAAAAAACACTTTTAAGGTTATAGTAGATGCAGGAAGCGTGGAAGATGGTACTAATGTATATCTACAAAAGCCATCGGGAAACACCCCACCTCAGGTGATTGACACTGTACAAGTTACCGAAGGAGAAATAAAGTTCTCTGGTAAAGCAGAAGATCCTACGATGCACTTGATAAGAATAGAAGGTGTACAAGGAGTTGTTCCTTTTGTAGCTGAAGAAGGTGTTATCAATATTACTGCCTACAAAGATAGCTTAAATGCATCTGTTATATCGGGAACTCCATCTAATGAAGATTTCTATAAATACTTGCAAGGCACTAAGCAAATGGGCAAAAAAATTAGTGCTTTAAGAGAAGAATTCAACACTGCGAGGCAAGAAAACGACACAACTTCAATGAAAGCCATTCAAGAAGCTTATATGGAGATTCAAGAAGAGAATAAGGACTATGAATTAAACTTCTTAAAAGAAAATCCTAACTCGTTTATTTCTTTACTGATCATGGAGAGAGTTCTTAACTCTGGTGCTCAGGGACCTGATGTTTTAGCTCCTATTTTTGAAGCCTTTGCTGATAATTTAAAGCAAATGGAACAAGGACAGAACATTAAAGAGAAGTTAACTGAACTTAACAAGTTAAGTGTAGGTGCTGTAGCTCCTGATTTTACTGCTCCTACTGTAGAGGGAGACTCTTTAACTCTTAGTCAAGCAAAAGGGAAAGTTACCTTAATAGATTTCTGGGCTGCATGGTGTAAGCCTTGTAGAGCAGAAAATCCAAATGTTGTAGCCCTATATAATGACTATCACGATAAAGGTCTTAACATTGTTGGTGTTTCTCTAGACAGAAAAGAAGAAGATTGGAAAAAGGCTATTGAAGACGACGGTCTTACCTGGAACCATGTTTCTCACTTAAAATTCTGGCAAGATCCTGTAGCTCAATTATACAATATCAGAGCTATCCCGGCTACGTATCTTATTGATGCGGATGGTAAAATTATTGCCAAAAACCTAAGAGGTGAAGAATTGAGAGCTAAAGTTGCTGAGATTTTAGACTAAGATCAATTAATATTTAAGATATTTACTAAAGCCGCTCAAATGAGTGGCTTTTTTATTTTTCACTATTTCAACGGCTTATGAAAAACATTTAAAATTATATTATTTTTTACTTGCACAGACTAAAAACTGTAGTATATTTGCAACCGCTTAACCACCGATACGGTAGTGACAGCAAAGGCTGGGGAGATACTCAAGCGGCCAACGAGGACAGACTGTAAATCTGTTGGTTTTTACCTTCGCAGGTTCGAATCCTGCTCTCCCCACAACCATAAGAAAAGAAAGCGACTAGATTTATTTAGTCGCTTTTTATATTTCTAACCATATTGTATCCATACTTTATATATACCTTATCTATACCTTATCTATACCTTATCTATACCTTATCTATACCTTATCTATACCTTATCTATACCTTATCTATGGCTTATCTATGGCTTATCTATGCCTTTGCACCGGGCCTAGAGCCTTTTTTAGTAGTATTTAATTATTCCTTAGACACCTTTGGACAAGCGTAACAATAAATAGTTTACACACCGCGAAACTTAAATGGTTCAATCCTTACCAAACTGAATCATTTAAACAAAAAAGGCCCAACCAACTGGCTGAGCTTTTAATTCATATAAAAGTTTATTTAGTTCAATTCAAAAGCGACATTCACTGTTACCTTAATTTCTAATTCTCCAGTAGCAATAGTTTGCTCTGCACCACCTGATTCAATAGTATCTGCTGCCATCATTTTGAACATCGGTCTCGGAGGAACCGAAGCTGTTGTTTCGCTTATATGTGTTGCTTTACCTATTTCCTGGTCAATTGCTCCAGCATACTCCCCGGCTTTTTGTTTGGCATTTAAAATTGCTTTAATCCTGGCTTCAGACATGTATTCCTCCATTTTTGAAGATTTAAACTGAACGCCATCGATTCTATTGATACCCGAACTTACCAATCCCTGAGACAATTCCTCATACTTATTAAGGTCTCTCAAAAGGATCGACACTGACTGGTTCGCTACATATCTGTACTCCTTAGTTTGATAGTTATAGTTCTTTCTAAGGTTCAGGTATTCTGTTCTGACATCTTTTTTGTCAATTTTCATCTTTTTCAGAAAAGAGAACACCTGACTAACAGACTCATCGTTTTTCTGTTTTACTTCAGAAGCTGAATTCCCTTCATGTTCAACCCTTACATTTATGAGCACCTGATCTGGCACCACTTTCACCAGACCTTCACCGGTTACTGAAACTGATGGATTTATCTGTTTGTTGTTTTGGGCCTGTAAACCTACTGTAGTCATTGCTACTAAAATTAATATTGCTTTTTTCATAGTTTGATAATTTATCAATACCTTAAACAACACTCGTGCCAAACTAATTCTTTTTCGCTTTTTCAAGTATAAAAAGTACTACAATTGGCGCAGCTAATAACGCAACCATCAAGGTATCAGTTTCTAATAATCGAGGGCTGAAAATTAAGGTAGCGGCATAGCCACCGACAGCACCACCAAAATGGGCAGTATGGCCAATATTCCCTACCCTATTACGCATTCCATATATCGAATAAAGAAGATATAAGATTCCAAAAATATAGGCAGGAATAGGTATAGGGATAAACATTAGTGCTAATCTCATATCTGGTTGTAGCAATATTGCTGCGTACAAAACACCTGTAACAGCGCCACTTGCACCTACTGCACTATAATGGTACTCATCCTTATGAAAAAACAGGGCAAGTAAATTACCCGCGAATAAACTAATAAGATATATCAATAAAAATTTTACCGTTCCAAAATACATGATAACCACCGGCGCAAAAAAGTATAGGGTAAACATGTTGAAAAACAAGTGAGACCAATCTACATGTAAAAAACCCGAAGTAAGCATTCGAATTTGCTCTCCTCGTCGAATACTCCCAACGTGAAATTTGTACCGTTCAAAAAAAGAAAAATCATTAAATCCTTTCATAGAAATAATGACATTGGCGGCTATAATTGCAATAGTAACTAGTTGTAAATTCATATTAAATATAAATGTTTAGAGTCAAATATAGTTATATTTGCCGAAGCAAAGAATCTATTCATGCAGTTACTTGTATACCTTCTTATATATCCGATGCTTTGGTTTATCTCCAAGCTTCCATTCCCCATTTTTTATAAAGTTTCTGACTTTGTTTACTTTATTGTTTACCGACTTATTGGTTACCGTAAAAAAGTAGTTCGAGGGAATCTGAAGCTGGCCTTTCCTGATAAGAATGAAATTGAGATACGAATCATTGAAAAAAAGTTTTACCATCATTTATGTGATTTATTTCTGGAGATGATTAAATCTCTGAGCATTTCAAAGGAGGAAATGCAAAAAAGGTTTAAGTTTAAGAATATCGAAGTCCTTAAAGCCTATGAGAATCAAAATAAAAGTGTTGTTTTGTTATGTGGACATTATGCAAGCTATGAATGGTTAATGTCTTTAGGTTACCAGATTAGGCACAATGGTTATGCTGTTTATCAACCTATTAATAATAAGTATTTCGATCGCCTGGTAAAAAAAATAAGAACGCGTCATGGGGCTTTTTTAATATCCAGGTACGATACCACCAAGACGATTTTACAAAAGTACAGAGAAGGTGAGCTTGCGCTTTATGGTTTAGCTATTGACCAATCTCCTATGCCAAGCAGAGCCAAATATTGGCGTGAGTTTTTCGGGATTGAGGTGCCTGTATTTGTAGGCGCTGAAAAAATTGCCAAAGGTCTTAATTGCCCGGTATTATTCTTAGACATCCAAAAAATAAAACGCGGGTATTACGAAACTTCGTTCAGTGTAATTTCAGAAGAACCCAAAGACCTTCCTGATTATGAAATCACAGATCGTTTTACTGAGTTATTGGAGGCCCAAATAAAGAAAAAGCCTGAATACTATTTGTGGACTCACAAAAGATTCAAGCATAAAGACAAAGCTCCTAAAATTAATTAGGGTTTATATATCAAGGTCGCCACCACAATACAGTGATCCGTTACATAATCATCACAAATAATCTCATAGTTTAAAACAGACCACTTTTCAGGCTGATTAAACAAGATATGGTCTATGCATATCTTAGGTCCTGTTGATGGATAAGTTGGTTTATATGCCTCTTCCATATCCGGTTTATGAAACACCTGATATAGCTTTTTCATTGTTTCACTATCGGGCTGCGCATTCAGATCTCCTATTAAAATCGTAGGATATGTTTCGTTTTTAAACTCTTTTACTAATGCATCAGCCTGCATTAAACGATCCGTCTCATTCCTTAAATGATCCAGGTGTGTAGCTACAAACTGAATGATATTTCCTTGCCTGGTTTCAAATCTGGCTACCTGGGCTGCTCGAGGTTCTGATGTTTTTTGATGTGGTAAAGCAATATTCTCCGTGTATGTAAGACTGTATTTTGATAATACAGCTTCACCATATTCTCCTCCATCATAATACATCGCTCTCGCATAAAGGGGCATCATCTGAGTCCTATATCCTAATTCTAGTGGTAAGTTGTATTTTTTTGCTCTTTTGGTTTTGAAATCGACTTCCTGCATGGCAACCAGATCAGGATTGTATTTGTTAATAACCCCCGCAATTGCCTCCAGATTGAAATCACCTTTGGTGGTAGCTCCGTGCAAAATATTAAACGTCATCACTTTTAAAGTATCAGGTTTATTTTGCGCAGGAACTGCTAATACCGATAAGAACAAAATAATACAAAATATGTTTTTCATTTTCTCAAGTTTCTAAATTTAGTAGTGCTAAGATACAAATAGAGATGAATAAGAAAAATATTGAAACTATAAAAATTACGATTAGTTTCGAATCAAAACATATTTTGTATTAAATTAGGATGTCAATTATAGCAACTCTTTAATTTCGGCAATAATTGAATCTGCTAAATTATCTGCTTCTACTTGTGATTTTGCTTCGGTGTATATTCTAATGATAGGCTCTGTATTCGACTTTCGTAAATGAACCCAATTATCTGGAAAATCTATTTTAACCCCATCGACCGTAGAAATATCTTCAGTCGCATATTTTTCTTCCATCATTTTAAGAATAGCATCCACATCAATTTCAGGCGTTAATTGAATTTTCTTTTTACTCATATAATAAGAAGGATAACTATCCCGGAGCTCTTTAACCGAGATACCTAACTCAGCAAGATGTGTTAAAAAAAGTGCTACTCCTACGAGTGCATCTCTACCGTAGTGAATTTCCGGGTATATAATTCCCCCATTTCCTTCCCCACCAATAATGGCTTCATTCTTTTTCATGAGTGTTACAACATTTACTTCACCAACTGCTGAAGCCTCATAAGTTCCCCCATGCTTTTCAGTAACATCTCTCAGGGCCCTGGATGAGCTTAGATTGGATACTGTATTCCCTTTAGTTTTCCCTAAAACATAATCAGCACATGCTACCAAAGTATATTCTTCCCCAAACATCTCCCCATTATTACTGATAAAGGCCAAACGATCAACATCGGGATCTACCACGATACCCAAATCAGCTTTTTCTTTTATCACCAGGTCCGAAATATCGGTGAGATGTTCTTTTAAAGGTTCCGGGTTATGAGGAAAATGTCCTGTAGGATTACAATAGAGTTCAACCACCTCTACCCCTAGTTCTTTTAAAAGTTTTGGGATCGCTATACCCCCAGTGGAATTAACCCCATCTACAACCACCTTAAATTTGGCGGATTTAATTTTCTCTACATCTACTAACGAAAGATTTAACACTTCATCAATATGAATGTCTATATAAGCATCATTTTTTGAAATCACACCAAGATCATCAACCTCCGCAAATGCAAAGTCATCATTTTCTGCAAGGTGTAATATTTTAGCTCCATCTGCTCCACTAAGGAACTCACCTTTATTGTTGAGAAGTTTAAGAGCATTCCATTGTTTTGGATTATGACTTGCGGTCAGAATAATTCCACCGTCTGCTTTTTCCATTGGAACGGCAACTTCGACCGTAGGAGTAGTACTTAGTCCTAAATCTACAATATCTATTCCCAACCCTACTAAGGTGGATGCGACCAAATTTTGGATCATTTCGCCAGAAAGGCGGGCATCACGTCCAATTACTACTGTTACTTTATCTTTCCCTACTTCTTTTTTTAGCCAGGTTCCATAGGCTGCCGCAAATTTAACTGCATCGACTGGTGTTAAGTTGTCTCCTATGTTACCTCCTATGGTTCCGCGTATTCCTGAAATAGATTTTATTAAGGTCATTTAGTTTTATTTTGATTTAAGAACAAATTTGCAAATTATTTCATACAAAAGTCAGCTTTCGTCCATTAAAAAATGAATAAAATAGTGATAAGCCTAAGTGAATTTGTATTTTTAGAAAATGAATTTTTTAGCACACATTTATCTTTCTGGCGATGAGCCCCTTGTTAAAATAGGTAATTTTGTAGCCGACAGTATTCGAGGTAAAAAATATTTAAGTTATCCTGTTCAATTTCAAAATGGAGTTATACTACACAGGGCGATTGATACTTTTACAGATGCTCATCCAACTGTAAGGTTAAGCACAAAAAAACTTCATAAAAATTACCATCACTACAGCAGTGTTATTGTAGATATATTTTACGATCATTTTTTAGCGAAAAACTGGGATCGATACAGCGACATTCCTCTATCGGAGTTTGTAGCTGATTTTTATGATTTGCTTCGAGAACATTACGATATACTACCTCTTAACACCAAGAAAATGATGCCTTATATGATTAGTGATAACTGGTTGTTGAATTATGCCAGTATCGAAGGTATTTCGCGGGTTTTAAATGGAATGAACAGGCGAACAAATAATAGATCGAAGATGAACTTCGCGGTTAATGAACTCGAAGAATATTACGAAGAGTTTCAAGAAGAGTTCTACAGTTTTTTTGAGGAACTCAGAACTTATTCAGCACATAAACTTCAATCACTTCAAAAAGAAACCGATTTCAACTAGCGATTTATGAGAATAACACTTTCCATATTTGCAATTTGCCTGTTCATAGGCTGTAAAACAGTCAAAACTTCCGGATTAGTTACAGAAAAAGCCATGGTAGTTTCTGCACGTGTGGAAGCTTCTGAAATTGGGAAAGAGATTCTTGCTAAAGGAGGAAATGCTTTTGACGCTATGGCAGCAACAGGTCTGGCCTTAGCAGTAGCTTATCCCTATGCCGGAAACATTGGTGGGGGTGGTTTTATGGTATATCGTTTGAACAATGGTGAAGTTGGATCTCTGGATTATCGGGAAAAAGCTCCAAAACTTGCCCACAGAGACATGTATTTAGACTCTTTAGGGAATGTTATTCCGGATATGTCCTGGTATGGAGCTACTTCAACTGGAGTTCCCGGTAGTATTGCCGGAATTTTTGAAAGTCACCGCAGGTTTGGTAAGCTCCCGATAGAAGCGATAATACAACCGGCTATTTCTTTAGCTGAACGCGGTGTCGTTGTTACCAGAAAACAAGAAAAAACGATTGAAACATATCAGGATAAAATTGTGGAGCTAAGTGGAGTAACTACATTGTTTTCCGGAGCTTATAAGGAAGGGGACACTATAAAATACCATGCACTAGCCCGAACTCTTCGTCGAATTTTAAAGCATGGGCCACAAGAATTTTACACGGGTGAAACTGCTCGTAAACTGATTGATTTTATTCAATCAGAAGGAGGTTTTGTTACGATGGAGGATCTAAAGGATTATACTCCTAAATGGCGTAAAACTATCATATTCAACTACAAAGACCTTAAGGTTATTTCTATGGCTCCTCCCAGCAGTGGCGGTGTAACTTTAGCTCAAATTATGAAAATGATTGAACGGTATCCGTTAGACCGATATGGACATAATTCCAAAAGAACCATCCAGGTAATAACGGAGGCTGAGCGAAGAGCTTATGCAGATCGAAATTATTATTTAGGAGATCCTGATTTTGTTTCCGTACCCTTGCGAGAACTTTTATCGTCAGAATACTTAGAAGATAGAATGCGTGACTTTTCGTTTAAGGCAGCAACACCATCGCATCAGGTTAGTCACGGAAATGTCACAATCGTGGAAAGTGATGAAACTACTCACTACTCTATTGTTGATCAATATGGAAATGCTGTTTCGGTTACCACCACCATTAATGGAGCTTATGGATCTAAATTATATTGCGATGAACTAGGTTTTTTTCTCAACAACGAGATGGATGACTTTAGTGCCAAGCCGGGAGTTCCTAACAAATTTGGACTCACAGGAGCAACAGCCAACAGTATTGCACCCGAAAAACGGATGTTAAGCAGTATGACACCAACGATAGTAGAACAGAATGGTGAGTTATTTATGGTCGTTGGAACTCCAGGCGGTTCGACTATCATCACTTCTGTCCTACAAACCATACTAAACGTATATGAATTTGGTATGAGTATGCAGGAAGCAGTAAATGCGGCACGGTTTCATCATCAGTGGTTACCAGACATCGTGAAAATGGAACCCAAACAATTTAACCGCTCCCTTAAACGAAAGCTTTATAAATCAGGCTATGAGATTGATGAAACTTCTTCTAAAATTATAGGAAAAGTTGATGCAATATTACGCCTTGAAAGTGGACGTTTGGAAGCGGGAGCAGATCATCGAGGCGATGATGCAGCCGCCGGGTTTTAGAAACCGTAAATACTGATATTCAAATAGGATATGACTTCATTTTTAGCGGTTAAAGTTGTAAATTCGCATCTTGTTTCATTACTATGAATAATTTTGAAGAATTTATAGAGGTTAAGGGTGCACGCGTTCATAACCTTAAAAATATAGACGTTAATATTCCCCGAGAACAACTTGTGGTAATTACAGGTTTGTCTGGAAGTGGAAAATCTTCTCTGGCCTTTGACACCATTTACGCTGAAGGTCAAAGAAGGTATATAGAAACCTTTTCTGCCTATGCACGTCAATTTCTGGGAGGTTTGGAACGTCCTGACGTTGACAAAATTGATGGGTTATCACCAGTTATAGCAATTGAACAAAAAACAACATCCAAATCTCCTCGATCAACTGTTGGAACCATTACCGAGATTTATGATTTTTTAAGGCTTTTGTTTGCCAGAGCTGCTGATGCATACAGTTATGAGACTGGAGAAAAGATGGTTAGTTACAGTGATGAGCAAATAAAGGATCTCATTTATGAGGATTTTAAAGGCAAAAGAATAAATGTACTGGCACCTGTGATTAAAAGTCGTAAAGGGCATTACAGAGAATTATTTGAGCAAATTTCTAAACAAGGATTCTTAAAAGTTCGGGTAGATGGTGAAATAAGAGATCTTGAGCATGGAATGAAAGTTGATCGTTATAAAACTCATGATATTGAGATCGTCATTGATCGATTAAAAGTTGACGAAAACCCCGATACCGTCAAACGGTTAATGGAAACCATCAATACTGCTATGTATCATGGTGATGATGTTTTAATGATCATTGATAACGATTCGGATGAGGCAAGGTACTTCAGTAGAAGTTTAATGTGCCCTACGACGGGGATCTCGTATCCAAATCCTGAACCTAATACTTTTTCATTTAACTCTCCGAAAGGAATGTGCCCGAATTGCAAGGGACTCGGTATGGTTCATGAGGTCAACTTAAGCAAAATTATACCCAATAAAAATTCGAATATAAAAAGTGGAGGGATTGTTCCCCTCGGCGAACAAAAAAATAGTTGGATTTATAAGCAGATCCAATTAATAGCTGAACGCTATAACTTTAAACTATCTGATCCTATCAAAGACATTCCTGATGAAGCTATGAATGTCATCCTTTATGGAGGGAAAGAAAAGTTTTCAGTGGTTTCAAAGACCCTCGGAATAACGAGGGATTATAAAATTGATTTTGAGGGTATCGTTAACTTCATTAAAAATCAGTTTGAAGAGAGCAACTCCTCTTCAATTACCCGATGGGCTAAAGGGTATATGGATAAAATTAATTGTCCGGAATGCGAAGGCTCAAGATTACGTAAAGAGTCGCTGTATTTTAAGATCAATAACAGGAGTATTGCGGATCTGGCTCATATGGATATTCTTGACCTGGCTCAATTCTTTAAAACCTTATCCGGATACCTGTCTGAAAAGCAGTTTAAGATTGCGGAAGAAATTCTAAAAGAAATTAATGCCCGGATTCAGTTTTTATTGGATGTTGGATTGGATTATCTTTCATTAAACAGAAGTTCAAAATCTCTTTCAGGAGGTGAAGCTCAGCGTATACGTCTCGCTACTCAAATTGGATCGCAATTGGTGGGCGTACTTTATATTTTAGATGAACCTAGTATCGGATTGCATCAACGAGACAATGAACGATTAATAAAATCATTGGAATCGCTAAGGGATATCGGGAATTCAGTTATTGTTGTGGAGCACGATAAAGACATGATAGAACGTGCGGATCATGTAATTGATATAGGTCCGAAGGCGGGTAAACATGGTGGAGAAATCATCTCACAGGGTACTCCTGAGATGCTAATGAAGCATGACACCTTAACTGCTGAATACCTTAATGGAAATAAGAAGATTGAAATACCTGATGAAAGAAGAAAAGGGAATGGTCATGAAATTACGCTAACTGGCTGTCGGGGAAACAACCTTAAAAATGTAAATGTTACTTTTCCATTAGGTAAAATGATTGGCGTTACTGGTGTTTCAGGAAGTGGGAAATCTACTCTTATTAATGAAACCCTCTACCCTATATTGAATGCGCATTTTTTTAATGCGGTAAAAAAGCCAATGCCTTACAAACAAATTAAGGGATTGGAATACATTGATAAGGTTATCGACATCAACCAGTCGCCCATTGGAAGGACTCCTCGTTCTAACCCTGCAACTTATACTGGTGTTTTTGGTGAAATAAGATCCTTATTTGCCAAAACTCCTGAAGCAATGATTCGGGGGTATAAGCCAGGCAGATTCAGCTTTAATGTTAAAGGAGGACGATGCGAAACCTGCCAGGGAGGTGGTTTAAGGGTTATTGAAATGAATTTCCTTCCGGATGTATATGTCGAATGTGAAACATGTAACGGAAAGCGTTTTAACCGAGAAACCTTGGAGATTCGTTACAAAGGAAAATCTATTGCTGATGTATTGGAAATGACCATAAACGAGTCTGTTACATTCTTCGAACACATACCTAAAATATATCGAAAACTAAAAACCATTCAGGATGTAGGTCTTGGTTATATTACACTTGGACAACAGTCTACTACTCTTTCAGGTGGTGAGGCCCAACGTATAAAATTAGCCACAGAATTATCTAAGAGAGATACTGGAAACACCTTTTATATTCTGGATGAACCTACAACAGGACTTCATTTTGAGGATATCAATGTATTGATGTCTGTATTGAATAAACTAGTCGATAAAGGAAATACGGTGTTAATCATTGAGCACAATATGGATGTTATTAAAATGTCTGATCATATTATCGATATTGGTTATGAAGGCGGTAAAGGTGGAGGAAAGGTTGTGGCAACAGGTACTCCGGAAGAAATAATCAAGGATAAGAAAAGTTATACGGCTAAATTTTTAAAAAAGGAGTTAGTTTAATCTCAATAATGTCATTAAAGAGCAATTTAATTGACAGAAAACACGTTTTTAATCTAATAATCAGTAACTTAGACTGAAATCAATTAAAAACTACATTATGAGAAGCATTCTTTGGTTAGTTGCAGTAATCTGTATCGTTGCCTGGGTACTGGGATTGTTGGGAATCATTCCCGGTTTAAGTACCAGCAGCTTATTACATGTTCTAATTGTAATAGCTGTCATTATTGTTTTATACAATGTTATATCCGGACGAAAACCACTTTAGTTACATTTGATTTAAAGTGTTAGAACAAAGCAAGCCATGGGGTTTGCTTTTTTTTGTCCAATAATCGGTAAATATTTTTACACTGAGCAACCTAAGTTAGCTCCTATATTTATAAATTTGATAAGAAATATAATACTGACAATCTATGAGAAAAGAATCACATCATAAAGGGTGGAATGAAATAAAAACAAATGATTCATGGGCCATATTCAAAATTATGGGTGAATTTGTTAGCGGATTTGAAAAAATGAGTCAAATCGGTCCATGTGTTTCAATTTTTGGTTCAGCCCGTACGAAACCTGAAGATCCACAATATAAATTAGCAGAACGTATTGCCAAGCGAATTGTTGAAGCTGGATATGGTGTCATTACCGGAGGCGGACCGGGAATTATGGAAGCTGGGAATAAAGGTGCTCACCTGGGAGGCGGAACCTCTGTAGGTTTAAATATTGATCTTCCGTTTGAACAACACGATAATCCATATATTGATAGTGATAAGAATCTTCAATTCGATTACTTCTTCGTGCGAAAAGTAATGTTTGTAAAATATTCTCAAGGATTTGTTGTAATGCCTGGTGGTTTTGGAACTTTGGATGAATTATTTGAGGCTATGACCCTGATTCAAACTAAAAAAATAGGACGATTTCCTATTATTCTTGTAGGTTCTGAATTTTGGAAAGGTTTATTTGATTGGGTTAAAGAAGTATTACTCAAAAAGCATGGAAAAGTTAGTCCTGAAGATTTAAACTTGATAAAAATTGTAGATTCAGAAGAAGAGGTCATAGAAGCCTTGGATGCATTCTATAAAAAATACAATTTGAGTCCGAACTTTTAAAAAAACAAAAGCCGCTGTTATCAGCGGCTTTTGTTTTACTTAATTATGCTGAGTTCCTACTGGCATTAATATTTCCAAATAAAGATCGAGTAACCATTTTTTCATAGGTCTCTAACTCTTTCTTATCAATTTTATTCTCTCTATGCATTTTTTGCAGCTTACGTAAACCATATTGCTGTATCGTAAGCAAAGGCAATACTATTTTCTCTCTGACATGAATAGAAGCTCTCATTGTTGGTGAATCCTCCATTAGTTTAGAGTAACCTGTAAGCTTTAAGATCATTGCTTTGCTACGCTGATATTCATCATGAATCTGATTCCAGAAAGCACCATATTCCTTATCGTGTTTCATATAAGCTGTTAGTTTAAAGTATGATTTTGTTAAACTCATCATACTGTTTTCTAACAAGGTTCTGAAAAACAGAGAGTTTTTATAAAGGGACTCCAATTTATCCCATTCTCCATTATTTGCAAACTCTTCAAATGCAAGTCCTACTCCATAAAAACCAGGTACATTCTGTTTTAGTTGACTCCAGCTACCTACAAAAGGGATCGCTCTTAAATCAGAAAACACAAGTTTATCAGACTTCCCTCTTTTTGATGGCCTGGAACCGATATTTGTTTTTGCATAATACTTTAATGTGCTCATTTGCTCCAGATAAGACAAAAACCTAGGATGCTTTTTAAAATCAACATAAGCATTATAACTTATTTCAGCTAATCTGTTCATCGTCTCACGATCTTCTTTGCTAAGAAGATTTTCTTCTTCCTGACCAAAAGCTTGATTGGCAACACCAGAACTAATTAATTGCTCTAAATTATATTGACAAGATTCTATTGTTCCAAAATTAGAACTAATGGTTTGTCCCTGAATCGTTAACTGTACTTCTTCATTTTCAATGGTTGGTCCTAATGAGGCATAAAATTGGTGTGTTTTACCACCACCTCTTGCCGGAGGTCCTCCTCGACCATCAAAGAACATTACTTTGATATCGTATTTCCTTGAAATTTCGGTAAGACGTTCTTTAGCTTTATAGATCGCCCAGTTTGCCATTAAATAACCTCCATCTTTAGTACCATCAGAGAATCCAAGCATTATAGTTTGTCTATTTCCTCTTCGCTTTAAATGTTCGGCGTAAGCTTTATTAGTATATAAAGTCTCCATAACCTGGTGGGCTACTTCAAGATCATCTACGGTTTCAAATAAAGGAATAACATCTAAATTTGGTTGACTCCAGTCACACAAGCGAATCATAGCAAATGCCTCTAAAACATTTATAACACTACCATTATTACTGATGATATATCTGTTACATCCTCTTTCTCCATTCATATCCTGGATGGTCTTTACTGCATAAATGGAAGCCAGGGTCTTTTTAGCCATATCATCCTGAAATAATTCAGGATTTAATTTACCTTCTACCTTACTTAGAATTTCTATTTGATTTTCCTCAGATAAGGACTCATAGTCCTTAGGGAACACATCAAGCCCCATAGCTCTTGATTCTTTTACGATATTAGAAAGTACATTATGATGTACTCTGGAATCCTGACGGATATCTAAAGTTGCAAAATGGAGTCCGAAAAGCTTCACCTTATTGATCATGCTACTGATCTCATCTACATACAATGATTGGTGTTTTTTTATAAGGATTTGCTTAATGGTTGTTAGCGTTTTTAAAATTTCATCAGCTGTAACCGTTGGTTTTTCCTCTTCCTTGAAAATGTTTTCATATAAACGTGCTTCCAAGTCAGAAATCATTACATCTACTTCATTGAAGGTAATCTTCCTTTTCAGACGTCTAACGTCACGGTAGTAGTTTCTAATAATGGTACTTCTCAGCCTGTTAGCAACTTTCAGGGTGATTTCTGTGGTTACAAAAGGATTTCCATCTCTATCTCCTCCTGGCCAAAATCCTAGATTAACGATGTCGTTATCTATTTCTTCATCTTCTAAAATATTATCCTGAATATAGTTATAGATACTACTCATTGCCTGATAAAAGACATTTTCCAGGTACCAATTAAGACTTACGGCCTCGTCAAATGGAGTTGGTTTCTCTTTTTTAAAGAATGGAGTTTTTCCTAACTGAGCGAGTAGCTTTTTAATTAATGTTAAATCATTCGATTCAATTGCTTTTGCTAAATCAGTAATAATACCTAGTACCGGTCCGGGATAAAACTGAGTTGGGTGAGCAGTTAACACTGTTCTCACATTGAACTTTTTAAGGTTTTCAACCAACTCTTTACGTTTATTCTTGGCTTGTGCCTCTTCTTTCAGGTTTCTAAGTGTTCCACGTCCATTCATGTTATTAATAACAGGAAATGCGGCATCCTCAATAGCATCAAATAATACAACTTGACGTTCAATATATTGAATGAACCTGAAAAGAAGTGCTGTTTTCTCTTCTTCACTCGGATTATCAAAATACTTTGTAAAAAAGGCTTCTACAATTTCCGAAGGGTTTTTATCATTATCAAAACCTTTTTCACAGAACTCACTAAACAACGGTAACATCACCCCTGTATTCGTAATTTCATCAAAAGGTAAGGTGATAAAAATACTGTTATAGATCTGATACTTAGCAAGTACGCTTTCATTAAATCGGTCTATCTTTGGTTTTCTTGACATAGGTCGGTATTTTTATTTGCGTGAAAATACAAAAAACCCTTCCAAATACCAGACTTGAAAGGGCTTGTTTAAGTGTTTAACACAGAAATTAAACAAAATGTTTCAGATATTACAGTTCGTTGAAAATCGTGTGCATCAATCTCTTTTTATCATTAATACTTTCTTCAAGAGAGATCATTGTTTCAGTTCTAGAAACACCATCAATATCATCAATTTCAAAGATCACTTCTTTAGCATGCTTGGTGTCTTTAGCTCTTATTTTACAGAAAAGATTAAACTTCCCGGTTGTAACTGATGCTACTGTTATATATGGTATTTCATTAAGACGTTCCAAAACAAATTTAGTTTGGTGTGTTTTCTCAAGAAAAATACCAACGTAAGCGATGAAAGAATAACCTAACTTTTCATAATCCAGGGTTAAGGATGAGCCTTTAATGATCCCTGCATCTTCCATTTTTTTAACTCTAACATGCACTGTACCTGCAGATATAAGTAATTTTTTTGCTATATCTGTAAAAGGAGTACGGGTATTGTCTATCAACATATCCAGTATCTGGTGATCGACTTCGTCTAATTTAAATTTCGCCATAACTATAATTAAATTTCAAGCAAAAATATCAAAAATATATACACAAACGTTAGTTTTTTTGGTCAAATTTGGACTAAACGTTAAATTATTATTAACTATTCTGCCTATTTTTTAAGATTTCTGTAATATCTACCCTCCCAAACCCCTTTATTTCAAACGATTTAGTAGAGTTTACAGCATTCTGCAGTTCGATATGGCCATAAAATTCTTTGAGATCACCAGTTTTTTCAATAGTTGGGAGCAAATGAAGCTTATCTTGAATTAAGGTTTCTTTGAACAAAATTCCAATATCCTCTCTTTCCCCATTCTCATTTGTTTTTCTTACAATGATATCCAGGAAGCATTTATCATTTTCAGGGATCTCAGCGTACAAAAGATCTGCATTTCCGGTTACTTTGTCTTCTGCTATATATTCTAAAGCCGTGCATATGGCTATAAATATGTATTTCCTGGTTTCCTCCCGTAGATAATCATCAGGAAAATGACCGGACTCAAATAAAATAGTTGGAACTCCTAAAGACTGAAAGGTATCCCCAACACAATTTAAATTAAAACCATCGTCATATCTTCCAATTTGGCCAGGGATATATCCCTGTAAAACCTTATTCATAGCTACAATAACCTCCATACTTTTCTTTCTGGTTTCGGTTACTGATCTGTTTATATCTTCTGATGGTGATAAAAATGATACTGTTGCCGGCTTTTTTACACTCCCGGCACTAAATATCGTGCGTTGATCATGTAAGTTAAAGCAGTAATCAGGTTCGAATTCATTAAATACAGTCCTTAAAACCTTACTTTCCGGCTGAGATAAGTTTTGTGCATCCCTGTTCAAGTCTATGTTATTAGCATTTACTCTTGTATAGGCCTCTGAACCATCAGGATTAAGCATAGGCATTATAAGAACAGTACATTTTTCCATTAACCACTGTCCAAAATGATTATCAGCGTCTTGCAAGAGCTTAAGCAGGTCAAATACCGCTTTAGTAGTTGTAGATTCATTTCCATGCATCTGAGACCACATTAAAACTTTAATTGGGCCATTACCTGCCTTAAGTGTATAAATAGGCTGGTCTTTTACAGATCTGCCTGCAATGCTAACGGTAAAAGTATCTGGCAGGTTTTTAAGAATCTTTTCAATGTGATTCATATGAATATATCGACCATGCAACTGTTTTTCCAGGTACTGTTCATGGTGCGTAAGTGAATCGTTCATGGCTATAATTATTTTGTATTGCAAAAATAGAGAATTATAAAGTTGTCCATCCTTACAGTTATAAAATCTAACGCATTTAAAACCGAATGTTACAAAGGTAAACAAGCATCTGTTTAACATTGTTAATAAACATTGGCTACATCTGTAAACAGAGTTTTCTATGATTTCACTACTCCTTTGTTAAGTTTTGTATACAGTATCTGTACTGTTACAGACACAGATGTTTCTGAAAATTACAATTTTATAAAAAACAATCTAAATAATTGTATTCTAGATAGTTATGGTTGTTTATCTAGACTATTAAATCAAGTGATTATGTGTATTTAAGGTCTTATTGTGGTTATATTCATGAATATTCATTACATTTGTAAACATGAAGAACGAATATTTATTGTTTAACATTGTAAACATATGGTTAATACTGCTGAATTCATAGAACGCTTACAAAAAGTACTAGATTACTACGGCTTAAGCGCCTCTGCTTTTGCTGATAAAATACAAGTAAACAGAGCCTCTATTTCTCATTTGATGTCTGGTCGAAATAAGCCTAGCCTGGATTTTGTCCTTAAAATACTGGATACTTTTCCTGAGATTGAATTGTATTGGTTACTAAACGGTCAGGGAACATTCCCTAAAAAACCTGATTCGGCTGAAGAAACAAGCGGCACCTTATTTTCAAATCCTGCTCCACCCAGAGAAAATCCTGAGGTTCGTATTGCTAAAGTTGATGTGGAACCGGAAGTTTCAACTAAACAGGAAGATCCGATAAAGAGCGCTCAAAAAAAGAATATTGAAAAGATTATTATTTTTTACACAGACGGTACTTTTAAAACTTTTATAGAATCTTAACAGCTCCAACCAATTCATATTCCTCGTTTATTGCTTATTTTTGAAATTCAAAACAAAAGATCCACAATGAAGAAATTATTAATACTACTTACTTTTATCCCCTTATTTATTTCTTGTTATAGTGTTCAGAGAGAGTGTTCGGATTTCAAAACGGGTGAATTTGAATTTCATTATACAGTTAATGGAGAAGAACACGTTAATAAATTCACTCGAACTGACAGTCTTGAATTCGAATATGTAGAAGGTAAGGTGGATACGAACAGCGTTAAGTGGATCAATGATTGTGAGTTTGTAGTTCGTAAACTTAATCCGAAATCTAATTCGGATAAAAAAGCTGTACATATTAAAATTCTTAAGACTTCAGAGGATGCGTATACCTTTGAATATTCTCTTGTTGGAGACTCAAAGAACAAACAGAAAGGAACTGCTATAAAAATCAATTAATATGTTTGAAATTCTAACCAGTGTAGATGCTTGGGTTGCACTTTTAACGCTTACCTTTTTAGAGATCGTACTCGGAATCGACAATATTGTTTTCATTTCGATAGTAGCCAATAAGTTACCCAAAGAACACCAAAGAAAAGCTACAAATTGGGGGCTGTTATTAGCTATGGTTCAGCGTATTATCTTACTGTTTGCGGTTTCTTATTTAGTAGGGCTCAAAGAGCCTTTTTATCATATTGACACTACCTGGTTAACCATGGGTGTAAGCGGCCAAGCCATAATTCTATTATTAGGAGGATTGTTCCTGCTGTACAAAAGTACATCTGAAATTCATGAAAAGGTAGAGATTCCTGAACACGATGAGGCGGTGCTTAAATCAAAAAATATTACAAAATTATCAAAGGCAATATTTCAAATTGTTATCATTGACTTTATTTTCTCAATAGATTCGATATTGACGGCAGTGGGAATGACTAATGGTATTGGATCTAAACCGACTGATGCTCTTATTTTAATGATTATAGCTGTCATGATTTCTATAATTATCATGATGGTCTTTGCCAATCCTATACGAGTCTTTATCAACAAGCATCCATCCATGCAATTATTGGCCCTTTCTTTTCTGATCCTTATCGGATTTATGCTAATTGCTGAAGCTGCACATTTATCACATGCTATAGTATTCGGTCAGGAAATAGGTGCTATTCCCAAAGGGTATCTCTATTTTGCAATAGCCTTTTCATTACTTGTGGAATTTTTGAATATGAAGCTTAAAAAGAAAATTGCAGTTACTGAAAACATAAAAAACAACGAATAAAAAAAAGCGCCATTAGGCGCTTTTTTTATTCAAATTCTATAGATGTTTGTGACTCGCCTTCTGAATTTTCTTTATCTTCATGCACCTCTTCTTCTTCTATGACTTCCATAGCTTCGGCAGGTACTATTTCAGGTTCCTTGTAGGGTAATGGATCTAATCTGTTAATTTGACGAATTTTATCGGCAGTCAATTGATTACCTAAAGCTTTAATTCCTTTAATGGCTATAAAATCTTCTAAATCAACCTCTAAATTTGGGATTGGGTCTTTACCTCTAGGTTTCACAAATTCTATTTCCACCATTGGCCTCCAATCGGTCAAAATAATTTCTAAATTGGATTTAGGATGATCAGAAATCACCAATTCCTCTTTGTTTCCATTCTCTATTAAGAAGCGCTTAACATAGTAACGTTCTTTATTTCCATCAAAATAAATGACTGAAATTGGTTTTTCAGGTTGCCACTTTTCGAGCAGGATCATGTTGGAGTCAAAATGGGTTGTTAATTCCGGCGCTATTGTTTTTACTTCACCGTCTTGATTTACTACAAGAAGTTTATCTGTGGCTCTAAACTCTCCTAATAATTCCCCTCTTCCATCAACATTTAAGCGTTGTACCACATCATCAAACCAAATTTTACGTGGTTTAAGTGTTGATACACCTTTTTCTTTAAGTTCGATTCGTTTTACAGCATATTTAGTCACTACATTTCCTTTAGAGTTTCTACCCTTAATCAGAATATCCGAAAAGTCAAGATCCCATTTTAATTTCTTAATACTACCAGCCTGTCTTAAATGTATAGTAACAACTTCGGCTTCCCCATTCGGGTTGGCTGAGAAATAACTAACTACTGAAGCGGCTTTACCGTTTGTTAGATCATATTCACGGTCTCTGGTGACACTTGTAACATTAAATCGCTTCACGTAACTCGCTCCACCCTTACCATCACGGTAAATCATATTATAGGTGGTGCGTTTATCTTTCTTTTTAAAGATTGCCACATGGATAATGTTTTTACCTACATAGGTTTTGTCTGCCACCTTACTTACGATCATTTTACCTTCTTGCGTAAATACAATAACATCATCAATGTCGCTACAATCGCAGACGTATTCATTTTTCTTGAGAGACGTACCTATAAAACCTTCTTCCCTGTTTACATATAATTTAGAGTTACGAATCACTACCTTGGTAGCCTCTATATCCTCGAATAGGCGAATCTCTGTCTTACGCTCTCTTCCTTCTCCGTATTTATTTTTTAAGGTCGAGAAATAATCGATGGTAAACGGTATCAAATTATTCAAGTTATACTTTACCTTCTCTATTTCATCTTCCAATGAATCAATAAGTTGCTGAGCTTTGTCAATATCAAACTTAGAGATTCTTTTTATCCTGATTTCCGTTAAGCGCGTAATATCGTCAGTTGTTACCTCACGCTTTAAATGTTTTACATGCGGTTTCAGGCCTTTATCAATAGCCGAGATTACTCCCTCCCAGGTTTCCTCTTCTTCTATGTCTCTATAGATCCTGTTTTCAATAAAAATTCTTTCCAGGGAAGCAAAATGCCATTTTTCCTCCAATTCACTTAATTGGATTTCCAGTTCCTGCTTTAAAAGATCTACTGTATGATCCGCAGAGCGACGTAACATTTCAGAAACCCCCATGAAATGAGGTTTATTATCAATAATTATACAACCTAGTGGAGAAATTGAATTTTCACAATTTGTAAATGCATAAAGCGCATCAATGGTTTTATCGGGTGAGATCCCATTTGGCAAATGCACCAGAATTTCAACTTCGGCAGCTGTATTATCCTCTATTTTTTTAATTTTTATCTTCCCCTTGTCATTGGCTTTCAGGATAGAATCTATTAAAGAAGTGGTTGTAGTGCCATAAGGTATTTCGTTAATTACCAGCGTGTTTTTATCATATTGAGAAATTTTGGCTCGCACCCTTACTTTCCCTCCACGTTCACCGTCATTATAATTACTTGCATCCATAATCCCTCCCGTCGGAAAATCAGGAAGAATTGTAAATTTTTTACCTTTCAAATATTTTACAGAAGCATCAATCAGTTCGCAAAAATTATGAGGTAGAATTTTAGTTGATAAACCTACGGCAATCCCTTCTGCACCCTGAGCTAAAAGCAGGGGAAATTTTACCGGTAAATTTATGGGTTCATTTTTACGACCATCATAGCTTAGTTGCCATTCCGTAACTTTTGGACTAAACACGACATCAAGCGCAAATTTAGACAATCGAGCTTCTATATACCTTGAAGCCGCCGCACTATCTCCTGTGAGTATGTTACCCCAGTTTCCTTGAGTGTCTATCAAAAGATCTTTTTGTCCAATCTGAACCATGGCATCGGCAATACTGGCATCACCATGGGGGTGGTATTGCATAGTATGTCCCACTATGTTAGCCACTTTGTTGTAGCGGCCATCATCGAGTTCTTTTAGGGCATGCATGATTCTTCGCTGAACCGGTTTAAAACCGTCCTCAATGGCAGGAACTGCTCTTTCCAGTATTACATATGATGCATAATCCAGAAACCAATCTTTATACATACCTGTTACCCGAGTAATAGTATCTGGAGATTCATTTTCTGCGTGTCCGTTCAATTCTTGATTTTCATCCATGAAAGAAAATCGATTTTATTTAGTGGTTAATGATTAGGCTTTTTCTTCAATTACATCCAATTCAACCTTAAGGTTGTTTATGATAAACTCTTGTCTGTCAGGCGTGTTCTTACCCATATAGAACTCTAAAAGCTTTTCGATAGACATTGCTTTGTCTAGCATTACAGGTTCTAAACGGATGTCATCACCTATGAAGTGTTGGAATTCGTCTGGCGAGATTTCACCCAAACCCTTAAATCGAGTTATCTCTGGTTTTCCTTTTAATTTTTCAACTGCTTCCCTTCTTTCCGTTTCACTATAACAATATATAGTCTCTTTCTTATTACGAACTCTAAACAGGGGTGTTTGTAATATGTATAAATGTCCTTCTTTTATCAGTTCGGGAAAAAACTGTAAGAAAAATGTAATCAACAATAATCGAATGTGCATTCCATCTACATCGGCATCGGTAGCAATTACAATATTATTGTACCTTAAATCTTCTAAAGATTCTTCGATATTAAGTGCAGCTTGTAATAGATTGAACTCTTCATTTTCATAAACAATCTTTTTAGACATTCCATAAGAGTTCAATGGTTTACCTCGTAAACTAAAGACTGCCTGAGTGTTTACATCTCTGGATTTAGTAATTGAACCGGATGCCGAGTCCCCCTCTGTAATAAATAAAGTGGTATCAAGCCTTCTGTCCTTTTTCATATCGCCCAAGTGAACCCTGCAGTCTCTCAATTTCTTATTATGCAAGCTAGCCTTTTTTGCACGTTCTTTCGCAAGTTTTCTTATACCGGATAACTCTTTACGTTCTCGTTCGGCCTGCAATATTTTACGTTGCAATTTTTCAGCCGTTTCCGGATTCTTATGCAAAAAGTTATCCAGATGTGTCCCTACAAAATCATTTATAAAAGTACGTACCGTAGGCAGGTTACCTCCCATATCGGTAGAACCCAGCTTTGTTTTGGTCTGACTTTCAAATACTGGTTCCATTACTTTTATCGAAATTGCGGATATGATAGATTTCCTTACATCTGAAGCATCGTAATTTTTACCGTAAAAATCTCGAACTGTTTTCACTACAGCTTCTCTGAATGCCGCTAAATGGGTACCACCCTGAGTTGTATTTTGTCCATTAACAAAAGAATGGTACTCTTCACTATATTGGGTT
This sequence comes from Zhouia amylolytica AD3, assembly GCF_000511935.2. Taxonomy (NCBI): domain Bacteria; kingdom Pseudomonadati; phylum Bacteroidota; class Flavobacteriia; order Flavobacteriales; family Flavobacteriaceae; genus Zhouia; species Zhouia amylolytica. The sequence continues at coordinate 208,764 of NZ_AYXY01000019.1, read as the reverse complement.
TTACTATGTGTTATTGCTACCTCTATATCTTCGCCTTTCAGGTGAATAATCGGATATAGAATATCATCAACATTAGTATTATCCTGAAGGAGGTCTTTAAGACCATTTTCTGAATAATATTTTTCACCATTAAAAACTATGGTTAATCCTGGATTCAGGTACACATAGTTTCGTAACATTTTCTCTATATACTCATTGCGAAACTTATAATGTTTGAATATGGTGTCATCAGGAATAAACGTTATTTTCGTGCCTCTTCTTCTTGAAGTTTCATCAAGTTCTTCTTCATTAGTCAACTCACCTCTTTCAAATTCGGCAGATTTTGATTTACCATCTCTGGTAGATTCTACCCTGAAATAATTCGACAAGGCATTTACCGCCTTGGTACCAACACCGTTAAGACCTACTGATTTTTTAAACGCCCTGGTGTCGTACTTTCCACCGGTATTCATCTTAGATACTACATCTACTACTTTTCCCAGCGGTATCCCTCTACCGTAATCACGCACAATGACTTTTTCGCCCTGGACAGATATCTCAATGGTTTTTCCGCCCCCCATGACGTATTCATCAATACTATTATCTAAAACTTCTTTTAACAGTATATAAATACCGTCATCAGCTGAAGACCCATCTCCTAATTTACCAATATACATTCCGGGACGCATACGAATATGTTCCTTCCAGTCTAACGAACGAATATTATCTTCGGTATATTGAGTAGTGTCAGCCATAAATAAAGGGATTTCGTGTACAATCGCTAATATACTATAACAACTGTAAAAATAAAATATACGATAGTTAAAGTAATTAACAAGGTTATTAAAATAAAAGTTAAATAATGTAAATCAACCAGTTATGAGCAGCTCAATTTTTTACTGTTTTAACATTCTTTTGGAAAGAGATTATGACCACCCCAAAGATTACAATAAGTGTTCCTCCCATTTGAAGAGTAGAAAACCTTTCTCCCAAAAAAATATTTGCCAATATAATGGTGGAAACGGGCCCTAAACTACCCAAAATGGAAAAATTAGAAGCCCCAATCTCTTTTATACAATAAGAGACCATAAAGGAAGGTATTACGGTAGAGAGAATTGCCATTGCCAATCCTAGCCAATATACATTCTCATGATAACCAAACAAAGAAGTTTCTTCCACAATAAAGTAATGAGCCAATACGCAGATGCAAGCAATAATCATGGCATAGGAAGTAAAACGCAATACCCCGAACTTTGGTATTAAAAAATCGCTTCCGGTAAGATATGAAGCATATGTAAGTGCACTTAAAAAAATCAGCCCAGCTCCTATTAAAAATTCAGTCCCTTCTATTTTAAATTCATCCCAGAAGGCTACAAAAACCCCTATATAGGTAATTACAATCGCCAATATTTGCAACGGATTGATTTTTCTCTTGAGGAAAATCGCAGAAAGCAATACAACTATGGTGGGGTAAATAAATAAAATAACACGTTCAATGCTCGCCTTGATATATTGCAACCCTAAAAAATCGAAATAACTAGCCAGGTAGTAACCAATGAACCCAAAAAAAAGCAACCAGAGGACATCTCTGAAATTTACAGGAGACTTTACTCGCTTCCTGCTTTGTATAAAATATAGAACTACCACATAGCACGGTAATGCAAAAAGCATCCTGAACATTAATAGATTCACAGATGAAACATCGTAATGATAGGCCAGCTTAACCATTACTGCCTTTGCAGAGAAAAAGACTACTCCTAAAATACCTATAAAAACAGCGAGGTATGTATTGTTGCTTTTAAACATAGGAGCAAAAATACATACCTCTTTATGATATCACTGTAATCTCTATAACTATTATACGATAGTCAGATAGTTAAAGTTTATCTTAAACGTTGAAACGGAAGTGCATTACATCGCCGTCTTTCACGACGTATTCTTTACCTTCAACCCTCATTTTACCTGCCTCTTTCACTTTAGATTCGCTGCCATATTCAACGTAATCGTTATATCCTATCACCTCTGCTCTGATGAATCCCTTTTCAAAATCTGTATGTATGACACCAGCAGCTTGTGGAGCGGTTGCTCCAACAGGAACAGTCCATGCCCGAACTTCTTTGACTCCTGCCGTAAAATAAGTTTGTAAATCAAGTAATTTATATGCCGCACGGATTAGTTTAGAAACCCCGGGCTCTTCCAGACCCAAATCATCCAGAAACATTTCTCTTTCCTCATAAGTTTCAAGTTCAGCGATGTCAGCTTCCGTTGCAACTGCCAATACAATAATTTCTGCATTTTCATCCTTTACAGCTTCTTTCACTTGCTCTACATAATCATTTCCATCCTTGGCTGCCCCCTCATCTACATTACACACGTATAATATAGGTTTTGCGGTTAACAGTTGAAAACCTTTAGCCAACTCCTCTTCCTCATCACTTAATTCAACTGCACGTGCAGAAACACCACTTTCCAAAGCCTCTTTAAAACGTTCGAGTAGACTTTTTTCTTTTATTGCATCTTTGTCACCACTTTTTGCTGCACGATTCACTTTATCTAATCGCTTCTCTACGGTTTCAAGATCTTTTAATTGTAATTCGATGTCGATGGTCTCTTTATCACTAACAGGATTTATCTTCCCGTCGACATGCACAATATTATCATTATCAAAACATCTTAAAACATGAATGATCGCATTACACTCTCGAATATTGCTTAAGAACTGGTTCCCTAACCCTTCTCCTTTACTGGCACCTCTTACTAAACCGGCGATATCTACAATCTCCACAGTTGCAGGCAATACGCGTTCCGGATTCACTAGTTCTTCTAGTTTTTGAAGGCGATTATCAGGTACATTTACCACCCCAAGGTTTGGTTCAATGGTACAAAACGGAAAGTTAGCACTCTGTGCTTTAGCATTCGACAAACAATTGAATAATGTTGATTTCCCAACATTCGGTAATCCTACAATTCCTGCTTTCATTCACTTTAATTTTAGACGCGCAAATATACTATATTTTATTCATAAAAAAATCCCAAGAACTAGCTTGGGATTTAAGATTATCAGTTTACTGATTAATTATTCCTCAGGATGCATGAACTTTTGCTTACCCAGTAATTCCTCTTCGCTTTCAACATGATCATCATCAGGTACACAACAATCTACAGGACAAACTGCAGCACATTGCGGTTCTTCGTGAAATCCTTTACATTCTGTACACTTATCAGGTACAATATAATATATTTCATCACTAACAGGGGTTTGAGCATCATCAGCATTGACTTCTTTTCCATTAGGTAAAACAACATTGCCCGTTAAAGAAGTCCCATCACTGTACCTCCAATCGTCAGCCCCTTCATATATCGCTGTATTTGGGCACTCAGGTTCGCAAGCACCACAATTTATACATTCATCTGTTATTATAATAGCCATAGCAATTTCCTTTGAGTCGTTTAAATTTCCATAAATTTGCTGGAACAAAAATACTGTTGAAGTAAAACATAAACAAATATAATGAGTGATATTCGCAACAAGATTGATGCATTTGTTAAACTAGGAGATTTTTTAAATCAATTTATCGAAATAGATCCTGTTAAAAAGGAGAACCTGGAACATAACGACCTGTTTTTTGATGGATTCAAACATCAATTGAAATTAGCGAACGAAAACAACAGTTGGTTTACTAGAGAGAATCTTTCTTTTGCATTATCTCAATGGTCTGAGGCTCTTACAAACGAGAATTTAAGTCAATGGCTTTCAAATTATGTTATTGAAAATGTTACTCCTAAAAAAGTCGCTATCGTAATGGCCGGAAATATCCCACTGGTAGGGTTTCATGATTTTTTATCTGTTTTACTTTCCGGACATTCGGTGATTGCCAAGTTATCATCTAACGACAAACATTTACTTCCATTTTTAGCTAAATATCTTGAATATGTGAATCCTGAATTTAAGGGTAAGATCATTTTTACGGAGGAGAAGCTTGAAGGTTTTGATGCAGTTATAGCCACAGGAAGTGACAATACCGCCAGGTATTTTGATTATTATTTTAAGAGTAAGCCAAATATTATTAGAAAAAACAGAAATTCGGTAGCAGTACTTACTGGAAATGAGACCGAAGAACAACTGGAAGCCCTTGGAGAAGATATTTTCAGGTACTATGGTTTAGGTTGTCGCAATGTCTCCAAAATATTTGTCCCAAAAGGTTACAACTTTGACTCCTTCTTTAAGGCTATTTATAGCTATAGGAATGTGATCGATTATCAAAAGTATGCTAATAATTATGATTACAACAAGGCTGTTTACTTAATGAGTCTATTTAATATTCTGGAAAACGGTTTTTTAATGCTCAAGGAAGATGAAAGTTACGTCTCTCCTATCGCCACTTTATTCTATGAAGAATACAAGTCGCTAGACTCCATTCGTGAAAAACTTCTTCAAGATAGCGATAAAATTCAATGTATTGTAGGTAGTGGCATTCTAGAGAATGAGGTAGATTTTGGTAAAACACAAAAGCCTCAATTACATGATTATGCAGATGGTGTGGATACTATGGATTTTCTGTTGCGTATTTAACAAAATTCTAAAATGTTTATAACAAATTTTCCCGAATTAATTAGCACCTTTGTATGCATTCACGAACAACCAACTATTTATAATGAAAAAACATAATTTTAGTGCAGGACCATGCATCTTGCCTCAAGAGGTTTTTCAAAAAGCTTCAGAAGCAATAATTGATTTTAACGGGTTAGGATTATCTCTTATTGAAATTTCGCATCGCGATAAAAATTTTATCGAAGTAATGGATAATGCTCAAAACCTTGCCTTAGAACTTCTTGGGTTGGAAAACAAGGGATACAAAGCGCTGTTTTTACAAGGTGGAGCAAGTACACAATTCTTGAATATTGCTTATAACTTACTCAATGAAAAAGCTGCATATCTCAATACCGGGACATGGGCTTCCAAAGCTATCAAGGAGGCGAAGTTATTCGGCGAACTCATTGAAGTTGCTTCTTCAAAAGATCAAAATTTTAATTACATTCCAAAAGGATTCTCGGTTCCTTCAGACGTGGATTATTTACACGTAACTACAAACAACACTATTTTTGGTACTCAAATCAAACAAGACTATGATTTTGGTGTTCCATTGGTTGCTGATATGAGTTCAGATATCTTTTCTTGTCAAAGAGATTTTTCTAAATACGATGTCATTTATGCCGGTGCTCAAAAAAACATGGGACCAGCTGGTACTACTTTGGTTGTTGTTAAGGAGGATGTTTTAGGAAAAGTAGAAAGAGTTATTCCTTCTATGCTTGACTACCAGGTTCATATAGACAAGGATAGCATGTTTAATACTCCTCCGGTATTCGCTGTCTATGTTTCGATGCTCACGCTACAGTGGTTAAAGGACTTAGGTGGTATTCAGGCCATCGAAAAAATTAATCAGGAGAAGGCAGATCTTCTCTATGATGAAATAGACCGAAACCCATTATTTAAAGGTTTTGCAGCTACGGAAGATCGTTCAAACATGAATGCAACGTTTAACCTGACAGATGACACTACCAAGGATATCTTTGATTCCCTTTGGAAAGAGGCTAACATTAATGGCTTAAATGGACACAGAAGTGTTGGAGGTTACAGAGCTTCTATGTACAATGCACTTCCTCTTAACAGTGTTGAAGTCTTAGTACAAGCAATGCAGGAATTTGAAAAACGAGCTTAAAATACTACATAAAACAAAATTAAAATGAAAATACTAGCAAACGACGGAATTTCTAAAAGTGGTGTGGATGCTTTAGAAAAAAATGGTTTTGAGGTCATCACAACTAAAGTTGCTCAAGAACAATTGATCAACTACATAAATGAGAATCAAATTGACGGACTTTTAGTACGAAGTGCCACTCAAGTAAGGAAAGAGCTGATAGATGCTTGTCCTTCTTTGAAGCTAATAGGACGTGGCGGTGTTGGAATGGACAACATTGATGTTGCATATGCTAAAGAAAAAGGATTACATGTTATTAATACTCCCGCAGCTTCATCAGAATCAGTTGCTGAATTAGTTTTTGCTCACCTGTATGGTGGCGTAAGATTTTTATATGACGCCAACCGTAGCATGCCTTTAGAAGGAGATTCTCGTTTTAAGGATCTTAAAAAAGCCTACGCCGGCGGTATGGAATTGAGAGGTAAAACATTAGGAATTATAGGAATAGGTCGCATTGGTCAAGCCACTGCCCGAATTGCCTTAGGGGTAGGAATGAAAGTTGTTGCTTATGATCCATTTATTGAGAAAGCAGATATCAAAGTTGATTTCTATGATGGACAGTCTGTTAACTTCCCTATCGAAACCATTTCTAAGGAGGAGGTTTTAAAACAAGCTGATTTTATCACTGTTCATGTTCCAGCTCAAAAAGAATATGTAATCGGGAAACCGGAATTAGATAGTATGAAAAATGGTGTGGGTATTGTTAATGCAGCCCGTGGTGGTGTGTTAGACGAGGTTGCCTTATTAGATGCTCTGGAAAGTGGTAAAATAGCTTTTGCCGGTCTTGATGTATTTGAAAACGAACCTAAACCTGCTATGAAGGTCTTAATGCACCCACAGGTATCATTAACACCTCATATTGGTGCTGCTACTTCTGAAGCTCAAGATAGAATCGGAACGGAGCTCGCAACCCAAATATCAGAACTCCTTAAGTAACAATTAAACAACTTAATAATAATAAAGCCTTTCTCTTAAGAGAGGCTTTTTTTGTACCTTAGGGTGCTATTAATCAATAAAATAATAAAAATGTCTGGCATATTAGATTTACTGAATAGTGATTTGGGACGACAAATAATCAATGGTGTAAGTTCTCATACAGGAGCACCTGAAAACAAAACAGCTGATGTCTTAAGTTCTGCAATACCTTTATTACTTAGTGCTATGCAACGTAACACTTCTTCAACCAAAGGAGCTGAAGGTTTGTTGACGGCTTTAGACTCTTCGGGGCATGATGGAAGTATATTAGAGAACCTGGGGAGCTTTTTTGATGGGGGTGTCGATACTGATTCACTGCAAGATGGTGAAGGTATTTTGGGACATGTTTTAGGTAGTAAACAATCTACTGTACAAAATGCATTGAGTCAAAAAGCAGGGTTAGACTCTGGTACCATAGCGCAAATCCTTAAAATTGCTGCTCCCATAATTATGTCTTATTTAGGAAAGCAAAAAAGGTCCAGAAAAATCAATTCTTCGAATGATATAAATGATTTATTAGGTAATTTAATGGGTAGTCAACCTAAACATGAGCAAAACCTCATTACAGCCATTCTGGATGCAGATGGAGATGGTAGTGTTATTGATGATGTTGCTGATATGTTTTTGGGAGGAAAAAATAAAAAAAGTGATTTAGGAGGTATGCTTGGAGGATTATTTGAAAATAAATAAAACTCGCATATTCACAGCCTTAAGCCGACATCATGTTTGGTTTTTTTTGTATCTTTAATAAAAGGCCTCAATTATGAAGTACATCGTATCTATATTATTTTTATTCATGCTAATTTGGGGTTGTTCTTCCTCAAAGGAAGCGCTGAACATCTCCGAAGAGGAAAAATTAGCCTTTAACACGAAAGAAAGCCCACAAGATACTGTCAAAATTGCCAATGATAGTTTAGAATATGAAATCATTATTATAGATCCGGGATTTTATACGTGGCTGAACAGTATAGCCAAACCTCGTGGTTTTTATTCTCAAAACTATTTAGAGAATCGTAATCAAATTTATGTCATTAACTGGAATCAAAGGGTGATGCAACCTATGCGCTACAGTCCTAATCTTTATGAAATGCAAATTGATTACAGATCGGATATTGATTACGGGTATGAGGTGAATTATCAATTGTACAACTACTTCATTTATTTTCAAAGGAAGTACAATCAACGATTAGGGCCATTCTATCCTCGTATTAATTAAAATCCTATCTTTGCCCTCAAATTGCACACATGGAAAAACTGAAACAACGTTGGAATATTAAATCTAATATTCAGCTTTTTGTTATTTTGTTGGTTTTTGCAATCACGGGTAGTAGTGCTGCAAAATTAGCAGGACCGCTAATGGAACTGTTAACTTTGAGGCAAGAAACTACCAATCCGTGGATTTACTGGATGCTTCGAATTGTTCTTATATTCCCTATTTACCAGGTTTTACTGGTGTTTTTTGGTTGGGTATTTGGACAATTTCAATTTTTCTGGGGTTTTGAAAAAAAAATGCTTAAAAGAATAGGAATTAAACTTAAATGAGACAAAGACTCATTAAACATATTGTTTTATTTGCTTTTAGCTTTGCCTTAAGTGGAATCCTTTTTTTCCCCACTATTTTAAGTGTTGCCCATAGTCTTCTTGAACATAATCATTTTGAATGTTATGATTTTGACTCTACACACTTCCATAAAAAAGATGTGGAGTGCGAGATTTTCAAGTTCAAGTCGAATTACTATGTTGACCTGATTCCAAAGGTTTTTGAATTAGAAGACCTCGTTTTACCTACCGTTAATACATTCAATTATTATTCATATTTAAGCGAATACCAGGCACTTCACTTTTATCTTAGAGGTCCACCGAGTTTTGTTCATAATTCTCGGGCATAATTTAGTTTCCTTTTATTAAAAAGAAAACAACTTACTATTTAATAAACTCTAAGATTTTAAAAAATTAATGAAAAATTTTATACAAATCATACTATTAGGTGTGATTACTATTCATGCAGCCCATTCTCAAAACACTATAAAGGGGGTTGTTACAGATGCTAAAACAACTAATGGAATTCCTTTTGCTTCGGTTTACTTTCCTCAACTTGAAAAGGGAACAGAAACTGACAGTAATGGTTCCTTTACCATAGAAAACCTTCCTGACGGTACATACAAATTAGTGGTTTCATCGGTAGGTTTTACCACTTTTACATCCAATGTAAAAACGGGATTAACTAATCAACTTTCTATTAGCCTCAATCCATCCGCTATAGAGATGGAGGAGGTTATAGTTTCTACTCCATTTCATAAACTACAAAGCGATAATGTAATGAAAGTAGAACGCGCAAGTATTTCCAAATTAAAAGCTGAAGGTGCGCTAACCCTTGCTGAAGGACTTAATAATATATCGGGGGTAGAAAGTGTTTCTACAGGTGTAGGAATAGGAAAACCTGTTATTCGTGGTTTAAGTGGCAATAGGGTTTTGGTTTATACGCAAGGGATACGATTAGAGAACCAACAATTTGGAGATGAACACGGTTTGGGAATTAATGATGCCGGTATTGAAAGTGTAGAAGTTATTAAGGGACCAGCCTCTCTTTTATATGGATCAGATGCCCTCGGAGGGGTATTATATTTGAACCCTGAGCGCTTTGCTAACAGCAATAGTAGTGAAGGTGATATCAATTTAAATTATTACACCAATACTTTAGGGTATAGCACCAATGGAGGATTTAAAACTTCAGGAGATAAATTTAAATTTTTGATTCGTGGTACCTATAGTTCACATGCAGATTATAAAACAGGAGCTAGTGAACGTGTTACCAACACCAGGTTTAACGAAGTTGATTTGAAATCAGGAATTGGTTATCAGTCGGGGAACTTTATATCTGAAATACGTTACAATTTAAATAAGTCTAAACTAGGCATTCCTGAAGAAGTTGGTTTACAAAGTAAAGACAGAACACCTTTAGAGCCTTATCAGGAGATTACCAGCCATATTTTCAGTTCAAAATCAAGTTTGTTTTTTGATAACAGTAGTTTAGATGTAATTCTCGGCTACACGTATAATGACAGACAAGAATTTGAAGAACATCACCATCATGAAGAAGAAGAGGTACCCGGAGAAGAGGAGCATCTCGAAGAAGAACATGGAGAAGAAGCGGCTCTGAATATGGACCTTAACACCTTCAATTATAACATACGATACAATTTACCTAAATTAGGAAACTTTGAAACTATCATTGGAGTGCAGGGAATGTATCAGACTAATAAAAATTTTGGTGAAGAAATATTGATCCCTGATGCAACTACATCCGACTTCGGACTGCTCGCTACTTCACATTATCATTTAGAAAAATTTGATTTTCAATTTGGTATCCGTTACGATATCAGATCTATTGATACTGACGCACATGGTGAAATTACTGATGAACATTATATTGCGGCTATAGATAAAAACTTTAATAGTTTTAATGCCTCTTTCGGTACAAAAATTAATTTTTCTGATCATATCGACTTACGGTTGAACATAGCTAGTGGCTTCAGGGCTCCAAACCTGGCAGAGCTTACTTCTAATGGAGTTCATCATGGTACAAACCGATATGAAATTGGAAATTCAAACCTTAACAACGAGCGCAACCTGCAAACTGATTTTACCCTGGAGTATAAAAATCAACATTTCGAAGCGTTCTTTGACGGTTTTTACAATAAAATAAATGATTATATCTTTTTGGAGCCGAATGGGGAAACTCTGGATGATAACCCTGTATTTAATTATGTTCAGGAAGATGCTAAACTTTTTGGTGGTGAAACAGGATTTCATCTGCATCCGCACCCAATAGATTGGTTACACTTTGAATCTAGCTTTGAAATTGTATTTGGCGAACAAAATACCGGTGAATATTTACCTTTAATACCAGCTAGCTCCTTAACTAATACTTTCAGAGTTGAATTTGATCAGGATAAAAAGGTTGTTAAAAACAGTTATGGTTTTATTACCCTTAAAAATGTTTTTGATCAGAATAATGCCAGTCAATTTGAAACTCCAACGAACAGTTACGTATTACTTAATTTAGGTCTTGGCGGCAAAATAAGCTTGGGCAGACAAGAACTCAACCTTAATTTAAGCGTTAATAACCTATTAGATGAAAGTTATTATTCGCATTTATCGCGTTTAAAAAGAGATGGTATATATAATATAGGACGAAATATTAATTTTGGAATTAATATGCCTTTCTAATATAAAGTCGAAAAGAAAAAGGGCAGTATAATACTGCCCTTTTTTATTTTGCATCTGCTAATTTATCTTTAGCTGAATCTTCTCTTTTAAAAACGTAGGTATAAAACCACATGATGGTAAAGGTTGGAATTATATCAAGACCTGGAACCAGTTCTTCAACAAAAGAAACCACTCCCCCTACTTGTCCAGCCCTGCCCTTGTATAAACGTGTCATTATCCATCCGGACATTGGGGCCCAAATAATATCTGAAAACTCTCCTATTCCAGGTATTACGAAGGAAAGCATCCCTATTAAATCTAATAATATACCTAGTACTAACTTTTTGTATTTACCTTTATTTTTCTCTGACATATTTTTTTAACGTAAATCTGAACTGATTAATTTTAAAAATTCATTTCTGGTTTCATTCTTTTCAAACTGGCCCTTAAAACCAGAAGTCGTGGTTACTGAATTTTGTTTTTGTACACCTCTCATCATCATGCATAGATGTGCAGCTTCTATAACCACTGCAACACCTTGTGGTCTTAAGGCATCATCAATGGATTCTAAAATTTCCTTGGTAAGTCGTTCTTGAACTTGCAGCCTTCTTGCAAAAACATCAACCACCTTAGGAATCTTACTCAAACCTACAATTTTTCCATTAGGGATGTAAGCAATATGAGCTTTACCAAAAAAAGGAAGCATGTGATGTTCACATAGAGAGTATACTTCAATATCTTTAATGATAATCATTTCATTATAATTCTCACTAAACATAGCACTTTCCAGAATCGCTTTCGCATCCTGATGATAACCTTGCGTTAAGAACATCATGGCTTTGGCTGCTCTTTCAGGAGTTTTAACTAAACCTTCTCTGGCTGTATCTTCTCCTAATTCTTCTATAATATGTTTATAACGCTCACGGACTTCATCCGTAATTTTAATGTTATATTCTTCTATATTTTTATATGGCATGTTTATCTTTTAATTTGTTAGCATAATAATGTTTTAAATTTTCAATTTTAGATTTTATTACCACTCTACAGTATTCCTCTTCTGGATGATTTTCAAAATAATTCTGGTGTTCTTTTTCAGCATTATAAAAATCACTTAGTGGCTCTACTGTCGTAATAACCGGATTTTGAAATACCTTTTCATCATTTAATAATTTAATGAAAGAGGCGGCTTGTTCTTTTTGATTATTATCAGCGTAGAAAATAACAGATCTAAATTGCGTTCCTTTATTGACTCCTTGTTGATTCAGTGTTGTTGGATCATGTGTGGCAAAAAATATCTCCATTAATGTAAGAAAAGAAATAACATTCTCATTATAAAATATTTTAACGGCTTCAACGTGACCTGAACTACCTTCATTAACCACCTGATAAGAAGGATTTTTGGTTTTACCGCCGGTATAACCGGAAACAACACTTTTTACACCTTCAAGTCTGTTAAAGATTGCTTCGGTACACCAAAAGCATCCTCCCGCAAAGACAACATAACTTAAATTGGATATAGGCATACCAAACTAAATAAACTTTATTTAAATTTCGTATTATAATTAATAAATATACTAAATAACTGTGATTTATTTTAACGTTTATTTAAGACAGCATCGTTAATCAGTCTTATAGTTTTGTTAAACTTTACAACTAACTATGCACAGACTAACGTTTACTCTTCTAGGGTTTCTATGTTTCATTATCAGTGAAGCACAAGAAAAGAGAAAATCAATTCAAGCTTACCGTATTGAAACCCCTCCAAAAATTGATGGTATACTGAATGATCCTGTTTGGGAATCTATTGAACCCGCCAAGGATTTTTTCTTTTTTGAACCGGTAAATGATGGAAGTTTAGAGAGAAATACGCATAAAACGGAAGTTAAAATGGCTTATGACGATAACGCCGTATACTTTGCCGCTTATATGTATGACAATGATTCCTCAAAGATATTACGCCAATTTACACAACGGGATGATATTGATGCTCAGGCAGATTTATTTGCTATAGCGATAAATACACTTGATGACGGGCTCAATGAGACCAGGTTTTTCATTACTTCAGCCGGAACTATAGGAGATGCGAGAGCTAATGGGAACAATGAGGACTTTAGTTATAATGTGGTTTTTAAAGCTAATATGTCATTAGACGAGAAGGGATGGTATGCTGAATTTAAGATTCCTTATAATGCACTAAGGTTCCCGGAAACAGCTATTCAAAATTGGAGTATTAACTTTCATCGTAAAATAAAGCACTTAAATGAACAATATTCCTGGAGTTATGTTGACAGAAAAGTTGGGCAGATCACTCAGTATAATGGTTTAATAACCGGTCTAGCGCATATTAACCCTCCTATTCGACTACTGCTGTTTCCTTTCACACAAGGAGCAGTAACTACATTTGGGGGTGAGACCAAGACAGACTTTTCAGCGGGTATGGACGTTAAGTATGGGCTTAGTGATAATTTTACACTGGATGCAACCCTTATTCCTGATTTTGGTCAAACAACTTTTGATAACATCATTTTAAACCTTGGCCCCTTTGAACAGGAATTAAATGAAAACAGACAGTTTTTTATAGAAGGAACAGAAATGTTCGCTAAAGGCAATCTTTTTTACAGTCGCCGAATTGGAGGTGCTCCTACAAGAAGAAATCAAGTTGTAAATAACTTGGATGCCAATGAAGTGATATTGGAAAACCCGATTAATGCAAAACTTCTCAATGCCGTAAAAGTATCGGGGCGCACCAAAGATAATTTAGGCATTGGTGTTTTTAATGCTATAACCCAGGAAACAGCTGCAATTATTAAGGATACAGTTACCAACGAAGTACGCAAATTCACTACTGAATCTTTGGCGAATTACAATATTTTTGTTTTAGACCAGCAATTCAATAAGAACTCATCAATTTCGGTTGTTAATACCAGTGTATTAAGAAGTGGAGGTTTCAGAGATGCTAATGTTTCTGCCCTGTTGTTTGACCTTTCTAATAAATCCAATTCATATCGTTTAGAAGGTGGTGTCAGAATGAGTCAGGTACGTATCCCTAACGATCTCAAATCGGGATTTAGATCTAATTTAGAATTTAGTAAAACCAAAGGTCAATTCAGGTGGTTTATTGGTCATTACCTGGCTAATAAAACATACGATAGTAATGACATGGGAATTATGTTTGAAAATAATTTCAACAATGTATACAGTGAACTGAGCTATGAGATATTCGAGCCAACCAAAACATTTAATAAGTACAGATTATCATTTTGGGGAAGACATGGAAGATTATTGGATCCGAATGTTGCTACTGGTGATTCCTTTGGTTTTGACACCTTCTTTATAAAACCTTCCCGATTTGCCTTTGGAGCTGGTGCTGATTACTATGGTGAAAAAGATGATTATTTCGAGCCCAGAGTAGATGGACGATTTATTACCTATAATAAAAATGCTGGAATTAACGGATTTGTATCATCAGATTATCGTCAAAAATTTGCTTATGATATCCGTTCCGAAGCAAGAACATGGTTTGAAGAGGATCAGGATTTCTTTGAAATAAGTATTCTTCCGCGTTATCGTTTTTCAGATCGCTTTTTTATGCTTTGGGAAACCAGTATGGCTTGGCACAATAATGATTTTGGTTATGTTGGCCACGATGAGGCTCATATTTATATTGGACAAAGAGATATTCAAAGCGTCGAAAACGCTTTAAATGCAAGTTATAATTTTGATCCCTATAAGGCCATCAATATAAAATTCAGAAATTTCTGGAGTGTAGCCAATTATGGAGATCAACAATTTTTCATATTAAATAATGATGGAACCAGGACGCCATATAATTACGATATAGAAAATAACAATCCGAACACAAATTTTAATATCTGGAACATCGATTTGAAATTTAATTGGCGGTTTGCTCCGGGAAGTGAAGCTGTTATACTCTACAGACATGCTATCTTCAATAATGATAGGTTCTCTGATCTGAGCTATGGTAATAGTCTTCAAAACTTATTTAAACAAAATAACCAGCATACCTTATCGTTAAGACTTGTATATTTCATAGATATAAATAACATAAACGATTCATTTAAGGGGTAATTTTTTCAAATTTCACTTTGGAATGATTACTTTCACGAATCTAATTTTAAAAAATGATTCAGGCTTCAAATATTCACAAAACCTTTGGTACACTTGAGGTATTAAAAGGTGTAGATTTACATATTAAAACAAGCGAGGTAGTCTCAGTGGTTGGGGCATCAGGTGCAGGAAAAACTACTCTTTTGCAGATTTTAGGAACCTTGGACGCTCCTGACAAAAAACCGATATGCGAATTAATGATTAACGGTACCAAGGTGAATAATTTGAAAGATAAAGATCTGGCCATGTTTAGAAATGAACATATTGGGTTTATATTTCAATTTCATCAGTTACTACCAGAATTTACTGCCTTAGAAAATGTTTGTATCCCAGCTTATATTAAAAAAACTTCCAAACAGGAAGCTGAAGGTCGTGCTAAGGAGCTTTTAGACTACCTTGGACTATCTCACAGAATCCATCATAAACCCAATGCTCTTTCCGGAGGCGAACAACAGCGTGTTGCTGTAGCCAGAGCTTTAATTAATAATCCCTCTATTGTTTTTGCAGATGAGCCTAGTGGTAATTTAGATTCAGAGGGAGCAGATAATTTACATAAGTTATTTTTTGATTTAAGAGATCAATTCGGACAAACGTTTGTTATTGTAACCCATAACGAAGAGCTTGCTAATATGGCTGATCGAAAATTGGTTATGGTTGATGGAAAGATTGTAGATGAAGATAAATAGGCAAATTTATGACTCAGAAAGAGTTAAAAGAGTTTTTGAACACCAAGGTTGAAGTCTATAATCATCCTAGCTTTATAGCATCAGATCCAATACAAATTCCTCATCAGTTTTCTTTGAAAGAAGATATTGAAATTGCAGGATTTTTAGCTGCGACTATTGCATGGGGCAATAGAAAAAGTATTATCAATAATGCCAGAAAGATGATGGAATTGATGGGCAATACTCCTCATGACTTTGTAATGAACTCAACTGAAGATGACCAACAAGATTTATTACCATTTGTACACCGAACCTTCAATGGAGAAGACTTCATACAATTTATTAAATCATTGCGTCACATTTACCTGAATCATAATGGTCTTGAAGCTGTTTTTGCCAAGCATGCCTTAGAAGATTCTCTACAGGAATCCATTTCTTATTTCAAGCAAATATTTTTCGAAATTGAGCATTTAAAACGAACTCAAAAACATATTTCTGATCCAATGAAAGGGTCTGCTGCCAAAAGAATCAATATGTTTTTACGATGGATGGTAAGGCCAAACAATACAGGTGTAGATCTGGGTATTTGGAAAACCCTTTCTCCTGCCCAACTTTCTTGTCCTTTGGATGTACATTCTGGTAATGTAGCCAGAAAATTGGGTCTATTGAAAAGAAAGCAAAACGACGCTAAGGCATTATTAGAATTAGATAAAAATCTCAGGAAATTTGACAAAGAAGATCCTGTTAAATACGATTTTGCCTTGTTCGGATTAGGTGTTTTTGAAAAATTCTGAGGGTATGAAAGATCAGTTACATAATTATCTAAACAGGTATGTCATTTTCAGTGAAGAGGAAATGAATATATTATTTAAACTATTTGAATACCGAACCTTCCCAAAGAAGGAACATCTCCTTGTTCAAGATGAATTGTGTAAATATCAATTTTTTATTACAGAAGGGCTTGTTAGATCTTATTATATCGATGAGAAAGGAGATGAAAGAATCACCCAATTCGCCATAGAAAACTGGTGGGTTACCAACCTTGACAGTTATAAAAATCTCTCACCTTCCGCACTTTTTATACAAGCTATTGAAAAAACCACTGTACTTAGAATTTCTAAAGAAAATTTAGAATTAGCTTTTGAAAGTATTCCTAAATTAGAAAGAGCTTTTAGAATTATTACTGAAAATATGTTAGTGGCCATTCAAAAGCGGTATGAGTTCTATCAGAAAAAAAGTAGCAAAGAAAGGTATCAACAAATGATAGCGGCTTTACCTGACTTTAGTCAGCGTGTACCTCAATACATGATTGCCTCCTATCTTGAAATATCACCGGAATACTTAAGTTCCCTCAGAAAAGATATTTAGCCGTATTTCTTAAGATATCTTAATGAAAATCCATTTGACTACCTATAATTTTGTAGCATAATTAAAACTATAAACTTATGATACAAATAAAAGAACAAGATATTCCACCAGGATATTATGAAAAATTGATGGTGGTCGAAAACTACCTCAAAGAAATTCCGATTGAAATTGGCCTTTTGGAATTAATACGATTACGAGTTTCTCAGCTCAACAAATGTGCCTATTGTGTAGATATGCACCATAAAGAGCTTCGAAATACAGGGGAAACTGAATTACGATTAGCCTCGCTTTGTGTATGGCAAGAAACCCCTTATTTTAATGAAAAGGAACGACTCATCTTGCAATTCACGGAAGAACTAACTATTTTAAAAGATCATTCAATAGGTCAATCTTTATTAGATAATCTTGGCCGGTTTTTTACTAAAAATGAGATTTGTCAATTAACATTAGCTATTGCCCAAATTAATACATGGACCAGACTGATGCGAGCCTTTAGCTTTACTCCCGGAAATTATCAAGTTAAAAATCATCATCAATGAAAATAATCTATATTAAATTATTTCTAAGATTAAGTATTGCGCTAGGATTCCTATCGGCCGTTGCTGATAGATTTGGTTGGTGGGATGAACATATTTCCGTTTGGGGTAACTGGCAAAATTTTGTGAATTATACACAATCACTCCTACCCTACCTACCAGATTTTAGTATTCCATATATCGCCGGAATTGCCACGGTTTTAGAACTTCTTTTTGCCCTTCTTTTACTTGTTGGGTATCAAACTCAATTGATTGCTAAATTAAGTGGAATCTTGCTTTTGATTTTTGCTTTGTCGATGACTTTTTTCTACGGTATAAAGGGGACGTTGGATTATTCAGTTTATATTGCCTCAGCAGCAGCATTTAGCCTTAGTAGTATGACGCAATCCTTTTTGGAAATAGATTCATTATTTACCAAGGACTAAAACATAAATACACGGTAACTTACTATGAAAGTTTCCGTGTATTTTAATATAATTATGTATTTTGATGATTGATAATTACCAACAACTATCATGATTTCAAGACCCATCCCGTTTTATACCACCGAAACCTTTAAGAAGAAATTTTTCAGTCCCGAAAATGAAGCTAATAAAATGTTTATCAATGATTATGAACGTTTTCTAATAGCCAAATTTCGAGATATCAGGAAAATAATGAAGTTGCCTATTACTCATTACAGAAGACCAATTACTGAAATTGTATTTATAACCAGGGGCAGCATCACTAAAGGGTGTAATTTAAGCAAGGTTACCGTTAAATCAGGAGAAATTCATTTGTGGTCTGCAAATCAAATAGCTACTGTTGATAATTTCTCTGATGACATTGAAGGGTTTTATTGTCACTTCGACTTGAATTATATGTTTCAGTACCATCCCAAATATAAAGTTTTAGAGGATCTCGATGAAATTAATAAAAGAACTTTTTATGAGGGTGTTAATTTATCAAGGTCATCATTCAAGATCATTTATGAAACCTTTAAAAGAATGAATTACCTATTTAAAAATGAATTAAATCATGCTTTGATTTCATCTTACCTGATTTCAATTTTACTTGAAACAAAAGCTAATTTCAATGAAACGATCATTGAAAAGAAAACAAGCAGGCCTACATACATTACTCAGAGATTCAAGGATTTGTTATTTGAAAGAATCATTAGTCACCAATCACCTAGTTACTATGCCTCACTACTTCATATTTCTGAAAATCATTTAAATAAAACACTTAAGGTGGTAACGGGAAAAACAACGAGTACCTGGATCGCTGAGGCACTAATTTTAGAGGCAAAAGTATTGCTGTCAAATCTGGAAAACACTGTTGGCATGGTTGCCTATTATTTAAATTTTCAAGACCAATCTTATTTTACCAAGTATTTTAAAAAGCATACCCAATTCACTCCTTCAGAATATCAAAACAGATTGAATAATACCAAATAATGATTTAAATGTATTCATGACAAATCCTCATTCTTAAAAATCTTTGTACTCAATAAATAATTATCTTATGAGTACACAAAAAATTGGCAGTTATGATTGGTGTAAAGAAACCAATGGTATTTTATCAAAAAAAGAAAAGAAAAAGTTAGTACAGCAACTTGTGATAAGCCAGGTAACTAACCATTTATCAGCATTAAGTTATCGCATCGGGTTAACAAAACATGATTTAAAGAAAATAGATTTAGATAAAATTAAATTTCCTGAAAGCAAAGCTGGTAAAGAAGCCCTCTCCTATGCAACAGACCAATGTAGTCAGGTACTATTGAATCATTGCTACAGAACTTTTGTTTTTGGAGAACTCATTGCCCAGGTGAAAGGAATCCATTCCATTGATCATGAACTTTTGTTTGTAGGAAGCATTTTACACGATTTAGGATTAACAAACAAGGATAATGAAAATCTATGTAGTTGTTGCTTTACCATGGAAGGTGCTAAAGTTGCCAAATCTATTGCTGAAAAGAATTCATGGAATGAAAGGCGATCTGTAAAGCTCTACACAAGTATAAGTGCCCATCTTAACCCGAAAATTGATTCGAAGATCTATGGAAATGAAAGTTTTCTACTCGGATCGGGTGCTTTGCTTGATGTATTGGGAACCAGGCATCATACAATCCCTCCTCTCATACTAAAAAAAGTTCATGACAAATATCCCAGGGCTCAATTTAAAAATGACATCATTAAAACCATGTCTTTTCCCCATCAGAAAGACTCCAGAGCAGGATACTTGTATCGGTTAGGATTTTCTAAATTTGCCAAAGACAATCCGCTTGACAGATTATACAGTTAATTTAATAAAGCCGTTGCGTAACGGCTTTATTATCTTTCCAATTGATTCATTAATATGTATCGACAATTCTTGAACCCGAAAGGGTCTTCATAAAAGCTACCAGTGCCTTTTGCTCATCGTCCGAAAGATCTAATTTATCAAACGGCAAGGTTTGATGCGGAAGTTCAAAACCGAGTCCTCCACCTCCACCAAGGTTATAGAAGTTAATTACCTCTTCGAGTGTTTGATAAACGCCGTTATGCATATAGGGTGCGGTTTCATTAATATTTCTAATTCCCGGCGTTTTAAACATTCCTTTATGAGTAGCTTCATTGAATTTCCAATAAAATCCGTAATCTTCATCAATAGCAGTATTAGCAGCTGTTTCCGGAACTCCTATTACCTCCTTTTCGGTCTCGCTATAAAATGGAGGGACCGTTCCATTGGTTAAGGGAATGAAATGGCAGGTAGCACACAGCGCTTTTCCCATAAATAAATTAAAGCCTTGTATTTCTTCCTTCGTAAAGGTGTCCTCCACTCCCTTCATATTCTTATCAAATTTAGAGTCGAAATTATTTAATGTACTTACATATGACGAGATGGCTTTAATTGTATTAAGGTTATTATTCGGCACACTTCCAAATGCTTTTTCGAAGGATGCTTTATATATGCTATCGTCTAGAATTTCCAATGAAAATTCGTGTACACTTGTATTGAATTCATCTTCATTTAGAAAAACGGCTGAAATCTGATCTAACAGATCCGCAGCCCTACCGTCCCAAAAAAAGTTTTTTTGAAAAGCAACATTTAATAATGTGGGGGTATTTCTTTGCAATTCCAAGCCTTTGTTTCCGACATTAAAAACCCTTCCATCAGCATATCCTTTTTCCGGAATATGACAGCTAGCACAAGACATTTTAGCATTCGCTGACAATTTAGGTTCAAAAAACAATTTTTTACCCAATTCAATTTGTATTTGCGTTGGATTCTTATTCGTATTGGTCGTAAAATATTTTAGGTTAAATGAATCGTCCTCAAAAAAGGTAGGAGCATCAAAATTGAATGGAAAATCCTCTGACCCATTCCAAATATCAATTGTTTTCCTTATTTCTACCCAACTTCTGGTGATAGGGTTCATAAATTCCCTGATAAATCGATATCGATCAAAATTTTCAAAATCATTATTATTAGAAACAAATATTTTAGCAGCTTCTATCTGATTCATGAATTGTGAATCTAGATCATCCTTATTCACCTGTACCATAGATTGGACACTCCTTCTGTATACTTCTGCTAAACCGTCTAAGGATACATTGATTTCGTCTATACATAAATGGCTTACAGGAGTGTCAAATCCTGAAATTGAAAAAGCTATGATTCTTAACAGCTGCTGATGCGTAGCTACAAAGAATCGCTGTGGATTTAAATTTCTTTTCTTCATTCCTTTTTGAAGCACAGTCAGCATACCAGTGGTTATATTCAATTCACGTGTAAATTCATCAGCAGTAACACCTCCTTCATAAATACTCTCTTCCAATTTTTGGAGGCCTACAGGAGAGAGAGTTTTTTGATTATCCTCTTTAAAAACAGGTAAGGCCGGTCCGTTTACTCTATGCCCAACCTCTGGATTAATATAAGATGCAAAAGGTTCTGCCTTTTTAAACTCCTTACGTAAATTTGAAAAATAGTATTTCGTTTTCTCTCCGTTTATCCCAGTCATTCTAATGGAATCAGCATACAATATTGCATTTTCCAATGCATTGATATAAAATTCTTCTGTAATTTTCCAATCGGGTACAGTTACGGTCTTTTCCTTTTTACATGAAATAAGAAGGAGTGTTAAAAAGAATATCTTAAATGATCGTTTCAACATATTATAATTTTTTCAAATACATACGAAAGGCCTCCATAAACATGGTGGCCTTTTTGCTAAAACTAACTTAAACTAACTATCTAGGTAAACCCCTTAATAATACAATTTGTGAAGACTGATTATCTTCATAATCAGCGTTTGTATGACCATCGAGATTCATGAAGTTATCATTTCTCCAATAGTGTGGTTGTACAGCTAAAATGAATGTACCTGGTTCTCCAACTTTATCTGAAACATCAATTAACGAACCAAACTCTCCACTAAATCCTGAGCTGTAATCAGGGTCTAAATCCTGTCTTACTACAAGCTCTAAAACTTTAGTTGTATTGTTACCATTTAAATCAGATTGATAAATATAAGCAGGATGCCCTCTGTCGAATGAATTTGGATCTTCTTGTGTATAAATAAAATTTTCTGTTACACATATATTATCAGGACTTTGCAATTCTGCAACATTACCATCCATATTGTTTGAATTTGTGTTACCACTGATAACCTGAGTTAACTTACCAGTTAACGGAGAATCTGCATCTAATTCAAGCTTATAAACAGTCCCCCAGTCATTATAGGTGCCTCTTCCCGGACCTCTTCCTGTTACAGCAAAATACACGTTACGTCCATTTTCATCTGAACCTTTTTGATAATCCACATCCTCCACTCTCATAAATTGTGTAGCATTGATATTCATACATGCCGTTTCCATCTCACTTTTTGTTAAAGATGCACCATTTTCTATCTCTACAAACTCAACATCATAAGTGGCTCCTCTATCAAAGTTTGATTCATTATACGCAGTTCCGTCAACAACCGGAGCTATGCCATCAGCTCCATCTGAAATCTGCTTTGTTCGTAATACATATATCTTTCCGTTCTCCAGATCATCATCACTATTTTCAGAATAATACATTACGACTTGTCCTTCTGAATCGCTGGAATCATCATCACCTCCAATTATAACAGTTTTACCTGCATAAGAATTTTGAGGTAACGGCACTGCATTTTCCCATGAAAACTCCCCTAATGCATCAAGACCAAAATCTGCACTGGGAGTTGGCGTTTCTACCCATGGGTCAATTCCTTTAACATCGTAATTAATACTTTCTGAAGCCGACAAGAACAAATCTTTAGTACCTCCGTGAATTGCAGCTTCCCACATAGTAGCTGAGCATTGTCTTGCAAAGTCTGCTACTCCGGAATTTAATAAATAGTCTCCTGATACCGGATTCATATGTTCATCAAACCGTATCCTTGCAACTGCATAGCTATCTTCGCAGTTTACCACATACATATAACCTTCCCCATCTTTAAGAAATCCTGCACCATCTGCAGAACCTGCAAGTTGAAAATTTTCACCAATAACATCTGGTGTACTGATTAATGAATAAGCCTCAACATAATTAAACTGCCCTGACATAGCGACCAAAGGCTTTGTTTCAGACTTATTTTCAAACATGGTAGGCTGAGTTACAAGATCTTCACCGTTTTGACCATCCTTTCCGTCAACACCGTCCTGACCGTCTTTTCCGTTAACTCCATCTGCTCCATCTTCACCGTCGCAACTAACAATGGATAACCCGATTATCGGAATTAGTAATAATTTTGAAATTAAGTTTAATTTAATCATCGATTTGTTTTTTTTGGTTTGACACAAAAGTATCAGGCTAATAAATCGAATGCGTTAATTCAAAATCACCATTCTTTTACGTTATTTGTAATTTTATGTTAAGATGTAAATTAAAAGTTTAATAAACTTCAACATATCTAAAGTTATCTGAAATCAATGGAAACCGAATTAAATTCATAAGTTCATATTAAAGGTGATACATAGATTTTTTTGATGTGAGATAATTTATATTTTTAGAGAAAATAAACGTTTTCATACTATGATTGTAAAAAACATACTATTTCTCTTTACCTCAATGGTGTTTTCATGTGCTATTATGGCACAGCAAAAAACGATTCCGAATGACACCCTAATTGTTACAAATCATAAAGTTACCATCAATAATAAGACTATTCCTTATAAAGCTTCTACAGGTACACAGCCTGTTTGGGATGAAAAAGGGGAAATTATTGCTGCTTTACATCATACTTATTATGAAAGAACTGATGTTAAAAGCAATCAGGAACGTCCATTGTTAATTTCCTTCAATGGTGGACCCGGTTCTGCTTCTGTATGGATGCATCTGGCATATACGGGTCCGCGTATTTTGAAGATTGATGATGAAGGATATCCGGTACAGCCATACGGTGTTAAGGAGAATCCGTATTCAATTTTAGATGTAGCAGATATCGTTTATGTCAATCCGGTAAACACCGGATATTCGAGAAGTGTTTCTACAGGTGATGTAGAGGTTGACACTTCTAAGTTTTTTGGAGTTAATGCTGATATTCTATATTTAGCTGAATGGATAAACACTTTTGTATCAAGACACAATAGATGGCGTTCACCAAAATACCTTATTGGTGAAAGTTATGGTACCACCAGGGTTTCTGGTTTAGCTCTTGCTTTACAAAACAGGCAATGGATGTACTTGAACGGGGTTATTTTGGTATCTCCAACAGGTTTAGGTATCGAACGTGACGGTGCTGTTGAGGCAGCCAACAGATTACCTTACTTTGCTGCGGCCGCATGGCATCACAAAGTTCTTCAACCTGAATTACAGGCTAAGGATCTAGATGTAATATTACCTGAAGTTGAAAAATATGCCATTAATGACTTACTACCTGCACTTGCCAAAGGAGGTTTCCTAAATGAAGTCAAACGCCGAGAAGTTGCTTCCAAAATGGCTTATTATTCTGGTCTTTCAGAACAATCAATTCTAAGAAATAATTTAGATGTTCCGGTGAGTTTCTTTTGGAAAGATCTCTTAAGAGAAAAAGGATTTACAGTTGGACGGTTAGACTCCAGATATTTAGGTATTGATAAAAAAGAAGCAGGTACATCTCCCGACTATAATTCGGAACTAACATCATGGTTACATTCATTTACCCCAGCGATTAATTATTATTTACGTGAAGAATTAAATTTTATCACTGATATTAAATACAATATGTTTGGCCCGGTACACCCATGGGATCGTTCAGGGAATAATACAGGTGAGAACTTAAGACAGGCAATGGCTCAAAACCCTTATCTTAAAGTGTTAATTCAATCCGGGTATTACGATGGTGCTACCTCCTATTTTGATGCAAAATATACGATGTGGCAATTAGATCCAAGTGGTAAAATGAAAGATCGTTTACAGTTTGAAGGATATCGAAGCGGACATATGATGTATCTGAGACAAGAGGATTTAAAAGCTGCCAATGATCATATCAGAGAGTTCATTTCTAACAGTTTAACTGAAGGTAAACCTGCAAAATATTAATTAATATATTGGAAACATTTAAATATGGAATCGTCTTAAGTGGTGGTGGTGCGAGAGGCTTTGCGCATCTGGGTGTTTTAAAAGCTTTGGAAGAAAAAGGAATTAAACCCAGTATTATATCAGGAGTAAGCGCAGGAGCCATTATTGGGGCATTTATCGCTGCTGGAAAATCGATTGAAGAAACTTTTGAAATTATGAAGGCACATAAATTCAGTGACCTTACTAGTTTTCAAATTCCCAAAACGGGAGTATTAAGTTTTCAGAAATTAGAAAGTTTACTTCAAACCGAACTGGGTAAAGTAAGGATTGAGGATCTACCAATTCCCTTGTATGTGGCAGCAACTGATGTCCTTAATGGACATGTTGAATACTTTAATCGTGGGGATTTATCTAAAATAGTAATGGCCTCTGCTTCCATTCCAGTTTTATTTTCCCCTGTAAAAATCGATGAAAGTTATTATGTCGATGGAGGTGTATTTAATAACACTCCCATGGAGCCTATTGCACATTTATGTGATCATGTTATTATTAGTAGTATTAGTCCACTTCAACAAATACAAAACCTCGGTGGAATAATGGATATTGCGGGACGCACATTTCAATTGGCCGTTAATGCTGCTAATGAGGCTAAAAAATCCAGGGCAGATCTTTATATTGAACCCATGAAACTCAGAGAGTATTCTTTATTTGACACCTCCAAAGCTGATGATATGTTCCAATTGGGATATGATTATACCATCAGCCTGGATTTTCATTTGGAGAAATCGTTATTTCAAAAGATTAAAAATAATCTTGCAAAACTATTTACCAAATAGTTTCAGGTGCTGAATGTTGCTATTTTTTAAAATCATATATTTGACATGTAAGCCTATAAGCGAATGAATTTTAAACATCCTGATTTTCTCTGGGCATTTCTGTTATTGGTTATACCAATTATAGTCCATTTATTTCAGTTACGTAAGTTCAAAAAAACGCCTTTCACGAACGTTCAGTTACTTAAAAAAATTAGCGTTGAAACCCGTAAAAGTTCGGAACTAAAAAAATGGTTAATTCTTCTATCCAGGCTTCTGACCCTTTCGTTTTTAATAGTTGCGTTCACCCAACCCTTTATCACAAATAAAGAATTTATTGATGCAGAAACGGAAACTATAATATACCTGGACAACTCGTACAGCATGCAAGCAAGGGGTGAAAATGGTCCACTTTTACAACGAAGCATTAATGAACTAATAGACCATGTCTCAGAAAATAATAACGTGGCTATTTTCACCAACGACTTTACACTAAAGTCGGTAGGACCAAGTGAACTTCAAGCGCGACTTTTAAATATTGGCTATACCCAAAACCAATATGATTTTAATGAAATACTTTTAAAAGCTAAAAGTCTATTTTCAAAGGATAGTTCGAGCATTAAAAATCTTGTCATAATTTCCGATTTTCAGATTCCTGATCAGCGGGTATCTGAATTTACGACAACGAATTTTAATATCAACCTCATTAAATCTCAATCTATAATTGATAGCAACATCAGTATTGACAGTATTAGTCTAATTGAAGATAATGAGGGACGAAAACAACTTAGTACAAAATTATCGAGACAAGGTAAAATAGATAACAACATCCCTGTTTCTTTATTTAATAGTAATAATTCGTTAATTGCTAAAACCAGTGTATCTTTTAAAGACAAAAATTCTGCAGAAGCCATATTTGATGTTACCAATCTGTCAGGTGTTAGCGGTATGATATCGATTACTGATGATGGACTAGCTTATGATAACAACTTTTATTTTTCTGTGAACGAACCAGAGAAAATTAATATTCTATCTGTAAATGATACCGATGATTCCTTTTTAAAAAAAATATACACAACAGATGAATTTAATTACGAATCTTATCAAATTGACAAACTGGATTATAATCGTTTAGAAAAGCAACAACTTATAATAATAAATCAACTAACACCAACCACCTCATTGATTAATACATTAAACAATTTGAGTAAGAAAGGTATCAACACACTCTTTATCCCAAATATTTCCAAACCTGTAAAAGAATCATTTTCCGGTATTCCGAGTGTTATTTTTGATAGTCTTATTATAAGTAGTAAAAAAATCACCAATATCAATTTTGACCACCCGCTGTTCAATGGGGTATTTGAATATCCCGTTTCTAACTTTCAGTATCCGGAAGTTCAGGGGTACTTTCATATTACAGGTAATTTTAACAGTGTTTTGAGTTTAGAAAACAATGAACCCTTTTTAATTAGTAATAAAACTAATTATAGTTTTACTGCTTCTTTAGACGAATCAAATTCTAATTTTAAAAACTCTCCACTTATTGTACCAATACTCTATAATTTGGGTAAAAAAAGCTTATCTCAACCAACGTTATATTATACTCTGGGAGCTAAAGAGGATATTGATTTTAATATTTCATTGAGTCAGGATGAGACCATAACCATTAAGAATGATCAATATAATTTCATTCCTATCCAGGAGAATTATGGTCAAAAGGTTCGAATTAATACTGCAAACAGTGTTTCAACCGAAGGGCATTATGGAATTTATACAAAAGATGAAAAACTTCAGAATATAAGTTTTAATTCCAACCGAAATGAAAGTAATCTTGAATACTTAAATATCAATCAATTAAATAATATAACCATTTCAGAGTCTATTCCGGAATTTTTTCAAGACTTAAAATCCGAAAACAAAGTGAAGGAGCTTTGGAAATGGTTTGTTATTTTTGCACTAATATTTTTAATTATTGAATCGCTCATCTTAAAATATTTTAAATGAACATCCTCTTAAAAGCTGCCAAAATAATAGATCCTTCAAGTGAACATCACTTAAAAGCTAAAGACATCTTTATTGAAAATGGAGTTATATCTAAAATAGAAGATGAGATCGCTCCAGATACAGAGACTAAAATTCTTAGTATTAAGGGGCTCCATGCATCTAATGGGTGGTTTGATACTAGTGTAAGTTTCGGAGAACCCGGTTATGAAGAACGTGAAACTATTGCTAATGGATTACTTACGGCTGCAAAAAGTGGATTTACTTCAGTAGCTGTAAATCCGAATTCAAACCCTGTCATTGATTCTAATGCTGATATCGGTTTTCTTAAGAACAAGGCGCTCGGTAATGCTGTTAATTTATATCCTATCGGTGCCCTTACTGTAAACAGTGAAGGTGTTGATTTGTCTGAAGTATATGATATGAAAAGCGCAGGAGCAATTGCTTTTGGTGATTATCAAAAGTCAATTACGAATGCTAACCTTATTAAAATTGCTTTGCAATACGTTCAAAACTTTGACGGGTTAATACTTTCATTTCCTTCTGAAAAGAAAATCGCGGGTAAAGGCGTGGTTAACGAAGAGGTTAACGCTACGAAACTAGGATTAAAGGGAATCCCTGCGCTAGCTGAAGAATTAAATATTGCAAGAGACTTATTCATTCTTGAGTATACAGGAGGTAAACTTCATATTCCTACCATTTCAACGGCTAAATCTGTTCAGCTTATTAAGGAAGCTAAAGAAAAAGGCCTTGATGTAAGTTGTAGTGTTGCCATTCATAATATGGTTTTGACCGACGATGTCTTAAACACTTTTGATGCTAATTACAAAGTACTTCCTCCATTACGTACTCAATCGGATATTGAAGCTCTTATTACAGGTGTGAAAGAGGGTATCATAGATTTTGTGACCAGTGATCACAATCCAATCGATGTAGAATGGAAAAAAAGAGAGTTCGAGCATGCGCTTTACGGAACTATCGGGCTTGAAAGTGCCTTTGGTGCCTTGAATACTATTTTTGGAACCGAAAAAACTATCGAACTATTAACCAAGGGGAAAGAACGTTTTGGTCTTAATACTTCGAAAATAGCACTTGGGGAAAAAGCTGACATTTCTCTTTTCAACCCTGAAGAAACATATATTTTTGATAAAGAAAACATCTACTCTCAATCAAAAAATAGTGCTTTTATTGGACAAGGATTAAAAGGAAAAGTTATCGGCATATACAACAACGGACAATTAATTACCAATGAATAACTCAATTGTAAAGGAAGGAAAAACTACAGCAATAATAGGTTACCTTACCATTGCCGGAGCTTTAATTGCTTATTCTATGAATATGGAATCAAAAAATGAATTTGCTCGTTTCCATATTCGACAAGCCTTTGGCATTCATTTGTTATATATCTCAATCGCCATTATTCTTGGATTCTTTGAAAATATTTACGCCTACTATGGTTTTTGGGTCTTTTCATTGGTTTTATGGGTTTATGGATTTTCCGGAGCCCTACAGGGTAGAAAAACGATAGTTCCCCTGGTTGGTGAATTGTTTCAAAAATGGTTTAAGTTTATTCAATAATGCAAAAAATACAAGACCTTTCATTAGATCACCTTATAAAACAGCCTAGATTAAAAAAAGAAAAAACACCTGTTCTTTTTATGTTTCACGGCTATGGAAGTAACGAGGATGACTTATTTTCTTTCGCTGATGAACTTCCTGAAGAGCTCTTCATTATTTCAGTTCGGGCACCATACTCAATGTCTGGATTTGGTTATGCCTGGTATGCCATTCATTTCGATGCTGAAGATGGAAAGTGGAGTGATGATTCACAAGCTATAAAATCGAGAGAACTAATTAAAGATTTTATAGATGAAGCTTGTGAAGCTTATGAATTGGACAAAGAGAATACCACCTTATTCGGTTTTAGCCAGGGCTCAATTTTAAGTTATGCTGTTGCCCTGTCTTACCCTGAAAAAGTTAAAAATGTGGTAGCTCTTAGCGGTTACATAAATGAGGGAATACTTGCACCTGACTATACTACTAATAATTTTAGTAAACTCAGTATTTATGCTTCCCATGGTACAGTTGATCAGGTTATACCGGTAGAATGGGCCAAAAAGACCCCAGGATTTTTGAAGGCTTTAGATGTTGATTGTACTTATGAAGAATTTCCAGTTGGACATGGTGTCGCTCCACAGAACTTCTTTTCTTTAAAGAAATGGTTAGAAGAACATATTTAGCATCCTATACCCTATTTAAATATCTTCTTTTGATATTCCCTGGGAGAAACATTCTTAATTCTCTTGAATAATCTATTAAAATAAGAGCGGTTTTCAAAGCCACAGCGCATAAAAACTTCTTTTATCTTAAGGTTGGGATCTTGAAGTAAACTCGAAGCCAACTTAATTCGCTCATTGTTAATAAAATCAACCGGAGACATTCCAAGTTCGTTTTTAAAAACCCGATGAAAATTGGATTCACTCATATAGGCTTTTTTACTTAATTCCATCACACTTATAGATTTTTCTAGGTTTTTTCTTATGTACTCAATAATATAAGAAAGCCTGCCATCTTTAGATGAATCCATGGTTTTTTCCGTATAAATCTTATTTGAATTTGTTTGCATTATTCTAATTATCAACTCTTTAAGCATGTTGTTGACAAAATAATCTTTTGAAGGATGTGCTTCAGTAAATAAAAACAAGAGTCGTTGTAGAATTTGATGAATACCTATATCATTCGTAAAATGGAAATTATAATCAAGAAAACTCCATTCTCTTTGATCGCATTTAGGCATTTTATCATTCATAAAGGTGATGACCTCTTTAATTAAGTCATCAGAAATTGCCATTGCAAGACAGCGTGTAGGACTGTTTTCTCTGGCCTCAGGGAAATCAATACACATTAATTCATCTGAAGGTAAAATTAAAGATTCTCCTGGCAAAAAATCAAATGACCTATGATCTTTTAAGTGCATTATCTTTTTTCCCTTAAGCATACTAGCCAAAACAGGATTATCAAATTGTAATAAAACATGTTCTGCTTGTTTATGAGTCTCAAAAACATGTAAAGCTGCATTTTCAAGTGTGTAGGAGGTTTGATTTTCTACTAAGGTTTCAAGCCTCCTTTGTTTAAAAAAACTTTCAGGTAATTGCATTATGCATAATTTTATATTCTTAAGAAGTAATAACCCTCAATAAATTTAGCCTAAATATGTCATATTATCAATTTTTAATAGAATTGTTCATCATAATAGCAGTATAGTTCATAATTAGAAACGAGTGCTTCCCTATTTTTGATTTAGTGACCTCATTAGATCACTATGAAATTCATAACCAGTATGTTAACTTAAAAATTAAATTATGAGCAACGTCAAAACAACTGAAAAAAATGCTATAGAAAAGCCTAAATTCAAAAATCAATATGACAATTATATCGGTGGAAAATGGATCCCGCCTGTTAAAGGTCAGTATTTTGAAAACATCTCCCCCGTTGACGGAAATTCATTTACAAAAGTAGCTCGTTCAACAGCCGAGGATATAGAATTAGCATTAGATGCTGCATGGAAGGCAGCCCCTTCCTGGAACAATTCATCAGCAACTGAAAGAAGTAATCTTTTGCTAAAGATCGCTGATATAATGGAAGCAAACCTGGAAGGCTTGGCAAGAGCTGAAACCTGGGATAATGGTAAAGCGGTTAGAGAGACTATGGCGGCCGACTTACCTTTAGCGATTGATCATTTTAGATATTTTGCCGGTGTTATTCGTGCAGAAGAAGGAACTGTGAGTGAGCTTGATGCTAATACAGTTTCACTAAACGTGCCAGAACCACTTGGAGTGGTAGGACAGATTATACCCTGGAATTTCCCGATACTAATGGCTACCTGGAAAATCGCTCCAGCCTTAGCAGCTGGTAATTGTGTGGTTTTAAAACCCGCAGAACAAACGCCTGTTGGTATCATGGTTTTAATGGAGCTAATTGAAGATATTCTTCCTGCTGGGGTTTTAAATATTGTCAATGGTTTTGGTGTTGAAGCTGGAAAACCTTTAGCATCTAACCCAAGAATTAACAAAGTAGCCTTTACAGGTGAAACAACAACTGGTCAATTAATTATGCAATATGCTTCTAAAAACATTATACCGGTAACCCTTGAATTAGGAGGGAAATCTCCGAATATTTTCTTTGAAAGCATAATGGACGCAGATGATGATTTCTTTGACAAATGCTTAGAGGGTGCTGTAATGTTCGCATTGAACCAAGGGGAGGTTTGTACTTGTCCTTCCAGAATATTAGTGCAAGAAAGTATTTATGATAAGTTTATAGAAAGAGTTATTGAACGTACCAATGCTATTAAACTGGGACATCCATTAGATCCGGCTACCATGATGGGAGCGCAAGCATCAAATGATCAATATGAAAAAATATTAAACTATATCGCTATAGGAAAAGAAGAAGGTTGCGAAGTTCTGGCAGGTGGTGAAGCGGCATATAATGAAGGTCTTGACGGCGGTTACTATATTCAACCTACCATTCTGAAAGGAAATAACAAAATGAGAGTTTTTCAAGAAGAAATATTCGGACCTGTAGTATGTGTAACCACATTTAAAGATGAAGCTGAAGCTATAGAAATAGCGAACGATACCCTTTATGGTCTTGGAGCTGGAGTATGGACAAGAGATATGCATCAGGCCTATCAAATTTCAAGAGCTGTAAAAGCGGGTCGTGTATGGGTAAATAATTACCATAATTATCCGGCACATGCACCTTTCGGTGGTTATAAAAAATCGGGAATCGGACGTGAAACACATAAAATGATGCTAGATCATTATCGTCAAACTAAAAATATGTTGATCTCTTATGATAAAAAAGCTTTAGGTTTTTTCTAAGATGGTAAAGAGGGTTGAAATTAGCGATAACGCTAAAGAGGTTATAGATCAATTACGAGCCCAACACGGTGAACTAATATTTCATCAAAGTGGAGGGTGTTGTGATGGGTCTTCCCCAATGTGTTTCCCAAAAGGAGAGTTTATCTTAGACCATAATGATATCTGGCTTGGTACTATTCATAATTGTGATTTTTTTATATCTAAGTCACAATTCGAATATTGGAAACACACCCAATTAACCGTTGATATCGTAAAAGGAAGAGGTTCCAGTTTTTCACTGGAAATACCTTTAGGAATACGATTTATTATTAAATCCAGACTTTATTCTGAGGGTGAGACAGCAAATCTATCTCCAATAAAGTTAGCTACGGAAATAGAATAGTAATAGTTGGTTAGGTTGTTTAGATTTAAGGCTTGTCTAATGCTTGGGGCAAGCCTTTTTTTCTAAAGTTAATGTTCTTTATTTTTCTTTGGCTTTAAATATAACGAAGCTAGTATTCCTCCTGCAAGCGAACCTCCGATGATTGTTAACGACAACCATTCGGGTAAACTATAATGATGCGAAACAATTAGTTTAATCCCTACAAAGATTAATATTATCACCAAACTATATTCTAAATAAGAAAATTTGTTAAGCATATTGGATAGAAAGAAATACATTGATCTAAGGCCCATTATAGCCATAATGTTCGAACTAAAAACAAGAAAAGGATCGTGTGTAATTGCTAAAATTGCCGGTATACTGTCGAGTGCAAAAAGTACATCTGTAAATTCTATAACAATCAAAGCTATTAATAGCGGGGTGGCTGCCAAAATATGTCTTCGTCTAACCAAAAAATGTTCTCCGTCAATCTGCGATGTAATTGGAATTACCTTACGAACATATTTATAAACAAAAGAGTTTTTAGGATTGAAACTTTCCTCTTTTTGAAAGAGCATCCTTATAGCCGTAAAAATTAAAAATCCTCCAAATACATAGGTTGCCCAATAAATCTTTTTAATCAAAATAACACCAAAGAATATCATCAGAGCCCTAAAGACAATAGCACCTAAAATTCCCCAAAACAATACTCTGTGTTGATATTTTTGAGGAATACTAAAGGATGAAAAAATAACTGCAATCACAAATATATTATCTACACTTAGTGAGAGCTCTATTAAATATCCGGTAATATACTTAAGGGTAGCATTTGATGGAGTTAAATCATCAGGATTATCAATATATCCTTTAGAATAAATAAAGTACACTACCAGGGAAAACAATAACGCTGAACTAACCCAAACAGTCGTCCAAAATCCAGCTTCTCTATTACTAATCACATGGGCTTTTTTATTAAATATTCCGAGATCCAACGCTAAAAAAACGATGATACCAGCTATAAAAATTCCCCAAACTAAATTTGTTTCCATATTTCCCCTACCCTAATACGATGTATAAAGTAAATGATCAATTAATGTAAAATCTACTCCAAGATCCTCTTTAAGTTCATATTTTATAAAAAGTTCTCCCCAGTATTTACCATCAGAGAAATCAGCAATAATCCATTTATGGTTTAAAACCTTAATTTTATTAATCTTTATAGACCCGTTCATTCCTGCATATGGAACTAAGGGATTATCTCCTTTAATCTCATTAGTTTCCAATAATTTATCCGCTATATACCTCGGCAGATCATCTATGTTGACAGCATCAAAATAAGTAAGTGCATCATCATTATTCTCCAAAGAAAAATATTGTAGTTTAAAATTATTAAGGGTAAGTTGCTGAATAGAATCATCTAAGACTTTTAGTTGCTCCTTCATATCTTCCATTTTCTTTGTTTCAGCATCAAAATATTTTTTAGAATTCACGTATTGAAATAAAATGAACAATACTGAGAAAAAAAACAAAAACATGAAAATTTTATTCTTCATAGCGTTATATTTCTATAGTTAAGTTATCGAAAGCCAAAAATACATTATTTGGTAAATTAGCTTCTACTTTTGCATGGAAACCTAACATATGGCTTATGTGAGTCAGGTACGCCTTTTTGGGGTTGATTCTTTCGATCAATGCCAATGCCTCCTCGAGGTTGAGATGGGATATGTGTGGCTGAATTCGCAAGGCATTGATCACTAGTACATCCAGTCCTTTTAACTTTTGAAGTTCTGAAGTATCTATAGTTTTTACATCCGTTAAATATGCAAATTTATCGAACCTGTATCCA
Source organism: Zhouia amylolytica AD3 (assembly GCF_000511935.2). Classification (NCBI taxonomy): domain Bacteria; kingdom Pseudomonadati; phylum Bacteroidota; class Flavobacteriia; order Flavobacteriales; family Flavobacteriaceae; genus Zhouia; species Zhouia amylolytica. The sequence continues at coordinate 173,751 of NZ_AYXY01000019.1, read as the reverse complement.
AACACCTGTAAGTTATGATGCCATACATTAACAGGGATTATATTTAAGTTTCCTAACTTAAATGATTGATTATTTTTAATTTCATATTGATCAACTTCAGGAGCTCCGGGATATCTTTGATGCGGTTCTACGAATATATAATCAAAACGTTTCTCTAAAGATCTTAAAACTCTTTTATGCCCGTAAATAGGTAAATTTCCCTGACGAAAATAGAAAGGCCTAATATCGTCTAAGCCGGCCGTATGATCTGCATGTTCATGGGTAAATAAAATACCATCTACTCTATCTACATTATTTGTAAGCATTTGCTGTCTGAAATCAGGACCACAATCTACAATATAACGATAGTCATCCCATTCAACCATGACTGATACCCTCAGGCGTTTATCTCTTGGGTCCTCACTCAAACAAACCGGATGATCACTACCTATAATAGGAATACCCTGAGAGGTTCCTGTACCTAAAAATGTTACCTTCAAATCGCTGTATTTTAAATCAAACTTACATAAATTTTTCTCATTAAAAGAGTGCTGATGTTAAAATGAAGAGTTTTTAAAAAATTAACTTTCGTGGTATTTAAAACACAGAAATTATAAGAAATATTGGATCGTCGAAACAATTTAAATTTCTCCGGTTTTTCAGCAATACCTTCATGAATCTTATTAACTTTGCAATAAACAAAACAACTTAACAATGGCTATTGTTTTACAAGGTGATAAAAATTTTGAAAACATCCCTTCTTTAAAATCCAAAGCTCTTAGGATTAATCTGAATGAAGATATTTACGGTACTTTTGCTGAAATTGGAGCAGGACAAGAAACCGTTAGACACTTTTTTAGAGCTGGTGGAGCATCCGGTACTATTGCCAAGGCGATGAGTGCCTATGATAAAGATTTTAGTGATGCAATTTATGGTCCGGAAGAAGATGGACGTTATGTGACAGAATCTAGACTTAAAAAAATGCTTTCTCACGAAATGCGCCTTATGGAAGAACGTATAACTCGTGAAAAACATCCGAATAAACTTTTCTTTTCCTTCGCTAACACAGTAGCTACTATTGATTTTAGCAAAAAGTATAAAGGACATGGTTGGATGGGTATTAGGTTTCAGGTAGATCCGAATGAAGACTATAATGAAATTGTACTCCATATTCGTTTTAAACAAACAGAGGCCAGACTACAACAGGAAACGCTTGGAATTGTTGGTTTAAACCTTATTTATGGTGCATTTTACAAACATGATAAACCTAAAAAGCTTTTAAAATATCTATATGATCATATAGATAAAGATACCTTAGAAATCGATACAATCAACTTTTCAGGGCCTAGCTTTAAAGATGTTGATAACCGATTAATGAGCTTGCAGCTTGTAAAAAATGGCATGACTCAGGCAGTTATGTTTGGTCCTGATGGTAATAATATATTGCCAGCGGCTGTCCTATACAAAAAAAATATATTAGCGTTGCGTGGAAGCTTCCGACCGGTTACGCTTGTGAATATGGATATGTATAAGAAATCTTATGAGATTTTTATACGTGAAAATAAGGTTGAGCAAGATAATGCAGTAGTGATATTTGAGATAACATTATCCAACCTTAGAGCAGAGGGTGAGATCGATGAAAAAGACTTTATGGATAGGGCTCAATTGCTTTGTTCATTAGGTCATAAGGTTATGATCTCAAACTTCCAGGAATACTACAAACTGGTTGAATACTTTTCGAATTACTCAAGAGAACGTATGGCTCTTACTATGGGTGTTAACAACCTGGTTGAAATATTTGATGAAAAGTACTACAGACATCTTAGTGGTGGAATACTAGAGGCATTCGGTAAACTATTCTATAAAGACCTTAAGGTATACCTGTATCCAATGATTAATCCGGAAACGGGTTCTGTAAGCACCAGTAACAACTTAAAGGTGCATCCTCGTATGAAAGAACTTTATAAGTTTTTTAAATACAATGGCAAAGTAGTAGATATATTTGATTATAATCCTGAAATATTAAAAATATACTCTAGAGAGGTTCTTAAGATGATTGCCGATGGTGAAGATGGATGGGAAGATTTATTACCAGAAGGAATATCTCAATTAATTAAAGAACAACAACTCTTTGGCTATCTTCCTCAAAACTTTGATAAAAAGAAGTCGAAGAACTTAATTGAAGATAATTAACTCATAGAATGGATAAATTAAAAAGCTGTCTTAATAGACAGCTTTTTTTATTTCATTTCTTCTCAAAGAAGGATATTTCCTCCATAACTCTCCTCCTTATACTCTATTAACCGTTAAGAAACCAAAAGCATAAGTGTTAATTGAAGAAATTTGCGTATTGAAATCTTGGCAAAAAAAACATAATTATTTAATTTTAAGATGGTTAACAAAAAAAATACGTTGACAAATGGCCATTTTAAGTCGGGTAGATGTTGTTTCAAAACTTCAGAATTACAGGGATGCTTTAAGATCATCCAAGTTAATTCTGGAGGAGGTACATGCTATATTAAATAAGGAAGAAAACAGAGACATCAGAATAAAATCTCAGCTTGATTCCGAATCTGAAATATTAGAAAATAATTTTAATTTCGATCTCCTTAATACTGAAAGCATTTTTCATATTAACCAGATCAAAAAGATATGCATTGATTACCGTTTACGTTTTTTAAGCACTACCTATTTTAAAGGTGATTTTCCTCAAAAAACTATAAACAAAATTAAATTAATTGAAACACAACATCAAATTCAAATTAAAGGATATAGAATTATTGCACCTTCCAAATTATTTAAATTAAAGAACGCTGATGATCCGCTACTATTTGCGCCGATTGGTAATAATTATTTTTATTTAATTGATAAATGGGGTAAAAATTTACATCCATTACGAAAATACCTGATGTTACCTTTTAAAAATTTAAGAAATTTAATTCTCTTGGTTTTATTACTGAGCCTTTTGGTAACAAGCCTATTACCCATTAGGTTGTTTACTACTAATCCGGATAAAGCTACTTTTTGGTTATTATATATGTTTGTTTTTAAAATGATTGGTAGCATTGTGATCTTTTATGGCTTTGCGCTAGGGAAAAACTTTAATCATGCTATTTGGAATAGTAAGTATTTTAATGCGTAAAAATAATTTTAATTAATGTTGCCAATCCAATTAATAAAATTAATCCTAGTGATACCCTTTTGAAATTATCTTGTGAAATAAACTTTAGAAGATACCTCCCTATATAGGTTCCAATAAATCCTATAACAAATAAAAATGGAATATAAATGAATAACTCTTTCTTCATATATCCATTAAGGTAATACACGATAGTCCTTGATGAATCGACGAAGAAGTCTATAAAGGCCGATGTAGCAATAAAAGAGCTCTTCTCCAGATTAAAAGCCGCCATGGTTAAACCCCTAATAGCTCCTCCTGTACCCAGCAATCCGGCTACGAACCCCGACACACTACCTCCCAGCAGGGCATTTATTTTATTTGGCTTCAATACCCATTCACTTTTTAAAAGCAGTACCAGACTAAGGATTACCAAAAAAGCTCCCAATGCAATTTCCAGTAGATTCGTTTTAAATAATTTGGTTAAGACCCCACCAATTATAACCAATATTATTGATGGAATACCGATATAAATTAAAAGGTTCTTATTAAGACCTCTACGAAACAGCGCTATTTTACTCAAATTACTGGAAAAATGAAATAATGCAGTTAAAGCTAAAACTGATTGGAAGTCAAAATAAAAATTTGCCAATGGTACAAAAAACACAGACGAACCAAAGCCTCCAATAGTCCCTACTATTTCAGCTATAAGAGCTAAGAACAAAAAGAAATATTCTAAATTTTTCATTAGTGATGGCTAACTAATTCTAATTTAAGTAAATTATTCTGATTATCTTTATAAGTAAATAAAATAGATATGGAATCACATTACAAAAGAATTTATACGGGTCCAGGTGTAATAGCTGATCAAATAGCTACGAGGCTGAAAGAGGTTGATATCATTCCACTTTTAAAGGATGAATCTGAGTCTGGAAGACTCGCTGGTTTCGCTCCGCAGGTCTACGGATATATACAAGTGTTTGTTCATGAAGATGAACTGGAAAAAGCCCAAATAATAATGGATCAAATGGGCGACATCACAAAAGAAGGAAATTAAGAATTCAATTTAAAAGTTAAAAAGCCGCTATTAAGCGGCTTTTTATTTAAACGGTTACCCCGTACATTTTATCTCTTAATTCCTGAACGCCTTTATCTGACATATAATCATCAAAGCTCATATATCTGTCAATAACTCCATTAGGAGTAAGTTCTATTATCCTGTTTGCTACCGTTTGGGCAAACTCATGATCATGTGTTGTTAAAATCACATTCCCTTTGAAATTCTTTAATGAATTATTAAAGGCAGTAATACTCTCAAGATCCAAGTGGTTCGTAGGTTCGTCCAGCATTAATACATTAGCGCGCATCATCATCATCCGGCTGGTCATACATCTTACTTTTTCTCCACCAGATAGCACATTACATTTCTTTAGAGCCTCATCTCCACTAAACAACATTCTTCCCAAAAATCCTCTTATATAGACTTCTTCACGCTCTTCTTCAGTCTGTGCCCATTGACGTAACCAATCGACCAGATTATCATCACTTTCAAAATAAGATGAATTATCAGCTGGTAAATATGCTTGAGAGGTGGTTACACCCCACTGAAATTTACCTGTATCTGGTTTTAAATTCTCATTTACAATTTCATAAAAAGCCGATGTTGCTTTGGAATTTTTAGAAATCAAGGCTACTTTATCTCCTTTAGCCAGGTTAATATCCACATTCTGGAAAAGTGTTTCTCCATCCAGGGAAGCCGAAAGGTTTTCAACGTTAAGAATCTGATCTCCCACTTCCCTATCCATATCAAATATGATAGCAGGGTATCTTCTACTTGATGGTTTGATATCTTCGACTTTAATTTTATCGAGCATTTTCTTTCGTGCGGTTGCCTGTTTACTTTTTGCTACGTTGGCACTGAATCGCTGAATAAACTCCTGAAGCTCTTTAGCCTTCTCTTCTGCTTTTTTATTTTGCTGAGCTCGCTGTCTTGCTGCTAGCTGACTACTCTCATACCAAAAGGTATAGTTCCCTGTAAAGTGCGTGATTTTACTAAAATCAATATCAGAAATATGCGTACAAACAGCATCTAAAAAGTGACGGTCGTGGGAGACAACAATCACTGTATTTTCATAATTCGCCAAGAAATCCTCTAACCACCCAATAGTCTCAAAATCCAGATCATTGGTAGGCTCATCCATAATCAACACATCGGGATTACCAAACAGGGCCTGGGCCAATAACACACGAACTTTTAGTTTAGGATCCAAATCTGCCATTTGAGTATAATGCATATCTTCAGTAACACCCAAGTTAGAAAGCATAGAAGCAGCATCACTTTCAGCTGTCCAACCATTCATTTCTTCAAACTCAACCTGAAGCTCTCCAATTCGATCGGCATTTTCATCAGAATAATTAGCATACAATGCATCCATTTCTGTTTTAACTTTGTGAAGAGGTTTATTCCCCATTAAAACGGAATCAAGTACATTATATTCATCATATGCATGGTGATCCTGTTCCAGAACAGACATCCTTTTACCCGGTTCTAAATGAACATTTCCACTTGTAGGATCCATCTTTCCGGCTAATATTTTCAGAAAAGTAGATTTTCCTGCACCATTGGCTCCAATAATCCCATAACAGTTGCCCTGAGTAAATACGACATTTACTTCATCAAACAACACTCTTTTTCCAAATTGTACAGAAAGATTTGATACTGTAAGCATTTATTCTATTTTTGATGTTCTTAATTGCCGCAAAATTAAGAAATATCTAATGAAATTAAGGGTGTTAAATAACTTTTAAATTACTTTTTTAACTAGCCATTAACACGACGAAATCTCAAGCTTTGTTAGATTTGTTATAAGTAAGCTACCTAAAGTGCTTAATGAAATAAAGATGAATAGATTCTTTTTAGTTCTTATTACAATTACCCTAATCAGTTGCCAAGAAGAAAAACGGAATACTACGACATACTTTGGTGGGGAAATCGTAAACCCTAAAGCAAACTATGTAGTATTATACCATAATGAAGAGGTTGTCGATTCTGCTGTTTTAGACCAAGACAATCGATTTTTAATGAGGCTTGACAATCTGCAAGAGGGACTCTATAACTTTAAACATTACCCTGAGTATCAATATGTTTTTATAGAAAAAGGAGACAGTATCCTGTTTCGTTTAAATACGCTTGACTTTGACGGTTCCTTAGTATTTTCTGGTAAAGGGTCCATAAAAAATAACTTTCTTATCGATATGTTCTTATTAGATGAGGATGAAAAAAAACTTGTTTACAATTACTATCGCCTGGAACCTCTCACATTTAAGCATAAGATGGATTCCCTTCAAGAAATGAAACTGGAGCAGTTCGAGTCTTTCGCTCAAAATTTTGACATTTCTGAACGCGCCAAAAAAATTGCCAAAGCCAGTATTGATTATAATCATTTTGTGTCCTTTGAGCACTATCCTACCATGTACAGATTGAATCACGGACTGAAACAGGCTCCCGAAATGCCAGGAGATTTTTATGATTACAGAAGTTTTATCGATTACGGAAACGATGATATGGTTCATTACAAACCATATATGGATTTCTTGGTAATGCACTTAAACAATCTATCTTATAATAACTGTAAAAAGTTCTGCTCCAAGGATGAAATAATAGAACGCACCCTTCACTATCATACTCACAAACTTCATTTGATTGATAGCTTGGTTGATGGTAGTGAATTAAGAGATAACCTTTTTAGAAATGCCGCTTACTCCTATCTTTTGAGAGACCACAACCTTAAAAATAATGAGCAATTCATTGCAGCTTACAATGAGGTGGCAAAAAACAAAGGTCACAAAGAAGAAATTAACAATGTCTTTCAAAATATTCGAAATTTACAACCTGGGAATAAACTACCTGACATTTTACTAACATCAATCAGCGACGATACAGTGCATATTACAGATGTTGTAGAAAATCCTAAAACCTCAGGTACTATCTTCTATTTCTGGTCAACAAATCAAAAAAGACACCTTATCTATATTAACAAGCGAATGCTTGAATTGCAAAATAAATACCCTTCTTATCAATTTGTTGGGATTAATTTCGATGACATTTCACCTGAACAATGGTTGAATACGGTAAAAGCGAATGGTTTAAATCAATTATCGCAATACAAGACTGTCAATCAGCAGGAAACCAGCAAAAAGCTGGTTATAGACCATTTGAATAAGGTTATTATTACAGATAACCAAGGAATCATTACGAATGCTTTTGCTAATGCAAATTATCAAAATATAGAAAACACCATTAGTCGATAAATCATTATAGTTTATTGAATAAAACTCGAATCATATCTTTAATATGTATAACCTCATAAAAAAATCCGTCCAACTTTAGGTACGGAGTTTTTTATGATTAGTATTTATGTAATATTGTTATTCGCCCATGGCTTGTGCTACTGCAGCTGACAATCTTTTATAAGTACCGTTCGTTAGTTTTTCACGAATAGCTTCAAATGCTGAAAGCGTTTCTTCTATATCTTCTTTATTATGCGAGGTTGTAGGAATCATTCTTAACAAGATGATTCCTTTAGGGATTACCGGATAAACCACAATAGATAAGAAAATACCATAATTTTCTCTAAGGTCATTTACCATAGCCATGGCTTCAGGGATACTACCTTCCAGATATACAGGAGTTACACATGTATTTGTGTCGCCAATATCAAAACCACGTTCTTTTAATCCGTTTTGAAGCATATTAACATTTTCCCATAACTTAGCTTTAAGCTGAGGCATGGTTCTTAGCATATCAAGACGTTTTAAAGCTCCTTTGGTAAAAATCATTGGTAAGGATTTGGCAAACATCTGAGAACGCATGTTATACTTTAAAAAGTCTATAACATCTTTGTTCCCGGCAACAAATGCACCAATACCCGCCATTGACTTCGCGAAGGTAGAGAAGTACACATCTATATCCTCCTGAACTCCTTGTTCTTCACCTGCACCTGCTCCGGTTTCACCTAGTGTACCAAAACCATGTGCATCATCAACAAGCATTCTAAAGTTATATTTCTCTTTTAATGCGGCAATTTCTTTTAATTTACCCTGTTGTCCTCTCATTCCAAAGACCCCTTCGGTAATTACTAAAATACCCCCATCATTTTCTTCGGCAATTTTGGTAGCACGCTCCAGATTCTTTTCCAGACTACTGATATCATTGTGCTTATAAGTAAAACGTTTACCCATGTGCAAACGAACACCATCTATGATACAGGCATGAGAATCTACATCATAAACGATAACATCATTTTTTGTAACTAAAGCATCAATAATAGATACCATTCCCTGGTATCCAAAGTTTAACAGATAGGCAGATTCTTTTTTAACAAAACTAGCCAGTTCCTGCTCTAATTGCTCATGAATGTCCGTATGTCCACTCATCATTCTTGCTCCCATAGGATAGGCAGCACCATATTCCGCAGCTGCTTCCGCATCTACTTTTCTAATTTCAGGATGTGTTGCCAACCCCAGATAATCATTAAGACTCCAGTTAAGTATCTCTTTTCCTCGAAACTTCATTCGTGGCCCCAATTCTCCTTCCAACTTAGGAAACACATAATATCCTTCTGCTTGCGATGCCCATTTACCTAGAGGCCCTTTGTTATTCTGTATTCTTTCAAATAAATCTCTCATGTAGATTTTCGGGTTAATTACAACTCAGTTAAAATTAAAAAGCATGCAAAACTAAAGATTTTTCGATTGATATCATAAAAAATCGATAGCCTAAATGCTATTTATATTAATACTTTTAAGCAAAATAGCACCCTTAGGTGCTATTTTATATTCGTTAAATTCCTATTATTTAACATGTTCTATTTTACATTCTTCTTCGGTATTCACACTATCGAAAAAGCCTTGTTCATTCATCCAATCGTCGCTATAAATCTTACTCATATATCTAGATCCATGGTCCGGAAATATTACAACTACATTACTATGCTCATCAAACTCGCCTTCTATCTCCAATTGTTTAATAGCCTGCCATGCCGCTCCGGAAGTATACCCAACGAACATTCCTTCTGTTCTGGATATATCTCTTGCCGTATGCGCACTTTCTTCATCCGTTACCTTAACAAATTTATCTATTAAATCAAAATCTGTAGCTGTTGGTATCAGGTTCTTTCCTAACCCTTCTATGCGGTATGGGTAAATTTCATTGGAATCAAATTCTCTGGTTTCGTGATATTTTTTCAACACTGAGCCATAGGCATCAACCCCGATTATTTTGATGTTAGGATTTTGTTCTTTTAAAAATTTCGAAGTTCCGGAAATGGTACCTCCGGTTCCACTACAGGCAATAAGGTGAGTTATTTTACCTGCGGTTTGTTTCCAAATTTCAGGACCGGTAGAATTATAATGAGCATCCATATTTAGCTCATTAAAATACTGATTAATATATACAGATCCTTTCATTTCTTCATGAATGCGCTTTGCAACCTGATAATAAGACCTTGGATCATCTGCTTTTACATGAGCTGGACAAACATACACTTTTGCACCCATTGCCCGTAACATATCAATTTTATCTTTAGAAGACTTAGAACTTACTGCAAGAATACAATCATATCCCTTTATAATACTCACCATGGCGACACTAAAACCAGTATTACCTGATGTTGTTTCTACAATAGTATCACCTGGCTTTAATATCCCTTTCTTTTCAGCTTGTTCAATAATATATAAAGCAATTCTATCTTTCGTGGAGTGCCCAGGATTAAAAGCTTCTACCTTAGCATAAAAATTACCTTTAAAATTTTTAGCTATTTTGCTTAGCTTAATCAATGGGGTATTGCCTACTAGGTCTAAAACATTATCGTAAGCATTTATCTTTTGTTCCATAATAGTGGGGTTAGGTACAAAATGGTTTATTAGCTGAATTCAAACGGTGCAAAGTTAAACTTTTTTTTGAATTAGTCCTGAATATGTTCTAAATCCAACAGGAATGCATATTCTTCTGCCAATTCTTTTAACGCTTCAAATCTACCCGAAGCACCGCTATGACCAGCATCCATATTCGTATGAAATAATAATTTGTTATCGTCTGATTTTAATTCTCTTAATTTTGCCACCCACTTTGCAGGCTCCCAATATTGAACCTGAGAATCATGATATCCTGTAAGAACCAGTAAGTTAGGATAGCTTTTATTTTCAATATTATCGTATGGAGAATATGATTTAATATACTCGTAATACTCTTTATCATTTGGATTTCCCCATTCATCATACTCTCCGGTTGTTAAAGGGATTGATTCGTCTAACATCGTTGTAACAACATCCACAAAAGGCACAGATGCAATTACACCATTATACAATTCCGGCGCTATGTTCATAACGGCCCCCATAAGCAGTCCTCCTGCAGAACCACCCATGGCATATAAATGTTCAGGTGACGTATAATTTTGATCAATTAAGAATTTTGAAACAGCAACATAATCAGTAAATGTATTCTTTTTTCGGAGTAGCTTTCCATCATCATACCAAGGCCTTCCGAGATACTCACCACCTCGTATATGTGCAATGGCATAAATAAAACCTCTATCCAGTAAGGTTAATCTCGATGAAGAAAAATATGGATCAATAGTAGCTCCATATGACCCGTATCCATACTGTAAAAGCGGATTTGACCCATCTTTTTTTATCCCTTTACGATACACTAAGGAAATCGGAACTTTGGTGCCATCTTCAGCAGTTGCCCAAACCCTTTCGGAAACATAATTCCTTTTATCAAATTTCGGATCCAAAATCTCTTGTTCCTTTTTAACCTCTTTTTCTTTAGTTACCATATCAAAATCGATAATGGAGGCAGGTGTAGTTAAGGAGGTATAACCATATCGAAGGATCTGAGTATCAAACTCAATGTTAGTTGTGGAATAAGCTGTATAGGTTTCATTATCGAATGGAAGGTAATATTCATCCTGTCCATCCCATCTTATTACCTTTATTTTATTTAATCCATCACTTCTTTCACTAACCACTAAAAAGTCTTTAAATATATCTATATCTTCCAATAAAACATCTTCTCTATGTCCTATTACTTCTATCCAGTTTTCTTTTTCAGTTGCATGTTCAGGAGTTTTCATCAATTTAAAATTGATAGCACCATCTGCATTGGTAAGTATATAAAAAGAATCATTAAAATGAGATAACCCATATTCCATACCTCGCTCTCTACCTTGAAAAATTTTCAATGCAGCATCAGGATTATCAGCGGGTAAAATACTATACTCTGCCGTAAGGGTACTCGAACTTCCAAAAACTATATACTTTCTGGATTTGGTTTTATAAACAAATGCATTAAAAGTTTCATCTTTTTCTTCGTAGACAAGCTTATCCTTAGAAACATCTGTTCCTAAAGTATGTTTGTAAATTTTATCTGAGCGAAGGGTTTGCTGATCTTTACGAGTATAAAACAAAGTGATATTATCATTAGCCCAAACACTTCCTCCTGTTGTATTCTTTATAACTACAGGAAGTACCTCTCCGGTTTCAATATTTTTTATCTTTATATCATACTGTCTTCGACTTACTGTATCGATCCCATAAGCCACAAACTTATTATCCGGACTAATATTTATTCCTTTAAGATGAAAGTAAGAATGTCCTTCAGCCATTTGGTTACAATCGAACAACACTTCTTCTTTGGCTTTTAAAGATCCTTTTTTACGGGTATAAACAGGATAATCCTTGCCAGTTTCATATCTCGTTATATACCAGTAGCCATTATATTTATATGGAACTGAGGAGTCGTCTTCCTTTATCCTCCCTTTCATCTCTTCGAATAAGCTTGTCTGAAATTCCTTGGTATGCCTGGTCATTTCATCGTAATAGGCATTTTCTTCCTCTAAGTAAGCCAAAACATCTTTACTATCTCTCTGGTTCATCCAGAAATAGTTATCTATTCTAATATCACCGTGTTTTTCTAATGAGGTAGGCTCTATCTTAGCCTTTGGAGCTTGAATGTGAATCATATTATCTTTTTGCTTTTCCAGTTTGCATGAGGTAGCAAAAATAGCACATAGTACTAAAACAAAAATTTTGTTTTCCATTAAGATTTTTATTGTACAGCCTCTAATTTAGTATTTTTGCGTGAGCTTAAACTTATAAAAATTATAAAATTATGTTTGGAGATCTTATGGGTATGATGGGTAAACTAAAAGAAACCCAGAAAAAAATTGAAGAAACAAAGAAGCGGTTGGATTCTGTAATAGTAGATGAATCAAGTTCCGACGAATTGCTTAAAGTGTCTTTAACGGCCAATAGGGAGATTAAATCAATCGATATTGATGACAGTCTACTTACTGACAAAGAACAACTTGAGGATTATCTGGTGCTAACTATCAACAAAGCTATTGAAAAAGCAACTAAAGTAAATGAGGCCGAATTAGGAGCGGTAGCAAAAGATGGCATGCCTAATATTCCAGGAATGGATTTTTTTAAATAAAGATTTTAGTTATATTTATGACAGACTAATCATAAAAAAAAATCATCATGTTTGAACTTTTTCAAAGCGAAAAAAATGACAAATTCTATTTTAACCTGAAAGCTAAGAACGGCCAGGTAATCCTGTCAAGTCAAGGATACGAGAGTAAATCAGGAGCTTCTAATGGCATTAATTCAATTAAAGAAAATGCTGAAGATGACAGTAAATATGAACGTAAAACTGCATCTAACGGAAAGTTTCATTTTAACTTAAAAGCTGGAAACGGTCAAATTATTGGTAGTAGCCAAATGTACGCTTCCGAAGCTGGAATGGAAAATGGAATAGAGTCTGTTAAAACTAATGCCAGTAGCGCAGGGGTTGAAGACAAAACTGAATAATTAAACAAACATGGTTTCCCTAATAAAAAAAGCTGCTAAATAGCAGCCTTTTTTATTTTCAAAATTTTCAAGGTCTTTAGGAGATATTCATGCATTGGATCCGTGTAGTCTAAATGTGTTACCATTCTGAGTTTTCCCATACCCATACTAATTATCTTAATATTATTCTTCATGAGTTCATTCATAAAATGAACTTCATCTATATCATCCTGTAAATAAAAAATAACAATGTTAGTCTCTACGGGTTCAACCTTCTTGACAAATGGTCTATCTTCTAAGGCATCTCTTATTTCCAATGCCTTTTTATGATCTTCTGCTAAACGACTAATATGATGGTCTAAAGCATACATACCGGCAGCAGCTAAATACCCTGCCTGACGCATCCCTCCTCCGAATACTTTTCGAATTCGCAAGGCTTTGTCAATATGTTCCTTTGAACCCAGGAGAACAGACCCTACCGGGCATCCCAATCCTTTGCTTAAGCATACAGAAATAGTGTCAAATAAAAGTCCATACTGCTCGGGAGATTCATTTTTAGCAACCAACGCATTCCACAGCCTTGCGCCATCAAGGTGATATGCCAGCTGATGTTGCTCACATACATCCTTTAATTTCATTAATTCATTGAAATCCCAACACGTACCCCCTCCTCTATTTGCTGTATTTTCAGTACAAATCAACTTTGTTAAAGGACTGTGATAGAAATCAGGTGGATTTATATAGCTCGCCGCTTGAGCCGCAGTAAAAGTACCTCGCGTACCATCTATTAATTTACATGACACTCCGCTATTAAAACTCACTCCTCCCCCTTCATAATTATAAATATGAGCGTCTTTATCACAAATTAACTGATCTGATGGCTGGGTATGCAGCTTTATTGCGGTTTGGTTAGCCATGGTTCCACTTGGAAAAAACAAAGCAGCTTCCATCTGAAACATTTCAGTCAATTTGTTTTCAAGAGCATTTACGGTTGCATCCTGCTTAAAAACATCATCACCAACTTCAGCACTCATCATGGCTTCCAACATGGCTTTAGTTGGTTTTGTTATGGTATCACTAATTAAATTTACTTCCATTTTCTTATTCTAAAGTTTTTAATTCATTAAACAATCTACTCCAATTGGGGAACCATCTGGTATTTTTGGTGTTTGAAACAACTGATACTTTTGCGGTTCCTTAAAATAAATGTTTATTTCTGTAGCTAAGAATGATGCAAAACTATCTTTTTTCCTTCTTTCCAACCAAGTCTTCAATCTTTTCAATTTAAAATCAGTTGTTGCTTTAACGCCAGGAGAGGTGTTTTTATTCACTGATAACCTGATTAGACTTTTAACAACATTATAATTAATTATTTTTTGAACCTCACCTTCGTAACCTGAACGATAAGGATTCTCTATGGTCGATTGGAGTATAATATCTATTAAATCTTCTAAACCCAATTGATTGGAATTCAAAGCAGCTTGCTGAAGAAGCCTATTTGCCCTTTCAGGATGGAACAATAAACTTAAAGTAAAGTCGCTTGCTGTCTCTGCAGCGGCGATCGGATCGAAGGTAACACCATTATGACTTTTAAAAGATTCCCTACTCCTATTAAATCCGTATGCACGTGGCGGAAAAAGATTTAAAATATTTTCAGGAATCATTAATGTTTTTGGATCAATAGTTTGTAACAACACTTTTAAAGCTTCATTTTGAATTGCAACATCAACTTCTTCCACTACTTTTTGATTTCCTCCTTTTACGGCATAATTATAATCTACCCCACCGATAACTTTAATGACCGCTTCTGTCTGATATCTATGAAAAAAATACAGTGGAACAAAAACATCCTCCAAAACAGTGAAGGGTTCACCAGTTCGAATATTATCACTTGTAAAATTTTCAATGGCCGCTTGCCTAACCGCTAATACATTCTTCAATTCTTCTGCTGCGCTAGGCCCATTATCCCATAAATGAGCATTTGGATGAGCTCCTCCTTTTGCTCTTGCATCGTTATCTGAAATAAACTGATGTCCTTCTTCAAAAGCATTCCTTAATATTTTACTCAAAGCTTTATTTTCATTAATTGAATCTGAAAACATACTGTAAGAATAGGCAACAGTTACTTTATCCCATTCACCTATCCCGGTTTCATATGCTTTAGAAAAATCGACATGACCATCTTTAACACTAAACTGCGGATGTGGATAATCCATAACTGAAGCCCTATCTAATGCACTTGCCGCAAAATTATGAGCAAACCCTAATGTATGTCCAACCTCATGAGCAGCCAATTGTCTGATTCTAGCTAAAGCTAACGCTAACATCGGTTCATAATTGTCGTCATCTTTTTCAAAAGGTTTATTCATAAGGGCTTGAGCAATTAAAAAATCCTGCCGGATTCTAAGGCTACCCAAACTCACATGACCTTTTATAATTTCTCCGGTTCTGGGATCTTTCACACTGGCGCCATAGCTCCAGCCTCTTGTTGACCTATGAACCCATTGAATTACATTATACCTTACATCCATGGGATCGGCGTCCTCAGGTAACACTTTTACCTGAAATGCATTTTTAAAACCAATTGCCTCGAATGCCTGATTCCACCAACTTGCACCATCAAGCAAAGCCGATCTAATGGGTTCAGGTGTTCCATTATCCAAATAATATATTATAGGCTCTATCGGTTCACTCATTGGTAATTCAGGATTCTTTTTTTCCAATCGATGCCTGGTAATATATCTCTTTTGAATTGGTTCAAATACGGGTGTTGCATAATCCATGTAAGAAATTGAAAACGAACCACTTCTTGGATCAAATACTCTTGGTTTGTATTGATTATCAGGTAATTTAATAAACGAGTGATGCTGAACAACTGTTACAAAATCTGAATTTGGTGATACTGATCTAATATAATTCCCTTTAGCCTCTCCATTAAAAGTGAGCATGGCCTCAAATTCATTATTTTCAACAAAAGCCTTCGTTCTGGCCATATAGAGCGCACTCTTACTTAAATCTAATTTGTAGGTTCCCTGATCGTTATCTTTTAACTTCTTCGCAACACCATGAGCATCCCTTAATAAAAAAGGAGTAAAATCAATAATATAACTTTTGCCTTCATGTTCTTTTATTTCAAAACCAAATAAAACAGATTTAGCAAAAGCCTGTTCTACAGACTTTACTTCTAAATCATTATCAGAATTAGCACGGTATTTTAAATTCGGTTGTATTAATAAAAGTTTGTTACCTGCTTTCTTAAACAAAACTACTTGTTCGCCTCCTAACTGCCCTCTATCCAATCCCAAATCATTACTTCCTACTCCACTACTCAATGAATTCACGTAAAGGAACTCTTCCTCCAGCTTATCTACTTCTAAAAATATTTTATCTTCACTTGGCTGGTAGTAAATGTTAAAGAAACCTTCCTGTTTTTCTAAATCATTTTTCTTTTCTAGAAACTGAGCATTCGTATAGTTAATGAAAATTAAGGCGGCTAGAACAAATTTTTTATACATAATTTTGCTAATAAGAGTATTGGCTAAATTTATGTATAATTGTTTTTATTCCCTTCGTTAAATAGTATTTTTGCTTAACATAATTAAAATTAATGGTAAACTCAGATCAGATTAAAGAACTCTCTACGCGTCTGGATGCTCTAAAAAAATATTTAGAAATTGACGCAAAGCTAATTGAAATTGCTAATGATGAAGAAAAAACATTAGACCCTGATTTCTGGAATAACCCAAAAGAAGCTGAAAAATTCATGCAACAGCTTAGATCAAAAAAGAAATGGGTTGATGATTATAATAAAAGCAGAACTCACATTGGTGATTTAGAGGTTCTATATGAGTTTTATAAGGAAAATGAAGCTTCAGAAGAAGATGTTCAAAATCAATATGAAATTACCAAAACTCTGGTTGAAGAATTAGAGTTTAAAAACATGTTATCGGACGAAGGTGATAGCATGAGTGCTATTTTACAGATAACGGCAGGTGCCGGAGGAACCGAAAGTTGTGATTGGGCCAGCATGTTGATGAGAATGTATTTAATGTGGGCTGAAAATCATGGGTTTAAGACACGTGAACTGAATTATCAGGATGGCGATGTCGCCGGAATTAAAACAGTAACTATAGAAATTGACGGTGAATACGCTTTTGGATGGCTTAAAGGTGAAAACGGAGTTCACAGATTGGTACGAATCTCTCCATTTGACAGCAATGCCAAAAGACATACATCATTTGCCTCTGTTTATGTGTATCCATTAGTAGATGATTCTATTGAAGTAGATATAAACCCAGGCGATATTACCTTTGAAACCATGAGAGCAAGTGGAGCTGGTGGGCAAAATGTTAACAAAGTTGAAACAGCTGTTCGACTTCGCCACCATCCAACTGGAATTATTATAGAAAACTCAGAGACCAGATCACAGCTGGATAACAAGACTAAGGCAATGCAATTATTGAAATCTCAATTGTATGAAATTGAATTAAAGAAAAGACAAGCGATGCGAGATGAAATTGAAGCAGGTAAAATGAAAATTGAATGGGGGTCTCAAATTCGTAATTATGTTATGCATCCTTATAAATTAGTAAAAGATGTTCGTTCTAGTCACGAAACTGCCGATGTTGATGGTGTAATGAATGGCGCTATTGACGAATTTTTAAAATCCTATCTGATGATGATGGGACAGAAACAAGAATAATCTGAAAAGTAAAAGTAATTATGATTAAAATATATCACAATCCAAGGTGTAGAAAATCCAGAGAGGGGCTTCAAATACTGGAAGCATCCGGAGAAACCTTTGAAATTATTAAGTATCTGGAAGATGTTCCAACTGAAAAAGAACTCAGACAGGTTCTGAATTGCCTTGATATTAAACCAGAACAATTAATTCGTAAAAATGAATCTATCTGGAAAGAAAACTTTAAAGGTAAATTACTTTCTGATGATGAGATTATTGATATCATGCTTGAACATCCAAAGTTAATTGAAAGGCCAATTGTTATTAAAGACAATAAGGCTATCATTGGAAGACCTCCTGAAAACATAAAATCTATTTTATAAAAACATGCCCGGTATTAACACCGGGCTTTTTTATTTAACAATCTTTTAACCAAAATCAATTAAACCCGTAGCCGTTTTTAGGGTCAATGGATTTAGTAATCGAAATAAGCTAAATCAAAAAAACTACTATGAAATTTAAATTATTTGCTTTTTGTGTCATTATCATTGGCCTATTTACTGCCGAGGCACAATCTCCAATTGCAAAGAAAATTCGTTTAACGGGACAAGTTATAGATGCTGACACTAACGAACCCTTGGAATATGCCACCATTGTTTTACAGAGTGTAAAAAACCCCAATAATGTAACTGGTGGAATTACCGATGCCGAGGGTAAATTTAATGTCGAAGCAAATTCCGGTGTTTATAACATTCGTGTTGAATTCATCTCATATGGCACCTATGAAATTAAAAATCAAAATTTAACCAAAAATAAAGACTTAGGAGTTATTAAACTATCGTTAGATGTAGCCCAGCTTGAAGCCGTAGAAGTTGTTAGCGAACGTACTACTGTAGAGGTTAGGTTAGATAAGAAGATTTATAATATCGGAAAAGATCTTACCACAAGTGGTGGTACCGTAAGTGAGGCACTGAATAATGTACCGTCAGTTACTGTTGATATTGACGGAGCTATTAGTTTAAGAGGAAACGAAAATGTTAGAATCCTAATTAATGGTAAGCCTTCTGCCATGGCCGGTTTTGGTAGCACTGAGGCTTTACGTCAGCTTCCGGCAGATGCCATTGAGAAAGTAGAAGTTATTACCAGTCCATCTGCAAGATATGATGCTGAAGGAACAGCAGGTATATTGAACATTGTTCTGAAAAAGGAAAAAACTTTAGGTGTTAACGGGTCAGCTAATTTAACTATGGGATATCCAAATAGTAGCCAGATCACTACTAACTTCAACTATAGAACCGATAAGTTTAATATCTTCAATACCCTGGGGTATTTTTATAGAGAACCACCTGGCAATGGTTTTTTTGACAACCGTTACGAGGATGGTAAATTTGACAGAATTATAGAAGATCGGGATATGTCCAGGAAAGATAAGGGGTTTAACATGAACATAGGTATGGAATACTTCATTAATGATCAATCTTCTATTACTGGTAGCTTCTTTACCAGATTATCAGACGAACAAGATGTTACAGAAAATAAAACGGAACGATTTATTAATTCTGTCGTAGATAGTCGCACCAATAGAAAGGAAGAGGAGAATGAGGATGACACCAATTATCAGGTATCATTAAGTTATATTAATAAGTTTAATGATGAAGGTCATCAACTTACAGCAGATCTACAGTATTCCTTTGATGATGAAGACGTTCTTTCAAATATTATTGAGAATGCTACATATCCAAACAACTCACTTATTGCCTCTGAAAATATTTATGAGATAGAAACTCAAAAAGATTACCTAATTCAAGCTGATTATGTCCTTCCTATGGGAGAGGCGCAGTTTGAAGCTGGATACCGTGGAGATTTTGAAAAAGAGCAAAATGAATACAGATTAGACACGCTAGATCGTAATTCTAATGAATACATTACCAATAATGATCTGTCTAATATTTTTGATTATACAGAAAACGTACATGCACTTTATACTCAATATGGTAATAAATTTGGAAAGTTTTCTTTTCTATTAGGCTTAAGACTTGAAAACACCCAGTTAATTGGTAAGGTAAAAACATTAGATGGCACACCTGTAGACAATATTCCAGGTATTAATGTAGAGGCTAATTTCGATAAGAATTATTTGGGCCTATTCCCTACGGTAAACCTTATTTATGAATTGAATGAGTATGAAAACATCTCTATTGGTTATAACAGAAGAATTAACAGACCGAGAGGATGGTTTATTAATCCTTTCCCTTCCAGATCTAGTAGAACGAATGTTTTTCAAGGTAATCCTGATTTAGATCCGGCGTATGCCAATGCCTTTGATGTAGGCTACCTTAAAAGATGGGAAAAAATCACTTTTAACACATCTGTGTACTATCAACGTGAAACCAACGCTTTTGAACGTATTCAGGAAGAAACAGGAGAAACGACCTCTGATGGTATTGAAATCATCCGCTCTATCCCAATTAACCTGGCTACTAATCAACGGGTAGGTTTTGAAGGTAGTTTGATGTATAATCCATCAAGAAAGTTGCGGTTTAACGGTAGTTTTAATTATTTCCATTTTGATTCTGATGGCGAATTTAATGGAATCGATTATGGAACAAAAAGTTCAAGTTGGTTTGCCAGATTTAGTTCAAAAGTAACCCTACCTGGAAAGATAGACTGGCAAACAAATGCTTTTTACATGGGACCTAGAGAAAACTCACAGACTAAATCGGAAGGAATGTTTTCATTAGACCTTGCCTTCAGTAAAGACATATTGAACGATAATGCGACCATCAGCTTCAATGTCAGAGATTTATTAAACAGTCGTAAGAGACAATCATTCACTGAGTCTTATGACGCTAATGGTAATCTAAGATTTACCTCAGAAAGTGAATTCCAATGGAGAGAAAGACAATTCAATATTTCTTTTATATACAGATTCAATCAACCTAAGGAAAGAAATGGCCGAGGCGGTGGAAATAATAGAAACGGTGGCGGAGAAGATATGGACTTCGAAGGCTAACAGAACCAAAAAGAAAGACTACCAAATGGTAGTCTTTCTTTTTCTAAATAAAAAAAGAAGCTCATGAGCTTCTTTTTTGTTTTTAACTGTTCTGTGCAGCTTTTTTAGCTTCTCTCTTTTCTTTAATCATCTCCATAATTGCTCCTCCTACCCAATAAGGAATAACAAAAGTCAATAAAAAGATCATTAACCAGAAACCAATTGTTAAAATGGTTAAGAACGCTAAAAAGCCTAGATACTGATCAAATTCGAACATAATTTCCGGAAATTTTCTGAATTCGCTTCAAAGATACACACAATTCTTTATTTCCCCATAAATTTTAAAAAATCCTTTTGTTTTTATGTTACATATTTTAAATCTGATGCAATGAATATTCCTGAAATAATACGAAAAGCTTAAATTTGTCCTACAGAAAAACAATACACGCATTTATATGGAATATAGAATAGAAAAAGATACGATGGGCGAAGTTAAAGTACCTGCTGACAAACTATGGGGTGCTCAAACGGAACGTTCGAGAAATAATTTTAAGATTGGAGCTCCTGCATCTATGCCTCTGGAAGTTGTATATGGCTTCGCTTATCTTAAAAAGGCTGCCGCCTATACAAATTGTGAATTGGGCGTTTTACCTGAAGATAAGAGAGACTTAATTGCAAAAGCATGTGACGAAATCTTAGAAGGCAAGCATGACGATCAATTCCCTTTGGTAATTTGGCAAACCGGAAGTGGAACTCAAAGTAACATGAATGTGAATGAGGTTGTAGCAAACCGTGCTCATCAATTAGCTGGTAAAAAAATTGGAGAAGGTGAAAAAGCATTACAACCTAACGATGATGTAAATAAATCACAATCTTCAAATGATACTTTCCCTACAGGCATGCACATTGCTGCATATAAAATGGTGGTAGAACAAACCATTCCTGGTGTTAAACAATTAAGAGATACTTTAGCGAAAAAGTCCAAAGAGTTTAACAATGTAGTTAAAATAGGTAGAACCCATTTGATGGATGCCACTCCTCTTACTCTTGGACAGGAATTCTCCGGATACGTTTCTCAGTTAGATCATGGCCTGAAGGCTTTGAATAATACCTTAGATCACTTATCTGAATTAGCACTTGGTGGTACTGCAGTTGGGACAGGTTTAAACACCCCTAATGGATATGCGGTAAAGGTTGCCGAATACATTGCCAAATTCACAGAATTGCCATTTCAATCTGCACTGAATAAATTTGAAGCCCTGGCAGCTCATGATGCATTTGTTGAAACTCATGGGGCTCTCAAACAATTGGCCGTATCACTTAATAAAATAGCTAATGACATTAGACTTATGGCCTCTGGACCTCGAAGTGGTATTGGTGAAATCATAATTCCTGCAAATGAACCAGGTAGTTCAATAATGCCAGGAAAGGTAAACCCGACTCAATGTGAAGCTTTAACCATGGTATGTGCACAGGTTATGGGTAATGATGTAGCCATAAGCGTTGGTGGAACCCAGGGTCATTATGAGCTTAATGTTTTTAAGCCTATGATGGCCGCTAATTTATTGCAATCTGCTCGCCTGATAGGTGATGCATGTGTAAGCTTTGATTTACATTGTGCTCAGGGAATAGAACCTAATCATGGGCGTATCAAACAACTTTTAGACAATAGTTTAATGTTGGTAACGGCGCTTAACACTAAAATTGGTTATTATAAAGCTGCAGAAATAGCTCAAAAGGCACATGAAGATGGAACCACTCTTAAACAGGCTGCTGTTAGTTTAGGTTACCTTACAGAAAAAGAATTTGATGAATGGGTTAAACCAGAAGATATGGTTGGATCCTTAAAATAAGGTATATCTAACAACATAAAAAGGCATCCTTAAAGGATGCTTTTTTTGTTCCTAAGGGATTTTTAAAATGGATTGAATTAGAAAACAATGAACTTTGCAGGTATTGCATAATACAATCTATTATATTTATATTCTTACTGTTTCTATGTTTTCTTATCATACCATTTTGAGGCATAATACTATTGAAGAAACTACTTCAGAGCTCACCTAAATAGCTATTAATAGACAAGACATGGAGTGATATATGTTTACAAATCAAAATATGTTATAAATCTTTCCGTTCAAATAACTAACAATAAAACAATTGGAAGTTTATCATATTAATTCTTTGAAAAAGAATACCGTTATGGCATAATTAATGGTATGGTCAAAGGAGACAAGATTCTTGCAGGATATCAATTGCCTCAGAGGAACTAACTGCAAACAGGGAAGTCTTTAAAAATGATGATGCTTATAATTAAGATTACGGACCTGTAGTAAAAGAAAGAACGGTTAACTCAATTACAAAGACATTACACAATTAAAAATTAATAATAACATTATCTTAAAGCATTTAAAACGTAATTAATACACACACATATGAAAAATCAGATTTTTATTTGCACGCTCATTTTATTTACGGCAGTTTCTTGTAAAAGTTCTAAAAATAGTATCTCTAAGGATATTGATAAGTTAGAAGGTGCCACCTGGGAATTGGTTTATTTAACAGGTCCGAGAATTTCTTTTGAAGGCTTATTCCCAAAAGAAAGACCCACTTTAATTTTCAATTTAGAAGAAAACAGTATTGGAGGTAGTACCAGTTGTAATGCCTATAGCAGTAAAATTACCATTGAAGGAAATAAAATTTCCATCAACGATCCTATAGCAACCATGAGATTCTGTGAAGGTGGTGGAGAGCAAGCATTCACAAAACTGTTTTCAAAAATAGAAAGCTATAAAGTAATGAATGAAACCCTCAGTTTCTATATGGATGATATCGAACTAATGCGTTTCAAAAAGCAATAGTTTATTTCAAACAAAAAAGCTCAGTTTAAACTGAGCTTTTTTGTTTAGTTTTTTAATAAGCCATATGCCTGCCTGGCAATTTCTAATTCTTCATTAGTTGGAACCACCAGAACATCAACCCTTGCATCTTCATGACTGATGAGACGAATATCTTTTGATCGAATGTTATTTTTATCTGGATCTATTTGTATACCCAAATAATCCAATTCTGAGCAAACCATACGTCTTAAAGTGCTACTATTTTCTCCTATCCCAGCAGTAAAGACCAAAGCATCTATCCCATTCATTGCCGCAATATAAGATCCGATATATTTCTTTATTCTATAGGCGTTCATTTCTAATGCTAACAAACAGTCTGTATTACCTTTGGATGCTTCCTCTTCAATATTTCTTAAGTCACTATATCCCGTTAGCCCTAACATACCACTCTTTTTATGGAGCAATTCACTGACCTGAGCAGGAGTATATCCTAGTTTATCAATCATATAAAATATAACCGATTGATCAATGTCTCCACTTCGTGTACCCATTATTAATCCGTTCACAGGGCCAAAACCTAAAGAATGATCTACACTTTTACCTTCATGAATAGCTGTAATACTACACCCATTTCCTAAATGTACTGTTATTACCTTAGGTAAAGGTTTAGCCAGGTATTCTACGGTTTTGGTATACACATATTTATGACTTGTACCGTGAAACCCATATAAACGTATCCGGTTTTTTTCAAGAAACTCATTAGGAATAGCATACTTATAAGCCCTTTCAGGGATGGTTTGATGGAATGCTGTATCAAAAACCCCTACCTGTTTGGCATAGGGAAATATATTTTCTGCTACATCAATACCCGTATAATTATGAGGGTTATGCAAAGGAGCTAAATTAAATAGATCTTTAATTTTCTTTTTTACGATATTGTCTATTAAAATAGTATCAGAAAATGATGCCCCTCCATGAACAACCCGATGTCCTACAATATCAATATCCTTAGCATCTGATATAACACCGTCTTCAGGGTCCATTAGTAGTTTAGCTACTTCTTTTAAACCCGTTTTATGGTCAGGAATAGCTATTTTTTCCTGAAGATTAAGTTTTGATGTTTTATAATGAATAGTTGCATCATCTAATCCAATCCTTTCTACTAAGCCTGATGCATCAACTTTAGCTTCAGGCATTTTAAATAATTGAAATTTAATGGATGAGCTCCCCGAGTTTATCACTAAAATATTTTTCATTCCATCTATAGATTTAAATTCCTTGTGCTTGAATGGCTGTAATAATTACTGTATTAAATATATCATCAACTGTACAGCCTCTGCTTAAGTCATTAACTGGCTTGTTTAAACCTTGAAGCATCGGTCCGATAGCCAAGGCTCCTGTTTCCCTTTGTACAGCTTTATAGGTGTTATTACCAGTGTTCAAGTCAGGAAATATTAGAACACTTGCCTGACCCGCCACTTCAGATTCTGGCAATTTACTTTTCCCGATTGTAATGTCTACCGCTGCATCGTATTGAATAGGTCCTTCTATTTTTAAATCCGGACGCTGATTTTTAACCATTTCTGTAGCTTCACGAACTCGGTCAACATCTTCTCCTTTCCCAGATGTTCCGGAAGAATATGACAGCATTGCAATTTTAGGTTCAATACCAAAATTGATACTGCTTTCTGCAGATGATATGGCTATTTCTGACAAGTCTTTAGCTGAAGGGTTCGGATTAATTGCACAATCTCCAAATACGGCAACCCGATCTTCTAAACACATAAAAAATATAGAAGAAACCAAGGAAACACCTGGTTTAGTTTTAATAAACTGTAAAGCCGGACGTATCGTGTGCTGAGTTGTATGCATTGCCCCTGACACCATGCCATCAGCATGACCTTTATAAATCATCATGGTTCCAAAATAAGAAACATCAGTCAGGCAATCTCGAGCAATATCCATATTCACATTTTTATGCTTACGAAGCTCATAAAATGTTTTTACATAATCATCAAAATATTTGGACTTGGGAGGATTAATTAAATGCACTTTTTTAAAATCAATCGGAAGTCCTAATTCAGTGGCTTTTTCTTTAATCTTGTCTTCATCTCCTAAAAGCGTCAAGTCTACCAAGTCTAAGGTAGAGAGTCTAAAGGCTGCTTTTAGTACTCTTTCATCTATACCCTCTGGTAATACTATATGTTTTCTTTCCTTTTGAGCTTTTCGAATCAAACTATATTGAAACATTCGAGGAGTGATTCCTGTATTTTCAAAATCCGTTATCTTTTCCATTAACCCATCAACATTCACATACTTTTCAAATGCACTGATAGAAGCATTTATTTTTGGTATACTATCTGCATAAATATTAGATTTAATATTACCTATTTGGTTCGTAACCTGGAAAGTTCCTCCTTTGACTGAAATGATTGGAACTACTTGAGAAACACCATCAATTAATCGTAAAATGGTATCCTCAGGAGTAATACCACCAGTTAAGATAATACCGGATACCCTGGGATAATTAGCTGATATATTCGCTTGTAAGGCTCCCAAAATGATATCTGCTCTGTCTCCCGGAGTAATTACCAGACTATTTTCTTTAAGGTGATTTAAATAATTTCTCAATTGCATTGCTCCTACCCCAAAACTACCCGTTTGGTTATCCAAAAGGTCTCCCCCAAATAACACTTCTCCATCCAATTCTTCTACGATTTCTTTCATCGTAGGGTTTGCTAACATTTCTTGCATTGGAATGGTAAAAACATCTACGTCATCGGTTAAAAAGGATTTTATACCTTCATTTACGATTTCTAAATTATTTTCCTGGATTTTGTTCCCTACTACTCCAATTACTTTAACATCTTTATTTACAAATGTATTATAGGCCAATTGCAAACTCCCAAGAAGCTCTTCCTTTGTCTTATTAACTCCACTTCCTATAATAATTACGGGAATACCAAGGTTTTTGGCTATATGTACATTAACATCAAATTCAAAAACACTGGTTTCCCCTGAAAAATCAGAACCTTCCACCAAAACAAAATCAAAGTTTTCTTCTACTTCTTTATATTTTTGAATGATGTTATCTAATACTTCACCAGTCTTACCTTCGTTTCTTTTTTGGACAACCTCACTAACTGTATAAGCATAAGTTTTTTCATATGGTATTTCAACATTAAAAAATGATAAAACAGTATCGATGTGATTATCTTTATTTTGATCTTTTGGATCATTAATAATTGGTCTGAAATAACCAACTCTAGGAGTTTTAGCTAAAAGCGTTTGCATAAGCCCCAATGCAATAAGTGACTTTCCACTATTAGCCTCGAGTGTAGCAATATATAATCCTTTATTCATAGCATACGTATTATGAGTGGTAAATTTTATGTAAAATACGGAGATTTAAACAAAAGAAAAACTAAGTATTATCAGTTTTAAAGTAATTTCTTTTAAATAACTTTAGCCCCTACAAAAAAATTATAATGACTACGATATTCATAAACATAAAAGAGTTACTTCAAACCAGAACCTCTACCATCGAAAAGGTTTCCGGTCAGGAAATGAAGATCTTACCTAGTATAAAAAATGCATATCTTCTTGTTAAGGATGATGAAATAATTGACTATGGGGTAATGAATGATACTTGTTTTGGTATTGCTGACGAAGTCATTGATTGTACTGGTAAAATAGTAATGCCCACATGGATTGATAGTCATACACACATTGTTTATGCAGGAAATCGTGAACAAGAATTTGTTGACCGCATAAACGGATTAACCTATGAGGAGATTGCCAATCGCGGAGGAGGAATTGTAAATTCTGCAGAAAAGCTTCAGAATACTTCAGAAGAAGATCTGTATAAACAATCCAAGAAACGTTTAGAAGAAGTCATGCAATTAGGAACGGGGGCTGTAGAAATTAAAAGCGGTTACGGTTTGACTCCGGAAGCTGAAATGAAAATGTTAAGAGTAATCAGAAAACTTAAACAGGAGTATAAGTTACCTGTTAAAGCAACTTTTTTGGGGGCTCATGCAGTACCAAAGGCATTTAAAAATAATACGGCTGGCTATATTGATCAAGTTATTAACGAAATGCTTCCTGCAATTGCAAATGAAAATCTGGCTGATTATATCGATATTTTTTGTGAAAAAGGATATTTCTCAATAGAAGATACCAAACGGGTTTTGGCAGCTGGAAAAAAATATGGACTTAAGCCTAAAATTCATGTCAATCAATTCAACATTATTGGTGGTGTTGCGGCAGGAGTTGAATACAATGCTTTATCGGTGGATCATCTAGAGGTGATATCTGATGAGGACATAGAAATATTAAAGAATTCAGAAACAATGCCTGTTGCATTACCTTCATGTTCTTACTTTTTAAGTATTCCATATACCCCAGCAAGAAAATTAATAGATGCAGGATTACCTCTTGCATTAGCTACTGATTTCAATCCTGGTTCTACACCTAGTGGTAATATGAATTTTGTTATTTCAACCGCCTGTATAAAAATGAAAATGACTCCTGAAGAGGCTATTAATGCGGCAACTATCAATGCTGCTTATGCCATGGGCATTTCAGAAAGTCATGGTAGCATTACTGTTGGTAAAAAGGCAAATTTAATTCTTACAAAGGAAATCCCATCTTATGGATTTCTACCCTATGCCTTTGGCACCAATAATATTGACAGCGTTTTCATTAATGGAAAAAAAATTTAATAAAAAAAGGCGTCGTTTTAACGACGCCTTTTTTAAAGAGTATTATTTACTTTATTTCAATGTAAATGTAGAGGTTCCTAACTCTCTCAACTTATCATCAAATACCTTAGCTGTATATGTTCCTTCCGGGAATTCACTTCCTTCCTTAGAAACAAATTCACATACATCTAACGCAGTATTTTCATAGTAAAAACTAGACGCCTTGGTATAAGTAATATTTGTTCCTTCCTCTTCATTAGCTGCTATAGCTTTTTCTCCCATAATATTACCTGAAGGATCTGTAACCTGAATATAAAATTGTTTTGGTCCTGGATTTGAAATCTTGTTATCTCCTACCGTATAGCACAATTTAATCTTGTCTGCTCTATTATTGCGATTCGTTGAAACTAATTTCCCGCTATTTCTTTCTCTTACGGCATCGACATTAAACTTGTTTAAGTTTAAGGCAGATCCAGCTTCTACTATTTTTGCCAGCTGAGTATTTTGAACAACTAAAGAATCCGTAAAAGTTGTTTGCTCTTCCAGTGCTACAATTGTACTATCTCTTTGCATAGCAATCATTTCATTAGACTTCTTCAATGAATCGTTTTGAGCCAATAGATATTCTCTTTCTTTTCTCAGCTGATTAACTTGTCGTCTATATCTGTAAAGTGCAGAAATATCTGCTTTCATCGTTTTTACTGAATCGATATAACTTGCAATCTTATCCCTTGCTTCTTCAAGTTCTCCACTTGTTTCCTCATTGTTAGCGATTGCTTTATCATAATCAGACTTAAGATTATTAAGATCTTCTATTACTAGATCCTTTTCTTCGTTTAACTTTGCAGTAGTTTGCTTTTTATCGTTGTATAAGCTAATGGTATAAATTAATGTTCCTACCAAAGCTGCGCCAAGCAAACCGGCAATTACTTTTAAACTGTTACTACTGTTTGTTGCAGTCATGATTGTGGTTTTAATTAGTTAAATTTAAATTTAGGTTTATCTGGTAATTTGTATAAACATATTACAATTATTATATACGTTCCAATTTAATTTTTAGATTATTTCAAAGATTTAGTAAAGAAAAATATGAGTAAATATTTAATTACCTATCAATTAAAAACAATTAATAAGTACATAGGTCATAGAAAGGGAGAGGTGAAAATAGGAGAAAAGTTTAAATTTATAAACGATCCTACCGCTCTTAAAGAAGAACTGACAGCTTCAAAAACAAAACATGTAATCCTGGGTATTCCGGAAGATTATGGAGTTCAGGCTAATTATGGTCGTCCTGGAGCTAAAAGTGCCTGGACCGCTACGCTAAAGTCGCTTCTTAATGTACAGCAAAATAAATTTAATAAAGGAGGTAAAATATTATTATTAGGACATTTGGATTTTTCAAAAGAGGTAGAAAACGTTGATTTCAACAGTCCTGAATTACCTAAAAAGCTGCAGAACGTTATTAATATTATTGATAAAGAAATCACCTATTTAATAAACTTAATAGTAAGTAGTGGAAAAACGCCTATCATAATTGGTGGCGGTCATAATAATGCATATGGTATTTTAAAGGGTTGTGCTCTTGCCCATGGTAAACCTGTTAATGTTATAAATATTGATGCCCATACCGATTTTCGAACCACTGAAACAAGACATAGTGGTAATGGCTTTTCATATGCTTTTGAAGAAGGTTTTTTAAATAAATATTTCATATTTGGACTTCATGAAAACTATACCTCCAAAGAAATATTTAATATGTTAAATGACGAAGACGAAAGAATTCAGTATAACACCTTCGAGTCTCTTGTGGTTAGAAAAGAAACAGAAATAATTCATGAGGCTGAGAGAGCTTTATCTTTCGTTGAGGATGACTTTTTTGGATTGGAGATCGATTGCGATTCCATAATAAATATACCTTCCAGCGCGATGACTCCGTCTGGTTTATCAGTTAATGACATCAGATATCTAACGCATAAATTTAGTAGAAGTAAAAATATACAATACGTACATATATGTGAAGCTGCTCCTAATCCGAAGCTGGAAAATGAAATGATTCTGGTCGGAAAACTTATAAGTTATTTAATAACTGATTTTATAAGAAAATAATAAAAATTTTCATTAATTAATATCGTTTAACGTGGGGATGATTCAACCACTCCAGAGCAAAACATATTGATAATTAAATTATAATAAACCGGTTGATTAATTTTTCCCATATTACTAACATGGAGGGTTCCGAGAATCCTCTCTTTCGAAATACCCTGAAAAATTAAAATCAAATCCATTAACAATTAAACTGTGCAAGAATTAAAGATCATTCCATTCAAACCAGAATATGCTAAAGACTTCAAAGACATTAATATTGAATGGCTACAAAAATATTTTTTTGTAGAACAACATGACATGGAAGTGCTGGATCATGCCGAAACATATATTATTGGAAATGGAGGACATATTTTTTTTGCAAAACACAATGATGCAATTATTGGAACTGTCGCTTTAATTAAAATTGAGGAGGGCATTTTTGAGTTGAGCAAGATGGGGGTCGTAACCGAGCAAAGAGATCTCAAGGTCGGTCAAAAATTAATGCAGTATGCTCTTGATTTCGCCAGGGAAAAAAAATGGAAAAAGCTAATTATTTATTCCAGCACCAAACTTGAAAATGCCATTCATATATACCGAAAATTTGGATTTAAAGAAATTCCTGTAGAGAATAATTGTTCTTATTTAAGGTGTGATATAAAGATGGAACTACCCGTCACCACTTAAGTTTGGGATTGAACTTTATTTAAGTTTTTCACTATAATTTGAAAAAACTCATGCTGGTCATAGGGTTTATTGATAATGTCATTAATTCCGTATTCATAAATATCAGACTGAATTTCGTCTATTTGCAATGCTGTTAAAGCTATTATTGGAACATTTTTATTGAACTCCCGAATGAGCTTACTTGCCTCCATTCCATTCATATTGGGCATATTTAAATCCATAAGTACCAAATCAAAATGTTCCTTTTTCAATATTTCAACTGCTTCCTGACCATCACTAACTATTTTACATTTAAACTTAACTTTTTGTAAAATACTTTGCGTTACTATTTGATTGATTTTATTATCTTCAACTATTAATACCTTATTCTTGAAACCAAGAATAGATGGTAATTCCTCATATACATTTTCGATAATATCTCCCTCATTGTAATCGAATTTTATTGTAAAACTAAATCTTGAACCTTTTCCTAATTCACTTTCTAAAGTAATCTGACTGTCAAATATTTCTATTAATTTCTTAACTATAGACAATCCTAAACCTGTACCTTGATACTCATTATTACCTCTATCTAATTGAGCAAAATTTTCAAAAATTTGTTCCTGGTCCTTTTTTGAAATTCCTTTACCATTATCTTCCACATTAAAATTAATCTCAACATGTTTTTCTGATTTCGAAACGAGTTTCATTGCCAATACAACATTACCATTGGAAGTAAACTTGATAGCATTCCCTATTAAATTAATTAATATTTGAGATAACCGAACCGGATCTCCATTTATGGCAATTGGTATTTCATTATCAAATCGAAATTCAAGGGTGTTTTCTTTCTGTTCAGCTTGAAAACCAAATGAATTAATTATATTTTTCCCTAATTGTTTTATATTAAACTTAGTATTTTCAAGAACCACTTTATTGGATTCAATTTTACTTAATTGCAAAACATCATTAATTAAGTTTAATAAATAATCGCCT
The DNA here is from genome assembly GCF_000511935.2 of Zhouia amylolytica AD3. Classification (NCBI taxonomy): domain Bacteria; kingdom Pseudomonadati; phylum Bacteroidota; class Flavobacteriia; order Flavobacteriales; family Flavobacteriaceae; genus Zhouia; species Zhouia amylolytica. Next base: position 141,845 of record NZ_AYXY01000019.1, on the reverse strand, counting down.
GAAAACTTTAATGATTTTAAATATTGAAATTCTTTCTGGGTTAATTTCGCTTCTTCCAGCAATAAAGAAGTTAAGCCGACCACTCCATACAGCGGTGTTCTTAATTCATGACTTACTGTTGAAATAAATTGAGATTTAACATTTGAAAGCTTTTCAGCTTCCTCTTTAGCGACCTCAAGCTGTACATTTTGAAGCTCTAATTCTTTGTTAATATGCTTTATATGTTTAATACTTGCAAGCAAGAGCATGAGTAAAATGAATAACACCAAAACACCTATTCCAGTAAATAAAGCAAGCTGTTTGGATTTCTTTAAAACACGGTTTTGGGCTTCCCGTTCCTTTTTGGCCAGTTCCAAATCCCGACGATACTCGTCTGCATCAAATCTCGCTTTTGCAACTTCTAACTGCTTTAGTCGATCTTTATCAAAAACTTTATTTTTATAAAAATTGTGCTGCTCTAAATCTTTAAATGCCTGATTTAAGTTTCCTTTATTCTTATAATGCTCAGAAGATGCTTTATACACTTCGGCCAGGTCCAGGTAAAAGTCATTTTCTACCCCAATAGCAATTGCATCATTAAAATTCTTTTCCGCTTCTTGATCGACTTCCTTAGAGGAATAATATTTACCCAACAAATAACTAATTTGTAATTTACTGGTTTTATCTCCTACTTGATCAATGTAGGCAGAAGCCTCTTTTAAATATGGATATGCCTTATCAAATTTATTTTCATCGATATAAGTCCAGCCTATATTTAATATAGGGGTTAAAATATCTATTGAATCTCCTACTTCCTTAGCACTTTCAAGAGATTTCTGGTAATATTGCAGTCCTTTTTCATGATTTTTAAGTCCGTCTGAGTATACATTCCCCAGATTATTATAAATCCATCCAATAAACTTTACGTTTTTATCCTGTTCGGCATAATACAATGCCTTCTGGTAATTTTTTTCAGCATTGGTATAATCCAGAATTATTTCATAATTAATTCCAATCACATTATAAATCCTGGCTAGGTAATCTGGTCTTTCTTCTTTTGATGCAATATCTACAACCTTATTTGCAATTTCAAAGGACTCTTTTAAACGATATTTAAACTGAGCTTTTTCGGCTGCTCTCGTAAGTGAATCCAGCGTTTTTGAATGGTGCTCTGAATCTTGAGCCTCCATCCAAAAAGAACAGCATAAAACGAAGAATATGTAACAGATATATGTTCTCAAAATTCGAATTGTATAACATACAATATTATGAAATATTTATATCATCTTGAAGGTTTTATACTATTAACCGATAAAGAACATCTTAACTGATTTTCAATTTTTTGTATTTTTAAAATAAAATCTATGAAATATATACTTGCCATTGGTTGTTTTATCTATGCCTCATCAGGCTTTACCCAAATAAATAATTCAGACATAGTTAATGGTATAACTATTTTCCCTGTTTATCATGGTTCTGTTGTTTTTGACTATAATGAAAGTACCATCTACGTTGATCCTCATGGAGGAATTGAAAAATTTAAAGGTATTTCAGATCCCGACCTTATTTTAATTACCCATACTCATGGTGATCATTTAGATTTAAACACGCTCGCGGTTTTAAATACAGCACATGCAACCTTTATTGTGCCAGAAGCGGTCGCTAAAAAAATACCATCCAGATATAAAAACCAATTAGTAATACTTAACAATGGAAATAAGAAGCAAATTAAGGAGATATCTGTTACAGCCCTTCCTATGTATAACTTACCTCATGATGAAACCGCAAGACACAAAAAAGGTGTTGGTAATGGTTATATTATTTCACTCAATAACACTCGTATATATGTAAGTGGGGATACAGAAGACATCCCGGAAATGAGAAGTTTGAAAGATATCGATGTTGCGTTTGTTTGCATGAATCTACCCTATACCATGAATATAGAGCAAGCAGCTGATGCTGTTCTTGAATTTCAACCAAAAATTATTTATCCTTATCATTACAGAGGGAGACCAGATGTAAGTGATATTAACCTTTTTAAAAAGAAGGTAAATGATAAAAACAATAACATTGATGTACGATTGCGAAAATGGTATTAAAAAAAGCCTGGAAAATTCCAGGCTTTTATTTAGCTCTTTAAAATATTTTTCGGAACTGCATCCTTGTGCACTAAAAGAGCGGTCGTTTTATATTTGACAAATTCTTTGGTGACATATAAATATCCGTTATAATCATTACTTACTCCCCAAGAATTTTTAACAATATAATATTCTTTTCCATTTTGATCTTTTACTACCCCAACAATTTGCATAGCATGATCGTCTGTGGTTGTGTAGTTATCAAATGCCTTTTGTCTCATTTCAGCTGTAACATCAAGTTCTGGTTTTGGTCCTGAAAACATAGTTTGACGTTCTTCACTGGTCATGTGAGTGTAATCAAGTTCCGGTAAATAGGCGATCCCGTTTTTCCAGCTAAAATATTTTTCACTTACATCGGTAGCCCAACCTACACTGTATCCATTCTTAAGGGCGTTGTCTATTGTTTTCGTTATGTCATTCATGGCTACATTATAAGCCGTATCGAAACTCCAGTTATCAGGTACTGCCATAAATACATCTTTATACAACGGCTGATCTGAATAAGAAACCATTTCGATATAGTCATCTGCCCTTACTCCTACTACTTCTTCTGCGAATGTTTGAGGGGTATATGTTTTACCCTGATATTCAAATTCTTCCGGAATTTCACCTAAGTAACTATCGAGGGCCGCAGTAAATGCACTCAACCAATTTGGAGTTAATTTGCCATTCTTATTTTGAACAATGCCATCTAAAAACCCTTTTAGAGCAGCTTGCATTTCACCAAACTTATTGATGTCGGTTCCATAGTTTAATCCGTCATAAACTTCCTGAGGCAAAGCTCCGTATTTTTTATAGATATTAACCACGTCATGAAGTTCTCCTCCATCTCCCCAGCCTAAATTACCGTGCATACGTACATAGTTAATAGCTTTTTCGATATATGTACATCTGGCAGTATAAATCTCTGCGAGATCAACAGGTTGTTTACCCATTCTAATCATTTCGGTTTCCAAAAATGAATTTCCGGAATAACTCCAACAGGTACCACTACTTCCTTGATTTTTCACAGAAGTAGTTTCCAGATTGATCACGGGGGTAAACTGAAATCCTTCCGTAGCTTTAATACTTTTATTTCCCTCGAGAGACTTAATTAAATCATCTTGAGCCGATAATGTTACTGAAGCTAGTAGCATCACGGATAGAAGAGATCTTTTTATATACATCATGAATTAATTTAATTTGCTCGCTAAAATAATTATTACAACTTGATCTGGTCTAATTTTTAACTTTTTGTAAAGAATAAAAAAGCCCTGCGATCGCAGGGCTTTTTATTAATCTCTTATTAATTTTTTATACTTAATTCGTTTAGGCGTTACATCTGCACCTAATCGTTTTCTTTTATTTTCTTCGTATTCCGAGAAACTTCCTTCAAAGAAATAAACTTGTGAATCTCCTTCGAAGGCTAATATATGTGTACAAATACGATCTAAGAACCATCTATCGTGAGAAATTACTACAGCACATCCTGCAAAATTTTCCAAACCTTCTTCCAGCGCTCGTAAAGTATTCACATCAAGATCATTGGTAGGCTCATCGAGTAAGAGAACATTTCCTTCTTCTTTTAACGTCATTGCTAAATGCAATCTGTTGCGTTCCCCTCCTGATAATGTTGCTACCTTTTTATTTTGTTCACTTCCCGAAAAGTTAAATCGACTCAAATAGGCCCTTGAATTCACTTGCTTTCCCCCCATCATTATTAATTCCTGACCTTCTGAAAAGTTTTCCCAAATAGATTTTTCAGAATCAATATCTTTATGAGATTGATCTACGTAGGCTATTTTGGCGGTTTCACCCACTTCAAAAGTTCCTTTATCCGGAGTTTCTTCTCCCATTATCATTCTAAAGATGGTGGTTTTACCAGCTCCATTTGGACCAATTATACCAACGATACCTGCCTGTGGTAGGGTAAAATTAAGATCTTCGTATAATAACTTATCACCAAAAGCTTTAGCCACTCCTTTTGCTTCGATGACATTAGTACCCAAGCGCGGACCATTAGGGATATAAATCTCTAATTTTTCTTCAAGCTTTCTTTGATCTTCATTCAATAATTTATCATAATTATTTAGACGAGCTTTTTGTTTTGCCTGACGTCCTTTAGGAGCCATTCGAACCCATTCCAATTCTCGTTCAAGTGTTTTTTGTCGCTTAGAGGCCTGTTTTTGTTCCTGAGCCAAACGTTTCGCCTTTTGATCTAACCAGGATGAATAGTTCCCTTTCCAAGGGATTCCTTCTCCTCTATCCAGTTCTAATATCCACCCGGCAACATTATCTAAGAAATAGCGATCGTGGGTTACGGCAATCACTGTTCCTTTATATTGCTGTAAATGTTGTTCCAGCCAAAGAACTGATTCTGCATCGAGGTGGTTGGTAGGCTCATCTAATAATAGAACGTCTGGTTGTTGTAATAAAAGTCGACACAAAGCAACTCTGCGCCTTTCACCCCCTGATAACACCTTAATCGGAGTATCCGGATCGGGTGTACGCAAAGCGTCCATAGCCACTTCTAGCTTATTGTCGAGTTCCCAGGCACCAAGGGCATCAATCTTATCTTGAAGTTCCGCCTGCTTGTCCATCAGTTTCTGCATTTTATCTGCGTCTTCATAAACTTCAGGAAGGCCGAACATATCATTTATTTTATTGTATTCATCTAAAACGGCAACAGTTTCAGCAGCCCCTTCTTTCACAATTTCTATAACTGTCTTTTCTTCATCTAATTTTGGCTCCTGTTCAAGATAACCCACAGAGTATCCTGGCGAGAAAACCACATCTCCCTGATAATTCTTTTCAACACCAGCAATAATTTTTAATAATGTTGATTTACCAGAACCATTAAGCCCCAGAATCCCAATTTTTGCTCCATAAAAGAAGCTTAAATAGATATCTTTAAGTACTTGCTTATTGGTACTTTGATAGGTCTTACTGACCTTATTCATCGAAAAGATGACTTTCTTATCGTCTGACATATTTATTTATAGTTAATTCTTTAAAATTTTATACACGTCCCTTAAGGGCATTAAAGACCCAGGCAATTGCAAAGAACCCAATTCCTACAGAGGCAAACCCCCATCCTGCTACATCATCGTAACGAAATGCACCTAATGCAATTAGCGATATCCCTACGATAATCATTATAAAAGTTGCCCATGCCAATACCGTATTCTTATTCATACCCATAATAATCCGTTCTGTTTTAAAATTTTGTGCAAAATGTAATGATTACTGCACGTGTAGCAATTTTATAACGCTACAAAGGTCGTACAATTTAAGCAAATATTATCGAATGATATATAAGCCTATTTTGTATTTTAGCGCAAACATACTAAAAAGAACTATGGATTTAAACTTCAATAAAAACGAAGATCATAATAAGTTATTAGCTTCTGATTTAAGAAATAAACTGGCAAAGATTAAATTAGGAGGTGGAGACAAAAGAATTGAAAAACTACATAAAGAAGGGAAGTTAACAGCCAGAGAGCGCATTGATTACCTTCTAGACAAGGATAAAGAGTCTATAGAAATAGGAGCCCTGGCAGGTAATGGTATGTATAAGGAGCATGGTGGGTGCCCATCTGGGGGGGTTGTCGTCAAAGTTGGGTATATCCAGGATAAGCAATGTATTGTGGTAGCCAATGATGCCACTGTGAAGGCAGGAGCCTGGTTTCCAATTACAGGTAAAAAGAATTTAAGAGCTCAGGAAATTGCCATGGAAAATAGATTACCTATTATTTATCTTGTGGATAGTGCGGGCGTATACCTTCCAATGCAAGACGAAATCTTTCCTGATAAGGAACATTTTGGCAGAATATTTAGAAATAATGCTATTATGAGTAGTATGGGAATTACTCAAATAGCAGCTGTAATGGGAAGTTGTGTTGCCGGAGGTGCATATTTACCTATAATGAGTGATGAAGCTCTTATCGTAGAAAAGACTGGCAGTATTTTCTTGGCAGGTAGTTACCTGGTTAAGGCAGCCATCGGTGAAACCATTGATAATGAAACTCTCGGAGGTGCTACAACTCATTCTGAGATCAGCGGAGTTACTGATTATAAAGCTAAAGATGATAAAGATGCGTTAGATACCATTAAAAATATCATTAGTAAAATAGGAGATGCAGATCAAGCAGGTTTTAATAAGGTTAAAGCTAAAAAGCCTAAAATGAATCCTGACGATATTTATGGTATTATCCCGAAAAGCAGAAGTGATCAATACGATATGATGGAAATCATCAAGCGTTTAGTTGACGATTCTGAATTTGAAGAATACAAAGCTGGTTATGGTAAAACAATAATTACGGGTTATGCCAGAATTGACGGTTGGGCCGTGGGTATTGTCGCTAACCAAAGAAAAGTAGTAAAAAGTAAAAAAGGAGAAATGCAATTTGGAGGTGTAATTTACTCTGATTCTGCTGATAAAGCTACACGCTTTATTGCCAATTGTAATCAGAAAAAAATTCCACTTGTATTTCTACAAGATGTTACCGGTTTTATGGTTGGTAGCAAGAGCGAACATGGTGGTATTATTAAAGATGGTGCCAAAATGGTAAATGCAGTTAGTAATTCAGTGGTACCTAAATTTACTGTAGTGATTGGAAATAGTTACGGTGCAGGTAATTATGCAATGTGCGGAAAAGCATATGATCCAAGGCTTATTTTTGCATGGCCAAGTGCCGAATTAGCTGTGATGGGAGGAGCTCAGGCAGCCAAAGTTTTACTTCAAATCGAAACTGCTTCTCTCAAGAAAAAAGGAGAAACCATAACTAAAGAGCAAGAAGAAGAATTATTTAATAAAATTAAATCGCGGTATGATGACCAGGTTTCTCCATACTACGCTGCTGCAAGATTGTGGACCGATGCTATTATTGATCCGTTAGAAACAAGGAAATGGATTAGCATGGGAATTAATGCTGCTAACCATGCTCCTATTGAGAAGAAATTTAACCTTGGGGTTATCCAGGTCTGATCATTCAATATCAAAACTTACATTCATGAAAAAATTATTATTAATTGCCTTTCTTACTGTTTTAACTTCTAAAGCGCAAGTATTAACAGGCCAAAGAGCATATACAAGAGCTGATACTCTTAGAGGTTCTTTGAGAACTGAAAGAAATTTTGATGTTAAAAAATATCATCTAGATATTACTGTTCATCCAGCTAAAAAATTCATAAATGGATCTAACACAATTGAATTTATTCCTCACGAAAATTTAAGTACAATTCAAATCGATTTGTTTGACAACATGAATGTTGACTCCATAACACATCATGGAAAACAGCTAAATTATATAAGAGAATTTAATGCTGTTTTTATAAATGGTAACTTTAAGAAAGGTGCAAAAGATCGTATTGTATTTTATTATTCGGGAAACCCTATCATAGCTAAAAGAGCTCCTTGGGATGGAGGTTTTGTATTTACTAAAGATGCAAACGGAAATGATTGGATTGCTACTGCATGTCAGGGTACAGGAGCAAGTTTATGGTGGCCAAATAAAGATCATCAGTCTGACGAACCCGAAGAAGGTATGAGCATAAAAGTAGCAGTACCAAATGGTCTTATGAATGTTTCAAACGGCAGATTTAAAGGAAATAAAGATCTGGGTAATGGATTTACCCGCTGGGACTGGGAAGTGAGAAACCCTATCAACAACTACGATGTAGCTCTTAATATAGGAGATTATGTACACTTTGGTGAAACCTACAAAGGTTTAGATCTCGATTATTATGTATTGCGTTATAATCTTGATAAAGCTAAAATTCAATTCGAGGAAGTCAAACCTATGATGGATTGTTTCCAAGAAAAGTTTGGACAATATCCTTTCAAAGAAGATGGCTATAAATTGGTTGAAACACCTCATCTGGGAATGGAACATCAAAGCGCCGTAGCATATGGAAATAAATATAAAAAGGGTTATATGGGCAGCGATCTGTCTGGTACTGGCGTTGGTCTTAAATGGGATTTTATCATTATTCACGAAACAGGTCATGAATGGTTTGGAAACAGTTTAACCTCTTCCGATATCGCTGACATGTGGATACATGAAAGTTTTACCGCTTATTCTGAGAACGTATACACCGAATGTAGATGGGGATATGAAGATGGGCAAAAATATGTTAATGGTACCGCTAAAATGATCCAAAACGATATCCCTATAATTGGTGATTATGGTGTAAATAGTGAAGGAAGTGGAGATATGTATTATAAAGGGGCTTTAATGCTTAATACTATCAGACACATCATTGACAACGATACAAAATGGTGGACGATTTTACGTAGCTATGCTGAACACTTTAAACATCAAATTATTAGCACAAAAGATGTTGTAGATTATTTTGAAAAAGAATCAGGATTAAAGTTAAAACCCGTATTTGATCAATACCTTAGGTATACCAAAATACCCACCCTTGAAATTCAGCAAGACGGAAAAGATATTTTGTACCGATGGAATGCTGATGTAGCAAACTTTAACATGCCTGTAGATGTTTCATTACAATCTGAACCTAAAAGATTAACACCTACCACTAAATGGAAAAAACTAAAGAAATCAAGGGTAGACGATCTGAAAGTTATGACCTCTGAATTTTATATTAACGTAAAGCGTATGTAGTCTAAAATAAAACACCTTAATTATCTATTATGATTTATCTTTTAAAAGTTAATGAAAATCAGTATATTAGAGTAAATCAAATAGATATGGGAACGGTTAAAACTTTAAATAAGTGGGCGAATGCGCATACTTATTATCCGCTAGACTTAATACGTGTTGCCTTAGGTGTTTTTTTATTTTTTAAAGGAATTCATTTTATTGGGAACACTGAGCTTCTTATAGAACTCATTGACCCTTTAAAAAACTGGGCGGGATCACTCATGATGGTACATTATGTAGCACCTGCTCATTTAATAGGTGGTCTGTTAATTGCCTTTGGATTATTAACCCGTTGGGCCATTATAGCTCAGTTACCAATATTAATTGGGGCTGTAGCTATTAATTTCTTTGGCCCTATGGATACAAAAGGTTTTTTATCCGCACTTATTATTTTAGTCATTTGTGCCTTTTTCCTGGTTTATGGTAGCGGAAAGCACTCAGCGGATTATTACTTTAAAATGCAAAAATAGTCCTTATATACTTTGAAGCGTATCATGCCTTAGTATTTTACCATTTTCAGATTCTACAAATTTGCTAATGGAGTAGATTTTTTTTGGTATTTCGTATCTTTCAATCGTTTTTATGCCTCTTATACTACTCAAAAGCTCATTCGCATCAGCTTCATCACTTTCGATCACCAATATTAATTGTTCACCGAATGATTCATGAGGTTCAGAGGCAATAAAAAAGCGTTCCTTTATAACCTGAGACAATTTATCTTCTAATTTTTCAGGAAAAAGTTTTATACCTCCTGAGTTGATTACATTGTCAAATCTCCCTAGCCATTCAAATTCAGATTCGGAAATAATATTTACTACATCATTTGTTACTATTCTTTTGTCTGAAACCAATGGAGCGTCTAATACCAAACAAGATCTTTTGTCAGCATATACACTAACATTTGGTAGCGTTTTAAAATTAAAAGATTCACCAGGTTTCAATTGATTTAATTTTTTTACCGCAACATGTGTAACTGTTTCCGTCATTCCATAAGTACTATAAAATTCGGTATTCTTACCTAATAACTTGCTAGATAATTCTGAAGAAATTGGAGCACCTCCAATTATAACCGTTTTGATTTGTTCTATTTGAATTAATGATCTCTCAACTTGAGCAGGAATCATAGGAACAAAGTCATAACACTTCTTAATACCTTTCAAAGGTTCTAAATTTGGCTCAACAAAATCAATTTCTAACCCTAGTATTATAGCTCTGATTAACATCATTTTACCTGCTATATAATTCGCTGGCAAGCACAATAAAACTGTATTCCCTGGTTTCAAGCCAAAAAAATCTCCTGTTGCAATGGCCGAATTGACCATATGTTCCTTTTTAAGGCTAATTTGCTTTGGTTTTCCAGTAGAACCCGAAGTAAAAACTTGAATTTCATTATTTGAACTAAGCCAATCTAAAAGAAAATCACCAATGCTTTTTTCATAAGCTTTTCCTTCTTTAATAAAACTGTAAGCTACTTCTGCTAATCCTTCCCTATCGTAATGATAACCATTAATTTTAAACTGATTATGTATCTTATCAAATGATGGTGTCATGTACTTTAGACTTTAATGTGGTAGTTTATTTTTTAAAATTCCATATAAAAATGTTCCGAATACTGCAGCAACTAACACCAACAATACAGGTGCAAACCCTGCTCCTATTAACACAAATAATGGTCCTGGACAAGCTCCTACCAAAGCCCAGCCTAATCCAAAGATGATTCCGCCAAAAAGATTTTTTCGAAATGAACTGTCTTTTGGTTCTATGGTAATAGGTCTCCCGTCAAAAGACTTGATTTTAAATCGTTTTATACTCCAAATAAAAAAACTTCCAAAAATTAAAGCCGTACCAATTATTCCGTACATATGAAAAGATTCAAATCTAAACATCTCATAAATACGAAACCAGGATGCAGCTTCAGACTTGTATAAAACAATTCCGAAAATTAAACCAATTATGATATATAAAATTCTTTTCATCGCGATCTAAAAAATTAATGGATATATTAAATGAATCATTACCAAACCTCCTATAAAAAATCCTATAACAGCAATTAACGAACCTTTTTGCAGATTACTTAATCCTGAGATTGCATGTCCGGAAGTACATCCCCCAGCATATCTTGCACCAAAACCGACTAAGATTCCACCAATAATCAAAATTAAAACCGTTTTAAAATCGGTGAATGCTTCCAGTGAAAACAACTCTTTAGGCAAATAAGCATTCTCACTACTGAAATTCATTTCACTTAAAGCTTCGATCGTAGCTTCGCTAACCTTAGGAATTGTATTATCTGATAAATAATGTGATGCTATAAACCCACCTAAAGCAGCTCCGAAGACTATTAATAAATTCCAACTATCTTTTCTCCAATCAAATCGAAAAAAATCACTTGCCTTTCCCCCGCCACAAATCGTGCAAATAGTTTTCAAATTAGACGACATACCAAACCTTTTACCCATTAATAATAAAATCAACATGATCAAGGCTATTAAAAATCCAGAAACGTACCATGGCCAAGGTTGAGAAATAATTTCAATCATAGTTACCTACTTAATATTAGACTGTGAAAATACTATATTTTATATGAAATAAATATCAGAAGCTGGTAAAACAAAAAAGATCATGAATTATCATGATCTTTTCATTAAATATAAATTTGTCTATTTATTTCACGGAGCAACAATCTCCTTCATCCTTTATTCCCAGCTTTACCAGGAATTTTTCCATTAAGCACCATTGAGTAAATGCTGATTGAAATAAATTTGCACCGACAAATAATGTGAACCAAAGCCAGTTTGGATTCACGAACATTCCCATAAGTACACTTATAATTACAAAGGTGCCCGCTATTGCTCTAATATATCTATTGATCATAATAATTTAATTTTGAGTTATATCCATTTTTCAATAGGCACAACCACCGCTTTTACTGGGTTATTGGTGTCTATTTGTGCGTTAAAGGTTTTAATTAATTCAAAGGCTTTATCTATTTTTTCGTCATCTGTAAATGAAAAAAACATAATAGATTCAACTGCTTCTTTTTCTGCAGGAAACCAGCTCGAAGTCAACATTACCGATGCTGGTTCTTTGTATCCGTCTATACCTGATCCGCTAAAGCTCTCTATTTCAGCCTCACTAAACAATTTCAGAATGTCTTTTTGAAATTCTTCCACCGCAGTTACTAATAACAATTTCATATTAATTATGATTTTTGCGTTCTATTAAATAATATACCAACGGGACAACCAATAATGTTAATACTGTCGAAGCAATTGTTCCTCCCATTAATGAGATTGCTAATCCTTGAAAGATAGGATCAAATAAAATTACGAAAGCCCCTATCACCACAGTACCGGCGGTTAATAAAATTGGTGTGGTTCGTACTGCTCCTGCTTCAATTACAGCCTGTTTTAGTGGAATTCCTTCTGCCAGTCGAAGATTGACAAAGTCTATTAACAATACAGAGTTCCGAACCATTATTCCAGCCAAAGCGATCATGCCTATAAAGGATGTTGCGGTAAAGAAGGCCCCCATTAGCCAATGCCCTAAAACTATTCCCACCATGGAAAGTGGAATTGCAACCATCATAACAATTGGCGCCTTAAAATTTTGGAACCATCCAACAATTAGCATATAGATAATTATAATTACCCCTAGGAAGGCCATTCCCAAATCTCTGAACACCTCAAGTGTTATTTGCCATTCTCCATCCCATTTAACCGTATAATCATCTTCATATTGCGGTTGTTCGATATACAATTCATTTATGTTATATCCGGCTGGCAATTCTAACTCATTTAACTTGTCTGTCATACCTAGTATTGCATATACAGGACTTTCTAATTTACCTGCCATGTCAGCCAAAACATAGACCACACGCTTTTGGTTTTTTCTATAAATACTTTTAGCGGCAGTCGTTTCTTCAATCGATACCAGATCGGATATCGGGATCATATTGCCCTGATTCGAAGCGACCTTTAATTGGGATATTTCTGTCAGTGAGGATTTTTCCTTTTCATCCAATGCTAAGATCAAACCAACTTGATTAACTGCATTCTCATCATATAACGTTGTAACCGGATTTTCTGACAATGCAATATTCATAGTATGAACTACTTGTTGAGGAGCAACACCATAGAGCATAGCCTTTTCTTTATCTACAATAAACTGATATTCAGTTTGATCTGCCTCTACCATCCAATCTATATCAACTACATCATCCGTATTGTGAAGAAGATTTTGAATTTGATTAGCTATTGCAATTTGCCCGTCGTAATCCGGCCCATAAACTTCAGCTACAATCGTTGATAACACCGGCGGTCCGGGGGGAACCTCAACAACTTTTACGTTGGCATTAAATTTAGCTGCTATCTTCTGTATATCTGGACGTAAAAGCTTGGCGATATCATGGCTCTGTTGACTTCTATCATGTTTATCGATAAGATTTACTTGTATATCAGCCACATTACTGCCTCTCCTTAAATCATAATGCCTTACCAAACCATTAAAAGTAATTGGAGCAGATGTACCAACATATGACTGATAATCTACAACCTCCGAACGCGTTGCCAGGTATTGACCTATTTCTCTTGCTACAACCGCTGTACGTTCCAGAGTGGTTCCCTCAGGCATGTCTATTACCACTTGAAATTCATTTTTGTTATCAAAAGGAAGCATTTTTACAGCCACTGAATTTGTAAAAAACATACTTAGTGACCCAAGTAATAAGACTATTGTAATACCCAGAAACAGCCATCTTTTCTTTTTATTCTCAATGAGCGGTCGCTCCAATCTTTCATATATTCTATAAATGAATGAATCTTCAAGTTGTTTTTCTTTTACAGGGGTCTTACCTTTCTTCTTTTTCTCCTTCTCCCTAAGAAATAAATATCCCAGATAAGGCGTAATTGTCAAGGCCACAAAGAGTGATAATATCATTGCTATAGATGCGCCAATCGGCATTGGACTCATATATGGTCCCATCAGACCTGAAACAAACGCCATAGGCAAAACAGATGCTATCACGGTGAACGTTGCCAAAATTGTAGGATTCCCTACTTCATTAATAGCATAAAGTGCCGCTTGTTTAAACGGTAATTGTTTCATTTTAAAATGCCTATGCATATTCTCTGCTATAATAATGGAATCATCCACCACAATACCTGTAACAAATACCAAGGCAAAAAGGGTAATTCTGTTAAGGGTATAATCTAGCATATAATAACTCAACAATGTAAGTGCAAAAGTTATTGGCACCGATAGAAAAACAACTAAACCTCCTCGCCATCCCATAGCTAACATAACAACAAATGTAACAGCTACTATGGCACCGATTAGATGTAGTAATAATTCGGAAACCTTTTGGGAGGCTGTTTCACCATAATTTCTAGTTACCTCTACATGAACTTCATCTGGAATTAAATTTTGTCTTAAATGGTCTACTTTATCAAGTATTACATCAGAGATTTTCATAGCATCGGCTCCTTTTCTCTTTGCTACGGAAATAGTTACAGCCGGATACTCTCCGTTAAATTCAGTTGCTTTAAGGCTGGCTTGCCCATAACCATGAGACACATAGTTTTTTGGCACTTCAGGTCCATCTACAACTTCGGCAATCTGCTTCAGGTAAATTGGCTTGTTTTGTTGTACTCCAACAACAAGATTTTCTACATCCGATACAGATGCAATAAATTGACCCGTATTAATAATAAACTCAGTATCATTCTTATCAAAAGATCCCGAAATTAGTTGCTCATTGTTAACCCTAATCATTTCGGCTATGGATAAAAAATCCAGCCCGCTCGAAGCAAGCTTATCTTTATCCAATACCACGCGCAGCTGACGATCACGTCCCCCAATTTTTCGGGTAGAGGAAACATCTTGTACCTTTTCTATCTCATTGGTAAGTTCTTGAGCTATTTGCCGCAGTTCAAAATCATCGTATGTTTCACTCCATAACGTTAATCCCAACATAGGTACATCATCTATAGCCCTGGTTTTTACCAATGGCATAGTTACCCCCTGGGGCATGACATCCATATGTTTATTTATTTCATTATAAAGCTTTACAAATGATCTTTCTATATCTTCTCCAACATAAAACTGAACAATTATCATTCCTTGTTCTTTCATCGAAGTGGAGTATACGTATTCTACACCGTTAATATTAGATATTAGTTTTTCTAATGGCTTAATAACTCTTGATTCCACCTCCGTAGGGCTTGCTCCGGGATATCCCACAAAAATATCTGCCATGGGTACATCTATCTGAGGTTCTTCCTCCCTGGGTATTAAGAATGAACTATACACTCCAATGATCATAAACACGATCATCAGTAGAACTGTGAGCTTAGAGCTAATAAATCCTTTAGCTATTTTTCCTGCTAATCCTTCTTTCATAAGTATTTTATTCTATTAAGACTTTGGCTCCGTTATACAATTTACCTTTAGCACTGACTATATAGCTTTCATCTGGGTTCAAGCCAGATAATACCTCTACCTTATCTCCAAAGGTTTTACCTATTCTTAGCCATCTAAGAATTGCCGTTTGTTGTTCACTGACAGTATAAATCCCTGTCAATTGTCCCTTTTTAACAAGAACATCCTTTGGTAAATAAACTGTCGAGGTTTTTAACTTATTTTCGGTAGGAATCATTACCGTAGCATACATTCCCGACAAGACTGGTGCTTTGGTATCATCAAGGACTGCTTTCATAAGGTACTGTCCTCCAGTATTTTTAGCCGATATGCTAAGCTCTGATACCTGAGCCTTAATTGTAGTGTCAATGGCCTTAATAAATACCGCTACAGGGATACCTGATTTTATATTAGAAATTTCATTCTCTGGTACCATAGCGGTTACCTCAAATTTGCCAGGTCCTTCAATTGCTATTAAGGGTACTCCCGGGTTTGCCATATCTCCTTCATCTATAAACGTATTGATCACAACCCCATTAAAGGGTGCTCGGATATTTATATAAGTAAATTGAGCATCAATCTCATTTTTCATTTCATTTGCGGCTTCCAAACGTGCTTTGGCCATCTTAAAGTTTGCAGTAACGTCGTCAAACTCCTTTTGAGAAGCACTATTTTGCTCATAAAGATTTTTATAACGTTCATAATCCTTCTTTGCATTATTAACAGCAGCGGAAGCCTCAGTAATTTTAGCATTGACTTGAGCCCTCTGTGCCTGGAGTTCGTTATTACTGATGGAAACTAAGAGTTGCCCTTTTTTAACCTTCTCACCGATGTTTACATAAATCTTATTTACATATCCCATCATTCTAGTACTTAAATTTGCACTATTTACTGCTTCGATTTTACCACTTGCGTTCAAAACACCCTCTTTTTGATCGACATTAACAGTGCTAACCTTCACCGAAATAATTTCTGAACTTTCAGACTTATTCGAATGGTCCGTACCGCATGATTGAAGTGATAAAGCTACCAAGGCCAATAATATTAGATTCTTATTTGTTCTCATTATTCTTATTCTTTAGTTAAAAATTGTAGGTATAATTGTGTATAATTGAATTCAAATACTGTTTGATAGTACTCCAATTGCTTTTGAGCATATTTAGATTCAGATAACAAAAGATCTGAAGTTTTTTCAAGTCCTTCCTCAAATCTGTTTGTGCGTATTCGCAAGGATTCCTCAGACTGTTGCAACGCCAAATAAGTAAGTTCTAATTTATTCTTAGCGTCCAATAATTTTCTTTTTATTTTATTGAGTTCTAATTCACTTTGAGATACATATTGGGCATATTCCAATTTAGACTTCTCATATAAAGCCTTACTCTTTTGAGATTTACCAAACCTACTACTACCTTCGAGAATGTCCCACTTCAATTGAGCTCCAAAAACATAGCCATTGGCTCCTGCTTTAAATATTTCATCATCATAGAGTTCATAACTTCCAAATGCATTTAAACTTGGTAAGAATGCCATTTTATCTGCCTTATAATTTTGCTTAAAAGCCTCGGTAGTAAACTCCATGGCCTTTATATCTGCTCGCTCCTGATTTAATTCTTCCTTAAACTGTTCTATTGAAGCATTGACAACCAGACTATCTTTTGGGATATATATCTCATCGGTCTTTTCATCCATTAGAAACGCTAAATAGTCAGAAGCATTTTTCACATTACTTTTGGCCTGCTGTAATTGATTTTGTACCTCAGACACTCGAACTTCAACTGCCAGCACATCCGATTTTTGAAGGTATCCTTGTCTAAAACTATTTTGTGCTATTTTGAGATTTTCTTCGGCAGCTTCCTGAGCTTTTTTAATTACGGCTACTGCTTTATAGGCCAA
This sequence comes from Zhouia amylolytica AD3, assembly GCF_000511935.2. NCBI lineage: Bacteria > Pseudomonadati > Bacteroidota > Flavobacteriia > Flavobacteriales > Flavobacteriaceae > Zhouia > Zhouia amylolytica. The sequence goes on along the minus strand of NZ_AYXY01000019.1, from coordinate 124,771 downwards.
TTGTAGTTGCATATAAGCTTTTTCAGCTTCCAGAATTAAATAATCTTCCGTCCGTTTTGTTTGTGAGTTCACAGCTTCCATTGTTGCCTTAGCTGCTTTCCGTTGATATAGTCCGTCCAGGTTAATCAATGGTTGTTGAACTTCTATTACCGTAGCATAATTTTCAACCTGATCCGGATCATTTAGTAATACCGGATTAAAATCATTCTGGGTTAATACTTCCTGATTTAACTTAGCGCCAAAGGCCATCAATGGATTTGTCGTCGCCATTCCTGTATATGAAATGGAAATGTTTGGCAAAAACAAAGTATTAGACTGCCTGTAATCAGCCTGTGCACCTTTGTAGTTATATTGTGAAATTTTCAAAGACATGTTTCGCTCGGAAATCATCTCTAAAACATGTGATTTAGATATAGCGACTTCCTCCTGAGCTAAAACTTTATTACCATGAAGAATTGTTGCTATTACTACTATTAAAATCTTTCTTTTCATGAATTTATAATTTATTTAAGCAAAATTAAGTTTGAGTGTAAAGCCAGTCAGTAACTAATGTTACCAACTATGGCTAGCCAAATAGTATGAAGTTGAAGATCAAGGGCAATATCTCTTCATTTAATAAAACTGAAGTATCCTGTAGATTGTTTGAATTTACATTTTGAATGAATCAAATCCTTAAGTAATATTAAAGTTCTTGATATTACCAGGCATAATGACCTTAAAACAAACGCTATGTTATATCATTTTAGCATCCTACCTCTCTAATTACAGCATAAATCAAGAAATTTTCAATGACTAATATCATTTCAATGACAAACACTGTTTTAAAGTTTTTAAAAGCTACAATGGTATCATTTATACCATAAAAAAAGAGCATTCTTAAAAACAGAATGCCCTTTTCAATAAACAAATCAATCATGAAATATAAACCAACCTACCTTATGTTTTCTTAGTGGTAAAATTAAAAACTAACTAGCACACAAACAGTAACTTATGTTACATAATTCCATAAATAAAAAAACCCCGTTCGAACGGGGTAGATATGGCTGATATTTAACTGATATTTTAAAGGTCCTTAACCAAAATGCTATTTCGATTCAATTTTATTTTCCCTTCTTTTTCTAATGCTTTTAACAGCCTTGAAACCACCACTCTCGAAGTATGAAGGTCGTAAGCTATTTGTTGATGTGTTGTGCTTATAACATCATCTCTGGTTACCATGGCTTTATCTTTAAGGTATTTCAATAATCGCTGATCCATCTTCAAAAAAGCAATGGTATCAATAGCCTCAAGCATTTCGTTTAATCTATTTTGGTAGCTTTCCAAAACAAAACTTCGCCACGTACTATATTTTGTCATCCATTCTTCCATTTTTTGGACTGGAATCATAATCAAAGTAGCTTTAGTTTCTGCAACAGCTCTAATTTCACTTTTTTTCTGTCCCATGCAACATGCCAGAGTCATAGCACAGGTGTCTCCTCCTTCGAGAAAATACAAGAGTAATTCATCGCCATCACTATCCTCTCTCATAATTTTTATTGCACCTGAAATTACCAATGGCATTAATTTAATATAGTCGCCAATTTCAATTAATTTTTCACCTTCCTTGACTTCTTTTATTGTAGCAACTTCATTAATCTCATTAATCAATTCATCCTCGAATATATAACCGTACCGATCTTTTATAATATTTACCATAAATTAATTTCTATGTTAGATAAAGATACTTTAATCTTAAAAAAAACAAGGATTGAACTTAAATAAAAAAGAGGAATTCGATAAATTCCTCTTTTTATTAAATACCTTTATATTTTATTGTTCTGGAACAATCCAATAGGAGTAATGATAAGATGCATAAGGCAATCGGTACTTCTCTAATGGAAGTGCTCCCCAACTATTTATACTACCTAACCCTTGTAAATATCCATCAACATTAAGATACACGTCTTTTCTTGCTGTTAACTCACCAGCATGCTTTTGCGTTTTTTTATCTCCAGAGTCAAGATCTTCTTTTGTATAATGGAGTGCTGAAACATTTAATAATGAGTTTCCAATTATTTTTATTTTGGTTGTTTTACCGCCAGATAATTCTACCCAGCGAACATCGAGTTTATTTCCTGTTTCCTGTGGCCTTATATATGGAAAATACTGATCTTCAATTGAACTATTATAGAGCCCTACCTTTGCCGCATGTTGCCTGTCTGGGTATGACTCAAAAGGTCCTTTACCATACCAGGAAATGTTAGTGTAGGTTTCAGGAAGTACAATTTCATTTCCAAACTTAAACATATTACTATGCGTCCCTTTTACTTTCTTGAAATCATTTATTACCTCTAAAACCCCATCTCCATTTATTACAAAAGTCTGGGTATAGGAAGCATCGCCATTAAAAATATCCTTAATAATTTCAATAGATATTTGACTATTCGTTATTCGTTTAATATTAAAACTTACCTCAGAACTACTACCAGCGTCTTTCCACTCTTTAAATTTATTTTGAGTTCTTGCACCATAATCATTATCAATAGGTGCTCTCCAGAAGTTCACCTCCGGGCCATCTTTTATAATCACGGAACCATTATAGATATACGAAACAAGTCTCCCCTTATTTTTATTAAAATTTAAAACAAAGTTATCTCCTGAAACTTCTACAATACCCTCTTTTTTGGTTGTATATGTAACTGCTGCATCAGATTCAGATGGTTTTAGTATGGTTCCCTCTTCTAATAGAAATTGCTGATATGCAACTTCATGCCCTTGAGAAAGTAAAGACTCATCGCTTTTAAGAACTGCACTTAAATTTAGAAAGTATTCCTGTCCACTTTTAAAATCAGAACTAAAAGGAATCTTAAAGGTTTTCGTTTGTTGTGGTGTCACATTTATATCATTCAGCGATCCCTTTTCTACGATTTCTCCATCAGCAATTACCTCCCAGTTTAATTGATAATTTTCAAGATTTCTAAAGAAATACCAGTTCTTAATTTTTATTAAACCATTATTTAAATCCTGTTCATAAAACTTGACGTTTTGTTGTATGTGTTTTACCTCATAAATATGTGGATTTGGTTTTCTGTCAGGTTGAACCAAACCATTATTAAGGAAATTGTTTGAACTAGGCGTACCTTCAGGTCCAAAATCACCTCCATAAGCATAAATTTCTTTGCCATTTTTAACCGTTTTCAAACCTTGATCTACGAAATCCCATATAAAACCTCCCTGAAGCTTTTCATATTTTTCATAAAGATCCCAATATTCTTTAAATCCTCCCATACTATTTCCCATAGCATGAGCGTATTCACATTGTACAAGAGACCTTTCATATTGGGGATCTTCTGCATATTCCTTAACCCATTTAGGCGTAGCATACATCGGAACATATAAATCGGTATTCCATTCCAAACCTGCACGTTCGTATTGAACCGGGCGTGTTGCATCCATTTCCTTCGCCAATAAATAAGTATTATAAAAATTGTATCCGTTTCCTGCTTCATTACCCAATGACCAAATCACAATAGAAGGGTGATTCTTGTCTCTTTCAATCATACGTTCAGTCCTTTCCATATGAGCCTTTAACCACTTTGGGTTGTTAGCTAAAGTCCTTGTAAGATTGTAACCCATACCATGCGATTCTATATTTGCTTCATCTATCACATAAATACCATATTCATCACAGAGTTCATACCAGTAAGGATCATTTGGATAATGACATGTTCGTACCGCATTAATATTGTATTCTTTAAATAAACGGATATCTTTCAACATATCTTCTCTTGAAATCACATGACCTTTTACCGGATCATGCTCGTGCCTGTTAACCCCCTTAAATAGAATCGCTTTACCATTTAATAAAAAACGACCATTTTTGATTTCAGAAGTTCTAAATCCAATTTTTCTGATTATAGCCTCCTTTATATTACCTTTTTGATTTCTATGAATTATTTTTAATTCATACAACTCTGGTGTTTCAGCTGACCATGCTGCCACATCTTTCAGTTCTTTTTCGAAGGAAATAGCTATTGTTTCTCCCGACTCCGATTTGTATGTCTTTTCCTCTGAATAAATTTTAGTACCACTTTTAAAAAGCTCAATTCCTAAAGCCCCCTTCTGTCTTTTATCATTATGATTCTCTAATAGTACCTCAATATTAAATAATCCATCTCTATAATTATTCGTTAATCCTGCATGAATAGTAAAATCGTTTACAAACATTTTAGGACGAGCATAGACATACACATCCCTTTCAATTCCAGAAAATCTCCAGAAATCCTGACATTCTAAATAGCTACCATCACTCCATCTGTAAACCTCCAAAGCAACAGTATTCTCACCTGTGTTAATATATTCGGTAATATCAAATTCAGCCGGAAGTTTAGATCCTTGACTATAGCCTACCTTTTCTCCATTGATCCAAATATAAAATGCCGATTTAACAGCTCCAAAGTGCATTATAATCTCTTCTCCATTCCAATTATCCGGTATATTAAATGATCTTTTATAAGAACCTACCGGGTTGTATCCATCAGGAATATCCGGTGGATTTGGATTGGTGGTATTAAATGGATATTCAGTATTGGTATATATAGGAATTCCATAACCTTCAACTTCCCAGTTTGAAGGCACCTCTATGTCATCCCACCCCAGCGTTGAATAATTACTCTTATAGAAATCTTTTGGCCTTAATTCCGGACTCCTCGACCAGTTAAATTTCCAGGTACCGTTTAAGGATAAAAAGCGTGTTGATCTTGAAGATTCATTTTCTTCTGCCTGTTGCAAAGATTCATATGCAAAAAAAGAGGCTCTTGGTGGTAATTTATTTATCGCTACCACATCAGGGTTCTCTATTACCGGATCTAGTGTTTGTCCGTGCAGATTTAATGCCCCTACACACAACAGTAGGCTAATTTTTTTTAAAAGTTGATTCATTGTTAATTTGTTCTTGTTTTGTATCGATCCTAATGATCAATAATAGTTTTTAATTTCCATGCACAATATATTAACAGCCTGAGCAGAAATGAAAAATGCCCTACCAGTTTGTAGGGCATAAACATAATATATATTAAAAATATGATGCTATTTTTTATTCACTATCCAAGTATTATTACTATTATATTTCCCTTCAATAACAATTTTATATATTTCCGAAGAACTAACATCTAATTCTAACACTGTTTTTTCCGCACCTGATTTCACCTTTCCTATAAGCTCATAGTGATCATCAGCACCCTGATTAAAATTGTTAGTACTACTAATCCATATTTTCAATTTTTCTTTAGGATTATATGATTTCCAGGTTAATTGAATTTTCCTATTGTTAATTCTTTTTGCCTTTGCCTTTGCAACAGAAATTTTGCCGGTAATTGAAGTTCCATCAATTTCCCAAAGTTGATTTTTCTCCGGCTCAAGTTTTAGTTTTGATAACATGGTTGGCATAATGTCAACAACTCCGGGAACCTCTTCTTTAAAATAAGAGTTTAAGTTCTTGGAATTTGTAACAATCCATGTGGACCGCTCTCTATCACTTTGTCCACCATGATGTTTACCAGTGTGTTCATCACGACCATGATCTGTTGTAATAAAAATAGTCCAGTTTTCGTTAAAATTTTGTTCTCTATACTGAATAGAATTCCATAATTTACCTATCTTTTTATCCATGGCTTCAATAGAATTATGGAACTGCGGACTATCACCATTCTCATGTCCCATATGATCTGTATATTCAAGATAAACCCACATTAAATCAGGGCTTCCCTCCTTAATATATGAAGCGGCTCCATCGGTTACGTGTTCATCTATTTTATGAATATACATACTACTATTGCCATGTGGGAAATTTATAGTATCATGCTCAAAACCATCGAAATGGTAATCTAATTTTATATTTCCGGTTTCTGGCTTTCCTTCTCCTATCAACTTAGTACGATTATCAAGCCATGTAGAAAATATCGCAGTCTTAAGATTTGGTCTTAATTCCTCTGCGAAACGAAATATAGTCCAATAATTATAATTAGGTGCCTTGATACTATTCCCCCAAACATTATGTTTATTTACCCATGTCCCGGTTATTAAACTATTATAACCTACAGCAGAAATTGTTGGTGTTTGCGAATAACCATCTTTTTCACCTCCAACATATGCTCTGGTATAACCTCCTTCCTTTGAGATGGCATCCAGATTAGGCGTATTAATTTTTTCGATAACATCAGATGAAATACCATCGACTATTACAAACAATACTTTATCCCCGGCTTTTTGAGCGTAAAATATGTTCATGATGAATAAACAAATTAATGTTATTTTGAAGTTCGCTTTCATATTGCTATGTATTTGTTTTAGTTTGTTTTAAAAGTTGTGACGACAAAACCATGATCAGATGGATATCTGATGGTTTTATTATTTATTTGAAAAGGTTCATTTAGGAATGCTTTATAAGACCCTGAACTTATAGGGGTTAGTTTAGCCCCTTTATAAAAAATATAATCTATTCGGTGTTCGTCTTTTTTATCCTTTACATCCCATGTAAATCCAGGATTCTGAATAGGATCAGTATTCAACATTCTATACGTATCTTTTAATCCTATACTTTCTAATACCTTGGTAGCATACCAGGGAACCACTAACCCGTTATGTATTTCTTTAGTATTTTCGCCCCAATCTAAATGAGATGGGGTATTCATATCACCTCCGAATATCATGGGGATAGAATCCGTTTGTGAGGCATATGTTTCAAGATAGGGCAAAACTTTCTGAATCATTTTAAATTTGGTCTCTGTTCGCTCCCATTCAAGAAGTTCTTCTGCAGTTTTCCCCATTTCATGAGGCTGATCATGCCACGGTAAATAATGAAACCAATTGGTAAAAAAACGGACTTTGTATTTATCTACAAAAACTTCTCTTCCACCCAAATAAAATGGATGCTCAGTATCTATGCGATCTCCGAATGGATACCTGGAAATGATGGATAAATTGACTCCTTTGTCATCTTGAGATGTTCCTTCAGGAGCAATGAGGTGAAAGTTATATCCAAGAGCATCTGCTACCTTTTTACCTGATCCATATGTTTCTACCATTAAAATAACATCCGGATTAACTTCTTTTATTATTTGAATTACATTCTCAGGTCCGTTTTCTATATCATTTCCCCCATGAAGGATATTCCAGGCCATGACCTTGAAAGTATTTGGCTCATTTTTATCCTTACAACCCGATAGACTGAAAGCTAATGCTAATATTACTAAATGTAACTTTTTCATTTACTAAAAAGAATGTGGATAATAAGTATTAGTGATAGATCCGTCTTCAAAAAGATCTATTATGGCATAACCTGGCGGTGTTTCGTGATACCAGTATTTTTTAGCAGAATCTTTATTTCCTTCTCCCCACCAAAATCCACTCAACGATCCATTACAAAAATAATTAACATTATTATAGGTGGCACTATCCAATAAATGCATATGACCGCTTATACAATGAATTTTTTTATAACTATGCTCATAGAACAATTTGGTAATATAGGCACTATCTGTATGGCTACCTCCATAAGGAATTGTACTTACACCTAGTATGGGATAATGAGACATCACTAGCACCGATGCATTATTCGGAATCCTATCAAGCTCATTTTCAAGCCAAGTACGCTGTTCCTCATCCAAAGATCCAGCATTTTTATTATTACTGTCAAGTATAATAAAATACCATCCTTTTTGAGAAAAGCTATAATACCGATTAGGCATTCCCAATTTTTTAATGACATAATCTTTTCCATACATCTCATCATCTTTATTGGGTGCTGCCCACCACATATCGTGATTACCAAGGCAACTGTACATTTTGTACGTGTCAAATTCTTTACGTACTTGATCCCAAATATTCCACTGTTCGATAACACTCTCACGTGTTATATGACTATAATCCGCAGCCATAATTGTATCACCTCCATTAAGGAAGAAATCGACATCATGATCTTTTATCTCGGACAAACATTTTCTGAAACGATTAGGAGCATCATTAGCCGAAGATAAATGAATGTCCGTAATATGGGCCAATCTTAAAAGTCTATTCGTAGTGTATTTTAATTTCTTGGGTAATGCTATAGATTGGATAGGGCTTAAAGATATAGCCCCGGCTGCCATCCCCAACTTTTTTAATGCCTCTCTTCTTTTGGAATTATAATTTTTCACTTTAAAATATCCTTTAATTTTACTCTATTTTGAAGGTAGCCAAAACACCTTTGTGATCTGAAGGCCATTTACCCGTGGGTTCCAGAAATTTATCAGAAGCCGTTTTATCTTGTATAGCTTGACCTTTAACAATAGTTTCTGAAGGTCCCACAACTATAACATCCTCTACATTTAATCGCTCATTTTCACTGTAATATATAAAGTCAATTCGATCCCTGTCGTCGGCATCAGGGGTCCAAATCATTTCAGAAATTTCCACATCCCTGTTATAAGCCTCCCAAGTAAATCCAGGATGCGATACCGGGTCCGGAAACTTTACTCTATAGGAATCTAAATAGCCTTGCTTCTCAAGCATAACACTATTATGCCATGGCACTACCACCCCATTGTGATCAAACATGTTTTTTGTTGCATCTGTCCAATCTAAATGTGAAGGTTCATTAAAGTCTCCACCTAAAAACACGAGGTTTCCTTTTTCCTTTTCCTTAGATGCGTCTTCTATAAACAATGATATCGCCTCATCTCGTTGTGAAGCTTTATTTTGAGCCAATATTTCATTAACATCTAAAACAGGTTCCGGAAGTTTTTTCCAGGTAATGCCGTCATATCCTCTTGGTAAGTAACATGCGTAATGCGTGTAATCAAGATGTGCTGCATAAACTGCCAGGGTGGTTTCATCATTCACTTCTACGATACACTTTGTTAGTGAATTCGATGCTATTGACGGAGTAGCAATAATGTTATATTTAGATAAAATAATTGGAGACTTCCCAGAATTGAAAGAATGATACTCAATTCCTCTTTTTTTAAGCTCTCCCACTATTTTCGTACTAAAAGTAACATTATTGTAATTATTAATTTCACATAGCATCACAATATCAGCTTCCGCTTGCTCAATGACTTCTGCCAATGCTTCAAATCCTCCCTCAACCCGGGTTGTTTCATGCCATGTATTGAGTGATAAAACCTTTAAAGTTCCATTAAATGAAATCTCTTCAGATATGGTATTATCATCTTGATCCTGTTGCTTTTTGGTAACTTCACAACTAAACACGCCTACAAATAGAAGTGTAATGAATAAATATTTCAGCTTTTGTCTTATCATTTCATTCAATTTTTAAATTAAAATGAAGGGAGTTAAACTCCCTTCATTTAGATCAACCAAATTAAACTAAAGTAACTTCACTTTTAAGTTACTGAAGAGTTATTGTATTATTTGTTGTATACCAATAAACCCATGATCCGCCAGACATATAATACACATCAAAACCAACATGTATTTCTCCTGAACAAACATCATAAGAACCTGACCCTACCTGTCTGAACTGATATTCATATCCATCGCTATCCGTACCAGCATTAAAATCATCAAACGTTACAGATCCCTTTGTTCCTCCATCCAAATCCGGTGTTAAAGTAACCTCCAGAGTTGCATTGGAAAATGGTGAATAGGTAATTAAGTTCCCTACTAAAGTAACAACAGAACCATTCACCGATCCATTAATATCATGTGTTCCCCATGGTGTTTGATTCGTTAGTGCTCCGTCAAAAACAGAAATCGTTTCTGTACATTCATCATCTGCTATAACTACCTTCATAACAGCATTAGTTGGATTTTCAATACCTAACCCTACTTTTATTTCCGGTTTGCTAATGTTCTCAATACGAATATCAAAACTTCTTTCCAGGTCAGTCCCGATCTCATTGTCGATGGTACTTACGAATAAGGTGTCTGAGATAAAACTTCCACTTTTAAAAATTAATGATTTTGAAGATAATTCATAGTCTATACCTTCCTCAACATTAGTGTTGGTAACGGATAGATCTACTCTTATATCTTCCGTAGGTTCATATCCCATCAACCTAAGAACAACCGGTATTGGTTCTATACTTCCTCCATTTTCATTTATAGTAACCGACTCATTCTGAAAGGAAATAAATTCAAAGATAGGATCTTTTATAGTGTCATCGTCGCTACAGGCTAACACTACCAAAATACCTAATAAGCCTATTATTAATCTAAGATTTTTCATTTTTTTGAACTTTTTTTATTCTTGTTTTAATAACCACATCTCTCCATTAACATTATCACCATCAGGAAATTGACGGTTTACTGCCGTTTCCAGATTATTAAGGTTCTCATTAATTTCACTTTGAGGATACATCCAACGCTTAGGTATGATTTCATTGTTTAATACACCACCTCCATTCGTCTTAAACTCAGGAAATCCTGTTCTGCGTTGATTGTAGAATGGTTCCCATCCTGAGTTCATAAAGAATGATATGTATTTTTGGGTGATAACCATTTCTATCCCCTGTTGCGGTACATACTGAACTGCAGCATTTTGTAAATAAGATTCTATGTCCTGGTTATCAACACCATAGAATTTCATAGAGGCTTCAATACCTTTATAGTATTGTTCGGCCGGATCTAAATTAATCCAACCGCGCGCTGCTGCCTCAGCCAGTGTAAAAGCAACCTCCGCATATCCGAGTGCAATGGAAGGTTCATTTATTGGATCATTGTAATATCGCTCATCAATTGGCGAGCCTTCTCCATTGGCTAATCTACCTGTATTGACATCTAATAATGCACTTCCATCGAATCCTCCATATGCATTAAAATCTGTCTCCTCTAAATCACTTCCATTTTCTTCTTTGTCTGCAAGCGTAAATAACCTGGGATCTTCATAGTTTTTAAGTAAATCAACAAAAGACTCATCAAAATAATAGGCCGTTTTAATGCTGTTATTATTGAAGTAAGGATACTCATTACCTTCTAAATTATAATAAGGCAATTGAAGATTATCTTGATTTGAATTAAAGATTGGATATAGCGAAGGATTCTCCACAATCTCTTTAAAACGATTTACAACATTTAATTTCGTATTGCCTTCTTTTTTAGATAGTGAAATTAAAACTCGAAGACTCAAAGAATTGATCGCTTTTTTCCAATTTTCAATAGATCCCTCATACACTAAATCTCCATTGATAATTCCATTGTCTTCATTCAGTAATTGATTGGCTGCTTTTAGGTCATCAAGAATACTTAGATATATATCTTCCTGCTTATCATATTTGGGAGTGAAATTTCCTTCAGATCCCTGAAGTGCGTCAAAATAAGGTACATCCCCAAAGGTATTCGTTAACCTTAAAAATATATAGGCTCTGAAAAATTTCCCTAAAGCTATATAATTAGTGTTCTCAATTTTCATGGCCTCTTCTTCCATTTTAACAACTTGTCTGAGACTATTGTATGCCCCAAATCCAGATCGTTGCCAACCGTAATATTGTTCCGAAGAAGACCCATCAGTATAAACCATTTGTCTACATGCCAAAGCTGCGGATAAAGTTACTTGTTGCAGATTGCTTATTTGAATTCCAGTTAAAAGTAGACCAGGGTCACCCTCAGTCGTCCTGTTTGGATCAATTTGATATTCCTCAAAATCCTTGCATCCCACAAATATGGTGATCAAGATTAAGCTAAATATGATATTTAAATTTTTCATCTTTTTATTATTGAACTAATTAAAAGGTTAAGTTAACATTGAAACCTATATTTCTTGTAGATGGTGTTTGCAAACTATCATAACCCGGATCAGGATCGACATTTGGTAAATCTGACCATACAGCAAGATTTCTTCCGATTAAAGAAACTGATGCTTTTTGAAATCCTATTTTATTAGCAAATCCATTAGGAACATTATAGGTTAAAATGATTTCTCTTAGTTTCATGAAAGTTTCATCATAGTAATGATCATATAGTGCATTACTGGTATTTTTCATCCATGAGATATAATTAACCTTGGTGGTATTAGGAGCATAAATTCGTGTATCATTTAGTATATTCCCTTCTACATCATATTCAACATCTCCTTCAACAACCACAACTCCGGGTCCAATGTAGGTCGACTCACCATTGTTGGCAGCATCACGATGCTCATTTACAGTACCGGGATGAGTTCCGCCCCACCACATTTTTTGATTGGTACTTGAATATATCAAACCTCCAATTCTTCCATCAAGAGAAGCACTTAACTTGAAGTTCTTATAGGTAAAGGTGTTTTGAAGACCAAAAACCCAATCCGGATCATTATTACCACGGTATCTAACTACCGGTTCCCATAAAGGCATACCATTACTTCCATAAATGAGCTGACCTCCCGGGGTAGTTAAATATTGCCAATTATAAATCTGGTCAGTTCTTTCTCCAACCTTGATATTGTTCAACTTATCCGAACCATCATATACCTCTTCCAGGGTCCTGTAACTATGACTCCAGTTAGATACCAAATTCCAGGAGAAATTATCTGTTTCTATTGGAGTTGCTGATAAAACGAGCTCTACACCCCTTCTTTTATAAACATTTCCATTAATCAGCCTTGAACCATATCCTGAAGTTGTCGAAACCGGAATAGAAACAATATTATTAGTATCTGTTATGGTATAATATGCTACATCAAAACCTAAACGGTTATTAAAAAACCTAACGTCTAAACCATATTCATAAGTATCTGAATTTGCAGGTTCTAAATCAGGGTTTAAGAGTGTTCCAGGATAAGAAAGGGATGGTGTATTATTCCAGGTTCTTCCTGTATCATAAGCTTGTAATTGGGAATAGGTACCGCCTGGAAGAGCGCCATCACCAACATTAGCCCAAGAACTTCTTAATTTAATAAATGGATCACTTGCGTCGAAATTCAATAAATCGGAAAGTACAACTGAAAATGACATGGAAGGATAGAAAAAAGAATTATTCGCAACTGGCAAAGTAGAAACCCAGTCATTTCTTCCTGTAATATTAATATACATGGAGTTTAAGAGCTCCAGATCTAGCGTAGCATAAACACTATTTACCTGTTCTTCTCCATTCCAGTTCCCTCCACTTATTGGGTTTATAGAGTTGTCAATATTATAAAATTCAGGAATTGTAAGCCCATCAGTGCCTACATTCATGTTTCGCCATGACTTATATCTGTTGGACGCACCAGCAGTAGCTGTAACAACAAAATCCTCAGATATTTCTTTATTATAACTTGCTAATAAATCCGTATTAATACTGAATTCATTGTTATTGGCAACCGAATAATTTCCTAAGGATACATCTCCATAACCAATGAAACTTTTTGGCCTTTTCCAATCTCTATTAACATTTGAGGAATTAAATCCAGATCTTAAACTAAAGTTTAAATCATCAGAAGCTTCATAATTTAAACGTATTTGTCCAAAGCTATTGTCCTTATAATATCCTTTTAAAGCTTCATAAGCTATAAAATAAGGGTTGTTATACCAAGATTTATTAAAGTGGCGTTGTTGCACTCCTTCTTGTCCTTCTACCCAATAATTTTTAAGATCCCGTACATCGACATCTGGTCCTGTCCATAAAACTAAATTATATAAGTAATTGAAAGGTCCGTATCCAACATCCGGAAAGTTACTCGTATATTGTCTGTTATAGGTTAAAGAAGCGTCAACATTTAAACGGTCGGTTATTTTATAACCTCCGGATACACCAAATGAAGAGTTCTTTAAATCTGTATTAGGCACAATTCCCTTTTGGTAAATATGTGATGCTGAAACTCTAAAGTTACTTTTTTCAGTTCCTCCACTTACTGATAAATTATTTGTAACGATCATCCCCGTTTCAAAAAAGTTCTTTACGTTGTCCTTACCTCGTGATAGAAAAGGAATAGGAATACGTTCCCCTGTAACTGGATCAATTGGACTGTTAAACTGAGGGGTCTCCCAATAACCGCTCGGAGTAGAAGGGTCTAATTGATCTAATTTAGGCCCCCAAATCCAACCTGCTCCTTCAGAACCAGAACCAGAACCGTTTACATATTCATATACTCCATTATTACCATTCCCATAAGTACTCTGTACTTCAGGAATACGGATAAAATCAGGTTGAAACATGACACTCACATTATAATCAATAGATGCCTTTCCCTGTTTACCTCTTTTTGTGGTTATCATCATAGCTCCACCTCGACCAATAGAACCATAGAGTGCAGAAGCCGTAGCTCCTTTTAACACACTTATATCTTCAATATCATCGGCATTAACCTTCCAAAGATCATTATCAGTACTCGGTACTCCGTCAATAACAATTAAGGGACGTCTTCCCCTTAATGAAATTCCGGGATCCTGAAATAATTCAGTACTATTACTAATAACTAAACCGGCAACTTTACCTGTTAAAGAGTTTACCACATTAGGTTCTCTTGCCTTAACAAGTGACTCCCCTTCAACTTCTTGAACTGAATACCCAAGAGCCTTAGTTTCTTTTTGAATCCCCAAAGCAGTAACCACAACTTCATCCAAGGCACTGGCTTCGACTTGAAGTTTCACGTTTAAGGTATTTTGCCCCCCTACTTTTACCTCTGTCGTTTTAAACCCTACATAGGATATTACTAAAATTGATTCAGAAGAAGGTACTGCAATTGAAAATTTACCATCAAAATCAGTAACCTGACCTGTAGTGGTACCTTTTAACATAACAGTAGCGCCTGGTAATGGCTGTTCTGTTTCAATATCGGTAACAGTTCCAGTTACCAATTTTTCTTGCGCAAAAACAACGTGGCTAAAAATTAAAAATGTAAATAATAATAGATTTTTGCCTATTTCATTCCTTTTTAAAAAACAACCACCTGCCTTGTTACTCACAACATTAAACAAGTTTAAAGCTTTCATTTAATTACTTTTAATTATTAATTAGGTTTTCGTTAATGGAATGCTAAAGTATTAAAATATTTTGATTGAATGGTCAATCAATTTAAAATCTTTGTATTATTTTTGTTAACTAAATATTAACTATGTTTGCATAATGGGTAGAAAAAGTTTAAAAAAAGAAAGACAAAAAGAGATTATAGAAGCCTTTTATAATGTCGCCAAAAAAGAAGGCCTGGAAAATACATCAGTAGCTAAAGTGGCTAAAGAACTTGATGTAAATAATAGCCTTATTCTCCATTATTTTAACTCAAAGGATGAATTAATATTTGGACTAATCAATTATATTCTGGATAACTATAAGTCCTTATATAATCCTAACCATTCAGGAGATAGCCGTACAAAACTGATAAGTACTATTAACAACCTGTTTTCAAGGGAATGGAACTCCCTTATAGATGATGGTGTGTTTTATAGCAGCTTTGCTCTGGTTTTTAGAAATAAAGCAATACAGGAAGCTTATAAAAACATGCATCAATCATTAAGAAACTATCTAACGGAAGTCATTAAAGAAGCTCAAACAGATAACGTTGTAGAAGTTGAAAATGCCAAAGAAACAGCAGAACTTATTTTTATTTTAGTAGAAGGCTCCTACTACTATCTTTCTTTATATGATGCTTCAACCCCAGTATATGAAGAAAAGATAAAGCGATATAAAAAAGCAGCGCTGGAAATGCTTAAAATTAATGAAAAGGTCTAAATCAAGATCTTTTCTTTTTTTTTAAAATCATTAGTATTGCCATAAAACCTATAATCATCCATACAAGATTGGTAAAGAAATTAGGACGATCTTTGGTATCATAGGCACATATTACCAAACATAAACCTCCCAATACATTCATAACCTGGTATGGCAATCTGTCCGGCCTTATTTTGTTAAAGCTCAGAAGCACATAGGCAACGAGATAAAAAAATGAACCTATCCAGCCAACAATTTCATAAATATTCATTCATCATTATTTAGGGTTCAACAACTGTAATTTCCCCAAAAAGCTTAGCCCTCCAATCACTCCAATGATACTTTTTAGAAAAAATAAAGATCAATATCGGGAAGATTATAAAAACCGGAAATAATACATCAAAACCCAATACAGGTTCAGAAACATCCTTTAAAACCGAATTTGTTTGAAAAGCAGTCCAATCAGCAGTAACCAACAAGGCTGTAAATAAATTATTAGCAGCATGAAACCCTAAGGCAAGCTCTAATCCTTCATCCATTAAAGTAATTATTCCCAAAAAGAAGCCGGTACCTATATAATATACCATGATACCAAAGCCAAGCTTTTCCACCTCCGGATTCCCCAAATGCATTAAACCAAACAAAATAGAGGTTATAAATAAGGGAACCCATCGATTTTTAACCATAAGTCCTATACCCTGCATCATGTATCCTCTAAACATATATTCTTCAAAACTCGTTTGAAGGGGAATTAAAACAATACTGATAAGACTCAATATTAAAAACGGAACCAAATTAAAATTTAACTGATAATTTTCAGGATTTAAAAAATAATCAACACCTATCATTCCGGAAGATATACTTCCCCAAAGAATAAAAGCAAAGAAAATTCGTTTCCAATCAACCTTCCTTCTTGAAGTGGTAAGCGAAGTGATCGATTGTTCGTGTACCAGCTTTACCCAACCCCAAACAACAAATAGTCCAACCGCCAATGGCGCCAACAATATAATAAGAACAATGTTTGATCCGAGTTTGTCGATCATACTCTGAAGCATAGCCTCTACACTCACCGGCGAATTAACTGTACTGATGTAGTTAAAAATAATAAACCCGATAAAGCATACTGGAAGTACCCAATATTTCCATAAACCTATGTTCCCTTTATAACCTTGTTCTATATACATGTTCTTATTATAAATTAAAATTCCAATCTACCTTCCTGTTATAATGCAAAGCGCCATTCTTAACCTCCAACGGGGCATCGATGTTATTGGTGTACAATCCACCTGTTCCAAGTCCCTGAGGCATTTTACTATTCAAAGTATAGGTCCATTGAGCAATGGCATTAAGACCGATATTACTTTCTAACGCACTCGTTATCCACCAACCTATATCCATTTTATCCGCCAGATCAATCCAGTCAGCACTACCCCCATATCCTCCCACTAAACTTGGCTTCAAAATAATATAATGCGGTTTTATAACTTGTAATAACTCCTCCTTCTCTGTTACATCAAAGACTCCTATTAATTCTTCATCAAGGGCAATTGGTAATGGCGACAATTCACAAAGTCTAGCCATATCCTGAAATTGGCCTTGCTTTATGGGCTGCTCTATGGAGTGAAGTTCAAATTCTGAAAGGCACTTTAATTTTTCGAGAGCTTCATCAGGTAAAAAAGCGCCATTAGCATCAACTCTTAACTCTATTTCATTAGATGAAAACTCTTTACGAATGGCTCTTAAAAGATTAATTTCTGTTTCAAAATCAATGGCTCCTATCTTCATCTTTATGCATTGAAAACCCTGATGGAGCTTTTCTTTTATCTGTCGCTTCATAAAAGAAGCCTCCCCCATCCAAATTAATCCGTTTATTTCGATAGAATCCTTACCACTTGTAAAGTCTGAAGGATATAACAAAAATTCATTTTGACTTTCAAGAGATAAAAAAGCCTGCTCTAAGCCAAATTGAATTGATGGATAGTGTTTTAGCTTGTGAATTAATGTCTTTTTACCAAGATGAATATGATCACAAACCCACTTGAGTCGGTCCTCATAATTGGGTTTATCCTCGATACTCAAAGATCTGAGGATACCACACTCGCCAATTCCTCTTTTACCATCTTCTTCTAAAATAATAAACCAGGTTTCTTTCTGGGTAAGAACACCTCTTGAGGTCCCGCTTGGTTTTTTAAAATCAAGAATATACTTGTGGTAGGTTGCTTTCATGAATAATTTCTTCAATTATTTAAAGTTCGAGGCTTTCTCCAATTTCAAGCAACATCAAATCTTTATCACTATCAAAGAATTTACGCTTCGCCTCTTCATGATCTATTTCAATATACCCAAATGTGTCATAATGATATCCCATTATCTTATCACATTCAACGAAATCAGAAGCCTTGATCGCCTCATCAACACCCATTGTAAAGTTACCTCCTATAGGCAAAATAGCTAAGTCTAATTTGGTGAACATTGGTATTAACTTCATATCCATAGTTAATGAAGTATCACCTGCGATATATATATTTTTATGTTCTCCTTCAATCACAAATCCTCCGGGTTGACCACCATAACTACCGTCTGGAAAAGAAGAAGTATGAATAGCCGGAACATATTTTACCTTTCCAAACTCAAAATCCCATGTACCACCATGGTTCATAGGGTGATGATCAAAACCTTTTTTACCATAATACGCAGCTATTTCAAAATTTGAAACGATCACCGCATTAGTCCTTTTGGCGATAGCTTCTACATCAAGTATGTGATCTTGATGTGCATGTGTTAATAAAATATAATCCGCTGATATTTTGTCTATATCAATATGTGAGGCTTTTTCATTTCCAGTTATAAACGGATCCACCAGGACATTAATATCTCCAATTGTAATCCCCAAACAAGCATGACCGTAAAATGTAATTTTCATCTACAAAGATTGTTTTTAAATTAAGGTTTTATTTTTCTTGAATTTACAAAATTTGTCCTAACGTAAATAACACAGAAAATAAAAAAGTACCGAGTGCCAATTTTTTTAGCTCAGGATCTAACTCTTGCGGTTCATCATTTTTATAAACCGTAACCAAATGCTTCACAAGTGGGAAAAAAGCAATTATAAAAAGTAAATTCAAAGGGCCTTTATAAGTTAGAACAACAAAAATTAAACTAAAGAACATGGCTGATATTAAAAGGTAGTAATGATAATACTTTGCAAATTCTGCCCCTATTTTTACTACCATCGTGTTTTTACCCGTTTGAATATCAGTCTCACGATCTCTCATATTATTGAGATTTAGAACTCCAACACTCAAAAGACCGATGGTCAGTGCAGGTAAAAAAATCGTCAA
The DNA here is from genome assembly GCF_000511935.2 of Zhouia amylolytica AD3. Taxonomy (NCBI): domain Bacteria; kingdom Pseudomonadati; phylum Bacteroidota; class Flavobacteriia; order Flavobacteriales; family Flavobacteriaceae; genus Zhouia; species Zhouia amylolytica. The sequence goes on along the minus strand of NZ_AYXY01000019.1, from coordinate 105,848 downwards.
ATCCAGGGCTTTAGCATAAAGAAAATAAGAGCCTGCCACACTAACCAAACCAAAAAAAATAAAAACAAAAATATCTCCAAAACCTGAATATCCATAAGCAGATTTACCAACAGTATATTTAATTGCAGCTACAATACAAGCAATTCCCAGAATAAAGAAAATAAAAGACAAGAAGAAATGTTCACTTCCAAATGCCGCATAAATTAACATTAGTGCAATCACTAAAGTAATAACAGTAGTTAGAATGACAGCGCTCTTCATCTGCTTTGGAGTAATTAATCCACTAGCTACCAACCGCTTTTCTCCTACTCGGTTTGCATCAGTTCCCTTTACACCATCTCCATAATCATTTGCAAAATTTGACAGCACCTGAAATCCAACCGTGGTCAGTAAAGCCAAAACAAAAATTTGCCAACTAAAATATCCATCAGCCGCAGCTAATCCGGTTCCAACGATGATTCCTGACAAAGACAAAGGAAGTGTTCGCAAACGTGCAGCAGCTATAAAAGCCTTTGTTTTACCCGACATAAAAAGTTTATTAATTATTATAATCTCCGTAAGTTCCTTTTATTAAGGAATCCACTTTTTATCAAAGTTTGGTTTACGCTTTTCTAAGAATGCATTACGCCCTTCTTTTGCTTCATCTGTCATATATGCTAAACGCGTAGCTTCTCCTGCAAACACTTGCTGCCCTACCATACCGTCATCAGTAAGGTTCATGGCAAACTTCAACATTTTGATAGAAATTGGAGATTTTGCTAAAATTTCCTGTGCCCATTCATAAGCTGTTGACTCCAACTCATCATGAGGTATAACAGCATTTACCATTCCCATTTCGTAGGCCTCTTGAGCTGAATAGTTTCTTCCTAAAAAGAAAATCTCTCTTGCTTTTTTCTGCCCTACCATCTTTGCCAAATATGCCGATCCATAACCACCATCAAAACTAGTTACATCCGCATCAGTCTGTTTAAAAATAGCATGCTCCTTACTGGCAAGAGTCAAATCGCAAACTACGTGCAAGCTATGTCCACCTCCTACGGCCCATCCGGGAACTACGGCAATAACCGCCTTTGGCATAAAACGAATCAAACGCTGAACTTCAAGTATGTTTAAACGATGATATCCATCATCGCCTACATAACCTTGTTTACCCCTGGCTTTTTGATCCCCTCCACTACAAAATGACCAAACACCATCCTTGGTTGATGGTCCTTCAGCAGATAATAAAACAACACCGATACTGGTATCTTCATTGGCATCGTAAAATGCCTTATACAACTCAGCCGTTGTTTTTGGTCTAAATGCATTTCTTACATTAGGCCTGTTAAATGCTATCCGGGCTACACCATCACATTTCTTATAAGTTATATCTTCATAACCCTCTATTATTCTCCAATTTGGTGAACTCATATGCTATTATTTTTATTAAATCCTTTCCTTTATTTGTTTAAATAAATACCGTCTTCTTTAATTTGAATGAGTTTTTGCTTGTATAAGGATCCAATGGCCTTCTTAAAACTCTTTTTACTCATTCCCAACATCTCTTTTATTAAATCAGCATCGCTTTTATCATGTAAACCAAGAAAACCGTTATTATCCTCTAGTTCCTTTAGTATTTTTTGCGCAGTAGGTTCTATATTCTTATAACCAATCTGTTGTAAAGAAATATCAATTTTGTGATCATCTCTTATTTTTTTCACAACCCCCTTCAAACGGTCTCCCAAATGCAAATCACTATAGATTTCATTTTCATAAACCAGACCTTTGTGCCTTTGATTGATGATAACCTCCACACCCATTTCTGTATGTCTTGAAACTATCAAATCTACTTCTTCAAACTTTTCAACGGATAATTCTTCATTCGAAATAAAATTATTCGTCTTACTCGAAGCAACCAGTCTATCTGTCTCCTCATCCATGTATAAATACACCAAATACCATTTCCCTTTCTCCATTTTACGGGCTTGCTCACGGTAAGGCACAAACAAATGTTTTTCAAGACCCCAATCCATAAATGCACCTATTTCATTCACCTCCACGGCTTGAAGTAAAGCAAAATTATTCAAGATTATTTTAGGTTTTAAGGTGGTCGCTACCGGACGTTCATCATGGTCCAGGTAACAGAAAACCTTCAGCTTATCACCGATCTCATAATTTTCCGGAACATATTTATTAGGCAATAGGATATCATTCTCCTCTTCATCTCCCAAAAATAACCCTACAGAAGTAAGTCGTAATATTTCGAGCGTATTATATTCTCCAATTTTAATCATAATATATTGTCTTATACAAGCAGGTCAACACCTACTTTTGGTTTAAAAACTCGAAATACTTCAACAAAACTTCATCATTGAGCTGCCTTGGTGTAAATATTTCTAACAATTTAGGTTTATCGCTTGAATTGAAAAAGGTACTCAAGCCTTCTTCAACTTCCGATGCATTTTCAGCTTTTAAATACTCAAAACCATACATTTCACAAAGATGATCTGCCTGCAAATTATGCTTGGTTTCAAAATAAGTATCAAAATTATCCGTATTCTTATGCCCTGGAAGAATTCTAAAAATACCTCCTCCAGAATTATTAATTACAATAATACGAAAAGTGTTTTTGATATAATTATTCCATAATGCGTTACTATCATAAAAGAAACTCAGATCACCAGAAATTAAAAGGGTGGGTTCATCTGAAACAGTCGCAGCACCAATAGCCGTTGAAGTACTTCCGTCAATTCCACTGGTACCTCTGTTACAAAACACAGTAGTCCTTTCATTTATTTCAAATAACTGTGCATAACGAATGGTAGAACTATTACTTAATTGCAATTGATAATTGTCGGGGATTGCAGTTAGCAATTGATCAAAAGCTTTGAAATCCGTAAAAGGAATTTCACTTAAATATTCTTTATGCTTTTTTCTTCTATAGTTTTGTACCTTGAACCAATGAGGATGATATTCGCTTTCAACCGATTTGGTTTGAGGTAAAAATGATTCCAAAAATTCATTAGGAGTGGTTTCAAAATGTTTACCCAAACACTTGAAGGTATCATAGGCCTTTTTGGTATCAACATGCCAATGGTGATTTGGCTGATATTTACGTAAAAATGCTTTAATCTTCTTGGACACCACCATTCCACCAAAGGTTAACAGAACATCAGGTCTTAATTCAGCAAATAATTGTTCGCTATTCACATCTTTTTCTATAGGGGCTATGATCTTATCTATTCCCGGAAAAAATTTTTCATGACTTAGATTTGACGTTGTTTCAGTAAAGACTATAACGGAATCATCTTTTCCAAGGATATTTAATAACCTTTGTTCTATAGCGTTTGGTGGGTTCACCCCAACTAATATCATTTTTCTTTCAGAGGCATTCCAAATATCAACATAAGCCGAAAGCTCCTCATTATCGCTATCGAAATTTTCATCTTTTAAATGATCCGGATTTATGGCAACCGTTGGACGCTCTATCATCTGATATAAAGGCTCTTCAAATGGCACATTTATGTGAACCGGCCCCTTTTTACCAATAGCAATATTAATAGCTTTATTTACTTCAAAACTATTGTAATGTTGAATTCCATTCTGAAGATTCCCGGAACTTAACGCATTCATAATTTCGGGTTGAAGTTTTCCATCCCCAAAAACCACAGTCCCCTCTTTACGAATATCTTGCTTTAAATTAGCATTATACAAAATGTGGTTTTCAAAAACATTTTTCTGGCGAATCGTCTGTCCATCTCCTATATCTATAGAATATGCCGGACGGTCTGCCGATATTACCATTAATGGAATATCACTATAAAAAGCTTCTGCCACGGCAGGATAATAGTTTAACAAAGCAGACCCTGAAGTACAAATAACAGCAGTCGGTCTTCCTATTTGTTGTGCAATACCCATCGCAAAAAAGGCAGCACACCGCTCATCGACAATACTATAGGTGTTAAAAAAAGGATCTTCCGAAAAACCAATTGTTAATGGAGCATTCCTACTACCTGGAGATATTACTATATGTTGAATGTTCTTTTGCTTACAAAGCTGCACGATAAGTTGAGCAGCTGGAATATTAGAATATTTCATGTACTATGAAGTCTCATTTGCCGCGTAAAAATACTCAATAATGATAGGATAACCGAAGGAAATGAAAACTTATTTATCCAAGTGCATTCAACATGGTTTGGCTTTTATTAACTGTTTCTTCCCATTCTGAAACAGGGTCAGAATCCTGAGTAATCCCTCCCCCTACATATATAACTGCTTTATCCTCAAAAAGCTGCATACATCGGAGATTTACATAAAATGAAGAACGTTCTTCTTGCCCATTGAAATAGCCCAAGTACCCGGTATAAAACTTCCGATCGTAATTTTCATGTTGTAAAATAAAGCGATTGGATTGATCTTTAGGATAACCACAAACGGCAGGTGTCGGATGTAATGTTTCTATCAAATCTTTTACATCAAAACTCTTATTCAATTCTCCTCTAATGTCTGTTTTCAAATGCAATAAATTTCCAGCCCTGATAGTTGTCACCTCAGACACCTCAAGGTCGTCAGATATACCAGCTAGACTTTCCAGAATGAAATCCGTTACAATTTTTTGCTCATCCAATTCCTTTTGTCCCCAGCATACCTCCTCAGAATCATTATACTTTTGAGTACCTGCTAAGGCCATGGTTTTAAAATGCTGACCCTTGATATCAATTAAAGTTTCAGGAGTTGCTCCCATCCACATCCCTACCTTTGGATGATACCAAAAGTAGGCAAAAGCATTTCTATATCTATTGAGTAGCCGGTTATAAACCTCAAGTGGCTTTAAATCATTGGATGGTACCTCCTGAAATCTTGAAAGCACTACTTTACTAAATAAACCTTCCTTAATTTTTTCAATCCCCCTGGACACCAAATTAACATGATTCTCTTTTCCCGAATCCTCTACAGCCTTCTGGTATCCGGAAAACATCGAATCACTCAATCCATGATATTCTGATACGTAAATAGTATCCGGATGTAACAGTACACCTTTTTTTGAATGATCAAAAGGAGCAAAAACAAACCCCTCTTTTTCAAAAGAATTTAAATGCTCAAGGGCATCCGTATGCTGCAAAACTAAGGTCAGCCTTTTCCCTAAAGGTTCCCTGAAAACAACAAATGGAAGCTGTCTATCAAATTGAAGCTGTATTTTATTAAAGAGATCTTGATTGCTAATCATCCTTACTTTTTAGGTAATGCGATCGTTGTTAATTTTACAACAGAAATTAAATTTTCATTGCCGTCTCTAATCTGGATGTTCCAAAGTTGAGTGGTCCTACCCTTATGAAGAACAGTTGCTCTTGCATAAACATCACCCTCTTTAACACTTTTCACATGATTAGCTGAAATTTCAATACCTCTGATAAAAAAATCTTTAGAGTTCAGAAACACCATCGAAGCCGCACTACCCACACTTTCTGCTAATGCTACCATGGCACCTCCATGCAGTACTCCATCAGGCTGATGCACTCTATGATTAACTGGCATCTTGGCCTCCAGAAAATCATCACCAACATCCGTATACACTATCTCCAATGTTTCCATTAGCGTGTTTTCACATATCGCATTACATTTAGCTAGTATTTCTTCTTTATTAAAATCCATTAGATCATTGATATTATTTAATCACTACAAATATCCGCATCATTGTTAAATTTTTTGTCATATCCAACGACTTATTTTAAAGACCTAACGCAACCTAATATACATTTTGCCATTACAAGCCTTATTTTTTCGTATATTTAAGTAATACTTTCCAAATAACATAGGTCTATTTGTATTAAGACGTAACAGAGCCCTCAAACAATACCCAAATTCTTACATAACCTTTCATGTTATAAGTAATTTTTATGTGGTATATGGAAAGTGGTTTTAAAACATATCAGAAATATCTAGGTTCTCTAAGAGAGAACCCACTCCTAAACACAGTAAGCGATAGTGAACTGAACAACCTTTTACAGCTTGGCACGGCAGAAGAATGGCCCAAAAAGACCTGTATTATTGATTGTAAAAGAGCACTATATAAATTTCATATTATCATATCCGGTAGGCTTAAAATATATAAGACAAACGGATCCAACAACAGGCATTTAACATTATTCATGTTAAGAAAAGGAGATATGTTTGATGTTGTTTCACTATTAGATAATCAAGAGCATCATGTTTACTATGAAACTTTAGACGAATTAAAAGTCTTGTGTATACCTATAGTAAATATGCAAAATTGGATAGATAAGAATCCGGGCTTCACTCAAAATTTATTAACATACCTGACAAAACAAATCAGAACCTTAGAAAACTATGTCATCGATGTTAGCCTGGAAGACACTTCTACCAGATTAGCGAAACTATTACTGAACCATTCAAATAAAAAGTCCAATACCATTGATGGAATCAGTGATTTATCTCATGATGAACTTGCCGGAATGATTGGAACTACAAGAGCTGTCGTTAACAGACAACTTCAACATTTAAGGGAAGAAGGTATCATTGACATCACAAGAAAACACATCACTATCAATAACATTGATGCTCTCATCAAAATTACAGAATCTAACAAATAGACTTGTTTTAGTTTTTATTATGATAATCATCCTATTTTCTAAAACTTTTCACAAAATAGCCAGATCTGATACCTAAGTAGCAAAACTTGAACCATTAAATTCGTAAATTTAAGTAGCAAAATACTAATGATCAGCAGTATTAATAAAGTGCTATTCCCTCCTCTAGCTTAACATTATTTTTAACCATTAAAACATATCATTATGAAAAAGATGTTGATGGCTATACTAGCTATGGCCTTTATAAACGTAGGATATTCTCAGGTAGGACAAGTTGAACTGGAAAGTGTTACCGTATCGGCAACACCAATAAACACTACATACTTAAAAGATGTTTTAGATAACAACTCTCCGGAGAATGTTAAAGACATGCAGCACAAAGTTGCCAGTTATGACATTACAGAATCTGACCTATTTGATGATGAATACGATTCGTATAAAGTGTTTTTCGAGCATACTAATAGTATGATCATTGCCACTTTTGATGAAGAGGGTAAAATTGTAAGATCTTATGAGAAATTCAAAAATGTACTATTACCTCCGGCTATAAGAAATTCTGTATATCAGAAATATCCGGGATGGACGTTACATAAAGATATTTACTTGGTTTCATATTATGTAGACAAGGACACCAAAAAACAATATAGAATTCAACTACGTAAGGATAATCAAAAGAAAAATTTAGTAGTCGACACCTACGGGAATATCATTTAATCAATCTAAAAACATAAAAAAAGCGACCTCAGAGGTCGCTTTTTTTTATAAGATGGAAGAAATTTATTTTACTTCCTCAAAATCTACATCCTGAACATCATCTGATTCTTTAGATCCAGACGCTGCTCCTGCTGATGGGTCTTGTTGAGCACCACCTTCAGCCTGTTGCGATTCTGCCTGAGCTTTATACAACTCTTCAGAAGCATTTTTCCAGGCTTCATTTATTTTATCCAAAGCTGGCTGGATGGTTTCAACATCCTTAGACTCATAAGCTTTTTTCAATTCTTCTAAAGCATCTTCAATTGGCTTCTTCTTATCATCAGAAAGCTTATCTCCGAAGTCTTTTAATTGCTTATCCGTTTGGAAAATCATTGCATCTGCCTCATTCAGCTTATCTACTTTTTCCTTAGCAGCCTTATCAGCTTCTGCGTTAGCTTCAGCTTCTTGCTTCATTTTTTCGATTTCCTCTTCTGTTAATCCAGATGAAGCCTCGATTCTAATATCCTGTTTCTTACCGGTAGCCTTATCCTGAGCCGTCACGTGAATGATACCGTTAGCATCAATATCAAATGTTACTTCAATTTGAGGAACACCTCTTGGTGCTGGTGGAATACCATCCAGGTGGAATCGCCCGATAGTCTTATTATCTTGTGCCATTGGACGTTCACCCTGTATCACATGTATTTCTACCGAAGGCTGATTGTCCGCTGCAGTTGAGAATACCTGAGATTTTTTTGAAGGTATCGTCGTATTTGCTTCAATAAGTTTAGTCATTACCCCTCCCATAGTCTCAATACCTAATGAAAGCGGAGTAACATCCAACAACAATACGTCTTTAACATCTCCAGTTAATACCCCTCCCTGAATAGCAGCACCTACAGCAACTACCTCGTCTGGGTTAACTCCTTTAGAAGGCTTTTTACCGAAGAAGTCTTCAACTGCCTTTTGAACTGCTGGAATACGAGTAGATCCACCAACCAAAATAACTTCATCAATATCATTAGTCGAGATACCTGCACTTTTCAGAGCAGATTCACAAGGCTTAATAGTTCTTTTTACGATTTCATCGATTAATTGTTCGAATTTAGATCGTGTTAATGTCTTTACCAGGTGTTTTGGTCCCGAAGCCGTAGCAGTTACATATGGCAGGTTAATTTCAGTTTGAGATGAAGAAGAAAGCTCAATTTTAGCTTTTTCCGCAGCTTCTTTCAAACGTTGAAGCGCCATCGGATCTTTTCTTAAATCTATATCTTCTTCTGCTTTAAACTCTTCTGCCAACCAATTGATAATAGTTTCATCTACATCATCTCCACCTAAGTGGGTATCTCCGTCAGTAGAAAGTACTTCAAATACACCATCTCCCAATTCGAGGATAGAAACGTCATGCGTACCTCCACCAAAGTCAAAAACTACAATCTTTTGATCCGTTGATTTCTTATCTAAACCATAGGCTAAAGCAGCTGCAGTCGGCTCGTTAATAATACGGCGTACTTTTAATCCTGCAATTTCACCTGCTTCTTTTGTCGCCTGACGCTGTGAGTCATTAAAATATGCAGGAACTGTAATAACAGCTTCACTTACATCCTGACCAAGATAGTCTTCTGCAGTCTTCTTCATTTTTTGAAGAATCATAGCCGATAACTCCTGTGGTGTATATAAACGACCATCAATGTCTACTCTTGGCGTATTATCACCATTAACTACCTTATACGGTACACGCGCTACTTCTTTCTTTGATTCATCAAACTTATTCCCCATAAAACGCTTGATCGAATAAATAGTCTTATGCGGGTTTGTTACAGCTTGACGCTTTGCAGGATCACCAACTTTTATTTCGCCTCCTTCAACAAAAGCAATCACAGATGGTGTAGTTCGCTTACCCTCTGCGTTTGGTATAACTACAGGTTCGTTACCTTCCATCACCGAAACACAAGAGTTGGTTGTTCCTAAGTCAATTCCAATAATTTTACTCATGTTCTTATATTTTCTAAATTGTGTTGAAAATTCTTTTAATGTTTCGCTCTGTATATGTCAATGACTATGCCATTACGCAAAATATGACAAGCTGTCATAAATGTTTTTTTCTTCCTGAAATATCTTCATTGAAAGAAAAAATGATTGTAAACTATTTAATATTCTCTTTAGTTACTTTTACAACAAAATGTATATTTGCCAAATTCTAAAACGATTTCGTGAATGGAGTGTATTAGCGTTTTTGATATGCTTAAAATTGGAGTTGGCCCTTCCAGCTCGCATACTTTAGGACCCTGGAGAGCAGCCGAAAGGTGGATTTCAGAACTACAGGAAGAAGGTCTGTTTGAAAAAGTGAATGCAATAAAAGTTCATGTTTATGGCTCCCTGTCCCTAACCGGAAAAGGACATGCCACCGACTTGGCTATTATGCTTGGATTGGCTGGTGCCGATCCTGAATATGTTCCGGTTGAAAACATTAACGCTATCATAAAAGAAATCGAAGATGGGCACACCATCGATTTTGGAGGGAAAAGAATAATAGAATTTGACCCGAAAAATCAAATTATTTTTCATAGAGAATTTTTACCTTTTCATGCCAATGGACTAACTTTTGAAGCTACCACCCATGAAGGTTCACAACATAGTGAAACCTACTATTCAATAGGTGGAGGCTTTGTGGTTAAGGAAGAACGGACTCATGCCAAAGAAAACCTGGCTACCTTTAAAACCTTTCCTCATCCTATCCAAAAAGCTACTGAACTTCTGGCGCACTGCGAAAAGTACAACAAAACTATTTCAGAAATAGTTTTGGAAAATGAGCAGTCGCTAAGAAGCGATGATGAAATTGACAGAGAATTGAATCGGGTGTGGGATACCATGTTAGAATGCATGTATACTGGTTGCCATACGGAAGGCACCCTACCCGGCGGTCTGAATGTAAGAAGAAGAGCTTACGATATACATCAAAAACTCATCAGTGAAAAACCATATAACAACCCCGTAGAATGGATTTATGCCATTCGCGATACAGAGGTTAAATTCCGTCAAATCATTAAATGGGTTAGCTGTTTCGCGATTGCTGTTAATGAAGTTAATGCTTCTTTGGGTAGGGTTGTAACCGCCCCAACAAATGGGAGCGCAGGAGTTATACCTGCGGTATTGATGTATTATATGGTTATCGAAAATCACGATGCCAACTTCGATGATATCAAACAATTTTTGCTAGTAGCAGGAGAAATTGGCAGTATATTTAAAAAAGGCGCTACTATTTCTGCTGCCATGGGAGGTTGTCAGGCCGAAATAGGAGTATCCTCTGCCATGGCTGCTGCCGGACTTACGGAGTTAATGGGTGGAACACCTGAGCAAGTTCTGATTGCTGCTGAGATTGCCATGGAACACCATTTGGGATTAACTTGCGACCCTATTGCAGGACTGGTACAAGTACCATGTATTGAGCGAAATGCTATGGGAGCCATTAAGGCAATTAATGCCGCCGAGTTAGCCATGGATACAGATCCTAAGAATGCAAAAGTCCCTTTAGACAAAGTAGTCAATACCATGTGGGAAACCGCTAAGGATATGAATTCAAAATATAAAGAAACCTCTGAAGGAGGCCTGGCTGTGGGAGTTAACCTGAGTGATTGCTAATTTTTTAAAAAATTTGTTTACTGACACCCTTCCCTCCTCCTGGTGTCAACTATGTATATAATTTTCCAGTCGTCATCCTTGCGAACCAATTGAAAAGAATTGACACCGCAATGACTAAATTCATCATTTAGCCAAAATTCGTACGGAGTCCAGGCATGAGCCATGTCTCCGTCAATCTTAATCTCATAGCCCAATAACTTCTCTTGATACACCTTGTCTTCAGGAATAGAGACAATTGATTTTAAGAAATTAGAAAAAGTTTCTGTTCTAACCAAAGTCAGACCTTCTTTACTCTTTCCTATAGTTTGCATCACCGGATTGAACACCGTTGCTTTTATTTGAATCGAATCTTGTTGGTGAAAACCAGTAAAAAACTCATCAATTGTTTCCTTTACTGCAGCTTCGTCTGTAGAACCTTGCCCAAAAACCATTTGAGTTAAGAACAACAAAACCAATAGTATAAAACGTAACATGGAAGTTTATTTTTTTTAAAGTTAAACAGGAATAAGGATTTAACGATACGATTAAAGAAAAGTTTAACAAAACTCATTATTTTTACTGTCTCTAAAAACAATCATTATGTCTGTAGCTAAAAAAGAATACAAAAGAGTTACCGTAAAATCACTTGTCGATATGAAAAAACATGGAGAAAAAATATCCATGTTAACTGCATATGACTACAGTATGGCCAAAATGGTCGATGCAGCAGGTATCGATGTAGTTTTAGTAGGAGACTCAGCAAGTAATGTTATGGCAGGACATGAAACAACGCTCCCCATCACTCTCGACCAAATGATATATCATGCCAGTTCGGTAATTCGAGCAATAGATAGAGCCCTGGTTGTGGTCGATTTACCTTTTGGTAGTTATCAAAGCGATCCAAAAGAAGCCTTGCGGTCAGCAATCCGTATCATGAAAGAAAGTGGCGCACATGCAGTAAAACTTGAAGGAGGTAAAGAAATTAAAGAATCTATTAAGCGAATTTTAAACGCAGGGATCCCGGTTATGGGCCATTTGGGCTTAACTCCCCAATCTATTTATAAATTTGGCACTTACACAGTCAGAGCCAAAGAAGATCAGGAAGCTGAAAAATTAAAAGAGGATGCCAAATACTTGGAAAAAATTGGTTGTTTTGCTATTGTTCTGGAAAAGATCCCTGCAAATCTGGCGAAAGAAGTAGCTCAAAGTGTAAGCATACCTATTATTGGTATTGGTGCGGGTAATGGAGTAGATGGTCAAGTTTTAGTGATACATGACATGTTAGGGATTACCCATGAATTCAGTCCTCGATTTTTAAGACGTTATTTGAACCTCTATGATGAAATCACCGGAGCCGTATCACAATATGTTGCTGATGTTAAAAATCAGGACTTCCCTAATGATGATGAACAATACTAAGTAATTCTCAACCTTTATCACCTTGAAAAAAATATCAAACAAAAAGAACCTTCAGGTACTCTTCGAAGACAATCATATTGTAGTTATAAACAAAAGAGCCGGTGATATTGTACAAGGTGATAAAACGGGCGATACACCTCTCAGTGACATTGTAAAAGATTACTTAAAAGAAAAATACAATAAACCAGGAAATGTTTATTTAGGAGTGGTACACCGATTAGACCGCCCCACTACCGGTATTGTTTTATTTGCAAGAACATCAAAGGCCTTACCTCGCTTAAATAAACTTTTTGCATCTAAAGAAGCTAATAAAACATATTGGGCATTGGTAAAAAATAAACCTCCCCACACCCAGGACACCTTGACTCATTGGATGGTTAGAAACTCCAAACAAAATAAATCCTATGCTCACCATAATGAGGTGCCTGACAGTAAAAAGGCCGTACTGCATTACAAAGTCATCAAAGAGCTCGAGAATTACTATTTATTAGAAATAGATTTAGAAACTGGTCGACATCATCAAATAAGAAGTCAACTTTCAGCAATTGGTTGTCCAATTAAAGGAGACCTTAAATATGGTTTTAACAGAAGTAATCCAGATGCCAGTATCCATTTACATGCAAGAAAACTAAGTTTTGTCCATCCGGTAAAGAAAGAACCGGTTTCAATTATTGCTCCGCTTCCAAACGATCCCTTGTGGCAGGCCTGTAATTAATTATGAATTTTTGGCAGTCCGCATAGTTCGGGTACTTTCGATAAATACAGCACTCAAGATCAATAGGCCTCCAATAATGGTATGAAGTTCTGGTATTTCATTTAAAAACAGCATCCCGAGAAGGATCCCGTATATCGGCTGAACACTACTCATAATACTTGCCGTAGTAGCACTAAAATGCTTAAAGCTCATCAATAACAACGTGTGGCCAACTGTGGTGGTAATAAGTGCTAAAAAGGCAATTGGCAACAATTGAGTTTTCACCTGAAGAAAATCAGAGAATAATAATAACGGACTTAACATTACAACAATGACCAATAATTGATAAAACATTAAAACAGACCCGTCATAACGTGCCACTTTTGGTTTCATAAGAATGTTTCTTATGGCATAAAATAAAGCAGAAATTATCCCCACCACTACGGCTATAAAATGATCGTTTTTAAAACTCACCTCCGGCACCAGAAAATAAACACCTGTTAAAACCAATACCGCTAAACCCAAATGCGATTTTTGAAATCCTGTTTTTAATATTACAGGTTCCAAAAATGAAGTAATCACCGGATAGGTATATATCGAGAGCATCCCTATAGCAACCGTAGAAAGCTTTAATGCATAGAAATAGGTCACCCAGTGAATGCCAAAAAAAACACCACAAATTAGAACCATCTTGAAATCTAACCCCGATATTTTAAAGTCGTATTTCCTTAACCTACAATAAATATAGATGAAAATTACCGCCATAATTGACCTGAACAAAATGATTTGTTCAGGTGGTAAACTTATATACTTGCCCAGTGTTCCCGAGGTACTAATGCATAGTACCGCGAAATTAAGTTCCAGAATATGCCGTAAATGATGTGATTTTGTTACCAACCCTATAAGTATTTCTTAAGCTTAAAAGCTTATCGAATTAAAAGCTTAGATTTTTCTTTGATAATCTCACCAACCGGCTTATTTTCTATTTTACTCTCTAACCATGAAATTATATCGAGATATAAGAAAGCTCTCCTTTCGTAAGGATCATTCTCATATTTCTTCAATCGGGAATGTAATTTTTTGAATGCTCCTTTTAATTCATGAGGATAAATATTACCGAGGTTTCTTAAAAATTTGATCATTTCCTTTTGAACCTCATGAAGATCATTCATTTTTAAAAGGAACTTATAAGTGCTTTTCAACTGCACTTCCAAATGATAATCAAGTCCGGCTTCATAATGGGCCACTAAACTCAGTACTCTGGAAAAACACATAAGATCCTCGCGCATTACTAAACTCTTATTATCAATTATTTTTTTCAAATAAAAGATACATTTTCTATTATCTCCTATTCCAAAATAAAGACAAGCAAGCTTATAATAAAAGATCATTACATGGTGTTCGTCTATTTTATCACTAAATCCTTTTAAACCTTTTAAAATAGGCTTTTCTAAATGCAAACCTTCTTCAAAAGTACCTTCAAGAAAATGAAGATTTAACTTGTTACTATAGATGTATAAAAAAGACAGAACCTCTAAATTTCCATTTTTCGGGAACTGACTATCTTCCAGGGTCTCTTCCAACCTGGACAAACTCTGCTGAAATTGAGATTTATACTTTATGTAATAAAGCGACTCTAATAAATAGTTACTTCCTTTTAAAAAGAATACGGGATTTAAATAGATCATCGTCTTGTGATCATAAAACAAATCGACTAGCTTACTTGAAAATTTATAACAATTCAAAAAGTCTTGCGTCAGAAAACTATACCACAATTCCGCCTGATACAACCATTGTTTCTCCCTAAAGCCCAAATCTTCAATTTTAAACTCAGGCATTCTGGCATTAAAATAATCGGTTACCCATTTGTACTCTTCATCACTTCTAACATAACCCATTTTTAACATTATCCCATAAAGCTGTAATGAGAGATTCGACAACTTACTTGTAATCACATTGTCCTGCATCAACTCTTTGGCTTGTACCGCTAGCTCATCGGCCCTGCCACTTATACTTCGCGTAATGTATTGAGTCTCAATCACCTTTTCCAATTCGACAATTTCAAAGGCTATAACCTTCTCCTCATTATCAATGGCCAGCTTTTTAGCTTTATCCAAAATTTTCAAACTTTGCCTATACAGGCCTTTATGATAAAGAATAGTAGCAAAATCCAATTGCTCTCTTAATTGAGTTCGAACGTTTTGGTTAACCGGATTCATTCGAAGACTGGTTAACACTTGCTTATATAAATGGGCTTTTAAATTTGAGAGCTGCTGTTTTTTAACAATACCACTTTTTAAAACTTCATCTTCATCATAAGTCTTCATTTTATCCAACAAATTAAAAAGGGCTAAAAATTTTGCATCAGCGTTTACCCCTAACCTGTTTACATAGAGTTTAAATTGTCTCTTTTCAGATTTTGAGAGCGACTTCACTAAAACAAATAATGGTTCTTTTGGACTGCTTGTCATTGTAACAAAATAAAATGTAAATAACTGATTTTCAGTATTTTAAATATCTTAAAATTATATTAAACGTTGTAATACTATATAAAGAAGTATTCGACTTTAACACCGCAATATATATATTCGTTCCACATTAATGAAATTACTATAAAAATTCAATATGAGTAAAGAACAAGTCCAAATTTTCGACACAACATTAAGAGATGGAGAACAGGTTCCTGGATGTAAGTTAAACACCGAACAAAAGTTGGTTATAGCTGAAAGACTGGATCTGCTGGGAGTGGATGTGATTGAAGCAGGATTTCCAATTTCTAGTCCGGGCGACTTTACTTCGGTTACAGAAATTGCAAAGATCGTTAAAAATGCTACCGTTTGCGGGCTTACACGTGCCGTTAAAAAAGATATTGAGGTGGCAGCAGAAGCGCTAAAATACGCTAAAAAGCCGAGAATACATACCGGAATAGGTACATCAGACTCACATATTAAATATAAATTTAATAGTACACGTGAAAAAATAATTGAGCGTGCTGTAGAAGCAGTTAAATACGCTAAGACTTTTGTCGAGGATGTAGAATTCTATGCAGAAGATGCCGGTAGAACAGATAATGAATTTTTAGCTCGAATTTGTGAAGCTGTAGTGAAGGCTGGTGCTACTGTACTTAACATTCCTGACACTACAGGGTATTGCCTTCCGGAAGAATATGGCGCAAAAATGAAATACCTTAGAGAAAATGTTAAGGATATAGACAAGGCTATTTTATCATGCCATTGCCATAATGATTTAGGTTTGGCTACTGCCAATTCTATCGCTGGTGTTGCCAATGGAGCTCGCCAAATTGAATGTACGATTAATGGTATTGGTGAACGTGCTGGTAATACAGCTTTAGAAGAAGTAGTTATGATTCTTCGCCAGCATCCATACTTAAACCTGGATACTAACATCAATTCGAAACATTTGTATGAAATGAGCAAATTGGTATCAGAGAGTATGGCTATGCCTGTACAGCCAAACAAAGCGATTGTTGGATCGAATGCTTTTGCACATAGTTCAGGTATTCATCAGGATGGTGTTATCAAGAATAGGGAGACCTATGAGATTATTGATCCTGCCGATGTAGGGGTAACGGAGTCTGCTATTGTATTAACAGCTCGTAGTGGACGTGCAGCATTAGCTTACCGTGCCAAAAATGTAGGATACGAATTAACTAAGTTACAACTTGATGAAGTTTATCAGGAATTCCTGAAATTTGCCGACCTTAAGAAAGAAGTGTTGGATGACGATATTCATAAGATCATTGAACTTAGTAAAATTGATATTAAAGCGATTGCATAATTTATAAATGGAAAAGAAAACATTATTCGATAAGGTTTGGGACGCTCATGTAGTAGATACTGTTGAAAACGGGCCACAAATCTTATATATAGACAAACACTTAATTCACGAAGTTACCAGTCCGCAGGCTTTTGCAGAATTGGAAGAACGTAACATACCTGTTTTTAGGAAAGATCAGATTGTTGCCACGGCAGACCATAATGTTCCAACTAAAGATCAACACCTGCCCATTCAAGATCTTCTATCTAAAAAGCAGGTGGAGATGCTTACAGAAAACTGTAATAAGCAAGGAATTACACTCTATGGTTTGGGGCATCCATATCAGGGAATCGTGCACGTAATGGCACCTGAATTAGGAATTACGCAACCAGGGATGACCATGGTTTGTGGCGATAGCCATACATCTACCCATGGTGCATTCGGAACCATTGCATTTGGAATTGGAACCAGTCAGGTCGCACAGGTATTTGCTAGCCAATGTTTACTGTTAAGTAAACCAAAAAGTATGCGAATTACAGTAAACGGAAAACTTAAAAATGGTGTCCTTCCCAAGGATGTTATTCTTTATATCATAGCCAAACTAGGCACCAACTCTGGTACAGGTTATTTCGTAGAATATGCCGGTGATGTTTTCAAAGATATGACCATGGAAGGTCGAATGACCGTTTGTAACATGAGTATAGAAATGGGTGCTCGTGGAGGTATGATTGCTCCTGATGAAACGACATTCGAATATGTAAAAGGCCGTGAATTTGCCCCTGAAGGAGAAGCGTTTGATCAAAAAGTAGCTTACTGGAAAACTCTTCCAACCGATGAAGGAGCTACATTCGATAAAGAATATGAGTTTGATGCTGCCGATATAGAACCGATGGTTACTTATGGAACCAATCCGGGTATGGGAATAAAAATCACCGACCGTATACCTGAGATCAACGACGTTTCTTTTGAAAAGTCAATCAAGTATATGGGCTTTGAAAAAGGTGAAAAATTACTTGGAAAGCCAATTAATTATGTATTTGTAGGAAGTTGTACCAATTCAAGAATTGAAGATTTCAGAACCGCAGCAGCATATATAAAAGGAAAGCAAAAAGCTGACAATGTAACTGCCCTTATTGTACCGGGATCGCAACAAGTTGCCAAACAGATTAAAGCGGAAGGATTACAAGATATTTTCGAAGCAGCAGGATTTGAAATACGCCAAAGTGGTTGTTCCGCTTGTTTAGGAATGAATGAAGATAAAATACCTGCAGGTGAATATTGTGTTTCTACCTCTAATAGAAATTTTGAAGGAAGACAAGGTCCGGGAGCTCGAACTATTTTAGCGAGTCCACTGGTAGCAGTGGCTACGGCCATTGCCGGTAAAATTGTAGATGTAAGTAAAGAAATTGAGGAAGAAGAATTAGTTATTGCCTAAGAATATTATGGAAAAATTTGAGAAATTAAAATCACAAGCTATACCACTACCCATCGAAAACATCGATACTGACCAGATCATTCCTGCTCGTTTTCTTAAGGCAACTAATAAAGTTGGTTTTGGAGAAAACTTATTTAGAGACTGGCGTTTTAATAAGGATGGTAGTGAAAATGAATCTTTTGTATTCAATAATAATAAATACAGCGGAAAAATATTAGTTGCTGGTGATAACTTCGGTTGTGGAAGTAGCCGTGAGCATGCTGCATGGGCGCTTACAGACTATGGATTCAAAGTTGTTATATCGAGTTATTTCGCCGACATTTTTAAGGGAAATGCCCTGAACAATGGCTTATTACCAATTCAAGTATCACCAGAGACATTAAAAGCTGTATTTAATGCTATTGAAGAAAATGCAAATACTGAGCTCATTGTCAATCTCGAAGATCAAACTTTTGAGGTAGCAAATACAGACATTAAAGAATCGTTCGATATCGATGCATACAAAAAAATGTGTTTGATTAATGGTTATGATGATATCGACTTTTTAGTAAGTAAACGTGAGAAGATTGAAGCTTTTGAAGCTTCCAGAAAATTTTAAGTAAATAAGTTATGAAATTAAATATAGCTGTATTATCCGGAGACGGAATCGGACCTGAAGTAACTGCTCAAGCAATTAAAACCTTAAATGCCGTAGCAGATGTATATAACCATACTTTTACCTTTAAAGAAGCTTTAGCTGGAGCTATTGCTATAGATAAAACTGGTGATCCGCTTCCCCAGGAAACTTTGGATCTGTGCCTGGAATATGATGCAGTTTTATTCGGAGCCATCGGAGATCCTAAGTATGATAATGACCCATCGGCAAAAGTACGTCCGGAACAAGGCTTGTTAAAGCTGAGAAAATCATTAGGACTTTTCACAAATATCAGACCTATTAAGGCCTACCCTACACTAATCGATAAATCGCCCTTAAAGAGAGATCGAATTGAAGGAACCGACCTTACTATATATCGTGAGCTCACAGGAGGAATCTATTTTGGAGAGAAAAAACTAAATGAACAAGGAACTATAGCTTCTGACCTTTGTGAATATTCAGAAAAAGAAATAGAACGTATTGCCCATCTTGCATTTAAAGCTGCAAGAAATAGAAAAAAGAAATTAACACTTGTAGATAAAGCCAACGTTTTAGAAACTTCCCGATTATGGAGGAAAGTTGTTACAAATATTGGTAAAAGTTACGAAGATGTTGAATTAGACTACCTTTTTGTTGATAATGCTGCAATGCAGTTAATTTTAAACCCAAGTCAGTTCGATGTCATTTTAACGGAAAATATGTTTGGTGATATCATTTCTGACGAAGGTAGTGTTATTGGCGGATCAATCGGATTATTAGCGTCTGCCTCGGTAGGTGATGAAAACGCAATGTTCGAACCAATTCATGGTTCTTTTCCGCAAGCCAAAGGAAAAAACATCGCAAATCCTGTTGCCTCGATTTTATCGGCAGCCATGCTATTAGAGCATTTTGGATTAAACGAAGAAGCTCAAGCCATAAATAAAGCGGTCGATAAGTCGCTTGAAATGAAAATAGTAACAACCGACCTTAACCCGGACAGTCAGTATGGTACTGAACAAGTAGGAGATTTTATTGCTGATTATATTGCTCATGCTGAGGATTCAATCAACTACAATCAGGAAAATATTAATTACGGACAGTCCACAATTATTTAAACTAGACCATTAACCAACCAATTCTCTATTCATTAAATTTGATTAGTTTTTAGTGTGTGTTAAACCTCCGCTCTCACCTTTAGAGTGGGGGTTTTCTTTTATCTCCCACCCTGAATTAACATTCATTTTTCCCATTTTATCGGATTTTAAACACGGTTAATCCGCAACTTTCAACCTTAACCTCCTCAATTTCATAAATTTAAGTAAACGCTTTAAATGCTCATTTAAACTGTTTTAAACCTACTTTATCGCCTCGTAATCTCATGATGGAACTGCCGTTAAATCGGTTACATTTAAACAATTATTAAGGATATAATTGATTAAATGATGTATGTAACTACAATGTATACCAAAAAACCAGAGGGTTATGAATACTACCATTACATCTCAAAAAGGACAAAGCTCAATTAAACGAATGAATAACTTTTTAAACTGGTATCTCAAAATTCAAAACGTAAATCCCATTACCAATGAAAAATTTGATACCATTATGCAAAAAATGAACAACCAAAACAGATAAAAATCATTCTTAAAATGAATTTTACAACCTTCATGACCACATGAAGGTTGTTAATTTTTGATCACTCTATAATAATACGTTTTGGTACTTATATCGAACATTAAATACTGTTTATCCGGTAAATTAATGGATTTAAGCATTTTGGAATATCTTAATTTTCTTATTTACCTAAACTTATAAAACATGATACCAAACTTACTCTCAACCAGTTTCTTCGCTAAAAGAATAAAGTCTAAATTCAGCTGTGGTGATATCGTAAATATCTACTTTTCAAATGCCACCATCAAAGCACATATCAAAAGAATTAATGATGAAGTATGTGTATTCAAAAAGGTCGAATTAGACGAAGACGGCGAATTAATTCACGATGTTAAAGAATACATTGTAAAATTAAAAGAAGTGCGTATTGAATTAGCTTCTTTATACTAATAAGTAGTCTAACGAATATACCCTGTTCCAATTGCATAACTAAATTTCATAATTATCATTTGCGGAATGATGTATCTGTTTGTGCCGCTGTTTTTTTAAACCCGTAAAACAGCCCAAAAGACTTACATTAGAACATTATGGTGTCTTCCATAATCTTCTAATTTTACATGCATTTTAGCAGGTTGTATAAATTCATACAAAATCGTTTAAATCTTATTTTTCAATACCAAACTCATCAAAATTAAGCACCAAATAATGCATATTTCAAGCGTAGTTACGGTATAGATGAAGTATGGTTAAAGTATGGATAAAGTATGGACGAGTATATTACTGTTCATTCCTGTATAAAATGTTTCCTTAAGTATATTCATTGCTCTTCATCAACAGACCTAACCTCTAATCATCACAATCTAAACGCTATACTGATGTATTGAAGTACGGATAGTATAAATTGTGAACAACTCAGGGTATAATTAATTTTTATGGAACCATTTTAATTTTACTTTTGGCACCCTAAAAAATTAAAAATATGAGCGTAACCTGGTACGAATGCAAAGTAAAATATAGAAAAACCCATGAAACCGGAGAACAAAAACTAACCTCTGAAACCTACCTTCTGGATGCTGTTTCATTTACCGAAGCTGAATCGAGAATTAATGAAGTAATGGTAGAGTTAACAAGTGAGGAATTTCAGATCATGAATATCAAAGTGGCTAATTTCTCTGAGGTCCATCCGTTTGAAAATTCAGATCGTTGGTTCAAAACCAAAGTATCATTAATAACCATTGATGAGCAAAGCGGAAAAGAACGTAAATCCAATATTTATTTACTCGTTCAGGCCAATGATGTAAAAGAAGCGTTCGAAAACACTACATTGGCAATGAAAGACACCATGAGTGATTATACGATCCCTTCTATTACGGAATCTCCAATATTTGATGTATTTCCATACTTTACGGGAGAAGAAGAACAGTTGGAGAAGTACAATCAACTTGAGGAAACCCCTTCTGAGGTTGAAGTTTCTGAAAGTTAATCAAATTATTAATGATTCGATTCGGGGAGCCTCTATCTCCTTCGAATCGAATTTATTTGGGTATTTAAACGTTAAAAGATGTTTTTGCCATGGCAGAAATCACGTTAAACTTTACAGGTTTTAAACTGAGTAATCTGCATATTTAATTTAACGGATCCAAATTATTTTAGCGTACCCAGCTAACCTGGATATCTTTCATCAAATACTATAATTCATTAATTCCGGGAACTATAAAAGGGATCATGAAATATTCTAAAACATTGCGATCAGCCTTTCTTACGTGTTCCGCATAACTATTAAGACTTTTGTGTAATAGAGTAGCAAACTCCTTATCCATCTCCCCAAGAAGTTCATTGATTTTATTGATCTCTTCTTTAACTGTCTTTCTGGTATATTCATTCATAGGAAGATACATCTCGATCATTTCTTTTAACAGCGGTTTAAAGCGTTTCTCAACCTCCATATAATAAGGTTGTAACTTCGGATTCGCGGTAAAAGTTCTTAAATGAGCCATATCTAAGGCATCAGCCTTTTCCTGTGCATCCATAATATTATCTTTAGTGGCTGCCATAAATGAAACCAATACAGGCGCTTTTAGTAGAAGTTCTCTATCCTCTCTGTCAAGTGAATCAAATGTTTTTGCCTTTTCCATAACTTTACTTTTTACCGATTTACTCTATTAAAATTAAGAAAACCAAAACAACATTAAAAGAATACGAATCAGCATGTTAAACAACAAAAGTCATTGATTCAAATACATTACAGATCATTTTAGACTTAACCGCTTTGTAACAACTTCTATATCCTTTATGACCTCCCATCCGCTACCAAAACAACGTTCATGCTTAACATTATTAGATAAAAACACATGATCAGAAGAATGTTAATTGCAACAAGAACAATTTGATATTTCCCGAAAGAGCTGAATAAACATACAACCTCAAAATAAATAATATCAGGATGCTATTCAATGTCTATTTATTTCCAGGCCGGATGTCGTTTTAACTCTTTTACTAATTCAGTTCTTATAATTTGTTCATCTGTGTTAAGGGAATCAATAGTTAAAGGGTTTAATTCCAGCTTATCATTTGTTAAGTCGTATAAACTACTGTCTGCATATAGCTTATATCCCAAAGACCTTACAAACTGATTTCTGTACCGATTTACATTTTTACCCCATCTAGGATCATAATGCACAAAGGCAGTCTTCCTGGCTTGGTAAGTTCCTCCTGTCAATAATGGATAAAAGCTTTTACCATCAGCTTCAACCTTGGTACTTGTTAACTCAGCTAAAGTTGGAAAAAAATCACTAAACTCTATCAGGTCATCTATAACAACAGGACGCTTAATTTGATCGGGCCAATATACAATTAGAGGTACATGAGTTCCTGCATCTGTTGTGTTACCCTTCCCCCCTGTTATTCGTTCCTCACCAAGTTGAGACTCAATAGTAGGATGAGTACCATTATCTCCGGTAAAAATTATTATGGTATTATCATCAAGGTCTAATGCCTCTAATTTATTGATAATCTTACCCACAATTTTGTCGGTATAGGCGACCATGTCTTTAAAATATGATGTATCGTTCTTATATCTGTTTTCTAAGTTTGACCAAGTAGAGGAATCCGGAGTAGGAACAAATGGATCATGAACCAATACCATTGGATAATAAACGAAAAAAGGCTTATCCTTTTTTCTTTCAATAAAATCAACGACAAATTCTGAGAATATATCTGGCCCGTAATCATCAACATTTCGTCCTAATACTTCTCCATTTTGTTCGATCAATGGATTGCTGTAGCGGCCGCCATGTTTTCGCTCCTTGGTTAGTTGCCACAAACAATATTCCTGAAAACCGAATTTAACAGGTCGGGAACTATCGCTCCAATCCGTTATGATATCCTTATAAGCAAGACCATTTAATTGCCATTTACCTGCTATGCATGTTTCGTAGCCCGAATCTTGCATGAGATTCCCAAAGGTGTACTCCGAAAGATTTAAATGTCCAAAATAATCATAGTTTCTATAATTATATTTCCCAGTCATAATCTTCACTCTGGATGGGGTACACAAAGGTTGAGAAACACAATTAGAAAAAAGAATTCCCCTGGAGGCCAGCCTGTCAATATTGGGTGTACTATAGGACGTTGAGCCATAAGCTCCTATACACTCATAACCAATATCATCAACCATAATCAAAACAACATTAGGTCGATCATCACTTCCCTGATTGGAGCATGAAGTCATGACAAAAAACAATGCAAATAATGTATTTAAAACAATAGCTTTCATCTAATTATATGATTTTAAAATATTTTAAAAATGGAGCCCCTATAAACCTACCACCCTCACCTAAATTACAAACTAATCACCATATAACAATTTAGTTTTCTTTTAAGCTTTTAAAAATAAATAAACATTATTAATGCATCCCAAAAAAGCCTGATGGATTAAGAATGTAAGTTTCCTGTAAACTTCTTATTGATATCAAATTCCATATTAAAATAAAAAAGCCATCACCGTAATACGGCAATGACTTTAAACAAACTGAACCAACTTAAACTATTTCTTATTCTAAATTTGCATGAGCCAATAATAAAAAGACACTTGCCGTCCATGTATAAGCAGGATCCCTCAAAGAAGTTCCTGTTAGTGGATCAAAATTTTCACCAAAGCCATTTTCATTACACATATTAACAAAACGGGTAGTCATTTCTTTGGCATAATGAGTTTCACCACAAGCGACCAAACCATCAATAATTAAATAGGTGGTTGGAGCCCATATAGCTCCACGCCAATATCCATCTTCCTTATAATACAAACTTTGAAGATGTTCTGTCGCAGGTCCATATAACGTGGCATAACCTTCATCCGAACATAAATCATGAATCATTTTTTCCCTGATCTCGATCGGTAGTCGTTCTCCCAATAACAGCGGTAAAAAAGCCATCAGACTTTTACTGTTCTTATTCCAGTTATCACTACCAACATACTTAGAAACAAATTTTCCATTAACCCAACTCCGTTCGATTAATCGATTTAGCAAAGTATTTGCTTTTTGATCCCAATGAACAGTATCACTTGGCCTTCCCAGTTTTCTGGCTATTTTAGCTAAAACGTTCATTTGAATGATCAGGTATGCACTCAACTCTGGTCCTTCAACATATCTGTTTTCGGCAAAGACAGAGCCATTATCCCATCCCGAATCATTACCATGATGATATTGGGGCATCCCATTTTTATCATCGTCCCGATAATTCATCCAAAAATCTGTCCACCTGGTCAATGGTTCGTAGATTTCTTTCATACGCTCCTTTGTCACCACTCCACGCATCATTAGCTTATCTAGCGCCCATCCATGAATGGGAGGCTTTACATATCCCCTGATCATGCTATAATCATCCATGCAATCGGGCAATGCACCGTTTTCATGTTGCTGATCGAACATCACCATAAATTGATCCCATGCAAGCTGGGGATTCCCTTCTGCAAGTGCCAAAGCATTAAAACAATGATCCCAACTCCATACCCGATGCATCCAGTTTTTAGACATCAACATGGTAGGTCTTTTTAGTAAACCTCTGGAGGCAACTATACTTGACCAATTTATATAGGCTGCCAATACTCTTGTATGTTCGTACTCTTTATTCACCGGAAGTGTTGTTCTCATCCATTCAGAAAACTGATTTCGAACCTCCTCAACTGCTTTCGAAAATGACACTGAATACCCATGTTCATTCCATTCACTCTCATATTCTTCGATTACAAAATCTATAGTTCCATTATCCTCTGGCTCAATATTGATTATAATACCATTGGTAACCTTATTTTCTTTCTGTTGCATTTCACCACGTAGGGTACTAAGCATATACCGTAAAAAGGCGCCCTGAATAATTCTTAATTGATGGTCATTTCGAGGTAACATATATGATTGTCTAACTGACAATTTAACACCAATGCCATGCGCTGAATAAAAACGTAATACCTGATCGCCATCAAAGCTAATTCCCAATTCACCAAATTCGGTATTAAAGGTTAATTTCTCTGGTGTTGCTGTAATGGTTGAAGCCACAATATCTCCATGATATATAGGTTCTATTTTAATAATACCACGATCTTCTCCTCTTCCCGAAACATCCCAAATAAAAAGTCCCTCATCATCATCAGTTAAACCTCTTGATGAACACGACATATATGACCCTTTCTTACTGAAAGGAACCTCTTTAACATCGAACTCAAGACTTCCAGGAGTATAGGCTGGTGCGATAAAATGTGATTCAACAGCTAGTGAAGTTTTTTGCTTATTGCTTTTTTGCTGCTTGGCACAGGAAACCAACAACAACATGATCATGAATTGAACAAATCTTCCTGAAGGAATATAAAATTGTAACCTATGGTGTTTCACCTGTCTAATCATAAACATTGCCCAATAGCTTGTTCCCTAACTGTACATTCCAAAAATGCCTCAGGTCCTATCCCTACATAACTGGAACCGTCCTTAACCTTACCTGCAATAATATCCTCATACCAGCTCATCCAGGGAGCTGAATATCCATATCGTTCTGCTGCATGAACCACCTGACCTTTGAATGTTGGCATGGTATATCCTCTGTTTGGATAAAACCTTTCGGCTACCGTGTGTAACCATTCATGAATAAACATTCCCGGATCGTTTTGTTTTGATGTTATCATGGCACCTTCAAGATCATCGTAATATCGTATTGTAAAATAAGAGGATTCAGAAGAGAGAGCCGTTACATCATACCAGGCAATACCAATAAAGTCGGCTATGAAACAATCTTGTTGAGCCCCTCTAAAAAAGGATACGATCAGATCATAATCCCCTTTTTGTATATCAATAATCTTACTTTCAAAAATTTCCGGATTAATCAAATGATCATTACTCAACTGAACAATATCAGTCGTAATATCGCTGCGATAAAACTCCCAATTCGTCGTATTGTATGAATAAGGCTCTACCTTCTCTTCAAAACTCCATTTCAGAAATTCGTAAGCCAAATCTAATTGTTCTGTACTGTAGGAAGATATGCAATTACCGTTTGCAGTCGTAACCTGATTTACCCCTACAAAAAGAACCTTCCAAGTTTTTGGTTGCTGCAGGTCTGCTTCATCAAGAGAAATAACCAATTGCTCGGTGGTACTTGATACTTGCACTTCTCTCCTTAAATAAGTTTTAGCAGTATTAAGACCAACTCCTATCACATGTTCACCTTTAGAAACTAAAAAATTTGCCGGTGTTGATTTCCCGGTATACACTCCATCAATATAAATAGCTGCCCCTTCCTCAACTGCTGCTACGCTAAGGTTAAATTTAGAGGTATCTGGCTTGTTGGTCTCCTCAGCAGAAGATTCATCTATAGAGTTACACCCCAGGTTAATCATCATCGCATAGATGAATAAAACACTTATTAAAGCTACTTTATAGTTTATTACTTTTTTCATAATTAAATATTTTTAATTAACGGGTACCAATCGAAGAGCTACACCACCTCCTTTAGCCAGATGAATCGACTTCTTAAAAGAATGATCTACGATTAGTTTGGATTGTTTATAATCAATTCCTATTCGATCGGCATTCAGCCCATCCTGATATAGGGTCATGGTATATTTTGTATCCTTCGGAAGGAAAGAAAGGTTTATTTCCATGGCTCTCGAATTCCAATCCGTCATTCCTCCTACATACCATTCATTCCCATTTCTGCGAGCCAACAACAAATAATTGGAAATTTCTGCAGCTAAGACAATGGTTTCATCCCAAACAGACGGAACCGCAGACATAAACTCCATACATTCTGGTTCTTTGTAATATCGGGAGGGACTGTCACATAACATTTGAAGAGGACTCTCATAACACACGAACATAGCTAATTGATGGCAACGTGTGCCCATACTCATTGGTGTGTCGAATATCGGGCTATAATCTTTCTGTTGAGCATTAATCATAGCACCCGGAGTATAATCCATAGGGCCTGCCAACATTCTTCCAAAGGGAATTATAAGATCATGTTCAGGAGTTTGGTGCATGCTCCATTTAAACTCCTCCCCTCCATTCACACCTTCCATGGTCAAAACATTTGGGAACATTCTATGAATTCCTGCAGGTTTATGAGAACCATGAAAATCAACAAGCAACTTATTCTCAGCAGCCTTTTCAGCTATTTTGTAATAGAAATTCACCATTTCCTGGTCGTCTCTGTTCATGAAATCTACCTTTATACCTTTTATGCCCCAATCTTTAAACTGTTTAAAAGCTGTTTCAAATTGCTCGTCTAAAGTTTTCCAAACACACCATAAAATAACACCTACACCTTTTTGTTTTGCATAGTCAAGGATCTCCACCATGTTTATCTCAGGAACAACCTTAGAGAGATCACCCAATGTATACCAACCTTCATCTAATAAAATATTTTCAATTCCAAAGTTAGAGGCAAATTCTATATAATACTTATAAGTTGCTGTATTTACTCCTGCCTTAAAATCAACCCCGAATAGATTGTTAGCATTCCACCAATCCCAGGATACTTTTCCCGGTTGAATCCAAGACGGATCCTTAATCTGACTGGAAGAGGCCAGAACAAATGGTAATTGATTATTTATTAAATCTGCATCATCACTGGCAACAACAAAAATACGCCATGGAAAAGTTCTGGAACCCTTAGTTTTAGCTATAAAATTTTCACGCTCATAAATGGGAAGATTTCTATCTGATAAAGCACCAATAGTTTTAGGGTATTTAGGTGAAACTCTGGAAATTGTATTAGCTCCGGAGCCCTGTATCCACATTCCGGGATAATCGATCAAATCGGTTTCTGTAATCACAATTTTAGGTCCATGCATCGGGTTAATGATGAGCGGTAAACTTGCCAAATCGGTAGCCTCGATATTACGCAAAGACTGGTAATCGTAAAACACCTGATTATGAGACTGAAATTGGGTTTCCTTACCCCACCAAACCATATGATTTTCAGGAAAACGATAATCTCCTGTTTCTGAAAGAATAGTTATGGATTCATCGTATTGAGTACCAAAACGATAAGCAAATCCCTCATTGTATGCCCTTAGTACTAAATAAAAACCCTGTTTAAAGTGAACCCGTAGTTCATTACAGTTATTGGAAATCTCGGCCTCTTTAATTTTTACAATAGGATGAATAATTTCTGAAATGCTTGCCTTCTCTATGTTTTCCACCTCAGCATTTTCCCCGAGTACGCGATCAGACAAATTCATTGCTAGTATTGAAGGCTCCAGAAGAACCTGACCCTCAAAACTAGCTGAAATCTGCAATTGCATACCAACCTTTAAATTAAAAATGATCCCTTTATCAGGTGAAACTACACTGTATATTTTACCATTATCTTGAGAGGCTACCAAAAATGGTAACCAAATGAAAACCATGACGGTTTTTATTTTACTAAACATAGCTCTGGATTATTTACGTTCAAATTCAATTCTAATTTTTTCCTTCCCCTGATTAGGTGATGATATCCAGACCTCCGGACGTATTTCAAGATGCTCCTTATCATAAGCCATGACATAAACTTCAATATCCTTCCCTATACAAGAATCGTCTAAGGGTATATAGTATGTATAATTACTGTCTGCTTTGGCATTAACATACTCCCAGGTATTAGAAGGATAAGAAACCGCTCTATCCGGTGCTCCTACCAATTTACCGTCAATCTTGGCTGCCACATAGGCACCTTCGATACCGTGCTTCCCATTAAGCGCAATACTTAAATAACTATTTCCAGCCAATTCCTCCAATACAAAAGATGATTTCCAGGCTTTTACCGGTTTCATTTGATTTGAATAAGCAAACAGGTTCGACGCCCGCCAGTTTCTACGATTTAATGGTCTATCCTGATAAAGCCCCTCAATCTCTGTTATCCGCTGTGGTTGCTCCTTAAATCTTAGGTATTGAATAGTATCGTTTATGTGAATAGACATGGTTTTACCCGCTATGTATGATAATTGTTTCCATTCGTTTAGATCTTTAGAAACCTCAACATAATTTGCCTCTCCAGTCAATAAGGGTTGTAAAGAAAAATCATCCGGAACCTTTATAATGAGCTGATCAATGGCTGTCAATTCACCTAAATTCAATCGAAATGCACCTCCCTTTATCTTTTGATCAATATTATATTTTCGGGAAGGCCAAAAACCAGTTTCCATATTTCCGTCAAATAGGTTCTTATCCCAGATACCTCTTTCTACAAAAACCCTCTGATTAAAAAATGCATCCCTGGCTTTTTGAACCTGAGGTATTTCAGTCGACCCTGAACGATGAAGCGATCGTATCTCAAGTGCATTATTATCGGCAGCAAAAACCGTAGCCTCATACAAAGCATCTGAATCATGAGGGATTGGTATTTCTTCAAATTCATTCAGTTTTCGATGAGTTGGAAGTTTTAAACCTTCTCCTTTAAAACGCACTTTCACTCCTTGACCTTCCAATAGTTTAGCAGCGCTTTTACCTTCAACAATTCCGCTTTTGAATAATTCTGGATTTTGCAAAGAAATTACACGCTTGGAGTCTGGTGCTCCTAAAACATCCAGTATTACAGTCTCGCCCGGCACATCTTTTATAATTTGATAAGGAGCGCCTTTTATTAAAGGAGTTTCATAAGATCTTGTCGTTGCAATAAATAAAGCTGAACGAAATGGTGGTACACTAACCTTAACCTCATCACCAAAGGTATAGCTGCCTAAATACTGTTCATTTGGATGCACCTGAATTAGCTTAATACCATCACTTCCATTTATTCCAATTTCCTGATCCAACCGAATGGTATACGTCTTATCACTCCAGCTTAAATTTTTAACTGTTATAATCCGCGTATTTTGATCACCTCTTGAAACTGCATCCGGTCCATAAACATCTTCCGGGAGTGCCATCCCTTTGGTCAGAATATCCTTGTATTTACGATGAATATTATAGATCCTGGCCAACTTGGGAAATTCCTCGTCAGATAATAACCACGGATTCCCATAAATTTCGGGAGCAAGAATTAAACTTCTGTTAAAGGCCTGGAGTATAAGATCATCATCCCAATAGTCAAGACACGAAGAAATACATACTCCATGGTCTTCAGTTAATCGCTTTAATCCAGGCACCAATCCTCTGGCTAAAGCACCAGCCCGATGATGAGGAGCAGTAGTGTTATTGGTCATAAAAACATCTATATAGGTTTCATTACCACCCCATAAAAATGTGGTCGCATAGGGCTTCGCTTTATTAAGCCCTAATCGATGATTTAAAAGGATAAGATCCGGACTATAGGTTCGACATTGTTCCATCATTTCAATAAAAGCATCTTCTTTTTCAGGACGTAAAGGACCACATACCGCATCAAATTTGAAAAGAGCAAAATCATAATCTCTGCACAAGCTTACCATTTGTTGTATACGTCTTTTTTCCTCTTCAGGGGTATCTCCAAAACCATCAGGTCCGCCCCAAACTCCAAGCCTGAATCCAATGCTTTTCGCTCTTTCATAAATAGGGTCAAATCCATGCGGGAACTGTCCGTCAAATCTTTCGGAGTTTATACTCCCATAAAATCTTTTTCCATCAATAGCTCCTGCATCAAAAGCATATATATCCAACTGCATACCATAGGTGTCTTTTAACCATTCAAAAAAATCAAAGTTGATCATGGTTTGTTCCTCTGTAGCTCCTTCATTCGTATTATTAATCCAACTAAAATATTGCGCTTTCGACGGTGTGCCTTCATTAGCACCCGGATAAATGGTTTCCTGAGCCACAGAAATCTTTGTAAATAGTAGCATCATAAAGAAAACACAATAAAGTCTCATGTAATTCATATTCATTTAATAAGTAAGTTATTCTGATTAATATTTAGGCAATACTAACCTAGCCCCTAAAAAATTAGATTTCTAAGAGTACTTACCAACTTGTATGCAGCCGAAATCGGATTGATAGAATATCAAATATTGCCTATCGGCTGCATACAAATCGGTAGTTATAAGTTAGTTCTCGATCTACTCAAGTACTACCAACCTGGATTCTGTTCTATTTTTGAAATATCAATTTCGTTTTGAGGTATAGGCCAGAGGTAATGTTTATTAGGGTCAAAAATACGTTCTCCCCAATTGAGGGTAACTTCATTATCGTTAGCATCTAGGTAAGTTAAACCCTCAGGCACACCCGGCATAACGTCTTCGGCTATTTTCCATCGTCTGATATCTAAAAGACGTTGCCCCTCAAAGGCCAATTCAACGCGCCTTTCCCTTCTCACTATAGTTCTTAATTCGCTTTGAGAAAGCCCTCCCATTACAGGAGGCATATTTACATCCGCACGCTGACGTACCTCGTTAATAGCATCATATACACTTTGGTCAATGCTTCCAGCTTCGATTTTAGCTTCAGCATAAACTAATAATACCTCAGCGTATCGCATCAGTATAAAATGCACTCCACCATCCCAATAATCAGACTCATCGATATCCTGATTAGAAATATACTTCAACCAATTATACCCGGTCGCAGTTTTATTCCACTCTCCCGGAGCTCCATCACCTAATTGATCTCCATAAACAATGGAACTATCATACGTAGCACCAGGAATTGTATTATACACCCCACCTCTCCATTCATGACCAGGATACAAAATAGAATACCTTAACCTAGGATCTCTGTTTTCGTATGGATTGTTAGGATCATACAATGGAGAGCTTTCAATCGTTAACCCGTCTATACACTCATATGCATCCACCATGCTTTGAAGAGGACAAGAACTGCTCCATCCTCCGACGGAATTTGGTCCGTAATTTTGCGTGTAGAATTCTCCCTGATTAACATCTTGTTTTACCTGAATATCAAATATAACCTCGCTGCTTCCAATCCCTTCATAATCGAAAAGGGTTTCATACTTTGGAAATAACTGATAAGCATTAAGATCCATAACTGCTTTAGCTGCGGCTGCAGCCTCGTTCCATTTTTCCTGATATAATAATATTTTAGACTTAAGAAAAAGTGCAGCTCCTCTGGTTACACGACCCTTATCGGAGTCAGGATAAGACACTGGTAAATCGTTCACGACTGCATTGAGTTGGGTTACCAAATCATCAAGAATAAGATCTTTATCCACTCTTTGAGCAATGGTGGTAGGGCCTTCTTCAGTTCCTTGAACCTCGGTTGGGGAAACACTGGTGGTTAGGTAAGGTACATCGCCAAAGAGATAAACCAAGTCAAAATAAAAATACGCTCTTAAAAACGCTGCCTCCCCTAAAAGCCTGTTCTTATATTCTTCATCTATATTTTCTATACCTGAAACTCCTTCAAATATCCTATTAACTCTTTGAATTCCAACATAACGCATTTTCCACCTGTAGGAGGAATAGCCGTCATCCGGGGCTGCTGTACCATCGGCAAGTCTATATCCCGCATTCCAGGAATGATGGTCTAAAGCGTTATCTGTCAACGCTTCAATCCTTAACATATCTGTTCCACTACCATAGGTAACCCACCATGAATTAAATCCTATTTCATCATATACCGCATTCAGTGCAACCTCTAAATCCTTGGTTTGTTTAAAAAAATTGGCCGTTGATATTTGATCACTCGGTGCTCTCTCTAAAAAATCGTTATTGCATGCAATACAAGATAGTAGAAGAAAGACCGCAATCATTGATTTATATACTTTCATATCTTTATATTTTAATATCATTAATCGTTAAAAAGTAAGTTGTAATCCTAACGTATAGGTAGAAACCGGAGGATAATAAGAAGGTCTTCCATCTAATGTTTCAGGATCTAAACCTGATTCAACATCTGTAATGGTAAACACATTAGTTCCCCCAAAGTATAACCTAATCTTATCAACATTCATCCTCCCTATTACCGATTCAGGAAGTGAGTACCCGAGTTGCAGGTTCTTTAATCTCAGGTAAGAGGCATCTCTTAACCAAAAATCATTGAATAAATAATTATTTTTATTAGAAGCTGCTTCCAATCTTGGGAATGAGGCATCAGTATTGTCAGGTGTCCAACGATCCAATACACGTGTAGTGGTAAATATCTCATACGCAGGACCTTCATTTGGGGCACCATAGAGATAGTTATCGACTTGATAGGCTCCCTGGAAAAATAAATTTAAATCAAAACCTTTAAAAGAAGCTCCCAAATTCACTCCGTACTGATATTTAGGAATATTACTACCAATAATAGCCCTGTCATCGCTATTGATAACACCATCATCATTTAAGTCTACCAACTTAATATCACCCGGTTTTAAACTCGCATGATTAGGCTGAGTTGGATGGGTATCAATTTCCTCCTGAGACTGGAAAAGACCATCAGACTTATATCCATAAAAAGAATTAATAGCTTCACCTTCTTTAAGTATAAACCAATTATTAATTGAAGGTTCATTGCCACCAAAGTCCGTTAACGTATTGTTTATCTGAGAAATATTAAAACCTATGGAATAATTAAATGTATTAATGTTCCCGTTATAATTTATTGCGAATTCCCATCCCTCATTTCTAACACTACCAATATTCAATTCAGAGGGATCCAAACCTACCAATGGAGATATTGGCAAGGTTAGAAGCATATCATCAGTATCCTTAATGAACCAGTCAAAAACTATATCTATTTTGTTATTAAATAATCCAATATCTAATCCAAAATCTGTCATTTCAGTAGTTTCCCAGGTTATGTTTTCATTGGCATAATACCGCTGCGAAAAACCATCAACCTCATTATCGTTAAAGCTATAAGGGTAATTCGAATATATTGTTGAAGAAAAGCGGTATAATCCAATATTTTGATTTCCTAATTGCCCCCATGAACCTCTTAATTTCAAGTTATTGATCCATTCAATTGAATCTATAAAAGCTTCTTCTGATATTCTCCAACCAGCAGAAAAAGATGGAAACACGCCCCATTTATGACCATCCCCAAATCGTGAGGAGCCATCATAACGTATATTTCCCTCAAATAAATATTTATTTTTAAAGCTATAATTCACCCGTCCTAAATAGGAAAACAAAGACCAATCCTCGCTGTAACCTCCATTCTTTTCAGAAGTGACATCTCCTAAATTAAGCTCGGGGGTTTCTTCATTATAAATATTTTGTCGACTAGCCCAGATTCTGTTTCTCTTATTTTCAATAACATCAATACCCCCTAAAAAATTAAATTGGTGATTATCTAGATTGAGGTCGTAGTTAAGAATACTCTTAAAGTTCCATTGTCCCGATTCATCGCGTCCATCAACTAGCTGATTTGGTGTCCATCGATAAACAATTGAAGAAATATCATTAGGGTCTCTAAAATTATATGAAGCTCTGAAATTTTTATACCTGTAAGTTGATCGTAAATAAGAATAGTCTGTTTTTAGAGTAAGTCCTTCAATCAGATCAATGTCCAGGCCAAGATTCACACTAAAGTCCTCATTGAAACTCTGGTTCATTCCACTTTTTTCAAGAGCAGCCAAAGCATTGGTATTATCTTTATTCAGCCCATAGACCCCATTTGGATATTGCAAAACGGTTACAGGAGAAGTCCCTACAATAGCACCAATGGCATCCCCATATCTGTTGGGAGTTAAAGATTTTCTCTTATTGTAATAAATATCTGTACGTAACCTTGCATAATCTTTCAGCTTAAAGTCACCATTTAATCTACCGCCGGTCTTGGTACTCCTGGTGTTCTTCAACATCCCTTCCTGATCTAAGTAATTTGCAGACACCGCAATTTTTGTTCCCTCATTTCCTCCTCGAACAGCAAAAGAATGATTTTGAATGAAACCATCTTTATACAATTCTTCAAACAAATTAACATATGGATAATTTATAGGGTCAGTACCAGCAATTGTATTTTGTATGTATTCTTCAGAATACTTTTCGGGCCTTCCCGCATTAACCAATGCCTCATTGACTAAACGTAAATATTGCTCGGCAGTAACCGCTTCGGGTAAAGTTGCTGGGGTCTGAACACCTGCATAACCGTGGTAATCTACCTTATATTCTCCCTGAGCACCCCTCTTGGTTGTTATAAGAACTACTCCATTGGCAGCACGAGCTCCATATATTGAAGCTGAAGCAGCGTCTTTAAGAACCGAAATACTTTCTATATCATTCGTGTTAATTTGGGTTATGTCTGATTGAATTCCATCAATTAAGATCAACGGACTCGTATTTGCGCTTACAGAACTTAATCCCCGTATATTAAAAGACAATGACTCATTTCCCGGACTACCTCCTCTGTCAATAATAGTTAAACCCGGTACCACTCCTTGAAGAGCTTGTCTAACATCAGACATGGGTTTTTCAACAATCTCATCTCCTTTTACTGAAGTTACAGCACCAGTCAGATCAACCTTTTTCTGTGTTGCAAATCCAACAACTACAACTTCATCAAGACTTTCTACATTTTCCTTCAAGGTTACATCCAGTTGATTGCCATCAACCATAACCTCCTGTTTGGTAAATCCCATATATTGAAATACCAATATATTTCCTTTCCTGGCTTCTATTCCGTATTTACCATCAAAACCTGTAGAAACGCCAACAGTAGTCTTTTTAATCATTACAGATACTCCGGGAAGTGGTGTACCCGCCTCATCATAAACAGTCCCCTCCACCGTCATGGCCTGTTCTTTCGAAGATTGATTCTGCTTGGCAGTGATGGTAATATTCTTTCCTAAAATCTTAAAATTATAATTAGTATTCTTTTGCAAATATGCTATAACATCCTCTAAAGAGGCATCGGTAAACTTTAGATTTAAATTAGATTTTGTAGTTAGTTTAAAAGTACTGTCGTAAGCAAATTTGTATTCGCTCTGAGACTCAATTCTTTTAAGAATTTCTTCCCATTTAGGATTGTTCAGGGATAAAGAAATTTCTTGTGAAGAACATAATAATGTTGTCATAAAAAACAACACCACGAGTAGATTTCTCATAATAATTTGTTAATTTTGGTTAATTAAATAGCGGAGCCCGTTAAACAATATGCTTAACACTCCCGTTTTTAAATTTTACTAAAAAGGATTCTCAGTTTGGACGCTTGGTGAATCCTTTTTTTACTTCGATAGGGTAATTCTTTTCATGTCTTCATCTATTTCTGGTTTTAGTTTATAAATTGTACTTATTACTTCTATAATATTTTGAAGAGAATCATTTTTATTGATTCGGAGTGTAATGCTGTTATTAAGATATTCGGTGTCGATAACAATTTCATAACCAAAAATCTCTTTAACGTAGGTTATAAGTTCTTTTACACTAACATTTTCAAGGTCAAAATTGGATTCAAGAGGATTAAAAAAGTTGTTAAAGGGCTCTATACTTATTTTTTTATGCCCTCTATATTTCAATTGTTCACCTGGAGTTAATAACCAATCGTTCTTAACTCCTTCCACCGAAGCCTTAATACTACCCTCATAAAGCGCTATATCTACATTTTCTCTTCGATCCGATTTAATGTTAAATGAAGTTCCTAATACAGTAGTTAATGTTTTGTAACAGGCAACAGTAAATGGTAATGCTTCATTCCTTTGAACTTCAAAATATCCATCTCCCTCAAGTCTGACACTTCTTTTCTCATTAAAGTTTTGAGCATAATACAAAGTGGTTCCTTGGGCAATAGATACCATAGAGCTATCTGGTAGTATCACTTTTTTATAACCAATCCCTGGATTCTCAACAACCAAATAATCTATGCGGGTCTGGTGGTAAATAAAACTCCCAATGGCAATTGTCAGTGCAATTACTGCTGCGGCATAATATATAGCTCGCATCCTGATCACTTCACGTTTTTCCTTAATACCAACCCTCTTAGCAAATTGATGCCATGAAGCTTCTGCATCAGATGAATGAGACACCTCATGAGATTGGTTCCAAAGGTCTTCCAGTAAATCGTTGTACTTTTTTTTAGGCTCTTCCAATTTTCATTGCTATTTACATACATAACAATTGAAAAAAAGAAAGTTCCCAATCTATAAGGTAATTTTTTTAAGATTTTCTAAAATAAACTTATTTGCAAGGTAGATATGATTAGCTATGGTCTTTTTAGATAATTGAGTAATCTCTGCAATCTCTTCGTAGGTATATTGTTCTATTTTATGTAATGTAAAAACCTCTTTTCTTTTCTCTGGAAGCTGTTTAATCAATCGCGAAAGCTCTTTCTTTTTTTTATCCATTAATTCGGAATCCTGGTCATTTTCTTGATGTTCCATGCCAATAAGGTCCTCACCGACAAGAGAAATACTTCGTTTTTCCTTTTTAAGATGATTCAGAATAATGTTTCTACAGATAACATAGATTTGTTTATCCAGTAGTACATCTTCTTTAAGCTGCTCTTTACTTTTATATAATTTTATAAAAGTCTCCTGAACAAAGTCTTCCGGTGTTAAAAACTTAAAATTAAACCGCTTTCCTATTCCTTGTAATTTTGAATAATATTCCAAATAGAGTTGCTTAAAGGAATCCTCATCTCCATAACGAAGTAACCTTATGCGCAGC
The DNA here is from genome assembly GCF_000511935.2 of Zhouia amylolytica AD3. Lineage (NCBI taxonomy): Bacteria > Pseudomonadati > Bacteroidota > Flavobacteriia > Flavobacteriales > Flavobacteriaceae > Zhouia > Zhouia amylolytica. The sequence goes on along the minus strand of NZ_AYXY01000019.1, from coordinate 67,406 downwards.
TTATTTGTTTCCATAGTATCCATCGTGGCAATATTATGAAAATTTTAAAATATTATTAATAAAATGGTTTTTTAATAGAAAATTAAATTTAAGAATGATAAATTAATAAGAAAAATAGCTACTACCAGTTAGAAGAAATTTTCAGGTATTAACACATGTATGACTGCAAGTATCAAAAGATCTACGAGCTATATAAATCTTTACTCCCTTTAGTACTGGCAAAAAAATAACCAGGACCTTTTAGTAAGCAACATATATAACTCACCAATAAAGACGATCCTGGTTACAAAAAACTAACTAAAAAACTATCGTTATATAATTATTGCTTTTTCGACGGAATTATCCAATAAGAATATGTATAAGTTTTAAATGGCAACCTGTATTTTTCCATAGGTAACCTACCCCAGCTATTTATACTACCTAGCCCCTGCTGATATCCATCTATGTGTACATAAACTTCTTTGCTCGGATTCGGTAATTCACCTGCGTGCTCCTGCTTTCTTTCCAAACCGGAATCAAGCACTTCTTTACTATAATTAAGCGCTGAAAAATAAAACTCTTTTGCGGCAGACATCTTGAGCTGTATACCATTAGCACCCTCAAAAACTACCCATCTCACTCCACTTTTGGTCCCATTTTCCTGTGGACGTATATAAGGGAAATATTGTTCATCAATACGCTGTTCATAAATGCCAACTTTTGCGGCATGCTGACGATCACTATAAGATTCAAACGGCCCCTTTCCATACCACTTTAATTCATTAAAATCCTCGGGTAAAACTAAAGAGTTTCCAAACCTGAATATATCAGAATGCTCACCCTTCATGGCCCGAAGTTCATTTTTCACTTCCATACTTCCATTTCCATGAATCGAAAAACTTTGAACTAGTTTAGCATCGCCATCAAAAACATTTTTTTCAAAATTAAGAACGACCTTGTCTTCTTCGGTTTTATCAATTGAATATTTCGCCTTTTGCGTAATCCACAAGTCTTTCCATTCTCGATACTTTTTTTGGAGTCCTGCTCCAAAATCATTATCCGTGGGAGCCCTCCAAAAATCAATCTGTGGACCTTCCTTTAAAACCAGATCTTCCTGATATAAAAATTTATCCAAAATACCTTTTTCTATATCAAAAACCATTTCGAAATCTTTTCCAGATACAATCAATTCATTCCCTCTTACTTCATAATCAATTTTTTGCTTAGAAATATTGGTAGGTTTGAATTCAAAAGGTTGTAATTGAAACTGTTCATAAGCTATTTCGAAACCTTTATTCAATAAAAGTTCATCTTTTTTAAGAAACACTCTCAGGTTTAAAAAATATTCTTGCCCGGGTTTTAAAACCGACTTGAAAGGAAGATCTAAAATCAATGTTTCTTGAGGTTGAACCTGAATATTATCTAATTTTCCCGTTTCTATTTTCGATCCATTCTCAAGCACCTCCCAAACTAATTCATAATTCCTGAGATCATCAAAGAAATACCAATTTTTCATTCGAACTTTCCCCTTTGCCAAATCATCCTCATAGAATTTGATATTCTGATGAATATGTTTTACCTCATATATATGAGGATTTAATTTCCGATCCGGCTGAACTAATCCATTGTTGAGGAAATTATTATCTGAAGGAGTTCCCTCAGGACCAAAATCCCCACCATAAGCATAAATTTCCTTTCCGTTTTTAACGGTTTTAATTCCTTGATCTACAAAATCCCAAATAAATCCACCCTGTAACTTATCATACTTCTCGTAAAGATCCCAATATTCTTTGAATCCACCCATACTGTTCCCCATTGCATGAGCATATTCACATTGTACTAAAGGTTTATCCCATTGGTCATCTTTCGCATACGCTTCAACCTCTTCCGGTGTTCTGTACATAGGAACAAACAAATCCGTATTCCATTCATGCCATGCCCTTTCATATTGCGTGGGACGGGTTTCATCTAACTTCTTAGCCAATAAGTACGATTCATAAAAATTATATCCATTACCCGCTTCGTTACCCAAAGACCATATTACTATCGATGGATGGTTTTTATCTCTTTCAATCATTCTGCTTACCCTGGCCTTATGAGCTTTAAGCCAATCAGGATTATTGGCAAGGGTACGAGTAAGATCATACCCCATGCCATGCGATTCTATATTGGCCTCATCAACAACATAGATACCATAGATATCACAAAGCTCATACCAATAAGGATCATTAGGATAATGTGCCGTCCGTACTGCATTAATATTATTTTCTTTGAAAATTTTAATATCTCTGAGCATATCTGCTCTGCTAACCACATGTCCCTTTATAGCATCATGCTCATGTCTGTTAACTCCTTTAAAAAGAATTGGTTTTCCATTTAATAAATACTGCCCATTTTTAACTTCAGAAGTTCTAAACCCTATGGCTCGTTTAACCACCTCTAATACACGCTCCTTTCTATCCTTTAAAAGGATAGTTAAATTATAGAGATTAGGAAATTCAGCCGACCAGCTTTGAATCTCCGGAAATTCTTTTGTGAAAGAAAAATTACCGGAACTATTCGGTTGGAGTATTACCTCTTTTGAACTCAAAAAGTGTGATATTCCATTACGCTCCAATTGAACTTCTATGCTACCTTTTACGCTACGATCCTGATCGTTATCTATGGTGATATCCAAATCTAATAAACCGTCCTCGTAATTATTTATTAGACCTGCCTTTGAGAAATAATCTTGAATGTATGTTTTAGGTCTGGCATATAAATAGACATCTCTTTCTATTCCGGAAATTCTCCAAAAATCCTGGCACTCCAAATAACTGCCATCACTCCATCGGTAAACTTCGAGAGCTATTGTATTTTCTCCTGGTCTCAGATATTTAGTAATATTAAATTCTGCAGGTAATTTAGATCCCTGACTATACCCAACTTTTTGTCCATTAATCCAAATATAGAATGCCGATTTAACAGCTCCCAAATGAATATAAACATGCTGTCGGTTCCAGTCATCCGGAATCCTAAATGTATGCCTGTAAGATCCCACCGGATTGTAGCCATCAGGAATATCTGGTGGCGAAAGTTTGCCTTTTTGAAATGGATATCTCGCATTTACATAAATAGGAACTCCAAACCCTTCCAATTCCCAATTCGAAGGAACGGCAATATCATCCCATCCATCTACAGCATAATCCTCTTTATAAAAATCTAATGGTCTTTCCTCAGGTGATTTACTCCAGTTAAATTTCCACGTTCCATTTAAAGAAAGAAAATTACCTGCTTTATCTATTTCAGCAGATTCAGCGGTTTGTATAGACTGATATGGAAAAAAACTAGCTCTTGGAGGAAGCTTATTTATTTCTATAATGTCCGGATTTTCAATAAAAGGATCTAAAGTCTGAGATCTTGAAAAATTTAATCCAGCTATAATCATGCAGCTGAGTAGACATCTTGTTATAACATTCATAATTAATTAATCTAAAATATTTTTTATTTTTTTACCGTATGCGCTAGCATATTCATACATCCCCAAATCATTTGGATGTGTCCCATCAACAAAACTATTGCCCCCTAATCCTATTTCTTCTCGACTTAACAAGTACAAATTTTTAATACCCTGGCTTTGTAATTCTTTAAATGTCGCAACCACTTCCCTGTTTAAGTTTTCATAAATAGTCTTCCTGCCGGTTTGCAAAATCGCGTCTGAATACCCTGCATGTTCGACAAGAAGAATTGGGGTCTCAACATGTTTACTCCGTATTTCTAAAACAGCCTTTTTTAAACGAATCCTGGCTTGTTTAGGATTTAAGCCTTGACCACTGGTGAAATTTGGCATACAATCAAAAATAAACATACTGGCATCAAACCGTTTGATATAATTTATTACAGGATCCTCCAGTCTTCCATTCCCTGAGAATCCTAAATTAATAATTGGCAAATCAATGGTTCTTTCCAAAATATTTGTCCAAGCCATTCCTGCTCTGGAAGCACATGCTCCCTGTGCAATTGAAGTGCCGTATATAATTATTGGATTTGTCGAAGACTTTTTAACAATAGCTTGAAATACTGCATTGGAATCAACCCCAACTTTTAACCATTTTATTTGATTGTACAAAGGCAGATACAATCGATACATTCTTTCTTCATCTGAAGATATACCCTTAAAATGATAACTAATAGTGTCCTTAAAAGAAAATTTCCCTCTTACCCATTGCCATGTATCACCAGATTTAGCATATAAATCTACTCCACTTACCCCGGTGGATGGCATATGAGGAAACGCAATCGGATTTTCAACCTGATAAGAAATTGAAACGGAAGATGTGTTTGTTTTAAATTTAATATACAAGCCCGAAGCTTGTTCAGACAACTTCCATAAAGGAGCTCTCAAATGACGCTCTAATGTATCTGGCAAACGCTTATAATAAGATATATTCGTATCATCCAGTTGTCCGAAAATTTTAAATTCACGCCCATCCTTCCAGGTATATCCTGCTTGTGAAAAAACTAAAGGCATCTGACCACAAAATGCCCCTACTACAACTAAGAATAAAAAAAACTTGCTTTTCATAGATCAATCCTGGTAATAATATCTTCTAAACGCCTCTATTGCGGCATAATCTGCTAATCCTAATTGGTGGTATTTACCAGCTGTTTCTTTATTTCTTTCTTCGGCTCTTACCCAGAATTCTCTCGAATCATCTCCCTGGAACATCACCCCATCTTTCTGAGACTGGTGATAGAATATTGCTCTTCGTTTTCTAAGTACCTGATCAGGACTCATTGGTACTGCCATATCGATCTCGTGCATTCCCCATTCGTGCCATGCTCCTCGGTACAACCATACCCAACAATCATCCATGAACGATTCCGATTTTAAAACTTTCAATGCTTCAAACAAGGAATCCAAACACACCTTATGCGTTCCGTGCGGATCTGCTAAATCGCCCGCTGCATATATTTGATGAGGCTTAATCTCTCTTATGATATTACACATGATGTCGATATCTTCCTGCCCCAATGGATTCTTCTTTATCGTTCCGGTTTCGTAGAATGGTAAGTTTAAAAAGTGCGCCTGACTATCCGGTATGCCTACAAATCGGGTTGCAGCAACAGACTCGCGTTGTCTTATCAATCCTTTAAGCGCTCTTACCTCCGGTGCATCTACTACATACTCCTCGTTCTTGTTTATGCTTGTTATAATCTTTTGATAAAGCTCATTATCACCATCCAGACTAGCCGCTACCTCTGCAAATTTCAAGGCTTCGTGATTCGATACCGCGATATTACCCGAGGTTTGATAGACCACATGCACCTCATGACCTTGTTCTACCAATCGGTCGAAAGTTCCTCCCATGGAGATCACATCATCATCCGGGTGTGGACTAAAGATAATCACACGTTTCTTCGCTGGCTCTGCACGCTCAGGTCTGTTGGTGTCATCTGCATTAGGCTTCCCTCCAGGCCATCCTGAAATGGTGTGCTGAAGTTCATTAAACATTTTTATATTCAAATCGTATGAAGATCCCTCTTTGGCAAGAAGTCCCTCCATTCCGTTATCATTATAATCTTTATCTGTAAGGCGTAAAATTGATTTTGAAACACGATCACACAACCAAAAAACAGCCTTCTTGGTTAATTCTTCTGTCCAATCACAAGGACCTACAAGCCATGGCGTCTTGATCCTGGTTAATTCTGAAGCCGCTTCATCGTTTAAGACAAAAGTAGCATTGTGATGTTGTTGAAGATACGTAGCCGGTACCGAAGAATCTATTTCATCCTCTATGGTCTGCTTTACGATATCTGCTTTGTTTTGACCCCAGGCCAATAAAACGATACGCTTGGCTTCCATTACCGTACGAACCCCCATAGTGATCGCCTTCTTAGGCACATTCTCTAATCCTAAAAATGAACTCGAGGCATCACTTCGCGTTAAGTGATCTAAAGTGATCAAACGCGTTCTGGAATTGTAATGTGATCCTGGCTCATTAAAACCGATATGACCCGTTCTACCAATACCTAACAATTGAAAATCCAAACCGCCATAACTCTTGATCTTTTCCTCATAAGCTACACAAAAATCCAATACATCATCAGCATCCAAATCTCCCTGTGGAATGTTTACATTCTCTGGTTTTATATCGACGTGATTGAATAAATATTCATGCATGAAGTAATGATAACTCTGTACATTCTGCTTGGTCATCGGATAATATTCATCCAAATTAAAGGTCACCACATTTTCAAAACTCAAACCTTCCTCTTTGTGAAGTCTCACTAACTCTTCATACACTTTAATTGGTGATGAACCCGTTGCTAAACCTAATACACATGGTGTGTTTTCTTCCTGCTTCTTTCTGATAAGTGCTGCGATCTCTGCAGCTACTATTGCGGAGGCTATATTTGAATCGTCAAAAACAACGTTGTGAATCTTTTCAAAACGCGTGTTCTCATAGATACCTGCCTCCTGGTAACTTATATCTTTTAGGTTCCTTAACTGTTCTTCAGCAATCATGATTACTTAATAATTAAATACATTTGATGGTTTCAATACTATATATGTATAACATAATGCAAATATATTGGTTTTTAATAGTTACACCCAAATTTTAACCATTATCAACTCATTTTATGAATACTACATGCTAATAATCCGATTTGTTATAATATTTAGGATGAAATCTTATTCCGGATCTTTTCCAAACATCATAATGCCCCTGATTTAATCTCTTAATAAAATCATTATAATTTTTGCGCTGATCTAGTGACCATAAATTTTCTGAAAATGCTGGTAATCTTGGTAAAAGCATATATTCCAGATGTTCTAGAGAAGATATAAACTCTGTCCATACGGCGAATTGACCCCCTTTAATTAGTCCCTTACCATTTTCATCCAATTGCTCAGGCCATATATTATATTCATAAACTCGCTGAAGTGTATTAATCGAATAAGAAGCCGCCAATGGTTCTTTCGCAGGATCATCCTGATAGCGATTAAAATAAAAAGGATTAGAAGGAGACATTATAACGTGGTGATTTTGTTTTGCCCCATTTATAGCTCCCTTTTCCCCTCTCCAACTCATAATTATGGCACTTTCAGGGGCACCTCCTTCTAAAATATCATCCCAGCCAATAACAGTTCTATTATTTTTTTCAAGGAATGAAGTAACCCGCTTCAAAAAATAACTTTGTAGTTCATTTTCATCTTTTAATCTTTCCGAATGCATCCGTTGTTGGCATTCATCGCAACGTTGCCAATATTGTTTATCCACTTCATCCCCACCAATATGAATATATCTTGATGGAAAAAGTTCCATTACTTCCGTTAATATATCCTCTATAAAAATAAAAGAAGACTCCTTACCCGGACAGTAATTAAAGTTAACTTTATCCGTATCTACTTTACCGTTCCATAATGTTGAATTTGGAGCAGGATGCCTATATCCTTCGCATGAATATTCAGGATAAGCTGTAAGCGCCGCTGCCGAATGACCCGGGAGATCTATTTCCGGAATAACCATAACCCCCCTTTGCCTTGCGTATTCAACCACCTCTCTTATTTGCTGTTGGGTATAAAACCCTCCATAAGGATAAGGCTCTATCGCTAATGGCTTGGTATATGAACTATCCTTTTTATAAAAAATGCTTCCCGGTATTTCATTTCTCCAGGCTCCTATAGTAGTTAATTTTGGATACTTTTTAATTTGAATTCGCCAACCTTCGTTATCAGTAAGATGCCAATGAAAAACGTTGAGCTTATAATACGCTATCAGATCCAAAACCCTTTTAATAGCTTCCACTGAATAAAAATGCCTGCTAACATCCAACATCATACCCCTCCAGTTAACGGCAGGCTTATCATATACCGTTAAGCCCGGAAGCTTTACAGGTATACTGGTATTATAAAAAGTAAAATATTGCAGGAAACTTTGTGTTGCATAAAAAAGTCCCTCATAGGAATTGGCCCTTAAATGAATTTTGGTTCTATCGATATAAAGCTGATACGATTCATCATTTTGTTCCCGAGCACTTTTTGTATTAATTTCTAAAATGATATTCTTTGGCTGCTTTTTCCCGGTATCCACTATAATCCCCGATTCCTTTTCAATTGATTTTTTAAGGTATGGAATCAAGAAACCCCGATCTGCTTTAGATAAATTTTTGTAGACCAGTCCAACCTTGGAATCAAACATGAAGCTTTCTGAATTCATATTCATAACCTCGGGATTTGGTATGATTTGACTTTGAAGACTTATACCACATAACAATAGAAAAAGCAACAATATGTTTCCTTTGAAATAAAAATTAAATCCAGATAGACTATATAAACAATTCTCCATAACGCTACTTTTTATAAGACTCTATATAAAAATCATCCAGTTTTTTAGAATCCTTATATTTTATTCTGGTTTCCTCAAGCTTTAATTTCATTTCACTCACAACATCCTGGTAGGCCTTGTCATAATAAACGTTATTCATTTCCTGAGGATCTTTTTTTAAATCGTAGAGCTCCCATTCATCTATATCATAGTAAAAATGAATCAGTTTATAATTCTTCGTAGCTATACCATAATGTCTTTTGACATTATGTTCTCCGGGATATTCATAATAATGATAATAAACAGCATCTCTATCCCACTCCTTTTTAGCACCTGTTAACAATGGCATTAAACTTTTTCCCTGCATATCTTTAGGTGCAACCACTCCGGCTACCTCTAAAAATGTTTGAGCAAAATCGAGATTCTGTACCATTTCATCCTCCGTAATTCCAGGTTTAATCCTATTCGGCCATTTAATTAACAGCGGTGTTTTAAACGATTCATTATACATTAAACGTTTATCAAACCAACCATGCTCTCCTAAATAAAACCCCTGATCCGAGGTGTAAACCACAAGGGTGTTTTTATCGAGTTCATGAGCCTCCAGATAATCAAGTAATTCGCCTACATTTTCATCCACTGCCTTAATGGTTCCTAAATAATCTTGCATATACCGCTGGTATTTCCATGCCATTAAACTGGAGTCATTCATCTTGGGATAGGCCTCCTTAAATGCTTCTATTATTGGTTCATAAGCCTCATCCCAGTTTCTTCGCTGTTGTTCATTCATTCTGGCATGAGGTGAATAATTCATATAAGGCTCTGAAATCCCAAGCTCCAATAAGGTTTCTTTATCTATTTTATTATCATATGCCAGGGTCATATGCTCCCTGATGTTCATTTCGGCTTGTTTAGCAGCCGTACTATAAGGGTTGAGATTTATTTCTGGGGTCGCATCGATAGTATTAATATCAGCTCCTGTAGGGTTTCTTTTATAATCATCATACAGTGTTTGTGGCAACGGAAATGATTTTTGCGTAAATTCTTTTAAATGTCTTTCGGCAGGCATCCAAGATCTATGAGGTGCCTTATGTAGGTACATTAAAAGAAAAGGTTGTTCTTTTTTTCTACGATTTTCTAACCAGTCGATAGTTAGGTCAGTAATAATATCCGTCACGTATCCTGTTATGGTGGTATCTCCTTTGTTGGTTATAAAGTCTGGATTGTAATAACTTCCTTGTCCGGGTAAAATTTTAAACTCATCAAAACCTTTAGGGTTATTTCCAAAATGAAGTTTACCAAACATGGCAGTTTGATAACCAGCCTTTTTCAACAATTGCGGAAAGGTAACATTGGTGGTGTCAAACTTGCTAATATTATCAATCTTACCATTAAGGTGACTATGTTTGCCCGTTAAAATAACTGCTCTGGAAGGAGCGCATATAGAATTAGTTACGCTGGCATTGGTAAATAACATTCCTTCTAACGCAATACGATCAATATTTGGGGTCTTGATCAGTTTATCACTATAAGCACTTATGGCTTGATAGGCGTGATCATCCGACATAATGAAAACAATGTTTGGCCTTTCATCTTTTTCTTCATGAGTTTTGCATGCCAACATTAAAAACCCTAAAACAACAACTAAATATTTCATAATATTAAAATTTAATAAAAATATCCCGTCTGAAGCCAGAGACTTCAAACGGGAAAAACTAACTAATCCTCAAACTTTATGTATCACAACATAATCTTTTTGAACTAATACAATTTAAACCCCACCTTATTAAAAAGGATTAACCATAAGAGGTGGGGTCTAACCAACTTAATCATTTATTTTATAGACTTACCAGCCCGGATTTTGCTCTAAAGTCCCCTCGCTTAATACGATTTGTTCAGTTGGAATCGGAGATAAATAATCCCTGTCCTTGTTGAATCCATATCCCGAAGGAATTACATTCATATATGGGTCTATATATCCTTGATCATTTACCAAAATAGAGTTCCCAATAAGATCAGCGAATTCTTCCTCAAGATCACTACCCTGAATTTTAAACCCTACTAACCTCTTTCCTATGATTAGGTCATGAGCTCTCCAACGCATTAAATCATCAAATCTTTTTCCTTCGAGTGCAAGTTCAACTCTTCGTTCCCTGCGAATCTCATTAATGATATCGCTTACCCCAGGGAATAGTTTATTAGGGTCCGAAACGGGAAGTGTGGTCAAAGCTGGCATACCCACTCTGTCTCTTAGAACATTAACAGATTTATCAAGATCTGCCTGCGTTATAGTTCCAAGTTCTGCTTTAGCCTCTGCAAAATTTAACAACACTTCTGCATAACGATAAATAATTGATCCAGTAGTACTCTCTACACGCTCATCTTCATCTGTGGCTCCTCCTTTGTATATCTGATATCCTGTAGTAGATACAGTTTCTCCATTTTCTCGAAATGCAGGAAAATCAAAATATATATTATCCAATGCTGCACGTTCCGTAATTAAATCGCCTGGGGTACAAATAGTTTGTTGAAGTCTTGGATCTCTATTAGATACAACAGTTTCCAAACTATTTTCATTCGCTTCACTGTATAACGGACTAACAGAAATAGGTAATCCATCAGAACTCAAATACGATTCAACTAATGATTTACTTAAACCCGTACCAGCCCCGGTATGAGGTAAATAATGGCTTACACGATGAATGACTCCATCTTCAATACTATATTTCTTCCAGAATATTACCTCACTCACATCGTTATAATCATATTTATTAAACAACAATCTATAAGTATCATCAGACCCATCGTTGTAGAGCTGATAGTTCCCCTCATTGATCATAGTCTCTGCGGCATCTGCAGCAAGTGTTAAAAACTTGGTACTCTCATTAGTTTCCGCTCCAAATGGCGACCCTTCATGGTACTTTTCCCAAGTTCCTTCATAAAGACAAACCTCCGATTTAAACGCCAGAGCCACTCCACGATGAACCCTGAAGTTTTCAGCAGAACTCCTTGGCATTAATAAATTTAAAGCGCGATCTAAATCCTCTACAATCTTGGTAGCTAACTCATTACGAGGCATTCTGGGCGTTAACAATTCTGGCGAATCTGTATTTAAGGTTTTATCAATATAAGGAACTCCTCCATACCTTTTAAGAAGTCTAAAGTAGAAATAGGCTCTAAAAAAATAAGCTTCTCCATTATAATGATTGATAATATCTTCAGGTCCCTCTGCTGTATGGCTATTCTCTAAATAATAATTGACACTCCTGATATTACCAAAATTCCAGGATCCATCTGAAGATGGAGCAACATTATTATTTCCAACCAATCTGTTATTAACATTTACCGGAACAAGATTGTCGCTATTGTTGTCGAATTCAAATACGCCCCCATTCCATCCATTGTGAACCGGAAAAGTGGTATAAAACTGATTTAAAAATAACTTGAGATCATTATCCGTTTTCCAATACTGTTCAGGTGAAATTTCATCCTCCGGCAGTCTGTTTAAAAAATCTTCACTACATCCTGTTAAAAGGAAGCAAACTATGAGATATGAAAGTATTTTATATTTTTTCATTAGTGTAATAAATTAAAATTGAACATTTAACCCAATGGCAATTGATTTCTGTAAAGGATAAATCTTACCATTCCCCCATCGTCCTCCAGTCGCCTCAGGATCAAAAATGTCAGCTATTTTAGTGATCGTTACAACATTTTCTGCAGTCACATACAGTCGTAGTTTATCCATATGAAAACAATCCAGGATCGAATCTGAGAAACTATATCCAACAGTAACATTCTTTAAACGTAAGTAAGAAGCGTTTTGAAGGTATCTGGTTTGAACTTGCTGATTTCTCCATGTATTATTAAAGGTTGGTCTGGGATAAAATCCATTTGTATTATCTTCCGACCAATAATTTAAATGTTCTTTCAAACCAGCCGATTGCCATAAATTCCCTACGGCGCCAAAGGTATATGGACCACCTGTCCAAACATCTCTTTTACCAACACCTTGCCAAAACATAGAAAAGTCAATCCCTTTAAAATTCAATCCCCCAGTAATAGAATAAGTATATCTCGGAGTTGAATTACCGATTATCTTTCGATCACCTGGACTATCAGTAGTACTATCACCATAATCTATGATATTATCACCGTTTAAATCCTGATATTGAACATCACCGGGTTTCCAGTCGCCACCCCAAACAGGTGACTGGTCTGGTCCGTTATCGATTTCATCCTGAGATTGATACAAACCAACCGTTTCAAATCCCCAAATTTCTCCTAATTCCTGACCTACTCTATAAGTATTCAACAAATTATTAGGGTTGGAATATTCGGTTACTGTAGTTCGTGCATCCGAAAGAATGAACCCTAAGTTATATCCTAGATCTCCAATATTATCCTTCCAATTCACACTCAAATCAAATCCTTTGGTCTCCAAAGATGCATTATTAGATTGTGGTGCACTTGTTCCCAATAAGGCAGGTAATCGTTCAGCCGGACCAAACATATCCTCAGTAGTTCTCTTGAATATCTCAAAAGTTACATCAAGACGTTGACTAAATGCAGAAATGTCTAAACCATAGTTGTCTGTTGTAACAGTTTCCCAGGTGATATCCGGACTAATTAATCCAGGTGTTAGAGTATAGTTAGGTCTACCTTCATCCGTTAACCACCATAGATTAGTGCGTATAGGCATGCGACCGATATAGAGGTAATTAGCAACATTTTGGTTACCGATACTTCCAACAGAATATCTTAATTTAAAAGTGCTAATGGGTTTAACATTCCAAAACCCTTCTTTCGCAATATTATATCCAACGGATACGGAAGGGAAAAAATCCCACCTCATATCTTCTGCAAATCGAGAAGATGCATCGTAACGCCCATTAACCTCTAATAAATATTTTTCCTTGTAGTTATAAGCCAATCGACCAAAATATCCTCGAGTAACATACGTTCCTTGAGTAGCGTCAATATAATCTTCGCCAACAGCTGTTCTTATGGCAGGTACGTTGTCAGTGATTAAATTATCTTTGCTTCCACTTAAAGATCTATAGGTGTTTTCTTCTTGCTGATATCCGAGAAGCCCATTAAAATTATGATCCTGACTAAAGGTCTTTTTATAAGATAATACAAAGTTAGGAGACAAGTAAGTATTGTTTGATGCATAATTCCAGATACTGCTGTTCTGTCTCAATTTACGCTCTGAACCGTTAGGTTCGGTAACCGAAACTATAGCATTATGACTTTGTATTTCAGTATGATAATTTCGATAAAGTAAACTAGTAGTAAACTTCAAATCTTTGATTGGTTCAAAAATCAAATTTAAACCAACATTCGAATTAAAAGATTCACTTAACCTTCTTCCTCCATCCATTATATAAGGAATTTCAGAACCATCACTATAACTTCCATTTGGCATAATTACACCGTTGGTTGGCCATCTTCTGGCTATATTATGTAAATAAAGTCCGGGATCATAACTAGGCCGCTCCTGATCTATTTTAGCCAAACGCATATTAACATCAAATCTGAACCAATTCGTCATTTTGGAAGCCAGTTTGGCATTCAAGTTATAACGATTGTATGAATCATCACCAAAGCTCATAACCCCAGGTGCATCCAACACAGCAGCAGACACGTGATAATTTACATCCTTTTGACGACCGGAAAAACTTAGATTATGTTGCTGACGTAAAACCATATCCTTGTACATGACGTCAAACCAATCCGTATTTGCATTAGATCCTGAGTATTGCTGCCATCTGGTACCATCGGGATTTGCAATAGTTACCGGTGTATTTTCCGGATCAGCTAAATAAGCTTTAATACGCTCTATAGCCTCATCAGAGAAAACAGCTCCTCTACCTCCATTAGTAGCTGCCAGATTAAAATAATTGGCAAACTCCAAAGAATTCATCATTTCAGGTAAATTTAAAGGCGACGAATAGGCAAAATTGTTCGTGTAACTAAATTTATGTCCATCCATAGCTTCACCACTTTTGGTCTTAATTAAAATAACTCCAAAAGCAGCTCGAGAACCATAAATAGCCGAAGAAGCAGCATCCTTTAAAACAGAAATACTTTCGATATCCTCCGGATTAATATCATTCATATCACTCGGGTTATTCAAGGGGATATCGTCAACGATTACCAAAGGTGCGCCTGTTCCCTGAAGGTTTCCGGCTCCACGAATACTAATATTCATGCTGGCTCCTGGCTCACCACCTTGATTCCCTACACTAAGTTGCAATCCTGGCGCAGTTCCCTGAATCGCCTGCATAACATCAGTTACGGGTCGGTTCTCAATTTTATCAGATGAAATAGTACTAACGGCTCCGGTTAAATTTTCCTTTTTCTGAACTCCGTATCCGACTAATACCACCTCATCTAAATCCTCCATTTGGAGCTTTAAATTTACAGTCAAAGGTTCTGAAGAAGTAACCTTAACCTCCTTACGCTCATATCCAATATAGCTAAAGGTTAAAATAGCACCTCTCTTGACCTTAATGGTAAATTCTCCATCAAAGTTAGTAGCGTTCCCATTTGACGTGTTTTTCTCGAGTACGTTAACCCCAGGAATTGGTGATCCTGATTCCGCATCTAGTACCCGACCATTTAGAGTAATTACATCCTGCTGACCAAAGGTGTTCATTGTGGCAAACAGCATGCAACATAAAAAAATTAAGTTTCTCATAATTTTTTAAACATAGGTTTTGATTAATAGTTAATTGATTAGCTATTCAATAAGGACCATTTTAATTGTCACCCAAATAGATCCATATTGAAAATTTTTCGAACGCCAAATTATCAAACGGGTTAAATAATTGTTAATAATAATGGTTACAATCAGGTTACATCATTCTTACTTTTAGGTTACATCAAAGTATTTGAAAATATCTAACCAGCACAGTATAAAAGGAATTGTGAAAAAAAAGTAAATTGAGCTTCTTTACATTTTTAAATAATGAAAGGATACACATTAAAAAAAATTAAAAAATATAGTTCTACTGTCATCTTGGTGCTTTACGCCAGTATTTCGTTTGGCCAAAAGCCCATTTTGAGGTTTACAAGTATCAATCATAAAAATGGTCTTTCCTCCAACAAAATTACCGCAGTACTTCAAGATTCTGAAGGAATGATTTGGACTGGAAACAAAATTGCTATCGACCGTTATGACGGCTATAGAACACACTCTTATACGCTGGGTAGAAATAATAACATTAATAAAATTGTTGAGGATAAAGATAAAAATATATGGGCCACGACCACCAAAGGCTTATACTGCTTTAATAAAAAAGAAGGTGGTTTTAAAAAAATTACCAGTTCAAATTTCCAACATAAACAATTCTTAGATCAGAATATTGTTGCCTTGAAGTTTATGACGGACAATATTATATATATATCTACGGATAGTGGTAATTTTTTTCAGTACAAATACGACGATTCCTTAAATCCGATTGAAGATTCGTTTAAAGGAATTCTAAACCGCCCAGCTCCTTTGAAATTCCACATAACAAAAATAATAGACGGACCAGAAGAATCCTTAATTCTTGGAACAAGTTACGGTGAAGTCTTCAAAATGAAAGATGGGACCATTTCACATTATTTTTTGAAAAACTCCGAAAACATATACCGAATTAATGATCTGTCAATGGATGAACATAATAATCTATGGGTAGCAACCGATGGCAATGGATTATTCAAGATCGATCTTATAAAAAACAAGACCAAACATTTTATTAAAAATAAAAGCTCTAATCTTTCCATTAATAATAATGTAGTACTATGCCTATTGAGTGATAACAATAGGGTTTGGATGGGTACAGACGGAGGTGGTTTAAACCTTTATTACCACGACTCAGAGACATTTGAATATTATACCCAGGACTTTTACAGTACAACTAATATAGCTGATAATTCAATTTTAGATATTAAGAAAGGACATAATAATACTATTCTATTAAGCACAGTTCATGGGGGCTTGTCAATTGTTAAAAATAATTTTGATATTAAAAACATCCCAGCCCTTAAACTGGGTTTTTCTACTAAAGATCAACAAGGTTCTAACATTCTCGAAGACAGTAACAAAAAAATTTGGATTTCTGCTGGAAGGGAAGGCTTAGTTAAATACGATCCTGATTCTGGTAGCTCAACTCTATTCACCGATAATCCTTCTTTAGTATCAGATCTCAATGGAAGCATCGTAATGTCAATGGTTGAAGACCATAATAAACGTTTGTGGGTAGGCACCTTAAGGGGTGGTATCAGTATTATTGACTTAAATTCCGATGAGTTCTTAAATCTAAAGCCCGAAAACCAGGTTCACCAGGCATACGCACTGGCTTTAGATCATTCAGGGAACATTTGGGTAGGTAACAGAACAGGGATTACCATTTATAATGAAAATTTAGATATAAAAGAAAAGTTTACTCCTACTGAACCTTTATACAACTCATCAAATCTTGTAAATGTGATATTTAAGGATATTAAGAATGATATGTGGGTAGGTACTGCGAATGGTCTCTTCCGCTATGAACTCATAAATAAAGGCCAATATAAAAAACACTCTTATTATCACGACAATACCGATTCTACTACCATTAACGGTAATCACATTTTATCTGTTGGTCAAAATAGTAACCTTAATATATTTATTGGCACCTATGGTTATGGTGTAAATCAATTTAATCGCAAACAAAATAACTTTAGTCCCTATACATTATCAGATCAGATGGCAGGAAAAACCATCGAAGGAATTATTTGTGATAAAAATAAAAACACATGGTTTAGTACCAATTTAGGACTTACTAAAGTTGATTCGTTACAAAATGTATTCAACTTCAATCATAATGATGCTGTGTATCCCTTTAATGGAGGTGGTGCTTATTTAGGTACTAATGGACTGATTTATATGGCAGGTTCTTTCGGTTTGTCATACTTTAATCCAGCCCTTATCGATAACAGTGAATCAGAATTCAAAATCAATTTTATAGCAGCAAAAGCAATTAGCCAAAACACTGAAACAAGTTACTCGTTTAATGAACTTACCCAATGTAACAACAATTTCGATAGTAATATTACAATCCCTCCCAACAATAATTTATTTACAATAACCTACAGCTGCTCCGATCCTATTATTTCGAATGATTTAAAATACGAATACAAAATAGCTGAACTTAATAATACCTGGAATAATGTCGGATCTCAACAGACCATAACCTTTTCAAATATGAATCCTGGCACCTATTCATTATGGGTGAAAGCAATTGATAAAAATGGAACCCCGGTAAAAGCCCATGCCAGTTTAAAAATCACCGTCCTTCCGGCCATTCACCAAACCATCTGGTTCAAAGTTTTAATGATTTTGTTAGCCATTGTATTATTACTAATTATTTACTTTTGGAGAATCTCTTTTTTAAGAAAAAAAGAGATTCATTTAAAAAATCTTCTGGATCAAAAAACCAATGAGGCTAAAAGACAGGAACAAAGGATTGCTCAGGATAAAATTCGAATGCTACAAATAGAAAAAGATCATCAAGAATTATCTCAAAAACAGTTAATAGCTGAATTAAAATTCAAAAATCAGGAACTTACTAATAACACTTTGCTCACAGTTCATAAAAATGACCTGTTGAATAATATAAAAGACAAACTTCAATTTGAGGTAAAGCAAAAACAAATAGACAAAAAGAACATTCTCTTACTTATTGATCATATTAATGATAGCTTCATGTTAGATAAAGAGTGGGAACAATTTTATGCCTTATTTAAGGAAGTTCACCCCTTCTTTTTAGATAATCTAAAAAGTAAACATTCTAATTTAAGTGAACGAGACATAAAACTTTGTGCCCTGATTCTGATGAAATTCACCTCACAAAACATAGCTAATTTATTCGGAATTTCCCTAAGTTCAATTAAAGTAGCCCGGCATCGACTGAGACGAAAACTTAACCTGGAAAACGATCAGGATCTTTATACGTTTTTAAAAAAATATAATTAAAGCTATCGCTTAAATTAAATACAGGAACTCCATTTACGCTCTTTTTAAAAGGTAATAATGATCCGTTAAAAAGCTTGGTCCTATCAGTACAGGAAAACATCAGTGTCAAATTCACAAGATTTAATATCTTTAAATTTCCTTATACCATTAAAAATGACTTATTCGATTCTGGAAAATTACCTTAAAAGTAAAGGTGACTTTACTAATAATGATGTCAACTACATTACCAATCATTTTAAACTAAAAAAGGTTAAAAAGAAGGAAATAATAATTGACTTTAACCAGGTTTCAAATGCATTTTATTTTGTTAACAAAGGAGCCTTAAGAATATTTACCATAAACAAAAAAGGAGTTGAATTAACTCGGTTTTTCACTTTTGAAAATAGTTTTTGTACCGCACTTCCAAGTTTCATTGATCAGAAACCGGCTTGTGAATATTTTCAGGCAATAGAACCTTCGGAACTTTTGGAAATAACAAGAAACGATTTTTATAAATTAGTTGACCAGTACAGTGATTTCGATAAAATTTACAGAGAAATTTTAGAACGTAGCTTTATAAATAACCAAAAAAGAATTTATAGCTTTCAAGGATACGCAGCAATAGATAAACTAAAACTACTTTTAGAAACTTATCCAGATTTTTTAATAAGAGTTCCTAACAATCTTACTGCATCCTATTTAGGCATTTCTCCATCAACATTAAGTCGATTAAAATCTAAGCTTTAAAGTCTTGCTTTAGATCAATGCTTTTTAAGTAGTTGATAACTTTCTTTGCTGCCAAAGTAAATCATATCAATGGTGAACCTATGGGATCGATCATTGTTGTATCATTCCCCTTAAAGTTCGCAATACTTTAAATAAGATATGGATATTTTAACCTGAAACAAGCTATGGCTTTGCATCCCAAAAAATCTATTTTTTATTTAATGAGTTTAGCAGCGGGGTTAATTGTTGCTAACATCTATTATAGTCAGCCCTTATTGAATGAGATTTCCAATAGTTTCAATGTTTCGGAATCGGAAGTAAGTAATGTTGCTCTATGTTCCCAATTAGGTTATGCTTTCGGTTTACTTCTAATTATTCCATTGGGAGATAAAATTGCTACAAAGAAAATCCTGAGCTACAACTTTTTGTTTATGATTACCGGCCTTACTGCTATGGCTTTTTCCCCATCTCTTTTCTGCCTCTTACTGAGTAGCTTCGTCGTTGG
The DNA here is from genome assembly GCF_000511935.2 of Zhouia amylolytica AD3. Taxonomy (NCBI): domain Bacteria; kingdom Pseudomonadati; phylum Bacteroidota; class Flavobacteriia; order Flavobacteriales; family Flavobacteriaceae; genus Zhouia; species Zhouia amylolytica. Next base: position 47,896 of record NZ_AYXY01000019.1, on the reverse strand, counting down.
TTTAGCATCATCGGTACCACAATTATTAATTCCTCTAGCTGCGCACATAGCTACCCCTGAAGAACGTGGAAAATCCATAGGAATAGTCATGAGTGGTTTACTCATTGGTATTCTGGTAAGTCGCATAATTAGTGGGGTTATTGGTGAACATTTTGGCTGGAGGATATTGTATATAATCGCAGGCATTTCTATGCTCCTGCTATATATCGTTTTACAATACAGGCTACCATCTTACAACCCTGATTATAAGGGAAATTATGTCCAATTAATGAATTCCTTACGGTTTTATTTAGTCGATGATAATAACATCAGAATGGCTGGGTTACGCGGTGCCTTGGGATTCGCTGGTCTAAGTGCTTTCTGGACAACCCTAGTTTTTTTAATGAATGATTCATTTGGTTATGGGAGTACAATTACCGGATTATTTGGCGTTATTGGTATTTTTGGAGCCCTTTCAGCCGCTGTGATTGGCAAGTGGAATGATAAACTAAATCAAAAAACGATTCTCCTCATTGCAAGTATTACACTTTTCAGTGCATGGTGCGTTTTATCATTTTCTACACACTCTGTCATAATGTTAATTATTGGAGTAATACTTATCGATTTAGGCCTACAAGCCTTACACATAACGAATCAAAACATTATTTTTGAAAAATACCCCGACGCAAGAAATCGTGTAAACACGGTGTACATGTTCACTTCTTTTATAGGAGGTGCCCTTGGCACTACATTGGGTGCTTTCAGCTATCAAAATTGGGGTTGGACTGGCGTTACAACACTAGGTACTTTTTTAATGATTCTTTTATTAACCATGAGTATAAAAAATTATGGATCATAATTTTCAAATGGAAGAAAGTTTCAGTAATAATGATAGGTTTCACCAAAAATATTTATTGAGATGTGTTGAATTGGCTAAAAAAGCCTTAGAAGCTGGTGATAAACCTTTTGGATCAATACTCGTAAATAAAGAGGGAACCATATTGGCTGAGGCTAGAAATAGAGTTAACGAAATTCATAGCTTATCACATCCGGAATTTGAATTAGCACAATGGGCACTTGAAAACTTAACTCCTATTGAGCGTAAACAATCTATTTTATACACCTCAGGGGAGCATTGTCCAATGTGTGCAGGAGCAAATGGCTGGGCTGGAATAGGAAAAATTGTCTATGCCTCTTCCGCTGCACAGTTATCAATATGGTTAAAAGGATTGCAGATAAATGACCTTCCATTAAATCTTATTCCCATACAAGAGATAATAAAAGATGTTGAAATAGTAGGTCCGTTTGAATCCTTTTACCATCAAATAAAGACCTTACACTTCCAATACTATTCAAGACAAAAGAAAATTTAGAAAAACATTAACAAGATTCTGTAAAACCCTTGCTCCATATCAATGTTTTAATGCCATCACCCACATTATTTTTGTGATGAACTTAAAAGCAAAAAATATTATGAACTGGATCAAAAAATTTTTATGGATAGTTATATTCTTACTCGTATCAATAACCAATGGGCAAACCAAAAATTTCCAATTATCAACCCATGTATTAGATATTACGGAAGGTAAACCTGGTGCAAAAATTCAAATAAGTCTGGAGCGATATGAAAAAGAACATAATAACTGGGTGCTAGTAAAGACTTCCAAAACTGATGAGAACGGAAGAATCAGTAATTTCCTTCCAACAAGTCAGAACAACGAGGGAGTATATAAGCTAATTTTTCATACCAAGCCATATTTTAAGAATAAAGGAGTAAATTCGTTTTATCCAAATATTGAAATTCCCTTTGAAATTAATGACCAATCACATTATCACGTTCCCATTACGGTTTCGCCATATGGGTATTCGACTTACCGAGGTAGTTGATAAAAGAATTCAACATTTATGGAGGCTGTAATAAATTACAAATAAGACATTTCCGTTTAAAATATCTCTGGATATTTTAATTAGAATAAAAATCCCACTCGTAGAAGTTATGCTTTTTGATTAAATTTACAATTTAGAAAAACCCATTGTTTACCAGATTCTGTATGGATTTAAACAACTTTATCGAAAACTATAAGTCGCATCTCTTATACATACTAGTAGTTATAGTTTGTATTTTATTTCTAAGACTAATAACCATTCAATTAAAAAAATGGTTAATAAAAAAAGAACAGCAAAAATTTCCTGATGAAAAACCAAGAACAATAAACCTGGTAGGTAAAATTCTCAATGCTCTTTGGTATATATTAGGAATTATCGCCATTGCCTTTATATTCACCGAAAAGGAAGATCACGAATTATTAATCACTCGTTTTAAACTATTCTCCTACTTGGGATTCCTTGCTATCGCTACCATTATAAGCGCAGCTGTTGCTAATATGTGGTTCCGTAAAACCATTTCAAGGAAAGAACACTCCCATGAAGATACTACCAACTTAAAGTTTTTAAAAAACTTTGTTATTTTCTGCATCTATTTCATCGGTATTCTGTTTGGTTTATTAGCCTTCCCTTCAATGAAAAGCATTGCGCATACTGCACTTGGAGGAGCCGGAGTTTTAGCTCTTATAGCAGGTGTGGCATCACAGGAAGCACTTTCAAACCTGGTAGGAGGTGTCTTTATAATTTCTTTCAAACCGTTTAAAATAGGAGACGTTATAAAGGTAACAGATACCATGGTTGGTACCGTTATGGATATAACCCTACGTCATACCGTAATAAAAAACTTTGAAAACAAAATGATAGTGATTCCAAACGCTATCATTAATAAGGAAAAGTTAATTAATTATGATTTAGGGGACGCTAAAGTCTGTGAACATATCGAAATTGATATCTCATATGACAGCGATGTTGCTTTAGCCAAACAATTACTTCAGGAAGAATGCGAAAATCATCCATTTATTTACGATAACCGAACGAAGCTTGAAAAAAAAGATCAACAACCCAAGGTTAAAACCGCTTTGGTAAGAATGAATGACTCTTCAGTAACTATTAGAGCTTGGGCTTGGTCATTAAATTTCCCTAAAGCTTTCGAAATGAAATGCGATATACTAGAAAGTACTAAAAAAAGATATGAAACCGAAGGTGTAGAAATTCCTTTTCCCTACCGAACACTGGTTTTTAAAAATGGAAACAACCAAAGTTAATTTAAAAAAGTATTCCCTACCTAATTCATAATAATTATACATGAACTTTATTAATAAGACTGTAGCCCTGTTCGTACTTGCCGGTACGTTAATGGCATGTCAAAGCGAAACTAATAATACGAAATTGCATATTATTCCTGAACCGGTATCTTTAAAGAAAACGGAAAATCCCGCATTTCGATTTAACGATGAAACAAAAATATTCATCACAGACACTTCAATGTTTCAAGCCGCCAAAAGGTTGAAAAATATTCTTAGTTATGATATAACCATTGAAACCAAGACGGCAATTGCAAAGGATATGACCAATAGAGTGTTATTTAAATATCATATGGAAACTGATTCTTTGGGTAAAGAGGGCTATCTGTTAAAAAGTAACCAAAAGAATATTATTGTTGAAGCTACGACTCCTGTGGGATTCTTTTATGGTGTTGAAACGATCAGACAGCTCTTCCCTCCTGCTTCTGTGAATCAATCAAAATTGGGATTAGAAATACCAAGCCTTCAAATAACTGACAAACCACGATTTAAATGGCGTGGCATGCATTTAGATGTTTCCAGACATTTTATGCCCGTTTCCTTCGTAAAGGAGTTTATAGACTACCTGGCCATGCATAAATTAAATACTTTTCACTGGCATCTGGTAGATGGCATTGGCTGGCGTATTGAAATCAAGTCACATCCGGAACTTACTGATATAGGAGCATGGCGCGTAGTAAAAGAAGGCAAAAAACCTTGGGAAGATTTTGAGGTATGGCGTCCAGGAGATGATCGAAAAAAATACGGAGGGTTTTATACCCAGGAAGAAATCAAACAGGTTGTTGCCTATGCAAAAGAGAGAAATATAACCGTCATTCCGGAAATTGAATTACCCGGACATTCAGAAGTTGTTTTTCAATGTTACCCGGAATTATTATGTGTTGACAAAAACAATGCTCCACTAGCCAATAATGGGGTTTACTGTGCAGGGAATCCTAATAGCTATAAACTCTTAGAAGCAATTATTGATGAAGTCATAACCTTATTTCCTTCGGAATACATTCATATTGGAGGTGATGAAGTAAGTAAGAGGAATTGGAACACTTGCATTAGATGTAAAAAAGTTATGAATTCACAGAACTATGATGCGTTCGAGCTTCAAAGTCACTTTGTGAACCATTTTGATCAATACCTTAAAGATAAAGGACGAAAGTTAATCGGATGGCATGAGATTCTCGAGGGTGAATTGAGTCCTACAGCTACCATAATGTACTGGGGTGCAGAAAACGGGGTTGAAAAGGCATTAAGTGAAGGACACCCTACCGTATTAACGACTGGATCCCATCTCTACTTCGACCACTATCAAAGTCTTAGCAAAAATGAGCCAAAAGCCTTTGGTGGTTTTGCCCCATTGAAGAAAGTATACCAATATGAACCACTACCAGACAGCCTGGAAAACAAATACAAATCAAAAGTCTTAGGTATCCAGGCTAATATATGGACTGAATACATGTCAACTCCTGAACATATTGAGTACATGGCATTCCCGCGAATAGCGGCCCTTTCTGAAATAGCCTGGCAGGAAAAAGGCAAAAAAGACTGGAAAAGGTTTCAGGAAAAAATGGAATCTCAAATAATGAGATATGAAAAATTCCCAATCAACTTTTCCAGGAGTGCATACAGACCTATTATTGAAAGTACCTTAGATAAGGAAACTAAAGGAATTCTGGTGTCTTTAATAACCGAACTTCCATGCGAGGTTATATATACGACAGACGGTAGTAACCCATCCTTACAAAACGGGAATATTTACAACCAACCAATTGTATTACAAAACAATACGATTATAAAAGCGATAGCACTGAAAAACGAAATATCAATTAGTGAAATCGAAGAAAAAGAAATTATTGTTCATAAGGCGCTTGGGGCCAAAACTAGCCTTATCAATCAGCCTTTTGGTAAGTATAGTGCCTCAGGTGCCACTTCTTTGACAGATGGAATTTTTGGAGGTAATAAATGGGGTAATGGTAAATGGCTGGGGTTTTTGAATAAAGATCTGGAAAGTACAATACAACTAGACACTACAACAACGGTACAAAAAATTGGTCTAAGTTGCATCGAAGAAACCGCTGCTGGCATCTATTTCCCGACATCCATAGAGGTGTCTTATTCCCAAAATGGAAAAGTTTTTACTTCGGTTCAAAAATTAGACCTATCCAGAAAAAAAATAGAAGTAAACTCAGAGGTGAAAACCCGGATATTTTGGGTCGATTTTCCGGCTGTTGAAACTAAATATTTAAAAGTAACCGCTCGTTACTCGAAAATACAAGATAAAGGAACCTTTATATTCACCGACGAGATCATAATTAAATAAATAAGTTTTAGATAGAATAGCTGGTAAAGCTTCAAAAATGATTTTTATAATAGACTCATTTAGAATCTTTACTGGCTATCAAATCATTGATTAGTACCATTCAAGCCAACTAAAATCCGCTTAATGACATTACTGCCAACATAAATTTACCTGGTCCCTTCACCTTCCCCACTCTGCTATTTGCAATCGCCATCAGAGGAAAATATTCGATCATCTGATCCCACAACTCATTTTACCCTTTCGAGCTATTTTAGTTTCTTTCCAAAGCTCATTCTATATTTCCTACAATCCGAAACACCCCTTGTTTTATATAGCATTGAACTATGGCTTATCAAAACCATTCCTCTAAAAAACCTTAATTCACTGAAAATAAGTGATGTCATTTAGATCTTTCGATTGTCTAGTACATGAAAAGGTTCCAATATTAGGGAGAATTATCTTTCACAATAAATACGAAATAAGCAACCTGCATATTACTGGCCTTTAAAATAATTAACAACAGTCCCTTGATAAAAGCAAGGGAGGTTATAAATGACATTTAATTAATGTTCAACCATTCAAATACTAAAAAATGAAAACACTCAACTTTATGAAAAGGGCTTCAAAGTTCGGCCTGTTAATCTTATTGGTAGCTACTTCAGCTTGCACTGAAAAAGAATTTACGGAAATTTCTGAATCCATGCTTAACAATACAAATAGTACCCTGATCGCTGGTTTTACCCCTGTAGATAGTATTCAAACGGTAATTGAAAAACCTTCTTCAGATGTGGAAAACGATAGATTGGGTCAAGGTGCAGGAGCCTCAGACTTTGTACCTACCGGTTTTTATCTAGAGCCGAATGCTACCCTAACAATAGAAACCTCAGAACTTACCAGTGGTACTACCAACTCCAAAATACAATTGGGTATTGGTACCTACTCACGATACTCAAACAAATGGAATCCCCAATGGATAGCTTTAGACTGGGGAGTAAATACGATACAAGCAGATGCTTATGGAGGTGTTATATGGCTGCGATACACAAACAGACAGGCAGAAAATGAAACCCCTACAGGTCAGGCATCCGTTCGCTTCATAGATGGATTTAAACGACACCCTTACTATAAATACGGAGTAACCACTCAAAGTGAATGGCACGCAATGCTTAATGCTTATCCCGACGCTCCTGATGTAACACTGGAAGGCAACCATGTATATATCGTAGTATCTCGCAATAAAGCCATTGAATTTAAAGACAAAGATCAAGATGTGTTACTGGATCTTACCACCCAGATCATGGATATCGAAGATGATATTAGTGGTTTAGATGGATCTGCAACAATTCACAAAAGAAATGTTCACAAAATTTTAATGACCGAAACCGACGATCCGGGTACCTATATGTCTGCCACCTGGTACCGCACCGCTTATAATGATCAGGGAGCGGTCAATTATATAATTAACCCCGATCAGCTTTACCAACAAGGATGGGGCCCTTGGCATGAACTTGGACATATGCATCAACAACAAGCATGGAAATGGGATGGATTAGGCGAAGTTACCGTAAATATATACAGTCTGGCAGTGGAGAGAGCTATGGGAGTAACTCCTTCAAGACTCGTAAGCGAAGGACATTGGAGTGAAGTTAGGGCCTTTATGAGTCAGGAACAAAGAAAAAGAGACTTCAATGGAAAAGGAGTTAGCGTTTGGGTAAAACTGGCTATGTTTCATCAACTATGGCTAGCCTTTGGAGATGAATTCTATCAAAACCTTCATAAACAAACCAGAGAGGACGCTCCTCCAGTTATAAGTACTGAGGAAAAAATGAATTATTTTATGATAACAGCGTGTACGGTTTCGGGATATAATCTGACGCGCTTTTTTCAAGACTGGGGATTCCAGTTCAAAAACGCGAAATCAACCTATAATGCCATAGCAGCCCTGAACTTACCGGAACCACCACAAGACTTGACGCAATTATCGGACGACCCTAATTATAATACATCCTTCACTATTGAAAGTTATAGTTCTCAGGAAACGAGTGCCGAAAATGGTGCAGCCTTAAACATTATAGATGGTAACCTCGATACTTATTGGCATTCAGAATGGTCCTCTGGAAATAGCAAATACCCTCATTATATAATTATAGATACCGAATCATCCACCACCATAAATGGATTTAGCCTTACACAAAGGCAAAACGGAAGTCGTCATGTAAAAGACATAGAATTACTAATTAGCGATGATAATAAAAGCTGGAATAGTCTGGGCTCTTTCCAACTTAATCAAACCACTACTCCACAAAGCATTGATCTAAATCAATCTGTTCAAAGCCGCTATATTAAAATACAAATGAATTCGAGCTACGACGGAACTGAAAATGCCGCTTTAGCGGAATTTGAGATTATATAGTCACAATAGTTGCCTTCTCATAATTAATTAGGTTAACGGGGGAAATATACATTTCCCCCTGTTATTTAAAGTTTAACAGCTAAAATCTTCATTCTATCCATAAAACAACATGGTTACCCAAAATTCAATTTTCATAAATCGTCTTGTCTACCATCCTATATTTAAGATTAATATATGGCTTAAGCTTCTTTTTAGTAAATTGGTATGGACAAAACTACTGGCATTGTCTATCAACATCTAAATTTAACTAACATGATAAAATCCATTCTGCTAACCCTTCTCGGAGTCTTCTTTATCCTAAACGGATTAAACCACTTTTTTAATTCAAAGATACTTGAAGAATATGCAGAGAAACGAAGTCTTTTTGCTCCAAAATGGATGCTACTTATAAGTGGTATGTTATTGATATTTGGCGGATTTACTTTAATTTCTGGATATTTCCTAATCTATGGCTGTTTGGGATTATGTATATTTTTAATCATCGCGTCCTTCAGCATTCATAAATTCTGGTCATTAAAAGACAAACAAGAATCAATGATGGAATCAATGCACTTTACCAAGAATTGGGCAATAACCTTCGAATTGATTTATATTGCTGACACCGTGGGAGCTCCTCTTTTTTCCTGAAAATTTCTTTTTGAACTATAAATAATAGAACACTTTAATGCCTTTTCAATAGAGAGATGCCGCCAAAATAGGTTTTGTTAAATTGAAATTATGTATAGCATATAAACCTGACAGAAAAATTACGGTCTTCATTTCAGATTTTTATCTTTGTCTCCTAAATTCAGGAAAGGAAATACAATGACCCTCTTTATCAAAAATATGGTTTGCAACCGCTGCATTATGGTGGTTCAAAATGAAATGGATAAACTTAATTTGAAGGTTAAAAACATCAAACTAGGAGAAGTAATCCTCGAAAAAAAACTTACTGTCGAACAAAAAAACAATATAACTAACTCACTCGAATTGTTAGGGTTTGAGATTATCGACGATAAAAAAGGTCGCATCATAGAAAAGATAAAAAATCTAATTATCGAAGCGGTCCACCATCAAAATAACAATGCTAAATCAAACCTTTCGAATTTATTAAGCAACAACCTACAACATGATTATAATTACCTATCTAACCTCTTTTCTGAAGTAGAAGGAACTACAATTGAAAAATACTACATTGCCCAAAAAATAGAAAAAGTAAAAGAGCTATTAGTCTATGATGAACTCTCCTTGAGTGAAATAGCTTTTCGCTTAAATTACTCAAGTGTAGCCTATTTAAGTAACCAGTTTAAAAAGGTGACGGGTCTTACCCCCAGCCACTTTAAAAAAATCAGAGACGATAAGAGAAAGCCTCTCGACGAAGTGTAAATCTTATAAAACAATTCCAAAATTATACAATAGCTTTCCTCCTATTTAAAGTCATTTTTGTACTGTAAAATAATATAGAAAAAATGGCTTTAAATAATAATGAAAAAATCATCCACCTGCCCCTGGAATCAGTAGAAAGTGACCACTGTGTAGGTATTATTGACAAAGGACTTTCACAGATTGAAGGAATTCATTCCCACAAAGTTGAACTTAAAAACCGAAGGGCTATAATTGTCGTTCCCCAAGAAAAAGGAGTGTCTGATGCTATAAAAATCATTAAAGACCTGGGGTACGGAGTCAGCACTGTAAAAAAAAATTATCCCTTGCTAGGAATGACTTGCGCAGCTTGCGCAGGAAGTGCTGAAAACATTGTGAATAATGAATCGGGTGTGGTCAATGCTGCAGTCAATTTTGCTACCGGTAACCTTACAGTTGAATTCCTTCCAAATATGACCAATGCTAAAAAACTGCAAAAAGCCGTTCAAGCTGCGGGTTATGATCTCTTAATTGAAGATGAATCCACCCAACAGGAAACTCTGGAAGTTATCCACCAAAAGAAGTTCAAACAACTAAAACAAAAAACGACCTGGGCCGTAATGCTATCCCTACCAGTGGTAATAATTGGGATGTTTTTAATGAATATTACCTATGCCAATTTAATCATGTGGCTTTTTGCGACACCCGTGGTAGTTTGGTTAGGAAAAGACTTCTATATAAATGCTTGGAAACAAGCAAAACATCGCTCTGCCAATATGGATACGCTGGTTGCCCTAAGTACGGGTATAGCCTACATTTTTAGCGTATTTAACATGACCTTCCCGACGTTTTGGAAAACAAGAGGCCTGGAGGCTCACGTCTACTTTGAGGCCGCAGCCGTAATCATTGCTTTTATTTTATTAGGTAAATTGTTGGAAGAAAAGGCCAAAGGAAATACCTCCTCAGCGATTAAAAAGTTAATGGGGCTACAACCCAAAACAGTCACGGTTTTACAGGCAGACGGTCATGAAAAAAAAATAGCCATCGAAGTTGTAAAACCCGGCGATATAATCCTGGTAAAACCAGGGGAAAAAATAGCGGTAGACGGCATTGTAACCACAGGCAGTTCATACGTAGATGAAAGCATGCTCAGTGGCGAGCCTGTGCCCGTGCTCAAAACAAAACAAGAAAAAGTGTTTGCGGGAACTATTAATCAAAAAGGAAGCTTCCGTTTCAAAGCGAATAAAGTGGGGAAAGAAACCATGCTTGCCCAAATCATTAAAATGGTCCAGGATGCCCAGGGAAGCAAAGCACCGGTACAAAAATTAGTAGATAAAATTGCAAGCATCTTCGTTCCCATCGTTATTAGTATTGCCATCTTAACCTTGATTCTATGGCTATTTCTTGGAGGAACCAATGGTATTGTCCAGGGTCTTTTGGCGGCTATCACTGTGCTGGTAATTGCCTGTCCATGTGCATTAGGACTGGCTACCCCAACCGCTATTATGGTAGGAGTCGGTAAAGGAGCTGAGAAGGGTATCTTAATTAAAGATGCAGAAAGCCTTGAATTAGCAAAAAAAGTAAATGCCATCATTCTGGATAAAACTGGTACAATTACCGAAGGTAAACCACAGCTAACCGACATATATTGGCTTCATAATGACGATTCATCAAAGGATATACTTGTATGTATCGAAAAACAATCCGAGCACCCGCTGGCAGAAGCAGTGGTTAAATACTTCGGAGAAATCACCTCCCCTAAATTAGATCATTTCGAAAGCATAACAGGGAAAGGTGTTAAGGCCGAATATCACAACGAAACTTATTTAATTGGTAATAAAAAATTATTGACCGAAAATAATATAATTATCCCTGGTGAACTATTAAAATCAGCCGATAATTGGGGGAAACAAGCCAAAACAGTTATTTGGTTTGCCAGGGGCAATCAGGCAATTTCCGTTCTGGCCATCTCCGATAAGATAAAAGATACATCGGTTCATGCCATCAAAGAACTACAGCAAACAGGTATTGATCTCTATATGTTAACCGGTGATAATCAAGCTACGGCCAGGGCCATAGCAAAACAAACAGGTATTAAGTATTTTAAAGCCGAAGTATTACCTCAAGACAAAGCTAATTTTGTAAAAGAACTACAGCAACAAGGTAAAACCGTTGCCATGGTCGGAGATGGTATAAACGATAGCACAGCTCTTGCCACGGCCGATGTAAGTATTGCTATGGGTAAAGGAAGTGATATTGCCATGGATGTAGCCAAAATGACCATTATTTCTTCCGACCTTACCAAGATTCCAGAAGCAATTAAATTGTCAAAACAAACTGTCGCCACGATTAAGCAAAACTTGTTTTGGGCCTTTATTTATAACCTCATAGGTATTCCAATTGCAGCTGGTATTCTTTATCCCGTGAATGGTTTTTTATTAAATCCAATGATTGCTGGTGCTGCTATGGCCATGAGTAGCTTGAGTGTTGTAAGTAACAGCTTAAGATTAAAGTTGAAGAAATAAATCTGTAAATCTCGTAAATCAAATACAAAATAGTACAATAATCAACTGCTGGCTTATGCAGAAATTTGCCGTATTAAATAACAATTAAAAAATATTCAAAATCATGGATAACAATAATGAATTTCTTTTTAAAACCAACCTGAATTGTGGAGGTTGTATCTCAAAAGTACAATCGGACTTAGATAGTGCTGAAGGTATTTGCCATTGGGATGTTGATACCAATAATGCGGACAAAATCCTTGCTGTAAAATCGGACGGAATAACTGAAGATGAAATAATGACAATTGTAAAAAGTAAAGGATTTCAAATTAAACCTTTGGTATAAACCTAATGCATCATGACAAATCCTGAAGACCATCATAATTGTGATCAACATCATAACCATAAAAATGGTTTAACATTGGCCTTTTGGTTGAATCTGCTCTTTTCGATAATAGAATTAATTGGGGGTATTTTAACAAATTCAACTGCCATTGTAGCCGATGCATTTCATGATTTCATGGATGCAGGAGCGATCGGACTTGCCATAGTGATGGAAAAAATAGCAGGCAAAAAACGCTCGGATAAATTCTCTTATGGCTATAAACGATTTTCTCTTTTGTCAGCCATAAGTTTGTCTATATTTCTATTGGCAGGTTCAATTACCATGCTAATTACAGCATACAATTCGTTCATCAACCCAAAAGAAGTGTATAGCTTCGGGATGTTGTGGTTAGCCTTGTTAGGACTTGCAGTAAATGGATTTGCCTTTATTAAAATCAAAAATGGTGGTCACGGACATCACCATCATGGACATCATCATGGACATAGCCACAACAGTCAATCTATAATGCTCCACCTTCTGGAGGATGTATTGGGGTGGGCCGCAGTATTAATAGGTTCCGTAATCATTTACTTTACAGGCTGGAATTGGATAGATGGTATATTGGCCATAGGAATAGCCCTGTTTATAGGTATCAATGCTATCAAAAGTCTGATCAAAACCCTAAAGGTAATGTTACAATCAGTCCCGGAACATATTAATATAAATAAGTTTAAAGTTGAATTGCAGCGCATAGAAGGGGTCGTTGATATTCATGATCTTCATGTATGGACTATGGATGGCGATTACAATATAGGTTCAGTGCACGCGGTAATAAATGATTCTAATCCGACGACTAAGCAGGACATCTTAAATAAGATTATAAAGCTTATGGAAAATTTTAATATCCAACATCCTACCGTACAAATGGAAACAACTAATAGTAATTGTAAATTACTTACTTGTTAAAATCTTATTGAAGACTTTAAAAACAAGATAATAAATGCATTCCCATCGATGGGGATGCATTTCTATTTTTATTTCAATAAGATTGATGACTTAATGGCTTTATTAATTAAGAGTTACTCCTGGCAAAGCAAAAAATTTGACACTCCATTATATCCGATTCAAAATATTAGTTTTCTTTCAGTGAAAGGTTCTCGATCATCTTCTTCAGGCAATTCAACTTTATTCAATACTATAAGCCATTTTTACATTTTGTTTAACATTTATTACAAAAAGTTGAACAATGTTGAAAATTTTATTATATTTAACTAATAATCAAAAAGTTATATATCATGAAAAATGTATTTACCATAGGAATTTTAAGTATGATGTTGATTTTCACATCCTGTGAAAAGGAATCAATAGATGAACAACTCATTACCGCAGATATTAATGCTCGAGCTTCGGTAGCTGCCGAAAAAGGTGATCAAAGCATCGCAGAAATAGTTGTAGCCAATGCCACAGATGAAGAAGAACCGCAATTTACCCTATTACTGGCAGCTTTAGAATATGCAGGTATTACCTCAATGTTTACTGGTAATGATCAATACACCGTGTTTGCTCCAACTGATGCTGCTTTCGTACGATTTCTGGGAGATAACGCACTAACAGATTTTACACCGGATCAGGTAGCATCGGTATTATCATACCATGTAACAGATGGAAGAAGATTCAGTAACAGTGTAGTTCCAAAACAAAATCCAAGAGAAATAGAAACCTTACTCGGATATTCAATTTTTGTAAGCAACACAGCAGGAATCGATACAAATGATGACGATACGGAAGCAAATGCAACCATTTTGGTCTCTGAAGGGTTATTTAATATTTCAGCAAGCAACGGTGTCATTCATGTAATTGACGAAGTATTAGTCCCTGAATCTGAATAGTTGACTTTTTAATTCCTCCTAAAGCCACCTCCCTCAAGGTGGCTTTATTTTATTTCACCCCAATCATTTCTAATTAATCTTTCTGTCATAATGGCTAGCCTGATTTTTGCCTTAATTTCAAATAAAGGGATATTTGAAAAGTTTATTCATAATTAATTTAAACAGAAACCTCTCCTATGCTTTACTTATCTGACAAGCATTATTTTTCTACATAATAACAGCTGATATAACCCAATAAAACCCGAGAAATGAAGAATGGTTGTTTAGCAAACAATCCATTATATATCCTGCATATTTTCTATCTCCGCCCCCATATAACCCTTAAATAATTTAGAAATAGATTTAGAATCTCCCAGGATGGTAAGAATATCATTTTCCTGCAAGACCGTAGACCCGTTTGGTGTAAATGTTTTATTATTTCTTTCAATCAAGGCTACTAAGACATCCTTAGGCAAGGAAACTTCCATCAGTTGACGTCCGATCATGGCACTTTGTGTAGTTCCTTCTAATAATTTTACACTCACAAAATTCTCGTTTTGTAAAAGGTACTCCTTTATCTCACGATGGCTATCCATGGCTAACAATGCATCCACAACATCAGGTCTTTCTAAAATATCTATAAGTCGAGTCAGCATACGCAACTGCTGCTTGGGTTTTTCATCCGAATTTATCAGAAAACAACATATATGAATAGGAGCTTTAACCGCCCGACTTTTAAAAGGAATCTCACCATCCAGTTCCTGTTTAGAAACAATAATTTGCATGGAAGGATGTAAAACATCATCATAAGTAGCATGAAAAATAAGAACCCCTGGTAACGATATTACGGCATCATCATTTAACGCGTGTAGAAACCTTTTTTTGATTGCTTCTTTTCTTTTTCCCAATTCAACCGAAAGATAATCAGAAACCTTATTCAAAACTCTATCTAAATCCGCAGGAGTTTTGAACATACTGATTTTAGATTTTATTACAGTTTCATCAAAAGGATCACCTTGTCTAAGTCCCTTCTCTTTTAAGATGGTCATTAATTCATTCTCCAGTTCATCATATTGGTATTTTCCTAATAAAGCAAACCAATGAAATATAGCCCCTTCACGCTTTACTTTGTCTCGGGCATGAAAATGATACCAAAGAACCCCCAACAAGACAATTCCCGCAGTAAATAGAATAGGCATCCATCCTAAATATATAATTAATATGAAGGAGATAACTATACCAATAACTTGCATATATGGGTATAAAGGAGACAGGTAACCTGGATCATAAGAGGCTATTTTACTCTTTCTGAAAACAATAACAGAAAAATTAATAAAAATAAATATGAGTAACTGGAAGGTACTGGCAAGCTTAACAATTCCTTCCTCCGACAATACTAAAATAAAAAGAATTATAAATGCGGTAGTAAAAAATATGGCCATAACTGGAGTCCCCTTGCCTCCTATTCTGGCCATTATAGCCGGTAACAATTTATCTCGTCCCATGGCAAAAGGGTATCGGGATGCAGATAATAGTCCGGCATTACCTGTAGAAGCAAAAGCAGCAAGGGCAGCTATAGACATTAACAACACACCGGCATTCTCTGGCAACCATTTAAACATTTGTGAAGCAGCAACAGCCGCAGGTGCCAGCTCATTAGCAAAAGCCTCTGGCTCTATAATGGCAACCATGATAAAAACGCCCAAACCATAAATGAGACCAGTGACTACCAAAGAAAGAATCATCCCCAAAGGAATGTTCCTTTCAGGATTTTTAATCTCTTCGGCTACACTTACAATCTGCGTGAGACCTAAATACGATACAAAAACAAAACCGGCAGAGGTGAACAGACCGCTAAGTCCTCCTGAAAGAAATGGTGTCAACTGGGCATCTAAGCCCTGTTTAGTAATAGTGCCGCCACAACATATAGAATAAATCCCATCAACAATAAAGGTGATCAATATAACCAGTAAGAAGGTTACAAAGACTTTTTGAAAAGCGGAGGTTTTCTTAGCTCCGACCAAGTTTAAAATCATAAATAACAGGGTGGCCACTATGGCAACGATTTTAGTAGGAACCTCCCAAAATAAAGCCGCATATGCTCCAATTCCAATAATTGCAAAAGCGGTCTTCAGCATTAGAGCAAAATAGGTGCCAAGACCGCCAATAGTTCCCATCAATGGACCAAGACTTCGGTCCAGAAAAAAATAAGCGCCCCCAGATCGTGGCAATGCGGTCGATATTTCTGCTATACTAAACATAGAAGGCAAGATTAAAACTCCGGCCAGTATATAGGCCAGAAATACAGATGCTCCCGTATAATGTGATGCAATACCGGGAAGTAAAAAAAAACCAGAACTAAACATAGCCCCGGTACTAATAGCAAAAACATCAAATAACCCTAACTCCTTTTTTAATTTATTTCTCATATACAAACATTTGAAGCAGCAATTACTTTTCTTGTACCTATAATAATATATGAAAAACTACACGATTCGGGAATAACGAACCGACGAACTATACCCGTTCATAGGTTATATGGTATAAAAACACATCAAATCTTAAGATTTTATTACTAGTAGATGATTATCAGTTAATTACAAAATAATATTTCGAAATAACTATGGAAGAAACTGTGTGGTTGTACTAGCAGGGTTTAAATTACAAATTGTACCTACCACTGAATTCTGAATAATAAAGCCTTTGTGCCTCTATTAATTATTCCCAATAAAATAAGCTACAATATAACGCTACAAGGCCTTTGCCACGCAAAATAAACTACGCTTTTCATAATCCAAAACCTACAAAACAAAAATATAAAACAAGCTAAAAGAAAATTTTAATATTACATTTTATTACCAAACAGTTTATTTACAGAATAATTTATTCATACATTAGAAAACGAATGTTACCTAATTTATATGAACTCATGCTATTAGAATCCATTTATATATCATATGAAAGTAGATAGAAGACTAACTGAAAAATTAAGTAGTAACAACTTGAGTCCCCAAGACTCATCAGCATTCTCATGGATGTTTAATCTTCTATGTTACCCCTATAACATAAATTCACCAAGCATGAAATTAATTGCTGGTTCACCACCAGAAGCACTTCGAATGAATCATGGCATCCACAACATGATTTCAAGAAAAAAATTAAACCACGGAACTATTAAATTTTATTCATATGAAAACCATTAAAATTAAATTATGGGCAACCTATCTGTGCATAGCCGCAATAGGTGTTAGTTGCGAAAAAGCAGATTTCTCGGAAAATCTGACCTCGGAAAATGCGTCAATGACAACCGACAAGAATGGCTTTGTTTCTGCCACTCCACGCGCATTGAACGTTATTTACTTTACACCTACTGATAACGATGCAAAACCTGACTATCGCCGAAGAATTAGTAACATCATGATTAATACCCAATCTTATGTAAAAAAATGGATGGAGCATTGGGGATATTCAAATTCTACATTTGGCTTACAAATCAACCCAAGCAGCCAAATGGTGAATATTATCCGAATCGAAGGTAAATTAACCAAAGACGAATACCCGTATTCCGGTGGTTATCAAAAAATAATCCCCGAAATCAAAGAATATTTTGCTAATAACGACGATGTTGAACCAACCAGCGAGCATTTTCTGGTTATTCTTCCGGAACGTATGGAAGGAGATCAAATTGGTGGAGTTCCTTTTTACGGTGTAGGTAAATATTGTTTTGCTCTCGACGCCGGAGCCGACATGACATGGGATAATATGGGTGCCGGAGGCCAGCCTGGTAACGAAGCCGGTTGGATCGGTGGACTGATTCACGAACTCGGCCACGGAATTAACCTTCCGCACAATTCTCAAAAGAGATCAGAATACATCGATTTCGGAACCTCCCTAATGGATAACGGAAACCATGTAATCAAGGTTGGAAAGATCGATCGTACTTTTATGACGGCCTCTGATGCTGCAATTTTAAGCGAAAATGAAATATTCAGTCCAATTGAAGACAACTTTTATGGTCCGGTAAGCTATAAACTGACAGAATTAAAATCGAAATTCGAAAACGGATCCCTCAACGTAAATGGTAAATTTGAAAGTGATACTCCAGTTAAAAAAATTATTGTAAATCAAGATCCGGAAGGAAGATCAAATTACAATCAGATTGGTTGGGTAGCTAATCCTGGTGCTGATGATACCTTCAGTGTTTCCATGCCCGTTGCTGAACTGTTTCAGGTAACAAACACCAATTACACCCTAAAAGTAATGTTTGTATTTGAAAATGGAACAACAAGACAAATAAACCTGGGTGATTATAAATATATCAATGGAGAAACCAATGTTGACCACCTGCAAATAAGAGACATCCTAAACAGAGATAACTGGGAGGTTATTGATGCGGACAGTGAAGAAGACACAGGTGCTGCATCCAATATGCTAGACGACAATCGCGCTACTGTATGGCATACCGAGTGGAAAAGATCATTACCTGATCACCCGCATTATTTTGTAGTGGATATGGGAGCCGAAACAACTGTTGACGGCCTTGCTTTTCAAAATCGAGATAACCTAAATGGAGTAATCAAAGATTGTGAAATCTTTACGAGTACCGACAACATCAACTGGACCAGTGAAGGACAATACCATTTAAAAAGACAGTCTAGTTGGCAATACACCGCTTTTAGCACAAGAAAAAACATACGCTATGTAAAAGTAGTTACTCAAAACAGTCACGGCGATTTCAACTATACCCACCTCGCTGAATTCGGTGCTTATCTCGATTAAGATCACCTAATCATATCAGACTCAAATCAAAGAGCCTCACTATTTAGTGAGGCTTTTTTGATTCTTTGCATACTTTATATTCTGCCCCGTAATGAGTCATGACAATATTGAAATTCCATCCAATCAGTCAGACCAGGCCTCCGAATCGGACAAAACTGTAATCATTAATGCTCATCATGATTTTATTAACCAAAAAAATGTGAAATTTTAAGACCTTCAACTTTCTGCATCCAAGCTCTCATTCATTTATGTTCAAATCCTTCTCCATATATGTTATGAATTCATTTCTAACATCCTCAAAAAACTCTATTCCTTTAATGGCTAAAGAATTAGCCTTATACTCCTTTTGGCTCGCTCCTTTTACAAATGCAGAATCCCAGTTTTGTTTTCCCAATATAGAAAATACATCATTTCTATACCTTATATCAGATAAAGGTCGGTCGATCCAATATTCAGGATTATAGGTTTCATGAACATCATACCAAACAAAGGCATTCCCATCCCCTCCGCCATGAATATATGGGTTTTTCGTATTTGCTTTGTAAATGGTATTCAACTTTACGGTACCTCTTTTTACAACATTATGTTCACCCGAAGAGGTTTGGTATTTATAAGTCGATAGGTCAATTTCATAAGGAAACAACTTGTCTTCAAAAAGTTGATATTGAATATCATAATTTATATAAGAATAATGCCATCGATGTCTAAATTGGGTTATTAACTTATGTAATCCAAAGGTTCTTTTATTAACCCAAAGCTTACCCTGCATATGTGTAAGTTCCCAACCCTTGTTGGAAATAGTTTTATGTTGTTTAAAATCAATAACGTAAAATTCCTCATCCCCCTGGTTTATTATTTTATCAATATTAAATCTAAAATATTTAAATCCCTTGTTACTCAATGGATGGTTTTCAGCTAAAGATCCATAATCCCTCCAATGACTCCTCATATATAATCCTCCAATATGCTTGAAAGGGATTTGTATTTTATTACCATTACGGTTATTAACAAACATATCTTTAAAGTCCAATTCGGCAATTTCAGGATCCTCATTAAGCCTTCTCATCTGATTAGGCACGATAATAGGAGAGTTCCATGATGATATTTTTTCTGGCATTAATATATATCCGTCAGACTCCAAAAAACCTTGTGGTTTACTATTATTATATATCGTTTGTTTATAGTTAAAATCAGACCAATAAGGCGATGTTTTGCCGGAATCTTCGTATTGTTTTACGGCCCTTTTTAAAATTTCCTTTTTGGTAAGTTTTCCTGCAGAAGAAATCACAACTTCTTCTAATGGAATAGACATCTGAACTAGCTGAATAGTTTGCAAACTTTTTAACTTCGAGATTAAAAGCGCCTTATTTGGATATGAAAAATGATGAAAAGAGATAATTTCATCCACATGACTATTATCAATTTCAAATTTAAACGCACCTTCATCATTGCTGTAACATATAATTCGATCGTTTAACATTAAAGCAACACCAAAAATAGGTTCTCGTGTACCTTCATCAATAATCTTCCCTGAAATGGTTATGTTTTGTGCAATCAATCCGTTTCCCAGCACTATTGCAAAAGCGCAAAAAATCATTTTTTTTATCATTGTGAAATATGTTTATTGAACGAATAATTAAGATTTCTAAATTCATACCCTTTAACACAAACACACAATACAGAAGGTTAAACCCAATCAATTACAAACAATTACCCTTGCATTGAATCCTGTAAAAGTGTTATACATCAAAAAAAGCCACACCTGCTAATTTTAAGCCAGATCATAACGGGGTTAAGTATTTATAACAAAACACAACTTAAAAAGCTTCAATAAACATTGATAATCACCTACATATACGGTGCTATTTTCATAATGAAAATTATATATTTCATTTTGACACCTGTAATAAAACCTTGTTAAATGACATATAAGATTTTGTTAATTCACCCCTTATAAACAATATTCGTATCAGCTATATTTCAAAGTACTAAGACAGAAATGGTGTTCAAATCCAAATCAGTTGAATATCATACTGCTTAAAGTGATTTAATAACATGTCTAAAGAGTTCGCAATGATTTGCCTTAATTTAAGATTACCTTTTCCTTGTATCATCCAACCAAATTATCAGAATTAAAAAACCAAACACCCAAGAGATGTTTGGTTTTAAAGTGCTTAATATTGAAAATAGCAGTGGCCTTAAAAGAACACCTGATAGTTTTGAACATCATAAGTCTCAACAGGTCCATAGTTTACTCCATCTTTTGATAAAGAGACTTCTACACCCTGATACGTACGACTGTCACCATTAAATACTCCTAGTTTCACGGCATCAAACAACACTTCCTGTCCCAGATTAATTACAAGCAGTCCGCTGGAATCCAAACCATAATAACCAGTACTGGCTCCATTCTCGCCAATACCGTCACCTAACAGAACCGATGCATCATGTCCGGAAGGCAATACAAACGTCGTTCCACCATTTATCAGGGTAACTTCTGTTAAATGACTCCAGGTGTTGGCTGTACTCCCATTCATTTGAATTTTTATATACTGATAAACTGGAGGATTCAACGCAAAAGTCTCAGAACTTTGTACATCTTCAACAATCAAATTTCCATAGGTTATCCCATCTGAAGAAACAGATACTTCAACATCTTCATAAATGCGATTATCTCCATTATAGACTCCTAATTTAATGGCGTCAAAATCATAGCCCTGTCCGAGATCAATTTCCAACAACCCATTGGCATCCAACCCAAAAAAACCGGTACTAGCCCCATTCACCCCTACACCATCTCCCAATAATGATGGTGCATTATGTCCTGCAGGAAGCACATATTCAATTCCTTCATTTATTAAGGTTACCTCAGTGAGATGATTCCAGGTATTTGTAGTGTTCCCATTCATCTGTATTTTAATGTACTGTTGAGAGCCTGATGGTGGCGCAGGAGAAGGAACATATTCATAGTATTTCACATAATCAATTACATAATCAACCGGTAATTGACTAGAATTAATACTACCAACCCAACTACCTCCAAGCTGTTGTGATAAAATCAAGTGAAAATCCCTGTCGAATGGCCATTGACGCCAATCAGCACCGGATTCCTTATAATAAGTAAAGGTAGCCGCTCCGTTGAGGGTAAATACAATGTGATCAGGATACCATTCAACTCCATAAGTATTAAATACCCCTGGATTAACACTAACGGTACTGCTACTTGGAGAACTTTTAGTATTACTATGAATGGTGGAGTAAATATAGTTATCGAAATTAAGGTGCTCCATAATATCTATTTCGCCATAATCAGGCCACCCTCCATACTCATTTGTGCTTCCTAGCAACCAAATGGCGGGCCAACATCCTTGGGCAGAATCCATTTTAGCACGTACTTCGACCTTACCATAGGTGAAATTAAATTTCCCACGGGTCCATACACCACCCGTTAAATAGGGTCTTGGATCGGTTTGGGTATCCGGATTTACAATTCCCTTTAAATGGAGGTGTCCATTAGAGATCTCATAAACCTGGTCATCGGTAGTCATGTAATTTTTCCAGTCCGGAGTTCCTTCCGAAATACGACTCCATTTCGTGGTATCTAATGTGGATCCGTTAAAATCATCTTGCCAAATCAATTGGAAATTTGAAGATGAGGTTGACTGAAAATGTTCAGTAAAAAGCTGTTCGACAGTTTCCTCTTCCTTATCACAGCCAAAAAATAGAATAATAGAAAACAGAATAATCCATTTGTTTTTCATTTCACTTCGTTTTAGGTTAATAAAAAGTTTTTGGTTGAAGTTGGGGGCAGAATTAATATCTTTAAAAGTCAATAGGTTCGTCACAATAGAATAGCTATTTTCCACCGATTTGCTTAAAAAGAAATAAGTCTCGTATCTAAATATATGCACAGCAATTTTAATCTAACCAATCTACTGGTTACAAGTAGGTTACACCCTCATTACATTTAGGTTACCTGAAAAACAATAATCAAGGAAAGCCAATTTAGATAAAAGTATTTGCTATCATCATTTAACTTAAATTAAAATTCCTTTCAGGAAAAGTCGATCCCCTTTCTTAAAATGCTTTGGAAGCTACCTCTGAAAGAATTTGCCATTGTTTAGGGTAAACACATACAACTTCTAAACCTTAAAATAACCGTTCACAAAGAACAACGTTTTGCCACACAAAAGAAATCGTGTCGTCTTTAAAAAATAAACAACAAACTCACATGGAAAAATTTAAACCACTTGCTATCATCCTGTTTTTATTATGGATCGGTTCATGTAATATGCATAAGAGCAATCCTGACACAATTAAAAAAAACATAGATGACTATCTTACCAGCACCATGGAATTACATAATATTCCCGGATTGGCACTGGCCGTTATAATTGATGATGAAATAGTATATGAAAATTATATGGGGGAATCGTCATTAGAAAGTGGAGAACTTGTAAATGAAAACACCTTGTTCAGAATATTTTCAGCCACAAAACTGATTACCGCAACAGGCGTTTTTCAATTGATAGAAAATGGCACCCTCAACCTCGATGATAATATTTCAATTTATTTAGATAATTTACCCCCTCAATGGCAAGAAGTCAAGATTAAAAACCTGTTAAGTCACTCCTCAGGTTTACCGGATATCATAAAGTATAAAAGCACTTTAAGTGATCACGAACTAATGGATAAGCTGTTCAAAGACAAAATGGATTTTGCTCCCGGTGATCAGTTTCGGTATAATCAAACGAATTACTGGTTACTTGCTCAAATTATGGAGAAAGTTACAGGAATGACCTTCGATAACTACATTATGAAAAATGAATTTGACAATGATACAACAGGAGTTCTATTTTCTTCTAGTTCACAAGAAATCATTCCTAACCGGGCAACCAGATATTTTTATAACGAAAAAACCAAAGCCTTTGATAAAGACACCAATAACAGTGGTAAAAGAGGACATTCCGGAAACGGTCTGAATATTACGCTAAAAAGATTTATGGAGTGGAATAAAAAACTCGACAATGACCAACTTCTAAGCCATAATGTAAAATCCAAAATGTGGGAACCCTTTAATTTTAATAATGAAAATGACCACTTTTCATATGGTTGGGGATACTATCCTGTAAATGAAATAAATTCTTATGGGTTTTCAGGTGGTAATCTGGCTGCCATACGAAAATTTATCAATCATAAAACAACCATTATTCTATTATCTAATGGATATCAAATACCAGCCTATGATATCATTATCAATGACATTGCAAAAATTGCAATTCCAGAGCTGAGAATACAAAATCTTGCGTTGGAAGAAGACATCATGAGCCTTGTAAAAAACAGTCAGTTTAAAGAGGCTACTCTGGCATTTAAAAAATTAAAACAGGAAAATCCGAATTCAGACTTTGATAATTTGAAATGGAATATAAATAGTATAGGGAATTCCTATGCATACAATGAGCTTGATCTTCAAAAAGCATTTGACATATTTCAACTCAATGCAGAAGCAAATCCAAATTGGTGGGTTTCAAAGGCGAGTTTAGCAGAAATTTATGAAATAAATAAAGATAGTTCCCTAGCCATTGAAAATTATAAAAAAGCCATACTTCTCAATAAAGATAATGATTGGAATTACAATGAACTGATGAAAAATAAAATAGACAAATTATACCATAATTAACCCTGGACCTCATCCCCTAACCAAGACTTAATTTCTTAAATACTAAGGCTGGCATTTTATTAACTGTAAGGACATGAAGGGTATTCTACCTTTTCCTGTTAAAAAAGCTAGCTGGTTTTAAACTTATCTATTCTTTAGATTTATAAGGACGTTAATAATTATGAAAGATTAAACTAAACCCTCTAAGACCTGCATAACACCCTTTCCCTCAATATCCTTTATATAGAAAGCTGTTTTCTGTATAAAGCCTTTATCTAATTCTTTTTCTGGAATTCCAGAAGTGACTAAAATATTATGTACCAGATCAATTCTCGACAACTCTCCTCTTAAATATAGCTGCCATAATCCCGAAAAGTTTTGAATTCTATCCTGATCATCATTTAATGCAATTAGGTTCCCCTTGTAGGCTCCTCTAAAAAACAATACCATACAAGCTGTTATAAAAGCCAACCTATCAGGTGTATTTTTAAAGGTATCTACATAATCAATGATGGTAGGCCATAATCTGGATACATACTTATGGGAACTGTTAAGTGATATATCAGCCAATCGATGTTTTAAACTATGATTTCTAAATCTGTTAATTGTACTATGGTAAAATTGATCTTTAATTTCAGTCGGTATGTCGATGGTCATTAATATCTCATTCCTAATCAAAGCGTCGAGAAAATCATTTAATTTTCGATCCTCTACAACTTCATGAACATACACCAGTTCTAATAAGCTTCCTAAAAAGACCATCGCTGTATGAGCCCCATTTAAGACTCTTACCTTCAGATCGTGATAAGGCATAATATCCGATACAAAAGTCACATTTAATCCCGCCTCGTCAACAGGGAACTCATCGGTTATTTCAACATCAGCCTGAATTACCCAACTATGATAAAATTCTCCCGTTACCATAAGTTTATCATCAAAAGTAATTTGTTGTTGAATTTCAGGTGCAATGGTAACCGGATAACCTGAAACGATCCGATCGACCAGGGTATTATAGAACTTGTTATATAATGCTACCCATCTAATAAATTCACCGTCCAGTTTCCAGGCTGCTGCATATTCCAAAACACATTTTTTCAAGGCTTCACCATTTTTATGGATCAACTCACAAGGAAGTATTATCAAGCCTTTGGAAGGATCGTTACCAAAATGTTTGTACCTATGATACAATACCCGGGTGAGTTTAGCCGGAAATTCATTAGGCGGATCATCATGAAAGTTATCCTTAGGATTGAATGTGATTCCTGCCTCTGTAGTATTCGAAATTACATACCTTAAAGACGCATCGTTGGCATAGTCCAAAAACAATTCCCATTCCTTATAGGGATTAACAATCCCCTCTACACAATCAATTTCTTTAACCGTAGTAACTATTTTATTCCCTTCCCAATCATTTAAAAGCACATGAAAGCGTCCCTTTTGCTCTCTGAGCTCAAGATAGTCACCACCTTTAGTTGGCTTTACAACTAGCACACCGCCGTTAAAGTTAGTTTTCTGATTGAGTTCCTCTATCATCCAAACTGCAAAGGCTCTTAAAAATTTACCTCCCCCGAATTGCATGACTTTTAATGGTCGGTTGGTCCTGGTAGTCCCCTTCATTACATCTTTTTGATTAGATATTAAAATTCGACAGTAGCTTTGATAACCCCCGATTCAGGATTCGTCCAGGAATCAAAATGATGAATCATTTCTGAAAAATGTACAGTGTGCGTAATGAATTTATCCGTAGGAAACTCTGGAAGAATTTCAATAACTCTTTTAAAATCTTCAAGGGTTGCATTACGACTACACATCATTGTCATTTCTTTGGCATGAATAGCCGGATGGTGGTATATTAGATTTCCTTTAGACAGCCCTACTAAAACATAGCGCCCACCATGTGCCATATAATCAGGGCCTTTCTCCAGGGCAGTCTTATTTCCTGTTGCATCAAAAACTACCGATGCCAGATCGCCATTGGTTATATCTCGTATTTGAAGCAGTGGATCATCCTTAACATCCACCACATGGTTTACCCCAATAAATTCCTTCGCGTATTGTAGCCTCCCTTCATCAACATCAAGAGCTATGGTTTGAGCGCCCAGTAATTGTGCCTGTTTTAATATCCCAATCCCTATCGGTCCGCACCCTATCACTATAACAGACTCCCCTTCTTTAAGATCGGCCCGTCTTATAGCATGTGCACCAATAGCCAGAGGCTCTACTATAGCCATTTCATCATCAGTAAGGTTGTTTGCAGGAATTAACAAGTCATTCGGAACAACAATCTGCTCTTGAATTCCTCCATCGGTATGAACACCCAAAACCTTGATGTTCGTGCAACAATTTGTTTTACCATGCTTACAAGCGATGCAATTTTTACAGCTTATATAAGGCATGACTACCACTTTATCTCCAGCCTTTATTCCTTGCTCATTCGTGTCAATCGCTAAAACATGAGTTGCCAGCTCATGTCCAAGAATTCTCGGGTATGTAAAAAAAGCCTGGTTCCCCAAATAAGCATGCAAGTCAGTCCCGCAAATGCCTACCCTGGTAACCTTCAATAAGGCTTCACCATTTTTCCTTTCAGGAGTAGGTTTTTCTTTTAATAGAAAATCTCCTGGTTTTTCACACACAATATATTTCATAACTCAGTTTAAACTTTTTATTCAACTTTCACTTCAAATTCAGATTCCTCGAAATGACTCTCCTCTGTTTCAATCCCTAATTTAAGGGTATATATACCACCCTTAACAAACTCGTATTTCGTAAATAACCTTAATTTTATCTTTTCAAATGGCTCAATCCCCTGCAGTTCAGCAGCAGCTATCTTCTCATAACCATTTTGCTCCTTTACATAGATTTGTATTGGAATAATGGATGAAGTTACCTGGCCAAAATTTTGAATTTCAACTTGAATATCCGCGCCTTCTGAAGCTTGCTCAATTTCAGGTGATTTTGGAGAAAGTATAGGTTCATAATAGCTGATCCATGGCAATCTCGTATAACCGAATAACAATTCTCCATCGCTTGTCTTCCCTAAGAGCTTACCTACAAAGTTTTCAGCACTTAAACCATTACCCTTTCCGTTAAATGTTATAATCAAATCATTACCTTTCATTTTCGAATCTACCGCCACGCAACCCCCACCATAATTAACAGCTTCCGAAGCCCCGAACCTTAGCGATTCCAAATCGATATCAGTATGCGGATTAAATCCCTCTTCAGCTTTTATTAATAATTGAATACGCTTCGTTCGTTCTGTTATTTTTTTCTTGCCTAGTAATTCTATTTGTCTCCCAACAATTAATGGAATACTGATGTTTTTTGAACTATGAGTATCTCTTGGTTTATCCTCGTGTTTGAGCGTATCAATAACAGCAAAGTTTGCCTGATATGCCCTTCCTAATTCATCTTGTAGAACCTTAATCCGTTCGTATTTAAACCAATCTACCTTCGTTCCGTCTTCATAAATAGCCAGTCCGGGCATGTATGCTTCCCCTGTATCGACCTTCCAATTAACTCCGTCTTTAGACCTTAAATAATAAGCGATCCTTCCGTACCAATCATTTACAATCATATGATATTGTATATTGGTTTTCCATATCACAGGATCTTCAAACCGTCCATCAACTGGTGGGTATACACTTTTATCTGAAACCTGATTATACGAACTTATACCATCTTTACTAAACCAGATACCACCACCTCTGCAAACCATTAAAAAAGAACCATCTTCTCTCCTGGCAAAAGACAAATTAGATAATCCCTCTATGACAGGGCGATCCCGGGCATCGAAATGAAAAGTATTATACTCCCACGGACCGTTTAATGATTTGGAATGATAATACCCATCAATAACATAGATCACATAACTACCATCTTTTAACTGAAAAGCCTCAGGATTATGTCCAGACCCTACGATGTCCATTACTTTATAGGGTCCGATAGCATTATCAGCTACCGCATGTACTACGATGGAATGAAACCATTCCATATGCCCTTTTGGTGAATCCTCACGCCAACGGCATACATAAAGATGATACTTTCCATCATCTCCCCTCACTATATTACCACCCCAATAAGAATAAACGCGATCTTCGATACCATTCGATGTATCTCTTGGTAATACGTTTTCACCTCCCCATGTGTCTGAGGTTGGTTTATTCATGATAGGAATTGCCTCAAATCGATCCATAAAACGTCCGCCATTTACCAGATCATTCCATGCTGCAGGGCGACTACGATCCGTTATTTGAGCTTCAAGGAAATTACAGCAAAGTAATAAAAGTGATAAAAATCCTGTTTTTTTCATAATATCGGTATGGCTTGGTGTATCCTGTTAATCTAAATGATTGTCAATAATTACAAGCTAATCGTAAATCAGACTTCAAAAACATATTGATGTAATCTCGAAAATCTTTGATCCGTTAAACTTAAAGGTTCTTTTAGAAATACCAAAACTGTATTTGCTTCTATATTTTGGGAAAATTGAATATTTATAAAAGAAAAGGGAGGCAAATGCCTCCCTTTCATAAAGTGATTAACGCAACTTAACAAACTATGTATATATTAATTTTTATCCCACCAAATTCTGGTGGTATAGCTATTAGGTCCTTGTCGGGCCTCAGCAGCCCTAACATTTTCCTCGTTCAACGTATATTCAGTATCAGGATATTTTAATCGACGTGGAATGGTTCCTCCTGTAGCATTTCCTGGATAATTCACCGGGGTTAATACCGGATACTCTATTCTTCTCCAATTAGCATAACCTTCCCAGGGATTTAAAAAAGTAGCAGCCCAATATTGTTCTCCTATCATTTCTATAGCATTAGCCGCATCAAATGGATTTGCTGACAAATAAGTATCTACTTCCGCCGTAGTAGGAGTGCTGACTCCATAAAAAGACCAATTTTCCATGGCGGCCCTAACTCCATTATTATAATGCGTTTGCGCATCTCCACTATACCAACCTCTCACAGCAGCTTCCGCTAACATAAGTTCCACTTCTGCATAAGTCATAAACATAAAAGGAGAATCTCGTTGAACCAAAGCCTGGTTTAATTGAGAATAATTTGCTAAATCCCCACCGGCTGGCCCCATGGTCTCTAAAGTATTCGGATCCAACCCATTGGGCAACCCTTGATGTGGGCCACCGCTTTCTACAAAAGATAATATTTCTAATCTCGGATCACCATGATCTTGCATCCAACTAACAAAAGTATCACTCAACCTCATAAACTTATCAATTTCAAAAGCTTCTCCGTAAGGATTCGTATTGATCCATCCGCCATCAATCTGATGTTCAGTTTTAACAACATCATTTAAATCAGTCATAACACCACCTGCAATGGCTTTTGAAACCCAAAGTTCCGCAGCAGCAGGATCTACCTTCACCAATCGCAAACCCAATCTCAACATGAGAGAGTAGGAAAGTTTTTTCCATCTTGTAATATCACCGCCATAGAATAAATCCTGACTTCCAATGGAAGGAGCTGAATTACTGAATTCCAAAGCTGCTTCCTCTAGTTCCATGAGCATATGATTATAGATTTCTTCCTGGCTATCATACGATGGCGTCCACTCATTATCTAAATAACCCAAGCCCGCTTCAAAATAAGGTATATCTCCATATAAATCGGTAGTGCGGTGAAACGACAATACGCGCATTACCCTCCCGGCAGCATGATAATTTATAGCTTCAGGATCTTCAGAAACTCTTGCCATATAATCAGCTAAATCTTTATACTCATTAGTAAAAGCCCTATCAAATAGCGACGAACTGTAATCAAGAAAGTCTATGTATTTATCTCCAGGGAGTAAACTCGTAGATATATTAACATCGGCAAACTGTTGTATGGCAGACATAGCCCAACCCAATGATGCTCTACGCATTTCATACCGAGTACCTGAAAGATATAGCTGTAACCTTGTGAGTTGTATTCCATATGGCAACTCTTCTATAGCATTCGGATCGCTATTCAGTTCTTCCAATTCCTTAACACAAGAGGTAGTTGATAAGGTAAATATTGCCAAAAAAAGCAATATAATCTTTGTTCTAATATTATTTATCTTCATCATGATTTTCTCTTTTAGAATTGTCTTTTAGTTAAAAGCTAACATTCAAATTAAATCCAAAGGACTTCGTTTGTGGTAACCCAAAGAATTCCAATCCTTGACCATTACCTGCATTATAGCTAGATTCCGGATCTACGTTATCAACACTCGAGTGAATCAACCATAAGTTCCTCGCAACAAAAGAAAGTGTTGCATTTTCTATAAAAGTATCATCTAATACATTTTTAGGAATTCTAAATCCGAGGGTAATTTCTCTCAGTTTAATGAAGCCGGAATCATAAATAAACTCTTCACTGATATTATTATAAATATAGTTGTAGTAGTTAGCAATCTGACTTGCAGGTAGCACTCCCAAGCCATTTTCTCTACCAACCAACGTATTTTTATGAACCCCTCTTCGGTATAACTGACCATTGGTACCACTATGCATTACAGCGCCATCCTTCATGTCGATTAAAAAACTTAGTGTCAAATTTTTATATCTAAAGCTATTACGTAAGCCTGCCACAAATGGATGTACACCAGTACCAAAAGGCACAAAACCAGCATCGGTATCCTGTATCGGTAAACCTGAATCATCGAGGGCAATATCACCATTGGCATCTCTTACATATTTAAATCCGGATATTTGACCATAGGGTAAGCCTTCAATATGTTGTACCCAGGTATTTAATGAACGACTTCGTTCTATATTTAATACTTCATTGTCAACTTCCGGATCTAACAGGCTTACCACCTTACTTTTATTGTAACTCATGTTAAAAGAAACATCCCAGCTAAAATCGTTTGTTCGGATAGGCGTTCCTGTCAGTAATAATTCCACTCCTTTGTTGGTAACTTCTCCCACGTTCACTTTGGCAGAAGTATAACCAGAGGTTTGAGATATGGTAGCATTCAGAATATCGTCTTCGGTCCTTTTATCGTAATAACTAAAGTCGATTCCTAACCTTCGCTCAAAAAGTTGCATGTTCAATCCAACTTCAAACTCAGTTACCATGAGAGGAACAAGTTCTGAATTAGCAACCGTGCTTCCACTTATACCTCCCTGAGGAATCCCGTTTTGAGCTACGCCCAGACCATAAAACTGATTAAGTGCATAAGGATCTGTAGAACCTCCCACCTGGGCCCATGCCGTTCTGAATTTGGCAAAATCAATCACCTCTGGCATATTCACCACATCAGATAAAATAGCACTCAATCCAACAGAAGGATAAAATATACTTCTACCATTTAAAGTAGAGAACCAGTCATTTCTTCCGGAACCCGTTAAGAAGAGCCAATCGTTATATGAAATTTCAGCCTGACCATAAACAGAATGTGTACCTAATCTGGTAATATCGCTTCCACCGGAATTAGAAATACCATTAGCTACCGAATAAAAGAATGGAAGTGCAAAATTATTGCTACTCACTGAGGTTGTATTCTCCTGAATTCTCAATTTATTGGCACCCGCTAAGAAGTTATAGGCGATTCCATTATCAAATTCGTGATCGGACCCTAGCATAATATCGAAATTGGTCTCTTTATGCTTTCGCTGTGATTCACTGATGCTCCCATTTGGAGCATATCCGGTACCTGTTGGACCGATTCCTCCGCTTAATCGATCCCATTGATCAATACCCGCTCTTCCTTTAATATAAACCCATTCATTAATATCATATTGCACCGAAGCACTTCCCAAAACCCTGTCTTTTGAATATCCTCTCTGCTGTTGATGTGCAGCCCAATAAGGATTTTGAAACCAGATACTGCTCGATGGCAACAACTCATAACCCTTTTGTCCTTGAGTACCGTATAAATCCGTTGCGTCTTCCGGGTGGGCACCTAACCTGTTCGGATCTCCTTTTAAATCATATATATTCGTTGTTACGGGTAATTGCCAGACCGAATAGTTGGCATTGTTTGGAGAATCTGCCAATCCTGGCTGATTCTTTACATCCTGTAAAATATACTGGGCACTTGATTTAAATTTTAATTTATCATTCAAACCTTTTCCATGCAGGTTCACACTAAAATTCTGTCGTTTCATTCCGGAATTAGGCATAATACTTTCGTTCTCCATATTGGAAACTCCAAACCTGTAGCCAATATCAGCGGTTCCGCCACTTAATGACACCGTGTTGGTAAAAGTACTCCCGGTTCTGTAAAACTTATCGAAGTTATTCCCTGAATACGAATAAGGTCTGCTGACACCATCAAATTGTATGACATCAGATCCATCTAATCTGGCACCCCAGGATGATTCACCCGCATCCCATGCTATTGATTGTGTTGTAGGCTTTTCACCATTAAAACCATGACCGTATTCTTTTTGTGGATCCAGGAGATTAATGGCTTCCTCAAACACATAATTTGAATTAATTTCAACACGTAATCCCTGGTTTAACTTTCCACTTTTAGTGGTGATAAGTATCACTCCATTGGAAGCTCTTGATCCGTATAATGCTGCCGCAGTATTCCCTTTTAAAACAGTCATACTCTCTATATCATCCGGGTTGATATTACCAATTCCATCACCCCCATCAGATCCACCCCACATACCGGCAGACCCCTGGTTGCTATTGTCAATAGGTATACCATCAACCACATACAATGGCTGATTATTACCCGTTAATGATGTATTTCCGCGAATCATAACTCGAGCGGTGCCTCCCGGACCACTTACAGTTTTATTAACACTAACACCTGCCACTTTACCAGCCAATGCATTTGCAACATTCGTTTCTCTGGCCTCTGTAAACTCTTCACCTCCTACTTCTGTTACCGAATAAGCAAGTGACTTCTTCGAACGTTCAATACCTAATGCAGTTACCACTACTTCATCAAGTGCTGCTGCACTTTCTTTTAATGTTATATTGAAGGTTGATTGACCGGCTACGGGAAGTTCCTGTGTGGCAAAACCTACATAAGAAACCACTAAAACAGCATCATTTCCAGATACATCAATGGTGAAGTTACCATCAAAATCTGATTGTGTACCATTCGATGTTCCCTTTTCCAAAACACTGGCTCCAATTAAGGGTACACCTCCGGCATCCTTAATCGTACCACGAACCCTGAGTTGCTGCACAGAACTGTTAAAAGTCCTGTTTTTCTTAACAATAATAGTTCTGTTTTCAGTTAATTCATAGGTGCAATCGATTGGATTCAAGGCCGATAATAATAGATCATTGGCCTCAATCTTTCCCTTTACCAAGGATATCTTAGGTGCCTCAGCAATTATCTTATCATTATAGACAAACTTGTATCCAAGTTGTTCCTGGATGAGCTCAAACATTTCAGTTGCCGATATAACGGTATCGGTATCAACTTTAATAATGGCATTTTGAGAAAGGGAATTACTGGGCACAAAACTAAATGCCGTAGTAACCCATAAAACAATAAATGTCCTCATAACAATTTTAGAAAGTTTTCCTATCCTGAGGTGGAAAACATTTGTAAAGTTAATTTTCATAAATTTGCAATGGTTTGGTTAAACATTATTTTAATCTTACTAATCAATAAGGAATAAAGTCTAAACTGTAGGAGGTGGCAACTTTATTCCTTTTTTTTATTCAATAATTACCTTTTTATCTTTCACGCTATAATTAAATTCGTTCGTCTTTTGAATATACCTTAGCAACTTGTCTATACTAACCTCACGATCTAAAACACCGGTAAATCGTTTCTCTTCAATATCCGGATTTTTAAAAGTATATTCTATATCGTACCACCTTGAAAGCACTTTCATGATCTCTTTCATCGTCATATGCTTAAAACTAAAGTAACCTTCCTTCCAGGCTATTTCATCAAATACCTTGTCCACTTTATGAACCGCCAAAGCACCTGTTTCCGCATTAAACAAAGCTTGTTCAGAAGGCCTCAGGAATCTGTAACTATCTGCTTCACCTGCTTTAACCTTCACCTTTCCTTCCACCAAAGTAGTTACAACATTAATCTCTTCCTGATAAGCCTTTATATTAAATTCGGTTCCCAGCACTTCTATGTCCTGTCCGCCAGTATGAACCATAAAGGCACTACCATCATGATGGATGCTTTCCGAAACATCAAAAT
This sequence comes from Zhouia amylolytica AD3, assembly GCF_000511935.2. Lineage (NCBI taxonomy): Bacteria > Pseudomonadati > Bacteroidota > Flavobacteriia > Flavobacteriales > Flavobacteriaceae > Zhouia > Zhouia amylolytica. The sequence goes on along the minus strand of NZ_AYXY01000019.1, from coordinate 13,419 downwards.
AAGCCTCACCATATAGCAGCTCAACACGACGCACTGCTCCTTTAATAAATTGAACTGGATATTTAAGCTTAGATTCAGAATTTAACCATACACTAGTACCATCAGATAATTGTACAAAAAAACGCCCTCCTTTAGGAATGGTTAAATAATTGTATTGAACGGTCGACTTCCCATCCTCCTGGTTGGAGTCATAGATAAGTTGCTGTTGGTTTAAAGTACGTCCATGTAACTTTACATCTACTCCTTTTTCTAAAGCAACATCTGCTCCATTCTCTAAAGTTAAAATGGCTTTATCACTGCCCGGTAAGATGTGAACACCATTATCGACAACCTGAACGGATGTGGGGTTCTTTTTTAATAAAGATTCCGGTAGCATAAAATAAGCGCCGATACCCATTATAACAAGCCCGACAGCTGCATATTTAAAAACGGTTAGGTATCTTTTATGGCGTAGTCTTCTATCCTGTTCTTTAATCCTGCGAAGAATATGCTTCTTTTCTTCATCAGTATTGAAATCAACCAAATGCACATCTGCCAAAAAATTGGCTTTAACAAACTGCTTAAAAATAACATTGTTAGAAGGTTCTTTTAACCATTCGGTCAACTCCATTAATTCATGGATGGTGGCCGACTTCGAGAAATATTTTATGATAATATCTTCTATTCTTTTATCTGTCAAAACGATATCAATTTTAATAATGACGTATTAAATTATCATAACACTTACGTATTTGTCAATTTTTTTTATGTATTTATCATTTTTTTATATTTTTAGTTCTTATATTTTTTTATTCCCTAAAATTTGAACAAAGAATTTTCTAATCCAGAAATACTAAAACGTGAATTGGAAAAAGGTAACCAACGTGCCTTAACCTTTTTAATTGATACCTATCACCAACCTCTTTGCGTTTACATATACAGTCTTTCTAATGATTATGAAGGTGCACAGGATATCGTACAAAATGTGTTCATTAAAGTTTGGACAGACAGACAAAAATTGGGAAGGGTAAAGTCACTGAAAAATTTTTTATACAAATCGGTGTACAATGGCTTTATAGATCAGTGGAGGAAAGATAAAAGGATGTTAGCCATTGAATCAAAGCATTTGGAAAACCTGAATGAAATTATAGAAGATTCGAATGAAGACCTTCTTAAAATCAAAATAGACATGGTTCGCCATGAAATTGACAACTTACCAGAAAAATGTAAAGAAACCTTTTTGCTAAGTAAGCAAGAGGGACTTACCAATATAGAAATTGCGAATTTCATGAATGTATCCATCAGAACTGTAGAATCTCAAATAAATAAAGCATACAGATTACTGAAACAGCGACTGTCAAGTGCCGACGTCGTTTTAAAAATTTTCGCTGTCCTATCAACTTTAATTTATTCATAATATCTATTCCATTAATTCATAATTCTTGAGATTATTCCAATATTTCTCAACGCAACCTTTTCACAACTTGTACATCTAATCCTACAAATGATTAGATTTATAATTATGAAAAAGCAATTATTATATATTATGTTTTTGGTATGGTTATCGGGATGCTCGGATAGCAACAATGAAGACATCAATGGCACTCCCGACTCAATAAATGTATCAGAACAAATAGTTGGTAGATGGATGCCGTTTAAAACCGTACTTAACGACCAGGTAGTCTACAATAGAAAAACATTTACAGGAATGGAAAGTGACACACACTATGAGCGTATACTCTTTAAGAATGACCAATCTGTACGTAAATCAACTAGTGATGGTAACATTGATTTATTCACATGGGAATTAAATGCAACAAATGATACCCTGATCCTTGCCAAAGGGCAGTCAAATGAACGTCGCTATTTTATAGAAAATGTCTCCAAAGACAGTTTAACTTATTCAATAGAACCATTCGCGGGACATAAGGTTATATATAGCTTTGTAAAAGAGCATAAGAAAGAAATAAACCGAAGTGACCTGATCTGTAAGGATTGGAAATACGATTTGGTCTGGGCTCGATTATTCAGTATGGATGGATTTAAATATGTAAGAAACGGATCGGTCGACAACCTATTTTATGAAAAGGCTAAGGTAAGTTTCAATACTAATGGTACTTTTTCTGTATACTCCAATAATGTTTTGCATGAGCAAGGCATCTGGCATCTTGATTTAGATGACATGTTGTTAGTCATTGAAGGTGATTTTAAAAGGGAAGCTACCTTATTAGAGCTAAAAGAAGACACCATGGTTTTCGTGTTCAAGAACACCAAGGATAACAACATCCATTACCAAATGGATTTTTCTACTTTTTAAAGAATATAGCATATTCCTTGTCTATTCCGTTAAGGCTATTTTCAGGATAATCCCTGTACAAGAAAAAAATGGAGTCATTATTGATTTCCATAATCGGGTAAGCTATAAAGTCGTTAGTGTCATAACCTCTGTAGTAGGTAAGATTGTTGTTTTCAACCAGCCAACCATTCACCCCGCTGGGAAAACACCATGAGAAATATTTTGCCGATTCGGAGGTTACAAGCTTCACCTGTGCCTTATTAGGGTTTTGGTAAGGGCAATCCCAACTATATCCAACCAATTTATTCGAATAAAATTGTATGGTGTCAGTCCGTTCGTTATTGGGATAGCTTGTACCCGAATCATAACTGATCTCTACCGATCCATCGAGCATTTCTTTATAGCAGTACCCAAAATACCACTTCCCAATCAATATCCGCTCGGTTTCCGAAGCTTGCGAATATAAATCTTCACCACTAAATTGATCCGGACTTGGAAATTCATCCTGATGACCGGATGAACAAGCAACAGCAATAATTAAAAATAACAGAAGTCTAATCTTTAAAATCATAATGACTTAATCATTGGCTACTTATAAATTTAATAAAAATGATTTAATTAGGTAGTTGAAGCATAGTTGAAGTATACCTATAGTATGGTTAAAATATAAGGAGAGTTAAATTGATGTATTTAGATATAAATTGATTTTATGCTACTAATGACTATACACATCAATCACTAGAGAATAACCCATCAATATCTTAATTAAAAATTGTTAAGTTTTATGTTGTATTAAGTGAGGGATGATTTCAATGAAAGTCACCTATTTCAAAAATAATTGAGTCAAAATTAACTCATAATAACCACAAAAGAATATTCATCTTCTAATATTAGAAACTTAATCCCTCAAAGTCCTAATTTTCGTCAATAAATAGTTTATAACCTATCCCCCTGATGTTAATAATTTGAACCCCTTGATCCTTATTGAGGTATTTTCGAAGTTTGGTAATAAATACATCCATACTCCTTGCATTAAAAAAAGTATCATCACCCCATAATTTATCTAATACTTTCTTTCGCTCTAACACCTGATTCCGGTTTTTATATAGCATGAACAATATTTGTGATTCTCGATGGGTCAGTATTCTTTCATAACCATCCAACTCAAGACTTTGCTTTTGCACATTGAATTTATATTTCCCAATAAAACAATGGTCTAAAGGTGCTGTTTCTGAAGTATTTATGCGGTTGGCTAATGCTTTTATACGAACAATTAACTCTTCGATACTAAATGGCTTTTTAAGATAATCATTTCCTCCCAGCTCAAATCCCTTCACTACATCTTCGGTCAATGATCGGGCTGTTAAAAATATAACCGGGGTGCTACTGTTTTCCCTCCTAAAAGCTTCAATAAGACTAAAACCATCCATCTCTGGCAACATGACATCAATAACCAATACATCATAAGTATTCTTTACAGACGCCTCCAATCCCTTTTTTCCATCATCATAGTGATCGACAATAAATCCACGACTTCTAAGGCTATCGCCTACCACCATTGCAAGGGCTTGCTCATCCTCGACGTATAAAATTTTAAGCTTATCATTCATAATTTACTGGTAAAACGATTATAATGGTAGTCCCATTTTTAAGCTCACTCCTTACAGCTACGGTTCCTCCATGTTTCTCTATGGTGTTTTTCACATAGTAAAGTCCTAACCCAAATCCTTTTGTATTATGTACCGATCCGGTTGAGACTCTATAAAAACGATCAAATATCTTTTTTTGATCAACCTTTGAAATCCCAATACCATTGTCAGTGATGGTAATTAAAAAGTTGTGGTGTTCTCGTTTAGCAGCTACCTTTATCAACACATCATCAATTGAATATTTTATACTATTTTCAAACAAATTCTGCATAACATTCACCATATGAAATCGATCTACCCAAATCCTTTCAGCTTCAGGTTCAATTTCTAATTCAACCTTAACTTTCTTATTGATCTGACCATACTTCCTGTCATTTAAAATATTCTGACACAACTCTCGGAAATTTACTTCTTCCGGATGCATGGGTGCTGGCTCCCTTTCCTCACGCGACATATTAAGAACTTTTTCAACTAAACCAGAAAGACGGGTTAATTCCTTTTGAGAGGAATCAAGGTATTTATCAGTCATTTCCCTATCGTTCAAAACTCCGAAGTTCTTCATGGATTCAACAATTGCAGAAACGGTTGCTATCGGAGTTTTTAATTCATGTGTCATATTATTAATAAAATCACTTTTTATTTGCGAAAGTTGTTTTTGTCTGAATATAGTCCGAAGCATATAAACAAAACATATCATGATAAGTATGAACAATGCCAATGAAGCTAATCCTCCAAAACCAAATTGTGCATATAAAACTTGACGTACATTAGTACATACTACCCGTATATTTTTGTTTCCCTTAAAATTAAGAGGAAATGTTCGGGATGCCAAATAGCTATTTTTAAAAGGAAAAGACATATTAAACTCTGAAACAGTACTCGAGTCCAACACATCCAACCTATAATCCATATCTATTGCTCTATTATTAAGCTCTGATCGAAATAATGAGTCTATTACTGATAATTGCACGTTTTCATTTCTTGAGTTATCTTCTGAAATTAATTGTTGTACTAACTCTCTCAATTTTAATTCAACAGATTCAGGTACTGAATCTATCATATTAAATGCTTCATCCAGATATTGAGGGGAATCTACATGCATGGTAACACTCCCCGATGGAAAACTTTCACTTTTAGATAATAAATCCATCGGAATTTTATTCAAAATAGAATCCGGTGGAGATGAGATGATTTTAGCATTCATATTAGGCATAACTCTCTGAAGATCTTCGCTATATCGTAAACTCATCTCTTCATTAACACTCTTTTCTAAAGCAAGGTTAAGCTCTTTTATTAATTGCTGTTTGTTTATATGGTAGAACTTTCCTATCCAATGAGCCTGTAACAGGACTAAACCAATAATCGAAACAGATACTAAAAAAAAGATAATACGAATGCGCTGATTCATGTGTAAAACAATTTCGTGTACAAGGCAAAAGTACAACTAATATTTATCCATTAATACAAAACAAACGCCTGTTAACACTCGATAACACTATGTAACAATGAGTTAACCATCTTCTCTAAACATCTCCAATACTTTTGAACTCAGAAAGTTTAACCTAACAAAAATCTTAAAGAATATGAAAAAAGCAATCCTTCTATTCAGTGTAATTATAGGCTTAGCTTATTCCTCGAAAGCTCAAAATTCAGGAACTATTATTTACGAACGAACTATCAATTTGCATAAAAACTTATCGGAAGATCAGCAAATGATGAAAAGTATGATACCAGAAACTACCAGTTCTGATTTTAGATTTACATTTAATAAATCAAAAGGTGTTTATGAAGAAATACCATCTAAAAAGTCAACAGGAATAATCATATCATCCGAAGGAGATGGAGGAAAAACATGGTTTGATTTTGATAGAAATGTTTTTCGTAAATACATTACCGTTGATGGGGAATTATACCATAACAATGGACCAATTGTAGCTTTAGAAAACATCAAACCTACCGGAAAGTCAAAAAAAATTCTTGGTTTCCCTTGCGAAGAATTCAAAACAAGTGAAGGACAATTTTCCATCTGGGTTACCAAACATCTTCCTAAATATATTACCCCACTAGCTCCTATGTTTTATAATGGAGCAGTTCTAGCCATTGAAGGTGATAAAGTTTCCTATATCGCTAAGTCATTCTCCGAAAATATAGATCCTAAAAAACTCATTCCTGATTCTTCGACAGAAATCACCAAAGAACAGTTTTTGGATCTGCAAGAGGAAAAAATGGATGCTTTAAAACAAAAACTCTAATCTCTTTTTCAACCATTACAACAAGTAACAAGAATAGTTATGGAGTTAATTATAAATAATTTATCAAAGACATACTCCAATGGGGTTAAGGCTTTAAACAATCTAAACTTAACCATCGGAAAGGGCATGTTTGGTCTACTAGGGCCCAATGGAGCCGGAAAATCATCTCTCATGAGAACAATCGCAACACTCCAAGAACCTGACCAGGGTAGCATACATTTTAACGATATCGATGTCTTAAAGGAAAAAGAAAAAGTGAAAAGAAACCTGGGGTACCTACCACAGTCCTTTGGTGTATATCCAGGAATCAGTGCTCAAGAATTACTTTTGCATTTTGCGGTTCTTAAAGGTATAAAAGGTGTAAAACCAAGAAAAGAAACCGTTGCGAATCTCTTACATCAAGTCAATTTATATAAAGACCGTAAAAAAAGTGTACACACTTTTAGTGGTGGTATGAAACAACGATTTGGTATCGCTCTGTCTCTTTTGGGAGATCCTGATTTGATCATCGTAGATGAGCCAACCGCCGGCTTAGATCCAGCCGAACGCAATAGGTTTAACAATTTGCTTAGTGATATCAGTGAAGATAAAATAGTGATTTTGTCAACACATATCGTTGATGACGTCAAGGACCTCTGTAACAACCTTGCCATCATTAATCATGGAAACAAACTTATAAACGGTCGACCATCGGAATTAATGAAAGAACTGGATGGTAAAGTATGGCAAAAACGAATTAGTAAGTCTGAAATTGAACAATATCATTCAAATTACCATATCATAACTTCACGTCTAAATGAAGGGAATATGCTTATTAATATTTTGGATGATGATCATCCGGGAAATGGTTTCAGCCCGGTTTACCCCAGCTTGGAAGATGTTTATTTTTCGGTGATTAACCATTCTGCCTAACCTTTAATATCCAATCTCATGTTATTCGAAATTATACGATTTGAAATAAAGCGAGCTCTTCAGCGACCAGCAGTTTACATTTACTGGGGCATACTTTTTCTGTTGGCTTTCGCTATCATAAATGTAACAGGCGGAGCATTTAAAAGTATTAACCTACAATTAGCCGGCGACAAAACCTTTATCAATGCTCCTGGAATTATTGACCTGATTATGGGGAGCTTTTCATACTTAGGGATCTTTATCATCGCGGCCATATGTTCTAGTATTGTATTAAAAGACTTTAATAATAACACACTGGAACTTGTTTTCGTTACACCATTAAAGAAGGTAAACTATGTCTTGGGTCGCTTCATTGCATCAAACGTACTTACTATTATGGTGTTCACGGGTGCAGGTATTGGTTTTTTTGTAGGTAGTTTGATGCCTTACCTTAACCATGATTACATTGGTCCCAACCAATGGCTCACTTACATTAATCCTTACCTCACTCGAATAATCCCTAATATCTTTTTTATAAGTGCCATATTTTTCAGCTTTAGTCTGTTACTGCGTAGTGCTGTAATCAACTGGATTACAATTCTAGGACTCTATATTCTGTACGGTGTGGCCATGAGCCTTTTTAAAGACCTGGAAAGTCAAACTATAGCTGCCTTACTTGATCCGTTTGGAATTGCAGCATCAGTAAGCGTCAGTTCTTCAGCATCAGCTACCGACATGAATAAAACCGGAGCACAACTAGTAGACGTTTTTATGTATAATCGAATACTTTGGATTGGGATAGGAATCGTAATATTAATTTTTACCCTTTTAAGGTTTAAATTTACATACACCCTATCTACCTGGTCTATAAAGAAGAAGAAAACTCAAAAAAGCAAAGTATTAGTAACAGAAAATAACTTTAGTAATAAACCCGGAAGACCTTTGCCTAAAGCTGAAGCAAACAGAAAGGTGTGGCCCGAATTTATGCAACTTTTTAAATTCGAAACCAAAAACTTAATATCTAACACCTGGTTTCTACTAATCACTTTGGTAATGGTTGTGTTTATGTTTGTGGTTTCTAAAGGAATTGGAAAAACCTACGACACTAACACTTACCCGGTTACTTACCAGGTACTAGGCATTCTAGGTGGTAGTGCTCGATTTTTTATTTTTATCATCATCATGATTTTCTCCGGGGAAATGATTTGGAGAGATCGCGACAAAAATATTCATGAAATTAGTTGTACCTACCCTACCCCTCGATGGGTTTCCTATGCCAGCAAATTTTTAGCACTCACCATTGGGATTGTCTTTCTAAAATTAGTGATGATAGTATGTGGAATCATCATTCAAAGTTTGGCGGATTATTATAACTATGAATTAGGCTTGTACTTTTTCTCAGAATTTGGAATAGGCCTGGTACAAAGTATACTAGTCATGGCTCTGGCATTTTTCATTCATATTATCGTAAATAATAAATATCTGGGATATGTTTTTATCATTCTTTATTGGGTACTGAATACTTACTTCATAGATCAATTGCTTAAACATCCTTTGTTAATCTATGGTAGAGGCCCGTCCGTAATGTATTCCGACATGAATGGATGGGGCTTTGGACTCTTTCCATATTCGATCTTTAAATTATACTGGACTTTCATCGCTGGAATTCTAATTATCCTGAGCATCGAACTATTGGTTACCCAAAGTGAAACCAATTGGCGTATACGTATAAAGTTATTAGGAAGGAGAATCAAAGGAAAATCCATGAAAGGCATTTGGGGGCTGGCTTCCCTAGCCTTGATTGTGGGATCATATATTTTTTATAACACCAATATTAAAAAAGAATTTAAAACTTCATATCAAAGAGAATTACAAGCTGTTGAATATGAAAATCGATATAAATCTTTTGAAAAAACACCACAACCTAAGATTTCTAATATTAAACTAAAGGTTGATTTATATCCAGAAAAAGGCGACATGATTGCAAAAGGTACTTTTACATTAAAGAACCGGGGAACAACCTCAATTGATACCCTTTATATTAATGCAGGAATAAATGTTAAAACGTTAGGGTTTAACCGAGAGGTTACCTTGATCGAGCGTGATGACACTTATGGAGTTTCCCTATATCTTCTTAAGCAACCATTAGCATCTAAAGACAGTCTAAACCTTGACTTTTACTTTGAAGGCATTAATAACGGATTTAGTGTTGGTGGTGCAAATAACTTCTGTGCCAAAAACGGGACTTTCCTTTACAATTCTTTATTTCCATCATTAGGATACAATAAGGGAGGAGAACTTACAAATCCTCGTACTCGAAAGAAGCATGGATTACCCAAAAGAAAAATTGCTGCCGATATCAATGATCCACAAGGAATACAGCATAACTTTATTAATAATGATGCAGACTTCGTAGACTTTGAAGCTATTGTAGGTACTTCCAGTGATCAAACAGCATTAACCCCCGGAAAATTGATTGATCAATGGAAGGAAAACGGAAGAAATTATTTTCATTACCGCTCAGAACATCCAATGGTGAATTATTATGCAATTCTTTCTGCAAATTATCAGGTAAAAACAGACGTATGGAAAAGTGAAAATGGTAAAGAAACGGAGTTAAGTATTTATTACCATAAAGGACACGAATACAATCTTGACAACATGATGAACGGGATGAAAACAGCCTTAAATACTTATAGTAAGATATATGCTCCATATCAATCGGAACAGCTACGTATTGTTGAATTCCCCCGATACTCAAGTTATGCACAATCATTTCCAAATATGATTCCTTTTTCCGAAGGTATTGGCTTTATTGCTGATTTACGTGAACTCAACAATAAAACTAAAGACAAATCTGAAATTACTATCGACTATCCATTTTTTGTTACAGTGCATGAAGTGGCACATCAATGGTGGGCGCACCAACTTATAGCTGCCGATGTTGAAGGAGCACAAATGCTTATGGAATCACTTACGCAATATAGCGCCCTTCAATCCATGAAAAATAGATTTGATGATGCGGCCATAACCAAGTTCCTAAAAAATGAAGCTTTTAAATATATCACCTCCAGAAAAAAGGAACAATTAGATGAACGCCCGTTGGACAAGGTTGCTAATTATCAAATACAAACATTCTATCAAAAAGGAATTCTAGTGATGAATGCGCTTGAGCAGTACCTGGGTAAAGATACATTTCAAGGAGTCCTTCGTAACTTTTTGAATGACTATGCATATAAATCAGCCCCTTATCCTACTACTGCCAACCTTATAACACGTCTTAAACAAGAAACTCCGGATAGCTTACAGTATTTCGTAGAAGATGCACTAGAGAAAATAACCTTCTATAAAACCACTGTTAAATCTGCTCACTATAAGAGAAATAAAGACTTTACATATACGGTTGAAGCAAAAGTCGATATTCGAAAATTCTATATCAATGACCAGGGAGAGGAAATCGAAGTGCCTTGTAACGACTACATTGAAGTTCGAGAGAATAACTCAAAAGGTGATATCCTCTTTAATCAAAAACTAAAACTTAAATCTGGTGAAAACAACTTAAATCTAAAAACCAACAGAAAACCATCAACTTTAGTGATCGATCCTAACTATTTAATAATGACTAAAGAATGGGAACGGCCTCCCTATACGATTGAAAAAGCCGAAAAATAAAAAAATAAATATTAAAAATTCTATTAAAATGAAAACACATCTATTTACACTAATCATGATCTTATTAGCAATAGGGGTTATGACACGTTCGACCTATGCTCAAAACGGTTCAAAGACTCCCCCTAAATTTGAATTTTTAAAAGGGCTTAGAAAAGCACAAGAAGGAGAAATGAATAAAAACCAACAAATAACACTCGATGGTGAAAGTATTCCTGTTTATGACAATACAGGAAAGAGGTTAAAAGGGTTTTCTCTTATGAAAGCTTTTACCTCTGGAGATTTTGCACCTGACTTCTATATAGATAACGATAAAGAAATAAAGGCCATTTTAATGAGGGAGGCTACTGATGAGGAAAAAGCTCAAATGAAAATTGCGAATTCAGATGCTTTAAAAAGTAACAAAAAGCTAAACGAACCTGCCCCAAATTTTGAGGCTACCGACCTGAAGAATAATGAACTTTATTTAAAAAAATTAAAAGGAAAGGTTATTGTTTTAAATTTCTGGTTTAAGAACTGTAAACCCTGTGCGATGGAAATTCCTGATTTAAATAAACTCGTTGAAAAATACCAGGGTAAAGAAGTTGTATTTATAGCTTTCGCTCTTGATAAGCCCGGCGATTTGGAATCTTTTTTAAAAGAAACCCCTTTTAAGTATCAAATCGTTGCCGGGGCAAGGTCTATTGCTGACGAATATAATGTACATAGTTTCCCTACCCATATTATCATCAATCAGGATTCCAAAATTATTTATAAAGCCACAGGCTTAACAACTAATACGGTGGAAAATTTGGACCACGTTATAGAAGAAGAATTAAAGAGTTAGTTTTTAATTTATTTGAATTAATTAGAAAAGATTTAGTTAAAGTTTTAATCTAGGGTTGCAAAAGCCCCAGGTTAAAACTTTATTTAATAAAGACTCTGGTTGTATCGAATTAATCCATTGATCTTTAATGCGTTTATTAAAATCCATGAATTAAGATACCTGTGTACATGAATAATATTTTTAGCAAATCCTTAAAAAATACTTTTTAAAGATAAGATATTTAATACGGCTGAATTTTCTCATAAAAACATCCTATTTCACATGTTTTTACCACCATGTACAAATTGATACAAAATCATATAAATTGTTTATTGAACTTGTAAAAACACAATTCTCAACCCTAAATTACCAATGGTTTAATAGGTAGTTGAAGCATAGTTGAAGTATAGTTAAAGTATGGATAAAGTATGAGGAGAGTTAAATTGATGTATATCTATACAAATTCTTTCTATGCTACCAATAAATATTCAGGAACTAACCTCCCTGGTTACAAAGTATAGGTAAAATATGGAATCTGAGATTACTACCGTGATCTCCATAGATTCCCGTACTGTAAATGGAAAGCCACACAAGCTCCGCTTGTGCCTTTTGTTTTTTAGATGGTTTAACAAAGTATCCTGTTAATTGAGATTACTACCGTGATCTCCATAAATTCCCGTACTGTAAATGGAAAGCCATACAAGCTCCGCTTGTGCCTTTTGTTTTTTAGATGGCTTAACAGAGTATCCTGTTAATTGAGATTACTACCGTGATCTCCATAAATTCCCGTACTGTAAATGGAAAGCCATACAAGCTCCGCTTGTGCCTTTTGTTTTTTAGATGGCTTAACAAAGCACGCTTTGTACGCCTATAAAAAACAAAAGCCTGCACTTCCGTGCAGGCTTTCCGCTTAATCGTGGAGTCGGGGAGAATATAAAAAACTGATATTTTTTAGGTATTATAAGGGTTCTCAAACCCTCAATTTTTAACTGACACCTATGCCCTCACCATTTAACAAATTTTAACATTTTATAGCTTTTCAACACCATCTTCCATACTTTTTAGTTACACATTTGATGTTATCAAACAATCTATTTTTTTTTATTTGACAATAGTAATTTCAAGGATTTAAATCAGATCCTTTACAATCAATGGAGAATAAATATTCAATATATATTTAGCCTTAAAAAATTAACTCCATAATATTTTATCCATTTTAACACAGTATCTATAGTATTATCTCCTTCCTCCGATAATACTAAAACATTAATTTCATCCACACCAGTAAAATAATTTAATATGATTATAATTTCCTTGCTTTAAATCTTTACAAATTTTCTTGCCTCTGGAATACTTTTCATCTATCTCCTGAAACTTTGATAATCCTATCTTAAATCTTCTTTTATTGATATCCTTAAATTTTGTAGAATCATTAGTCCTATGCCATTCATTATAATACATAGGATTGCATGAGCTGCTATTTTTAACTCTTGCTTGAAAATCTATAAAACTAGCATACGATTGTGAGTTTAAATTACCTTTAATAACTTCCTTCATTAAAAGATCATTGAATCTACATTTGGTAAACCAAGTATAGTAATGAATTAAAATTACATTCGCGTAATTATTCCCATAACTTCTTTTATAGGAATCGTTTAATGGTCCGTTTACCATCACACCCGTTAGTCGCTCTCCAGGATATCCGTATTTTTCAATAATTGGTATTAGTTTATTTTCAACCAACCCACTAACTACACTATCATATTTCTTCTCATACTTTTTAGCATTGTCTGGGTCAACTCTTGAAAGTGAATCTAAATAATATGTTTTCCATTTACTGTCGTATTCAGACATTTGTATGACAGTATCTAGTAAAAA